>CAWHTZ010000014.1:0-839653 GCA_963832415.1 uncultured Actinomycetota bacterium | reverse complement strand
GCCGCCTGTGGGGCTATCACGCGTCGCGGCCCGCAGATGCTGCTGACCGTTGGCCGCGGGCGAGTCCATGACTCGTTCGCTGGCCTGGATCGGGACGTGCCACCGCAGAGCGAGCGCCCTCCCGGAGCCAACTGAGACTAGAACTGAGACTACGGGCCTGAGCCCGGACCGCCGCTCGTGGCGTTCGCGTCGGGCGGACCGGGCGTTCCCGCAGGTCAGCGGCCTGAGCAGTGGCGGAGGATAGGGGATTCGAACCCCTGAGGGCTGTTAACCCAACCCGCTTTCCAAGCGAGCGCCATAGGCCACTAGGCGAATCCTCCGCGGGAAATGTACCGGCCGCCGCAGGCGCCGCGGAAACCGGCCTGGCCTTCCGGACGCCGCCTTGGGTCGCGTCCGGCGCCTCGCCTAGGCTGGGGCCAACCCCCCGCGCGGCGGCACCTCGCCCAACTCCCCCAGGGCCGGAAGGCAGCAAGGGTCAGCGAGCTCTGCTGGGTGCGCGGGGGGCCTTTTCATGCCCGGCGGCGCCGCCCTTCCGTGGCGTGTCCACGGCCGGTCCACCGCGGTTCCGGCTGTCCCCGCCGGTGGTTAGGGTTCGCAGGGTGGAGTCCCCCCTCGCGCTGTACCGGCGGTACCGCCCCGAGACCTTCGCGGAGGTCATCGGCCAGGACCACGTGACCCGACCGCTGCGGGCCGCGCTGGCCAATAACCGGGTCAACCACGCCTACCTCTTCTCCGGCCCCCGCGGCTGCGGCAAGACGACGTCCGCGCGCATCCTCGCCCGGTGCCTGAACTGCGAACAGGCGCCGACGGCCGACCCCTGCGGCGAGTGCCGCAGCTGCACCGACCTGGCGCGGGGCGGGCCGGGCTCGATCGACGTGATCGAGATCGACGCGGCCTCGCACGGCGGCGTGGACGACGCCCGCGACCTGCGCGAGAAGGCGTTCTTCGCGCCGGTGCACAGCCGCTTCAAGGTCTACATCATCGATGAGGCGCACATGGTCACCACGCAGGGCTTCAACGCCCTGCTCAAGCTGGTCGAGGAGCCGCCGCCGCACCTCCGGTTCATCTTCGCGACCACCGAGCCCGACAAGGTGCTCCCGACGATCCGGTCGCGCACGCACCACTACCCCTTCCGGCTCATCCCGCCGCGCCTGCTCAGCGGCTACCTCGCCGACCTCTGCGAGCGCGAGGGCGTGACCATCGAGCCGGCCGCGCTGCCGCTGGTCGTCCGGGCGGGAGGGGGTTCGGCGCGCGACACGCTCTCCGTGCTCGACCAGCTGCTCGGCGGCGCGGGCCCGGATGGCGTCACCCACCAGCTGGCGACGGATCTGCTCGGCTACACCCACGACTCGCTGCTCGACGAGGTGGTCGAGGCCTTCGCCGCCGCGGACGGTGCTGCCGTCTTCGGCGTGGTCGACAAGGTGGTGGAGTCCGGGCAGGACCCGCGCCGGTTCAGCGAGGACCTGCTGCGCCGCCTGCGCGACCTCGTCGTCGTCGCCGCGGTCCCGGACGCCCCCGCGACCGGCCTGATCGACGTCCCCGAGGACGCCGGGGAGCGGCTCGTCGCCCAGGCCGCGCGCTTCGGGGCGGCCGAGCTGTCCCGGGCCGCGGACCTGGTCGCCGCCAGCCTCACCGAGATGCGGGGCGCCACCGCGCCGCGGCTGCTGCTCGAGCTCGTCTGCGCCCGGGTCCTGCTGCCGGCCGCCGAGACCGACACCGACGGGATGCTCGCCCGGCTCGACCGGCTGGAGAAGCGAGCCGCGATCAGCGGCGGGAGCCCCGGCCGCCCCGTCCCCGACCCTCCGCGATCGGCCCCGGTGCCCGCAGCAGGTCGCGCCGACTCGGCGGTGCCCGCGGCGGAAGCTCACGCCGACTCGGCGGCGCCCGCCGCGGAAGCTCACGCCGACTCGGCGGCGCCCGCCGCGGAAGCTCACGCCGACTCGGCGGCGCCCGCCGGCGGGCTCTCGCTCGTGGACGTGCGCCGCCTGTGGCCCGACATCGTGGAGGCCACGAAGTCCCGGCGCCGGGTCACCTGGATGCACCTGACCCAGCACGCGCAGGTGGTCGGCGTCGACGCCGCGACCTTGACGCTCGGCTTCCAGGCGCCGGGCCCGCGTGACAACTTCGCGTCCGGGGGACACGGGGAGATCCTCCGGCAGGCGGCGATCGACGTCGTGGGCTCCGACTGGCGGATCGAGGCCATCGTCGCGCCGGGGCCACGGGCCGAGGCCGGCCCGTCGTCGGCCCGGCAGGCCGCGCCCGAGCCGGCCGCGCCCGAGCCGGGGGCCGACGCCGACGACCCCTCGCCGACGGCCGCGCCTGAGACGGGCGGGCGGCCCGCCGGCTCGCTGCCCGCCCCCGGCCCGCCCGAGCCCCCCGCCGACGAGGCGCCCCGCGCCGCGGCCGTGGCGCGCGAGGCCTTCGCGCGCACCCGCGCGGACGGCCCCCCCGACCCCGAGCCGCCGCCCCCGGACCCCGACGCCGCCTGGGCCCGCGACGACCCCGACGACGAGGCCGCCGGCCTCGCCGGCGCCGAGCTCCTGCAGCGCGAGCTGGGAGCCCGCGTGATCCAGGAGATCGAGCACCCCTGACCAGACCGGCACCGGCAGCTCACCCGTTTGTCACACGCCCCACGCACGACCCGATCCCAGGAGTGGATTCCCGATGAGCCAGAACCCCTTCGACGCCCTCGGCGGCGGCGGCATGGACATGAACGCCCTGCTCCAGCAGGCGCAGGCGATGCAGGAGCAGCTGCAGGAGGCGCAGGCGCGCCTGCACGAGACGATGGTCGAGGGCAGCGTCGCCGGCGGCGCGGTCGCGGTCACGGTCAACGGCGTGGGAGACCTGGCCGGCGTCACCGTGCGCCCCGGTCAGTTCGACGGCCAGGACGAGGAGAGCCTCTCCGAGCTCGGCGACATGATCGTCGCGGCCTACCGGGACGCCAAGACCCAGGCGGACAACCTGGCCTCCGAGACGCTGGGCCCGCTCGCCGGCGGCATGGGAGGCATGGGAGGCATGGGCGACCTGGGGGGCCTGGGCGGCCCCGGCAGCGGGAGCGACGACGCCGGGCCCGGCGGCTCGCCGGGCCAGACCGGTTTCTAGGCGCACGCGGTGTACGAGGGCGTCGTCCAGGACCTCATCGACGAGCTCGGCCGGCTGCCGGGTGTCGGGCCGAAGAGCGCCCAGCGCATCGCCTTCCACCTGCTCCAGGCCGACCCCGCCGACGTCCGCCGGCTCTCCGACGTGCTGGTCGAGGTGAAGGCGAAGGTCAAGTTCTGCAAGACCTGCTTCAACGTCTCCGAGGACGAGCAGTGCCGGATCTGCCGCGACCCGCGGCGCGACCCGGGGGTGCTGTGCGTCGTGGAGGAGTACAAGGACGTCGTCGCGATCGAGCGGACGCGGGAGTACCGGGGCCGGTACCACGTGCTCGGCGGGGCGATCTCGCCGATCGACGGGGTCGGACCGGACCAGCTGCACATGCGCGAGCTGATGGTGCGGCTGGCCGACGGGGCGGTCGCCGAGGTGATCCTGGCCACCGATCCGAACCTCGAGGGGGAGGCGACCGCGACATATCTGACGCGAATGTTGCAGCCCCTGGGGTTGCGCGTGACCCGACTTGCCAGTGGACTGCCGGTAGGAGGGGACCTGGAGTACGCCGATGAGGTGACGCTGGGTCGTGCGTTCGCGGGGAGGCGATCGACGGATGATTGAGCAGCTTGGCGACCCTGTCCGGGGCGCGCCCCTCGACAGCGCCACCGAGGACCTCGCCCAGCAGGTGGCGGACCAGGTCGAGAGCTTCCTGATCGCCCTGCGGGCGATCGCCAGCGAGGGCGACCCGGGGCGGGCCGTCTCGCTCCTGCTCCTGGAGGTCTCGCAGGTCCTGCTCGCGGGCGCCCGGCTGGGCGTCCAGCGGGACTTCACCCCCGCCGAGGAGTTCGAGCCCGACCCGGGGCCCGACCCGGACCTCGACGAGATGCGGCTGCGCCTGGCGCGGATGCTCGAGGCCGTGGACGTCTACCACGAGGTGTTCGACCCCTACGGCGAGCCCGAGATGCTGCCGACGGCCCTCTCCGACGACCTGACCAGCGTCGCCGCGGCGCTGGCCCACGGGCTGCGGCACTTCCGCGACGGCGAGGTCGTCGAGGCGCTGTGGTGGTGGCAGTTCTCCTACCTCTCGCACTGGGGCGCCGAGGCCTCCGGGGCGCTGCGCGCCCTGCAGTCGGTGCTCACCCACGACCGGCTCGACGCCGAGTTCGTGGTCGACGAGGAGCGGGTGGCGGCCGCCGAGGAGATGCTCGAGGAGCGCCCGGCCTGAGCCCCGCTAGACTCGGCCCCCGGATCGGGGGCGCGCGCAGGCGCGGGACGGGACGATCAGCGAGCCGAGCACCAGAGGACTTGTCGTGGGCATTGTCGTGCAGAAGTACGGCGGTTCGTCCGTGGCCGACGCCGCCGGCATCAAGCGGGTGGCCCAGCGCATCGTCGGGACGCGGAAGGCCGGCCACGACGTCGTCGTGGTGGTCTCCGCGATGGGCGACACCACCGACGAGCTGCGTGACCTCGCGGAGCAGGTCACGCCCCTGCCGCCCCCGCGCGAGATGGACATGCTGCTCACCGCCGGCGAGCGCATCTCGATGGCGCTCGTCGCCATGGCCATCGAGCAGCTCGGGCACCGGGCCCAGTCCTTCACCGGGTCACAGGCCGGCGTGATCACGGACTCCTCGCACGGCCGCGCCAAGATCATCGACGTGACCCCGGGGCGCATCCAGACCGCGATCAGCGAGGGCGCCATCGCGATCGTGGCGGGCTTCCAGGGCGTCTCCCAGGACACCAAGGACGTCACCACGATGGGCCGCGGCGCCTCGGACACCACCGCGGTGGCGCTCGCGGCGGCCCTCGGCGGCGACGTCTGCGAGATCTACTCCGACGTCGACGGCGTCTTCACCGCCGACCCGCGCATCGTGCCGACGGCCCGCAAGCTGCACTCCATCTCCACCGAGGAGATGCTCGAGATGGCGGCCTCGGGCGCCAAGATCCTGCATCTGCGGTGCGTGGAGTACGCGCGCCGCCACGAGATGCCCGTGCACGTCCGCTCCTCCTTCTCCCAGAAGGAGGGGACCTGGATCCTCCCCGACTCCGCAAAGGAGACCCACATGGAGCAGGCGATGATCGCCGGCGTCGCCCACGACCGCAGCCAGGCAAAGATCACGGTCGTCGGCGTCCCCGACAAGGTGGGCGAGGCGGCCCAGGTCTTCGAGGCCCTGGCCTCGGTCGAGGTGAACATCGACATGGTCGTGCAGAACGTGTCCGCCGCGTCGACCGGCCGCACGGACATCTCCTTCACCCTGCCCCGCGACGACGGGCAGGCCGCGATGGGCTCGCTGGCCAAGGTGCAGGAGCAGATCGGCTACGAGCGGCTGCTCTACGACGACCAGGTCGGCAAGGTCTCCCTGATCGGCGCCGGCATGCGCTCCTACCCCGGCATCACGGCCACCTTCTTCAACGCGCTGGCCTCCGCCGGGGTGAACATCGACATGATCTCCACCTCCGAGATCCGGATCTCGGTGATCGTCAACGAGTCGGGCATCGACAGCGCCGTGCGCGCCACCCACTCGGCCTTCGACCTCGACTCCGACGAGGTCGAGGCCGTGGTCTACGGCGGGACCGGCCGATGAGCGCGCGAGACGCACGCCGCGTCAACATCGGCGTCGTCGGCGCGACCGGGCAGGTCGGCGTCGCGATGCGGAAGATCCTGCTGGAGCGGGGCTTCCCGGCCGAGCAGGTGCGCTTCTTCGCGTCGGCGCGCTCGGCGGGCACGGTCCTGCCCTTCGGGGACCGCGAGGTGACGGTGGAGGACGCCGACACCGCCGACCCCGCCGGTCTCGACCTGGCCCTCTTCTCGGCCGGGGCGACGACCTCGCGCTCGCTCGCGCCCGCCTTCGCTGCGGCCGGCGTCACGGTCGTCGACAACTCCTCGGCATTCCGCCGCGACCCCGACGTGCCCCTGGTCGTCGCCGAGGTGAACCCGCACGCCCTGGACGACATCCCGCGCGGGATCGTCGCCAACCCCAACTGCACGACCATGGCCGCGATGCCGGTGCTGAAGGCGCTGCACGACGAGGCGGGCCTCGTTCGGCTGGTGACCGCGACCTACCAGGCCGTCAGCGGCTCCGGGGTGGCCGGCGTGGAGGAGCTCGCCAGCCAGGTCGCCGCCGCGGGCGACAAGGCCCGCGAGCTGGCGTACGACGGCGAGGCCGTCGCGTTCCCCGAGCCGCAGAAGTACGACCGGACCATCGCCTACAACGTGCTGCCGATGGCCGGCTCGATCGTCGACGACGGGCGGCACGAGACCGACGAGGAGCAGAAGCTGCGCCACGAGACGCGCAAGATCCTCGAGCTGCCCGACCTGCCCGTGTCGGGGATCTGCGTGCGCGTCCCGGTCTTCACCGGCCACTCGCTCGCCGTGAACGCCGAGTTCTCCCGCCCGCTGACGCCCGAGCGCGCCCGCGAGGTGCTCGCCGGGGCATCAGGCGTCGAGCTCTCCGAGATCCCCACCCCGCTGCAGGCGGCGGGCCGCGACCCGTCGTACGTCGGCCGGATCCGCCAGGACGAGGGCGTCCCGGACGACCGCGGGCTGGCGCTCTTCATCAGCAACGACAACCTGCGCAAGGGCGCGGCGCTGAACACGGTGCAGATCGCGGAGCTGCTCGCCGCGCGCTGAGCGCGGCGGTCGGCCCGACCGACGCGTCGCCGGGTCAGCGCCAGTCGGGCCCGTCGTACTCGCCGAACTGGGCCGCCAGCCCGTGCGCCACCAGGAAGGCCGCCCCCGTCAGCAGCGGGATCACGACCAGCATCAGCGGCGAGTAGACGACCTCGAGCAGGAACAGCAGGACGATCACGACGACCAGGCCCACGCCCAGGAAGCTGATCGTGCCGCCGTAGGGGACGCCGGCGATGCGCAGCCCCACGGCGCCGGCGACGACCACGGCGGCGACCAGCGCGAAGATGAGGACAAGGCCCGGGCCGCCGCCGCAGCTGGACGTTCCGCGCACCGCCTGGCAGCCGCCCATCGCCAGCATCGTGCCGAGCACCATCAGCACGCCCGCGAGCACGCCGACGACGCCGGCGGCCAGGCGGCCGCCTACGGAGATCGACGGCAGCGACACCACCGGTCTGGAGAGCGCACGCTTCCGCTCTCCCGGCTGGCCCCGCTGGGTCGTGGCGGTCTCCTGGGATCCGCCGGTCATCGCGGACCAGCCACCTCCCGCGGCGACCGGCTCCTGCACGCGCGTGTCCTCGTCGTCGGCGCTCTTGGTGGTCGACGGGCGGAAGGCACCGAGGATCGCCTTGCCGATCGGTTCGCGCTCCGGCTTCGCCTCGGGTTCGGCCTCCGGTTCGGCCTCGGGCTCCCTCTCGGCGACCGGCTCCGGCTCGGGCTCCGGCTCCCTCTTGGCGACCGGCTCCGGCTCGGGCTCCGGTTCGGCCTCGGGCTCGGGCTCCGGCTCCGGGACGGGTTGCTCGACCGTCTGGGGCACGGTCTCCTCAGCCGGCTCGGCGTCGCCGTGGTCGTGCTTGCCCCGGCGCTTGCGGCCGAAGCCGAGCGACGGGAGCTTCAGCGACTCTTCGGTGGACTCGTCCTGCGAGCCGGGATCCTCGTTCCCCATGAGCGCAGTGTGCCACGACTCGCGAGCGCTCGAGGGGCAAGGATCCCTCGGCATCGCATGGTGGGGCTGACAGTGGTCGGGCTGACAGGATTTGAACCTGCGGCCTCCTCGTCCCGAACGAGGCGCGCTACCAAGCTGCGCTACAGCCCGAGGGTGGCCTCTCTCGGCCACGCCCGGGCGAGCATAGCGAACGGTCCTCGAGCCCCCGAAACCGCCTCAGGCGGGCCGGGGGAGCAGCGTGAGCAGGGTCGCCTCCGGTCGGCAGGCCACGCGCAGCCGCACGTAGGGGCTGGTGCCGACCCCGGCGCTGACGTGCAGCCAGGCGGACCCGGGGTCGCCGGGCCGCGAGCCCGCCGGGTGCCGGTGCAGGCCCTTGGCGCGGGCCGGCTCGAGGTCGCAGTTGGTGGTGAGCGCGCCCACCCCGGGCAGGCAGACCTGCCCGCCGTGCGTGTGCCCCGCCACGAGCAGGTCGTTGCCGTCCTCGGCGAACCGGTCGAGGACCCGCAGGTAAGGCGCGTGGGCGATGGCCAGCCTCAGGTCGGCGCCGCGGTCCGCGGGGCCGGCGACGGCGGGGAGATCGTCGTACCCGAGGTGCGGGTCGTCCACGCCGGTCAGACCGAGGCTCAGGTCACCGACCTGCAGCGCGTCGCGCCGGTTGGTCAGGTCGACCCACCCGTCCTCGCGCAGCGCGTCACGCAGCGCCGGCCACGGCAGCGGGGGCGAGTGGGTGTTGCGCTGCCCGTCGTCGGGCAGCAGGTAGCGCAGCGGGTTGCGCATCGTCGGCGAGAAGTAGTCGTTCGAGCCGAGCACGAAGACGCCGGGCACGTCGCGCAGCGGCCCGAGCGAGTCGAGCACGACCGGCACGGCGTCGGGGTGCGCCAGGTTGTCGCCGGTGTCGATGACGAGGTCGGGCTCGAGCTCCGCGAGGCCGCGCACCCACTCCTGCTTGCGCCGCTGCCCCGGCGTCAGGTGCAGGTCGGACAGGTGGAGCACCCGCAGCGGGCGCGCCCCGGGCGGCAGGACCGGGACCTCCAGGCGGCGCAGCACGAAGGACCGCGCCTCCACGGCAGCGTACGCCGTGAGCGCCGCCCCCAGGCCGACGCCGGCGGCCGACGCGAGGCGGAGCGCACGCGGGGGGTCGGCGGTCGGGGACACCCCGCCAAGGCTGCCACAATGGCGCGCATGAGCGCTCTCAAGGACCGGCTCCGACAGGACCTCACGGCCGCCATGAAGGGGCGCGACGAGGTCACGGCCGGCACCCTGCGCATGGCGTTGTCCGCGATCTCGAACGCCGAGGTCGCCGGCAAGGAGGCCAAGCAGCTGGACGACGACGAGGTCGTCGGCGTGCTCTCGAGCGAGGCGAAGAAGCGCCGCGAGTCGGCGACCGCCTACGACGACGCGCGGCGCCCCGAGCTCGCGGCGAAGGAGCGGGCCGAGGCCGAGGTGCTGGCGCGCTACCTGCCCGAGCAGCTCAGCGACGAGCAGGTGCGCGAGCTGGTCGCGTCAACCATCGCTCA
Organism: uncultured Actinomycetota bacterium; assembly: GCA_963832415.1. Lineage (GTDB taxonomy): Bacteria > Actinomycetota > Actinomycetes > Propionibacteriales > Nocardioidaceae > Nocardioides. Next base: position 830,475 of record CAWHTZ010000014.1, on the reverse strand, counting down.
GCTCGGCGCGGCCGACGACGGCATGAAGGCGATGGGCCGGGTGATGGGGGCACTCCAGCCGCAGGTCCGGGGCCGGGCCGACGGCGGGGCCGTCGCGACCGAGGTCCGCCGCCAGCTCGGCTGACTTTCGGGCGACGTCAGCGCCAGCGGTCAGTTCCTGCCGCCGCCGTTGCCGCCGCCGCGACCGTTGTTGCCGCCGCCGTTGTTGCCGCCGCCGTTGCCGCCGCCGTTGTTGCCGCCGCCGCCGCCGTTGCCGCCGCCACCGCCGCCGTTGTTGCCGCCGCCACCGCCGCCGTTGTTGCCGCCGCCGCCACCGCCGTTGTTCTGCTTCGGCTTTTCGGGCGCGGGCGCGGGCGCGGGCTCGGGCTCCGGCGGCGGGGGCACGTATCCCGTGGACTGGTAGATGTAGACGGTCGACCCGCTTGGGGCCTCCTCCCCTGAGCCGGGGGAGGTGTAGAGCACCAGGCCCTCGCTGAGGTCGTCGTTCACGTCGCCGCCGAAGGAGGGACTGAAGCCGGCGGCGCGCAGCCGGGACTCGGCCTCGCTGTAGCTGACGCCGTACGTCGAGGGCACGCCGATGTCGACGCCGGCCACGTCCTCGCCGCTGGGCCGCTTGAAGTCGGTGTCCGGGAGGATGTCGTCGATCGCCTGCATGGCGTCGCCCCACACCGGGCCGGCGAAGCCGGAGCCGGAGGCGGAGGAGACGTAGCCGCCGCCGATGGTCTGCCCGACCAGGGTGATCGGCGTGCCCTGCTGGTTGGCACCGGCGATCATCGCGGCGGCGGCGAGCTCCGGGGTGTAGCCGATGAACCAGACCGCCTTGCCACTCTGGGTCGTGCCCGTCTTGCCGGCCGAGGGAGAGTCGAGCTGGAGGCCGTTCTGGGAGCCGAAGCCGTCCTCCTGCACCCCGCGCAGCACGTCGTTGACCGCGTCGGCCGTCGAGGCGGGGATGACCTGCTTGCACTTCGCCCGGTACTTCTTGACCTCGTTGCCGTTGGCGTCGGCGATGGAGGTCACGGGTCGGGAGTCGCAGTGCAGCCCCCGCCCGCCGAACGTCGCGTACGCCTCGGCCATCTCCAGGGGCGAGGCGTTGGGGACGCCGAGGGTGAAGGTCGGCACCATCTCGGCGCCGTTGCCCTGCTCGTCACCCGTCTTGTTCGTCAGCTCGACGCCCATCGCGCGCGCCAGCGAGAAGGGCTCGCACAGGCCGGTGCGCTTCTCCAGCTCGAGGTAGAAGGTGTTGACCGACTGCTGCGTGCCCGAGTAGAGGTCGAAGGTGCCGGCGCCCGTGGAGTTCTCGATCTGGAAGGTGCCGACGAAGTCCTCGTTGTTGCAGCCCTTGTAGTCGGACTGGTTGAAGGTCCGCGTCTGCGGCGCCTCGATCTGCGTGCTGAGCGGGATGCCCTGGTTCACGGCCGCGGAGAGCACGAACGGTTTGAAGGTGGACCCGGCCTGGAAGCCGGCGGAGTCGCCGAGCCGCTGCGGGACGACGTAGTTCAGGAAGGTCTCGCCCTTGTCCGCCAGCCGACCCATGGGGCGGGACTGGGCGATGGCCCGCACCTCGCCGGTGCGCGGCTCGACCATGGCGAGGCCGCCGATGGCCTGGTCGGTGGGGTACACCTTGTCCTTGACCGACTTGTCGGCGGCCTTCTGGAAGGCGGGCGCGAGCGTGGTGCGGATCGTCAGGCCGCCGGAGAGGATGAGCTCGCGGCGCTCCTTCACGTTCTTGCCGAGCGCCTTGTCGGTGAGCAGCCACTGCAGCGCGTAGTCGCAGAAGAACGGGGCGGCCGAGTAGAGACAGCCGTTGCGGTTCGGCACCACCTTCAGCCCGAGCTTGCGCTTCTTCACCTTCTTCGCATACCAGGGGCTGATCACGCCGAGATCGGCCATCCGGTCGAGCACGACGTTGCGCCGCTTCAGCGCCCGGTCGGGCGAGTTGGTCGGGTCGTAGCCGTTGGGGTTGCGCACGAGGCCGGCGAGCAGCGCGGACTGGCGCAGGTTCAGCTTCTTCGCGTTGGTGTCGAAGTAGTGCTTCGCCGCGGCCTGGATGCCGTAGGCCCCGTCGCCGAAGTAGGCGATGTTGAGGTAGCGCTCGAGGATCCAGTCCTTGGAGTACTTCTGCTCGAAGGCGACCGCGTAGCGCAGCTCGCGCAGCTTGCGCGCGTAGGTGTCGTCGGTGGCGGCCTTCTTCTCCTCCGGGGTGTCGGCCTGCTGGACCAGCGTCAGCTTCACCATCTGCTGGGTGATGGAGGAACCGCCCTGGACGATCTCGCCCTGGTTGGCCTGGTTGGTGATGAAGGCGCGCATCGTGCCCTTGAGGTCGAGGGCGCCGTGCTCGTAGAAACGGTAGTCCTCGATGGCGACGATGGCCTTGGTCATCAGCCGGGAGACGTCCTTGAGCTGGACGTTGACGCGGTTCTCGTCATAGAGCGTGGCGAGGACCTTGCCGGTCCTGTCGAGCATCCGCGTGCGCTGGGGCAGCGCCTCGGTCTCGAGCTCGGCCGGCAGGCTGTCCATGCTGTCGGCGACCCGCTTCGCTCCGCTGCCGAGGACACCCGCGAAGGGGATCGCGAGCCCGGCGACCACCACGCCGAGGACCACGGAGACCGCCAGCATCACCCCCAGCTGGGAGAGCACGCTGGTCGGCTGATGGTCGCGGGGCTCGGCCATGCGCCCGATCGTACGGGAGCCTCAAGAGCCGTCCGGCATCCGCGATCGCCACCCGCCGGGGTGTGGCGGCGGGCTCGGCCGAGCGCGCGGCTGCCCGAGCCTGCGACTGGCCTAGTCAATTGTGACTAGATCACTCGAACCGAGAGGCCGTCGCCGCGTCGTCGTGCTCGCCCTTTACTTGAGCCATCGGCAAAAGGACTGGACCGGAGACATGGGGTCGTCGGTCGGACTAGGTGGGGTTGAGGGACATGTGGGTTGAGGACTGGTTTCAATCGGCGGCCTGCCGTGAGGGGCAGCCGGACGACCTCTTCGTGCGCGGCGCGGAGCAGAACAAGGCGAAGCAGGTCTGCGCCGGCTGCCCGGTGCGCACCGAGTGCCTCGCCGAGGCGCTGGACAACGAGATCGAGTGGGGTGTCTGGGGCGGTCTGACGGAGCGCGAGCGACGTGCGCTGCTGCGTCGTCGCCCGGACACCCACTGGCGGGGCGTGCTCGAGACCGCCCGCGAGCAGTACACGGTCCAGGCCAGCTGAACCGCCGGCGGGCCGACCCGGTGAGCCCCGGGTCAACCCCGTCAGGAGCCCGCGGGCCCGTCCGGGCCCCCGGCCAGCAGGGCGCCGACCCGGCGCAGGCCGTCGAGATCGTGCACGTCGGTGGGCAGGGCCGGCACCACCACGCTCGGCACCTGCGGGTGGGCCGCGGCGAACCTCTCGCGCAACCGCTCCTCGCGGTCGACGAGGCGCTCGGCGTCCGCATGCAGGCGGAGCAGCCCGGCCGTGACCGGGACGCCGCCGCCCGCCCCGCGCTCGAGCCGCGCGGCGGCCGCGGCCGCCTCGTCGGCGGAGAGCGCCCCGCCTGCCGGACGCCGCCCGGCCCGGTTGACGACCAGCCCGGCGAGCGGCATCGCGTCGGCGGTGAGCCGCTCGGTGAAGTAGGCGGCCTCGCGCAGCGCGTCGGGCTCCGGCGCGGCGACCACGAGGAACGCCGTACCCCCGTCCTGCAGCAGCGCGAAGGTGCGCTCCGCGCGCTGCCGGAACCCCCCGAACAGGGTGTCGAACGCGGAGACGAAGGTCTGCATGTCTCGCAGCACCTGGGCCCCGACCACGCGCGACAGCGCGTTCGCGATCAGGCCCAGGCCCGCCGTCATCATCCGTGCGGGGCCGCGCGCCGGCGCGAGCAGCAGGCGCAGGAAGCGGCCGTCGAGGAAGCGCGAGAGCCGCTCGGGCGCGTCGAGGAAGTCCAGGGCCGAGCGGGAGGGTGGGGTGTCCACCACGACCAGGTCGTGCGTCCCCCGCGCGACGGCCTCGCGGTGGATCTGCCCCAGCTTCTCCATCGCCATGTATTCCTGCGTGCCCGCGAAGGAGCTGGAGAGGGCGACGTAGAAGGGGTTCGCGAGGATCTGGCGGGCCTTCTCCGGCGACGCCTGGGACTCCACGACCTCGTCGAAGGTCCGCTTCATGTCCAGCATCATCGCGTCGAGCGAGCCGCCCGCCGCGCCGTCCACGTCGTCGACCGGGTGCGGGGTGTTGCCCAGCGCCTCGATGCCCATCGCCTGCGCCAGCCGCCGCGCGGGGTCGATCGTCAGCACGACCACCCGCCGACCGCGCTCGGCGGCGCGCAGGGCGAGCGCGGCGGAGGTCGTCGTCTTGCCGACCCCGCCCGACCCGCAACAGACGATGATCCGGGTCCCGGGGTCGTCGAGCAGCGCGTCGACGTCGAGCCGACCCCCGGGGGCGCCGGCCGGGCCCTGCCGCGCGTGGTGCGTCACGCCAACCCCCCGACCCGCAGCCGGTCGGCGAGGTCGTAGAGCGCGCCCAGGTCTACCCCGCCGGCGAGCCGCGGCAGCTCGTAGGTCGGCACGCCCAGCTCGTCGATGCGTTCGCGCTGGCGGTCCTCGAGCGCGCGGCGCTCCGCGTGGGCCTGCGCCTCGGCGAGGAGCCCGTCGAGGACGTCGCCCGAAGGGGCGGAGCCGGCGGCCGTCAGCCCCGCGCGGGCGAGGTCGTCGGCGATCTCGGTGGCCGGCAGTGCCCCCGCGCGGGCCGAGGCCAGCTCGGCCTCGTCCAGGAGCCGGGGGCGGACCAGGTTGACCACCACGCCGCCCACCGGGAGGCCGGCGTCGCGCAGCTCGGCGAGCGCGTCCCCGGTCTCCTGCACCGGCATCTCCTCCAGCACGGTGACCAGGTGGACCGCCGTGGCGCTCGAGCGCAGCAGCGTCATCACCTGGTCGGCCTGGCCGCGGACCGGCCCGACCTTGGCGAGGCCGGCGAGCTCGCTGTTGACGTTGAGGAACTGGCCGATCCGGCCCGTCGGTGGTGCGTCGAGCACCACCGCGTCGTAGCGGGTGGCCCCCTTGTTGCGGGTGCTCCGCCGTGCGGCCTCGTAGACCTTGCCGGTCAGCAGCACGTCGCGGACCCCGGGGGCCAGGGTGGTGCAGAACTCGATGAAGCCGAAGCGGTCGAGCGCGCGGCCGGCGCGGCCGAGGCGGTAGTACATCGCGAGGTACTCCCGCAGCGCCGACTCGGGGTCGATGTGCAGGGCGTGCACCTCGCCCGCCTGCCCGTCGGCGTCGGCCAGGCCCGTGGCGATGCGGCGCTCCTCGTAGGGCAGCGGGTCGACGTCGAACATGCGCGCGATGCCCTGCCGGCCCTCGACCTCGCAGAGGAGGACCCGCCGACCGGGGCCGGCCAGCGCCAGGGCCAGCGCCGCCGCGACCGTCGACTTGCCGGTGCCGCCCTTGCCGCTCACCACGTGCACCTGCACCCCGGGCCAGTCGCTCACCGCGTCAACCTATCCGCCCGGCCCGGCGTCGATTGACGCCGGCCGGGGCGGGCGCTCACGCCGGGTCGGGGAGGTTGCCGTTGACGTGCTCGACCTCGACGAGCAGCGCGACACGCTGCGGGTTCTCCCGCGGCACCCGATAGCGCGCGGCGTACCGCCGCTCGGCCTCGGCGACCACCGCCGGGTCGCGGCTGACGCGGCCGGGGCCCTCGACCGAGGACCACCAGCGGCCGTCCACCTGGCAGACGGCGACGCGAGTGCCCGGGTGTCGGGCCAGCAGCCGCGCCTTGACCGAGCCCCTCGAGGTGATGCCCCAGGCGAGGCGGCCGTCGACGTCGAGCACGATCCCCATCGGCGTCACGTGCAGCCGGCCGTCGGGGCGCGCGAGCGTGACGGTGCAGAGGTGCCGCTCGCCCCAGAGCGCGAGATGTCCGGGGTCGTCGAGCGAGGGGGGTCGTCTCGGCATCCCTCCAGTGTGCCCGCGTCCCCGCCGCCGTGAGCCCCGCCCGGGCTGCCCGTAGGGTGCGCCTCATGCAGAAGTGGGAATACCTGACCGCGCCGGTCCTCACGCACACGGCGAAGCAGATCCTGGACAACTTCGGGTCCGAAGGCTGGGAGCTGGTGCAGATCGCGCCCGGCCCGAACCCCGAGAACCTGGTCGGCTACTTCAAGCGTCCGCTCGCATGAGCGCCTCGGCTCCGGGCCACCCGGAGGAGCGGCTCGCCGCCCTCGGCCTGGAGATCCCGGACGTCCCCGCGCCGCTCGCGTCCTACGTGCCGGCGGTGACCAGCGCCGGACACGTCTTCACCGCCGGGCAGCTGCCGATGCGCGACGGCGAGCCGCTGCGCACGGGCAAGGTCGGCGGGGAGGTCTCCGAGGAGGAGGCCGCGGAGTGCGCCCGGCAGTGCGCCCTGAACGCGATCGCCGCCGTGAAGTCCGAGATCGGCGACCTCGCCCGGGTCGCGCGGGTGGTCAAGATGGTGGTCTTCGTGGCCTCCGCGCCCGACTTCACGGGGCAGCCGCGGGTGGCCAACGGGGCGTCCGAGCTGCTCGGCGACGTGTTCGGCGGTGCGGGGGTGCACGCGCGGTCCGCCGTCGGGGTGGCGGTGCTGCCGCTGGACGTGCCGACCGAGGTCGAGCTCGTCGTGGAGGTCGCGCCCCCGGGCGGGCCGGCGTGAGGATCCCGGTGCCCCCGGTGTCGCTGCCCGAGGAGGTCGTCGCCGCGGCGCGCGAGTACGCCGAGGGCCGGCGGGCCCCCGCCGAGCCGCGCGACGCGGCGACCGTGGTCCTGCTGCGCGACGGGTCGCCGGGCGACCCGAGCCCGGAGGTGTACCTGCTGCGCCGCGAGGTCTCGATGGACTTCGCCGGCGGCATGTGCGTCTTCCCCGGGGGCGGGGTGGATCGCCGCGACTTCGACGCCTCGCTCGCCTGGGCCGGCCCGACGCCGGAGCAGTGGGCGGAGCGGCTCGCCTGCGACGTGGAGATGGCGCGGGCGCTCGTCTGTGCCGCGGTGCGGGAGACCTTCGAGGAGTCCGGCGTCCTGCTGGCCGGGGAGTCGGAGGACTCGGTGGTGGCCGACACCACCGGCGCCGACTGGGAGCACGACCGCGCCAGCCTCGAGTCGCGGTCGCTCGCGCTGACCGAGCTGCTCACCCGCCGCGGGCTGGTGCTGCGCACCGACCTGCTCGGTGCGTGGGGCGGGTGGCTGACGCCGGTGATGGAGCCGAAGCGCTTTCGCACCTGGTTCTTCGTGGCCCGCCTCCCCCGGGGGCAGCGCACGCGCGACGTCTCCACCGAGTCCGTGGAGGTGCGCTGGCTCCCCGCCGCCCGGGCGCTCGAGGAGGCGGACGCCGGGAACCTCTTGATGATGCCGCCGACCTATCTCACCTGCCTCGAGGTCGACCAGCACGAGGACGCCGCCGGCGTCCTCGAGGCCGCGCGCGACCGGACGGTGGAGATGTTCACGCCCGAGGTGGCGTCGCGGGGCGAGGGCCACGTGCTCACGCTGCCGCCGCACCTGGAGACGCTGGCCGCGGAGCGCGCCCGGGCCCGGGGCGAGACCTCGTGAGCTGGTCGTCCTCGTGAGCTGGTCCCCGTGAGCTGGGCAGGGGGGGCCTTCGGCGAGCGCGCCCGCTGCGTGCTCGCGCCGAACGCCGACGAGATGACGCTGGACGGCACCAACACCTGGGTGCTGCGCGAGCCGGGTGCCCGTCGGAGCGTGGTCATCGACCCGGGGCCCTCCATCGCCTCCCACCTCGACGCCGTGGCCGAGCACGCGGGCGAGGTCGGGGTCGTGCTGCTCACGCACCACCACGCGGACCACGCGGAGGCGGCGCGGGAGTTCGCCGAGCGCGTCGGCTGCGGCGTGCGCGCGCTCGACCCGGCGTACCGGCTCGGCGGCGAGGGGCTGGGTGAGGGCCACGTGGTGGAGGTCGACGGCCTCGAGCTGCGGGTCGTCGCGACCCCGGGGCACACGGCCGACTCCCTGTCGTTCGTGCTGCCGGCGGAGCGCGCGGTCCTGACCGGCGACACCGTGCTCGGGCGCGGGACGACCGTCGTGGCGCACCCCGACGGCCAGCTGGGGGCCTACCTGGACTCGCTCGACCGGCTGCACGCCCTCGCCGAGGAGCGGGAGGCCACGTGGGTGTGGCCCGGGCACGGGCCCGTCATCGAGGACGCGCTCGGCGCGATCGACTTCTACCGCGCGCACCGCCGGCAGCGCCTCGAGCAGGTGGAGGCGGCGCTCGGGCAGCTGCTCGGCGGCGACCCGCTGCGCACGGAGGCCGCCGCGGCCGGGCTCGACGAGGAGACGCTGCCCCGCCGCGTGGTGGAGATCGTCTACGCCGACGTCGACCCGGTGCTGTGGGGGGCAGCCGAGCTGTCCGTGCGCGCGCAGCTGGCCTACCTCCGAGGCGACGGGCGCTCCTGAGGCAGCCGGACCTGGCCCCCGGCCCACCCTGACCCGGCCGCTAGCGTGCAGCCCATGCCTGACCTCCTGCTGCGGCGCGCCCACCTCGTGCCGGTGACGGCGGGGGCGGCGGTCCCGCACGGGCCGGTCGACGTGCGCGTCGAGGGCGGGCGCGTGGTCGAGGTCGGTCCCGGCCTCGCGCGGCCGGAGGGGGTGCCGGAGGTGGACGCCGACGGGCGCTGGCTGATCCCCGGCCTCTGGGACGCCCACGTGCACCTGGCCCAGTGGACGCTCACCTCGCAGCGGCTCGACCTCGCGCCGGCCCGGTCGCCCGAGGCGGCGCTGGCGATGGTGGAGGAGCGGGTGCTGGAGTACCCCGAGCACCCCGTCATCGGGTGGGGCCACCGCTCCGGGGGCTGGGACCGCGACGTCACGGTCAGCGAGCTCGATGCCGTCACCGGCGACACCGCGACCGTGCTGATCAGCGGCGACGGACACCACGCCTGGCTGAACACCAAGGCGCTCCTGCACCTGGCCATGCCGGTGCGCGACTCGGTGGTGCGCGAGGCCGAGTGGTTCGCGGCCTACCCCCGGCTGGCCACCCTCGTCGGCAACGACGGGACCTCCCCGGCCGCCTACCGCCGCACCCTCGACGCCGCCGCGGCGCACGGCGTCGTCGGGCTCGTGGACTACGAGTTCAGCGGCGGCGCCGCGGAGTGGCTGCACCGCTGGGACGAGGACTGCGACCTGCTGCGCATCCGGATGTCCACCTACGCCGAGGGGCTGGACAAGGTGATCGACCTCGGCCTGCGGACGGGCAAACCGCTCCGGCCGGGCGACGACCGGCTCACGATGGGGCCGCTGAAGATCATCTCGGACGGGTCGCTGAACACGCGCACGGCCTGGTGCTGCGAGCCCTACGGCGACGCCTGGCGCCTGGAGTACCCCGCCGGCGAGCCCAACCTCGACGGCCAGGAGCTGCGCGCCCTGCTCGGCCGGGCGCACGCGCACGGGCTGGAGGTCGCCACCCACGCGATCGGCGACGCGGCGGCCGCGGAGGCGGTCGCGGCGTACCGCGACACCGGCGCGCGGGGCTCGCTCGAGCACGCCCAGCTGCTGAACCGCCGGGACATCGACGCGATGGCCGAGCTCGGCATCGTCGCCAGCATCCAGCCGGCGCACCTGCTCGACGACCGCGACCTGACCGACAAGATCTGGGGGGAGCGCTCCGCGCGCTCCTTCGCCTTCCGGTGGATGCTCGACGCCGGGGTGCAGCTGGCGATGGGCTCCGACGCACCCGTCTCGCCGCTGGACCCGTGGCTCGCGATGGCTGCCGCCGTGCACCGCTCGGCCGACGAGCGCGAGTCGTGGCACCCCGAGCAGGAGCTCACGGCGGCCGAGGCGCTGCGCGCGTCGGTGGACGGCGCGCCCACCGTGGGCGTCGGCTCACTGGGCGACCTCGCCCTGCTCGATGCCGACCCGCTGGCCGGGCGGGACGACCAGCCCGCAGCCTCCGCGCAGGCCCTGCGAGGGATGCGGGTGGCCGCGACGTGGGTGGCCGGTCGACCCGTGCACGACGGGCTCGGCTGAGGTCCCCGGCTCAGGCGGCGGTGTCGACGGTGCCGGCGGTGCCGGCGAGCGCCTGGCGCACCAACCGCGCCACGGCGCGCTGCTCCGCCGCGAAGGGGTGGTAGGCCAGCGCAGCCTTCCGGTCGGTGGTCCGACCATTGACCCACGGGTCGTCGGAGCAGATGTCGTGCCCGGCGCTCGCGGCGGCCACGTCGACGTAGGTCGCCCCGGCGCCCTCCGCCGCGTCGCGCAGGGCGTCGTTGAGCCCCGAGGTCACCTCGCGGAGGTAGGCGTAGTCGCCGGCGGCGATCGGGAGCGCCTCGCAGCGACCCTGCGCGGGTGCGAGCTGCGGGTAGCCCACCACGAGGACGTGCGCGCGCGGCGCGCGCTGCTCGATCCCGGCGAGGACGGACGCGATCCGCTCCCGGAGGCCCGGAAGCGTCGCCAGCAGCTCGTCCTCTCCCCCCTCCCGCTGGTCGGCCCGGCAGGGACTGCCCCGCGGGTCGCGGGAGGCCACCGCCGGGCACCGCTGCACGAGCGTGCCGAAGATGCCGAAGTCGTTGCCGCCCAGGCCGAGGGTGACCAGGTCGGTCTCGGGCGTGAGCGCGTCGAACTGCGGCGCGACCGAACCGGCCGGGGTCTCCTGGCGGCCGATCATGGCCGTGGCGTCGGCGCCGCCGCAGCTGACGTCGACCAGCTCGCCGACGTCGAGCGCGTCGGCCAGCAGGTGGGGGTAGTTGCCGGTCGAGCGCAGGCAGCCGGTCTCCTGCTCGGTCGTGGGCACGAGGGGCGCGGCGGTGAAGGAGTCCCCGAGCGCGACATAGCGGCCGACCTCCGCGGCGGCGGCGCTCGGCGGCGGGTCCTCCTCGCCACCCGCGGCGGGGCCGTCGCCGCCGCAGGACGCCAGCCCGAGCAGCCCGAGCGCCCCGGCCAGCAGCAGCGCCGCGGGGCGGGTCCGGGGTCCGCGGTGCATGCGGTGGACGGTACGCGGGCCCCGGTCAGACCGGGTCCGCGTGCGGGCGCAGCAGCTCCTCCACGTCAAGGGCGGTGGCCGCGGTCTGCGCGGCCACGCCCACGTCGGCGACGGACCACTCCGTGATGCCGCCGGGCACGACGACACGGCGCCACGCCCAGTTGTCCGACGCGAGGTGGAGCTCGCGGTGGAGCCGCGCGAGCAGTCCGGCGTCGGTCATCAGCCAGGCCCCCAGGTAGGTGCCGACCGCGTCGATCGCGTCTGCCACGTCGTCCTCGGTCTCGAGGACCGGCAGGTACGGCTCGAGGTGCACGGCGAGATCGGTCGCGCCCGGGTCGGCCACGGCGAGGACGGTCTCGACCGGGGTGAGGATCCGGCCCTGGAGCCAGTCGCGGAACCCGTCCCCGTCGGCCGCGGTCGCCCAGGTGAAGTGCTCGTTCACGAGCGCGCCGAGCTCGTCCTCCGAGTCCTCGTGGCTGCGCTGGACGTGCACGCGGGCCACGACCGCCGAGGCGTGGGTCGCCAGCTGCCGCGCCCAGGCATCGACCGGGTGTTGCAGGAGTCGCCTCGGCGCGCCGCCCACCGTGCGGTTGCACGCGGCGAACCACGCCTGGTGGGTCACGTGCAGCAACCGCCAGGCCACGCGGCACAGCTGCAGCACCTCGCGGTCGAAGACCAGCCGCGGGGCGAGGCCGTCGTCCCAGGTCGGCAGGTCGGCCAGCAGGTCCTCCAGCGGACCGGCGGCGTCGCGGAAGAGCGACACCTCGACCCCGTCGGAGTGGTTGCCGCGCTCCAGCGCGCGGGCCAGGGCGGCACCGAGCGCCGCCTCCTCGCCCCTGGGCAGTCGGAACTCGCCGTCGGCGAGCACCCGGTCCAGCAGCGGCGACTCCGTGGCGATGCCCAGCTCGGAGGCCCAGGCGAGGTCGACGTGGGCGTGCAGGCGCCGGGTCGCCTCCCGCGCGGAGGTGTCGAGTCCGGGCGTGAGGTCGTCCAGGCCCAGGTCGGCAGCGGTGACGGCCGCCGAGCTGACGATCAGGGCATCGAGCCCGGGGCCGGGCACGCTGAGGCCCGGCGCCCCGACGGGACCGATCCCGGGGTCGAGCGTGGCGAGCTCGAGCCAACGCGGGCCGCTGCCGGGCTCGTCCGCGCCGACCGCGCGCCACGTCAACCCCGTGGCCAGGCCGGCCGGCGGGCCCGTCTCCCCGTCCATGTTTCGCAGGATGACACGGGCGCTGAGGGGTGCGGGCGGTTTCGCCCAGGTCAGTCCGCCGGCTCGGTCGCCGGCGCTCCTGGCTCGACGGCGAGCGCGACCGTCAGCTCGAGCACGCTCGCGGGATCCTCGAGCCGGTCGCCGTACAGCTCGCGCAGCTGGCCCATCCGGTAGCGCACCGTCTGCGGGTGGACGAAGAGGTCGGCGGCGACGTCGTCGCGGCGACCGTGGTGGGACAGCCACGACCGCAACGTCGCGGTGAGCTTCTCAGCGGCCGCGGGCTTGAGCTCCCCGAGCGGCGCGAGGACGCGGTCGCGCAGGTCGGCGAGGGCCTCCGGATTTGCGGTGAGGATGAGCGCGGCGAGGTGCTCCTCGCTGTCGAGGGCTGCGCCCTGCTCGCCGCCTCCGGCCCCCGCGCCGGCGCCGAGCAGCGCTCGGGCCTGCACGGCGCGCTGCAGCGACGAGCCGGCCCGCGTCCACGGGCGCGCGGGCCCGACGGCGGCGTCCCGGCCGCGCAGGCTCGCCAGCAGCGCCCGCCGGGCGGCCCCCTCCGCGTCGGGCACGAGCAGCACCGACCGGTCCCCGCCGCCGGCCGACGGCTCGAGCGCCTCCAGGCCGGGCGCGTCCTCGCCGGCGGAGAGCGTCCGGGCGTCCAGCATGGCCCGCGCGCTCCCGGCCATCGAGCTGGGGAGCACGACGGCGGTCAGCGTGCGCGGCGGGGGCCACTCCGCGTGCTCGGCCGACTCCTCGAGCGACTCCGGGTCCTGGCCGGCGAGGATCCGCTGCGCGAGCCGTTCGCGGCGGCGCTCGCGGATGCGGCCGGTGGTCTCGAGCTCGTCCGCATGGCCCGAGACGCTCGCCTGCGAGAGCTGGTCGATGTAGTCGAAGACCAGCGCGGCGAAGCGCGCCACATCCTGGGCGGGCAACCCGGCCTCGACCGCGACGGCGCTGAGGTCGCGCCAGGCCGTGCGCGCGCCCACGCGGTATGCCGAGGCCAGCGCGTCCATGGTCCGGTCGCTGCGCGCCTCGCCCCGCCCCAGCGCGTACGCCGCCTCGAGGACCGACTCGACCCGGGTGGTGTGGTCGAAGCCCTGCCGGCTCGAGGCCAGCTCGAGGAACCCCCCGAGCGCGATCTCGACGGCGTTCTCGATGTTGCGGCCCATCCGTCCACGGAAGGGCTCGGAGTAGGACGGGACCTCGGCGATGACCGCCGCGACGACCTCCTCGGCCACCGCCGGCAGCTGGTGCTGCAGCGAGGAGGTGACGCCCTTGGGCAGGCGCAGTCCGGAGCCGGTGCGCGGGCGCGCCGGGGACTTCGCCACGGGTCCTCCCGGGCTCGACGTTTTCGCCGAGCCAGCAGTGTTTTGTTCGCAGGCCTCAAATCAGGCCGCGCAGATTCACTTCGTCCACACAGGATATGCCATCTCGCATCGAGGAGAGTGGAGTCATGCCAACCACGACCGACTCCGAGCGCGCCGTCGACGCCGGCTACGCCGACGCCGGCCGGCCGCGGGGCCGTCGGCGCGCGGCCGTCGGCGCCCGGGCGTCGCGGGTCGCCGAGGCGGCAGTGACGCCGCTCGTGCCCGCGGACTACCTGGACCTCGTCGCCCCGCTGCGGGCCGGTGCCGACCTGCGCGGCCTCGTCGAGCAGGTCCACCCGGAGACCTCCGACGCCGCCACCCTGGTGATCCGCCCGGGCGCGGACTGGGCCGGCCACGAGCCGGGCCAGTACGTGCGGATCGGCGTCGACGTCGACGGGGTGCGTCACTGGCGCGCCTACTCCCTGACCCACGGCCCGCGCCGCGACGGCCGGATCGCCGTGACGGTCAAGGCGATGCCCGACGGCACCGTGAGCCCCCACCTCGTGCACCGCACGCGGCCCGGCACGATGGTGCACCTCGAGCAGGCCGCCGGCGAGTTCGTGCTGCCGCCCGGCGGCGACAAGCTGCTCTTCGTCACGGCCGGCTCGGGCATCACGCCGGTGATCGGCATGCTGCGCAACCTCTTCCCGTCGACCGACGACGGAGTGCTGCACCCGCACCGCAGCGCCGGCCACGACATCGTCGTCGTCCACGTCGCGCCCTCGCGGCCCGAGACCATCTTCGGCCGCGACCTCGAGGCGCTCGCCGAGGCGGGGGTGATCCGGCTGGTCTCCCGCTACGACGACGAGCACGGCGTGCTCGACGTCGACCAGCTGGGCGAGCTGGTGCCCGACCTGGGCGCCCGGCGCACGTTCGCCTGCGGCCCGCCGGGGCTCCTCGACGCGCTCGAGGCGCACCACGAGCGGGCCGGCCTCGAGCTGACGACGGAGCAGTTCCGGCCGGTCCGGATCGCCGGCGGCGAGGGCGGCACCGTCTCCTTCTCCGGGTCGTCCTACGGGGGCACCGAGGTCGAGGCCGACGGCGGCACGCCGATCCTCGACGCGGCCGAGGAGGCGGGGATGCTCATGCCGAGCGGCTGCCGGATGGGGATCTGCATGGGCTGCGTGCTCCCGATGCGCTCGGGAGCCGTGCGCGACCTGCGCACCGGCGAGGTGACCACCGCCGTGCCCGGGGAGACCGACCGCGGCGGGCTGCCCGTGCAGACCTGCATCAACGCCGTCGCCGGCGCGTGCGAGATCGACCACTGACCCGAACGCCGGCACCCGAGCCACCGCACCCGATCCACTGACTCCGGACCCGACGCTCCACCCCCACCGCAGAGGAGCCCGCATGACGACCACCACCCGCAAGCCCGACAACCCCGTCGCCCACCTGAGCGAGCAGGACGTCGAGGCGATCGGCGCCGAGCTCGACGCCATCCGCCAGTCCGTCATCGCCACCCGCGGCGCCGACGACGCCGCCTACATCCGCAAGGTCGTGAAGGCCCAGCGCTGGCTCGAGGTGGGCAGCCGCACGGTCCTGCTCGCCAGCGTGTTCCCGCCCGCGTGGCTCGCCGGGACGGCCGGCCTGTCGATCGCCAAGATCATCGAGAACATGGAGATCGGCCACAACGTCATGCACGGCCAGTGGGACTGGATGCGCGACCCGAAGATCCACTCGACGACGTGGGAGTGGGACAACGCCTCGCCGTCCGAGGGCTGGAAGCACAGCCACAACCAGGTGCACCACACGCACACGAACATCGTCGGCATGGACAACGACCTCGGCTACGGCATCATGCGCGTCGACGAGGACCAGCGCTGGCACCCGATGCACCTGGGCCAGCCGGTGTGGAACTTCGCCAACGCCTGCATCTTCGAGTACGGCATCGCGGCCTACGACCTCGAGCTCGGCAAGAACCTGCGGATGCCGAGGGACAAGCGCCCCGCCCTGTACACGCAGGCGGCGCGGAACACGCTGGCCAAGATCCGGCGTCAGGCCACCAAGGACTACGTCGTGCACCCGCTGCTGTCGCTCCCGACCGGCTCGGCGTTGCCGACGCTCGCCGCGAACGCGACCGCGAACCTGGCGCGGAACGTGTGGACGCACTCGGTGATCATGTGCGGCCACTTCCCCGAGGGCGTCGAGACCTTCGAGAAGAAGGCGGTCCCGGAGGGCGAGACCCGCGGCCAGTGGTACGTGCGGCAGATGCTCGGCTCCGCGAACATCTCCGGCTCGAAGGCCATGCACTTCATGACCGGCAACCTCTCGCACCAGATCGAGCACCACCTCTACCCCGACCTGCCGAGCAACCGGTATGCCGAGATCGCCCCGCAGGTGCGCGAGATCTTCGAGCGCTACGGGCTGAACTACCACTCGGCCTCGCTGCCGAAGCAGGTCGCGAGCGCGTGGCACAAGGTCTTCCGGCTCTCGCTGCCCAACGGCTGGCTCGCCGAGACCACGCCGCGCAACGCGCCGAAGCAGATCGCGACGCTCTGGAAGCTGGCCACCGGTGGCAAGAAGGTGCGCCGCGCCTACGAGGCGAACCGGCGCCGCCAGGAGCGCCAGGTGCTGGCTGCCTGAGCGGCCCCAGCAAGATCAGGGCGGGTCGGACACCCCACGGACGTCCGACCCGCCCTGTCACGTCCGCCGGGGCGGGTCCGGCGGCCGCAGGTGGCCTGGCTTCCCGGCCTTCTCCATGGCTTGGTGGGCCAGGGCTTGGTGGGCGAGGGTGTGGTGGCGCGGACACAGCCATTGCAGGTCGTCCTTGTTCGTGGTGCCGCCGCAGGCCCAGGGGGTGCGGTGGTGGGCGTGGCAGAACGCGGCGGGGACGTCGCAGGTGCCGTGTTCGCAGGTGGCCTGCTCGATGATCCGGGCGATGCGCTGGGGGTCGGTGAAGAACCGGGTGCGGAATCCCTGGTCGAGGACCTGGCTGCGGGTGCCGAGGACCGCGGGGACCAGACCGGCCTCACACGCCATCCGGCGGGCCTGCCCGGCGGTGATCCGCTCGCCGGTGTCGAGCTGGGCGGCCTTCAGCCCGCCGAGCAGGCTCTCGAGGGTCATCGTGACCACCACGGTCGCGGTGACCCCGCCGGCGTGGGGGAGCTTGTCGGCGGGGTAGCGGGCCAGGTACTCACAGAACGCCTCCCCCATCCGCTGGGGGCCGGGCTTCTCCAACCGCCAGGTGCCCGCACCACCCACGGCGTTCTGGTGCTGGGGGGCCGCGGTCGCCAGCAGGGCCTTGCGCAGCATCGCGGCGTGGGTGGTGGGGATCGCGAACCGGCCGTGGCTCAGGCCGTGGCCGTCGTCGGCCATCGAGAACCGGGTCTTCGCCGCGGCCCGCTTCTCCTCCCGCTCCAGCGCCCTTGCTTCGTGGGCGTCGGCGCGGGCGGGGTCGGCGACCTCCAGGATCCGCTTGCCCAGGATCCGCAGCACCTTCGCGTCGTGGTGCTCCGCGGCGGCGAGCAGGTGCTTCTCCGCCCGCTCCGGCAGGTCGGGATCCGCGGCCAGGGCCCGCACCTCGGGGTCCTCGCTGGCGGCGTCGGCCTCCAGGTCCTTGCTGAGTTCATCCACGGCCCGGCAGATCACCTGCGCCTGCTCGACCCGGACCTCGCCTCGGGCCAGCGCCTCCCGGGTCAGCGGGTGCTGCTCCAGGGCGGCGGCCAACCGGGTCTTGCCGTGCGCCTCGCGGCGGGTGACCCGCGTGGTGTGGCCCAGCCAGGCCGCCGTGGACGTCGCGCCGGGCTCGGCGTACGCCTCGACCGTGTCCGCATGACGCAGGAGCTGTGCTTCGAGCTCGGCCACCACCGAGCCGACCCGTGCGATGGAACCCAGGACCTCGCGGGTCTCGGCCGCGGTCATCGACCACATCGGCCGATCCGAGACCCCGCCCAGGTCGGCCAGAACAGCCGCGACGGCCCGGCTCACCGGGTGAGCGCCCGAGCCGCCACCGGGTCCGCTGGTTGCCTCCATGACGACACTCTTCCACCGCCCGCCGACACTCCCGCGCCCTCCGCCCAGCCCTGTGGAAGAGCCCCTGACCTGGCCGAACTGTGCACAAGACCGGAAACCCACGCCGACTCGGCGGGGCGGAAGCTCACGCCGTCTCGGCGGGGCGGAAACCCACGCCGTCTCGGCGGGGCGGAAGCTCACGCCGTCTCGGCGGGGTGGAAGCTCACGCCGCCTCGGCGGGGTGGAAACCCACGCCGGCTCGGCGGGGTGGAAGCTCACGCCGGCTCGGCGGGGTCCTCCGACGGAGACAGGGAACGGGGGACCTGCTGCACTGGTGGGCATGGAAGGTCGGACGGGTCGACGCGGTGGGGTACGCGCCGATCAAGGGCACGCGTCACCTGACCCTCGACGCGGTGCGGGTCGGCCGCTCCGGGGTGGTCGGCGACCGGCGCTGGTGCCTCGTGGACGTGGGCCGCTGCGAGGTGCTGCGCACCGTGCGGCACCCGTCGCTGATGGCGCTGCGCGCCGAGCCCCGCGAGACCGACGACGGCCCGGCGCTGCGCCTGGCCGCGCCGGGCCACGACGTCGTGGACGGCCTGCTCGAGCCGAGCGGCGAGACCGTCACCGGCGACTACTGGGGCAGGGCCGTGCCGCTCGCCCTCCAGGACGGTCCGCACGCGGCGCTCGCCTCCGCCTGGCTGGGCCGCGAGGTGCGCCTGGCCGAGGCGCCCGCGGGAGAGGTCGTCTACGGCGGGGCCGTCAGCCTGGTCGGCGCCGCGTCGGTGGCCGCGCTGCCCGGCGACCCGGGTCCCGCGCGCTTCCGGGCCAACATCGTCGTCGGGGGTCTCGGCGTCCGCGCCGAGGAGGCATGGGTCGGTGCCGCGGTGCACCTGGGCGAGGTCGTCGTGCGCCCGGCGACCCCGACGCCGCGGTGCGCCGTGGTCGAGGCCGACCCCGCGACCGGGGAGCGAGACCTCCCGCTGCTTGACGCGCTGACCCGGGCCGGGGACGACTCGCGGCCCCCGGGGCCGGCGCTCGGGGTGGACGGCGATGTCGTGGTGCCGGGGACGGTCCGCGTCGGCGACCCCGTCCGGGTGTGGCGCCCGCACGAGGCGGACGCGCTTGCCTAGGATGCCGTCATGTCGCTGCGCTCCGGCCACGTGTCCTGCTCCGTCGAGCGGGACGTCGCCGAGGTCCGGCTCGAGCGTGCCGGACAAGCTCAACGCGCTGACCCTCCCGGTCCTCGACGACCTGGTGCGTGTCGCCCACGGGCTGCGGCGGGACCGCTCGCTGCGCGCCGTGATCCTGGCCGGCGCCGGGGACTCCTTCTGCGCCGGGCTCGACTTCGGCGACGTCATGCGGTCGCCGGCGCACGTCGTGACCAGCTTCCTGCCCCGGCCGTGGCGTGGGACCAACACCTTCCAGGAGTCCGTGTGGGCCTGGCGACGGCTCCCCGTCCCGGTGGTGGCCGCTGTCCACGGGCACTGCTACGGCGGTGGGCTTCAGCTGGCGCTGGGCGCCGACTTCCGGTTCACCACCCCCGAGGCCCAGTGGTCGGTGCTCGAGGCGCGCTGGGGGCTGATTCCCGACATGACGGGCATCCGCACGCTCTCCCAGCTGCTCGGCCCGGACACCGCCAAGCGCCTGACCATGACCGGCCAGGTCCTCAGCGGCTCCGACGCGCACGCCCTGGGGCTCGCGACCGGCGTGGACAGCGACCCCCGGGCGGCGGCGCGGGACCTGGTCGAGGAGCTGCGCGGGCGCTCGCCCGACGCCGTGGCGGCGGCGAAGCGGCTCTTCGAGCACGCCTGGCACTCGCCGCGGCGCACCTTCGCCCGGGAGCGCGCCGAGCAGGCCCTGCTCCTCGTGACCGGCAACACCCGGGCGGCCCGGCGCGCGGCCTTCGCCCGGTCCACCCCCGCGTTCGGGCCGCGCAGCCGCTGAGCGCCGGTCGAGCGGCACCTGGTCGCTGCGGACCGGTCTGGACCGGGGTCGTCCGTCCAGGTGAGCGGGGTCACGATCGGGCGAGACGCCGCGCGTTGAGCGCCTATGGTCGAGGGTCTTGTCTTCGACCCCTCGAGGGGGACTCTGCGTGACTCGGATCCGTTCGATCCGCCCGTTGCTCGTCGCGGCCGCCGCCGCCGTGATCGTGGCTCCCGCCGTTCCGACGGCCGCCGCCTCCCCGGGCGCCCCGGCCAGCGCGCCCGGCGCCGCAGCCAGCGCGCCCGGCGCCGCGACCAGCGCGCCCGGCGCCGCGACCAGCGCCGCCGACGCCCGCACCCGGCTGCCCACCGCCCGAGGCTTCTCCTTCGGCTCCCGGGTCGGCCGCAATCCCTCCGCCGGCTCGGGCCGGACCGCGTTCGCGGCGATGTGCACCCGCAGCTACCCCCGGCTCAACGGGAACTTCGTCGCCCAGAGCCAGGACCGCCTCAAGCCCGTCGCGGACCTGACCAACGTGGGGGCCAACAACCGCGCCCACCGGGTCGGCGGCAACCCCGCCATGACCTCGAAGGCAATCGTCCAGAGCGGGTCCCTGCTCGACGGCAAGGTCCAGTTCGAGGGACTGAAGTCCTTCTCCCGCGTGGTGCGGACGCCGAACGGCTTCCAGCGAGTCGCGGCGGCCAGGCTCGCCGAGCTGAAGATCGGTGGCATCGGCGTCAACCTCCTCCCCGGCAACCGGACCCAGCGGTTCGGCATCCCCGGCGGCGGCGAGGTGGCCTACAACCTGAAGGGCGGGCGCTCCGGCAACGGCGAGGGCGTCGCCTACAACCTCGCGCTGCGGGTGAAGCGGCCCGACGGCACCAAGGTGCAGCTGGCTCGCAGCAACGCCAAGCTGTCGCAGACCCGCGTGGGCATCTTCCGCGGCGGCGCCTGGGGCACCGAGGGGCCCAAGGCCCTGGGTCTGTTGCAGACCGGCCGCAGCGGCTTCGCCCCGATGCCGTGCCCGGGCACCGACGGCGAGGTCCGCGGCAACGAGGTCGCGGACACGTCGGTACCGGACGTGCAGAACGTCGACCTGATCAAGTCGAAGGTCTTCTCCCAGTACCTCAAGCACAACCAGTCCAACGCCGTGACCAAGTCGCTCGTCTTCGGCGCCTCGCTCGGCGGCGGGGTGGTGAAGCTGGACGGCGTCTTCGCCCGGGCCGGCGCGTTCAAGAACACCCGCGGCCAGGTCACCGCCACCCCCAAGACGGCCGTGGCCGGCCTGACGGTCGACGGCAACCCGCAGGAGGTCCCGGCGCCGGGTGAGACGCTGGAGGTCCCGGGAGTCGCGAAGATCGAGCGGCAGGTCGTCGACCGGAAGCCCCGCGGGCTCCAGGTGACCGCGCTGCGGATCACGCTGCTCGACGTGGCGCCGGATCCGGTGGTCGTGGACGTCGGCAACGCGGGCGTCTACATCGTCCGCTGAGCCGGCCCCCGCCACGCCCTCGGCGGGGCGTCGCCGCTCGCTAGTCGGCCGGCCGCTCCACGCGGACGGCGAGGAGGGCGACGTCGTCGCCGTGCTGGCGGCCCACCAGGTCGGCACGCAGGGCGTCGAGCAGGCCCGAGAGGGGGAGCCCGGCGTGGCGCTCGACGCTCGTGCGCAACCGCTCGAGCCCGACGCCGAGGTTCTCACCGCGCCGCTCCACGAGTCCGTCCGTGTAGAGCAGCAGGGTCGACCCCGCGTCCACGGCCTCGCGGTGGTCGTGACGGGCGGTCGAGGGGCGGACGCCGAGCAGCAGGTCGGAGTCGCCGTCGAGGTAGCGGGCGGACCCGGCTGGGTCGAGCACGAGCGGCGGGGGGTGCCCGGCGCTGGACCAGAGCACCTGGGTCGGCCCGCCGGGGTGCTCGGGTGGCTCGAGATGGGCGTACATCAGCGTCGCCATCACGTCGACGCCGAGCTCGGCGACCGCCTGGTCGAGGCGCCGGACGGTGGCGGACGGGGAGTCTCCGATGGCCCAGGCGAGGGTGCGCAGCATGATCCGCACCTGGCCCATCGCAGCCGCGGCCTCCATGTCGTGGCCGAGGACGTCCCCCACCACGAGCGCGGTGCAGCCGTCCGAGAGGACGACGGCGTCGAACCAGTCGCCGCCGACCTCGTCGCGGGTCGCGGCCGGTAGGTAGCGGGCGGCCAGCCCGAGACCGGGGAGGGCGGGCAACCGGCTGGCCATGGAGGTCTGCAGGGTCAGCAGGGCGTCCAGCCGCTCCTCGAGCAGCCGCGCGCGCTGCACGGCCTGGGCCGTGTAGGACGCGAGCGCGGCGACCGTCACCCGGGTTTCCTCCGAGAGGTCGCCGCGGTCCGGCCAGACGAGCACCAGCACCCCGTAGGCGTGCCCGCGCACCACCAGCGGCAGCCACGCGCGCGACTCCCCGGGCCGCGCGTCGTCGGCCAGACCGGGGAAGCGCGCGTCCAGGGCCTCGCGGGTCGGGAGGTAGGCGGGGCCGCGCCGGAGCAGCGCGAGCCCGAGCGGGTTGGTCTCGTCGAGGGGGAGGTCGGCATACGTCCGGGCCGCCGCCCAGCCCAGGTCGCCGGGATCGGTGTGCACCAGGCGCTCGGGCGGGCCGCCCGGGGTCGGCTGGGGGCCGCCCGGCGGCCAGTCCGGCTCGGGCTCGCGCACCCAGATGCCGGCGTGCAGGCAGCCGAGCTGCTCGCGCGCGGTCTGCTCCAGCGCCCGCGCCACGTCGACCAGCGTCCGGGTGCTCGACAGCGTCTCGCTGAGCGCTAACAGGGTCCGGCTGCGCTCCGACAGCGCCCGGGCCTCGCGCTCCCCGGCCAGCGCCTCGGCGCGCAGCCCACGCTGGGCGAGGTCCGCCGAGCACGCGGCCGCGAGGTCCTCCAGCACGGCGACCTCCTCGGCCGACCAGTCGCGCCGCTCCGTGTCGAGGGCGCACAGCGAGCCGATCACCGCCCCGCGGTGGTCGCGGAGCGGCCAGCCCGCATAGCCCACCACCCCGAAGTCGGGGATGGAGGGGTTGTCGCGCAGCCGCGGCTGCTCGCGGACGTCCGCGGCGATGAGCGGTCCCCGGTCAGCGACGACGTGCCGGCAGAACGAGTAGGCGATCGGGGTCTCGCGCTCGGCGGCGACCGCCTCGGGCAGCCCCTCCTGACCGAGGAAGACCTGACGGTCGCCCTCGATGATCGTCACCAGCGCGACGGGGACGTCGAGCGTGCCGCGCAGCAGTCGCGCGTACCGGTCAAAGGTGTCGGTGGCGTCGGCCCCGTGCTCGGAGTGCGGGCGCGGCCCCGCCTGGGCCGTCGGGGAGGGGTCGAGGGCGGCCGGGCGGCCCGTGGCCTGCCCGGCCACGACCACACCCGGTTCCGACCTCCCCACGGCGGACATCCACTCGCCCCTTCCCCCCGGGCCGGATCCTACGGGCAGCCCGGCCCGCGCGCGCTCGCTCGACCGGGGGAGCCGGGGACGACGGTTTCCCGGGTGGGCCTCAGAAGGCAGCCTCGTCGAGGTCCATGATCGAGGCGTCGGTGGCCTCGGCGATGGCGCGCTCGGCGGAGATCCTCGGCAGCATCGTCTGGGCGAAGAACTGCGCGGCGGCGACCTTGCCCTCGTAGAAGGCCTGGTCCTTGCCCGGGTCGCCGGCCAGCTTCTCCAGCGCCACCTCGGCACCCTTGAGCAGCAGCCACGAGCAGACCACGTCGCCGAGCACCATCAGCAGGCGCGTCGTGTTGAGCGCGACGCCGTAGACGTTGGTGATGTCACCGCCCTCGGCGTTCGGGTCGGCGGACATCAGGTCGTTGATCATCTTGCCGACGATGGCGTTGGTGTCCTCGAGCGCCGCCGCGAGGAGGCCGCGCTCGACCTTGAGGCGGCCGTTGCCCGAGTCCTGGGAGAGGAACTGCTCGATCTCGCTGGCCACGTGACCCAGCGCCGCTGCCTGGTTCTTGACGATCTTGCGGAAGAACAGGTCCTGGCCCTGGATCGCGGTCGTGCCCTCGTAGAGCGTGTCGATCTTGGCGTCGCGCACGTACTGCTCGAGCGGGTACTCCTGCAGGAAGCCGGAGCCGCCGAGAGTCTGCAGCGACTCGGTGCCCAGCAGCACCCAGGAGCGCTCGGAGCCGTAGCCCTTGACGATCGGCAGCAGCAGGTCGTTGACGGCTTCGGCCATCTCGTCCTGCTCGCCGGCCGCCTCGGCGATCATCACGCGGTCCTGCCAGGACGCGGTGTAGAGCACCAGCGAGCGCATCGCCTCGGCGAAGGCCTTCTGGGTCATCAGCGAGCGGCGGACGTCGGGGTGGTGCGTGATGGTCACGCGCGGGGCGGTCTTGGCCGAGTCGGTCAGGTCGGCGCCCTGGGTGCGGGTCTTGGCGTACTCCAGCGCGTTCAGGTAGCCGGAGGAGAGCGTCGCGATGGCCTTGGTGCCCACCATCATCCGGGCGTTCTCGATCACCTGGAACATCTGGGCGATGCCCTGGTGCACCTCGCCGAGCAGCCAGCCCCGGGCGGGCTCGCCCCCGCCCACGCCGGAGTCGCCGTAGGTGAGCTCGCAGGTGTTGGACACCTTGATGCCCATCTTGTGCTCGACGTTGGTCACGTAGACGCCGTTGCGCTCGCCGGTCAGGTCGCCGGTCTCGTGGTCGAAGTGGTACTTCGGCACGAGGAAGAGGGAGAGGCCCTTGGTTCCGGGCCCGCCCGCGCCCTCGACGCCGACCGGGCGGGCCAGCGTGAGGTGCATGATGTTCTCGCTCATGTCGTGCTCGGCGGAGGTGATGAAGCGCTTGACTCCCTCGATGTTCCAGGAGCCGTCCTCGTTGGGGGTGGCCTTGGTGCGGCCCGCGCCCACGTCGGAGCCGGCGTCGGGCTCGGTGAGCACCATGGTGGCGCCCCACTGGCGCTCGACCATGTGCTGGGCGATCCGCTTGTCGCGCTCGTTGCCGACGCGGTCGACGACGCTCGCGAAGGCCGGGCCGGCGGCGTACATCCAGATCGGGGCGTTGGAGCCCAGCACCAGCTCGCCGATCGCCCAGTTCAGGGAGGAGGGGGCGGGCTGGCCGCCGAGCGACTCGGGGATCTGGAGCCGCCAGTACTCGGCGTCCATCCAGGCCTGGTAGCTCTTCTGGAACGACGCGGGGAGGGGGGCGGTGCTCGTCGCCGGGTCGAAGACGGGCGGGTTGCGGTCCGAGTCCTCGTAGGAGGCCGCGAGATCCTCGCGGGCTAGGCGGTCGACCTCGCCGAGGATCGCCTTGGCGGTCTCGGTGTCCACCTCGGCGAAGGGTCCGGTGCCGAGGACCTCGTCTCGGCCGAGCACCTCGAAGAGGTTGAACTCGATGTCACGGAGGTTGCTCTTGTAGTGGCTCACTGGTCCACCCTTCTCGGCTCGGTTACCGGCCGGTCTACCGGCTAGTAACATACTAGTGTGCCCGGCCCGGTTGCGCCGCGCAACACCAGTGGCCACCCGGGCGGGTGTGTGCTGACGCACGGTCGGGCGGGGTCGGCGACCGGCGTCCGGTCACATGCCGAGGTGGTCGGTCAGGCGCCGAGGTGGGCCAGGCGTCGCCGGAGCTTGGTGCGCTTGCGTTCCAGCGCCCGGTTGCGCTCCTCCAGCTCGGCGACGCGGCCGCGGAGCCGGGCCACCTCGATCGTGGACCGACCCAGCCCCCAGGCGGTGAGGGCCTGCCCGGCCGCGCCCGTCTCGTCCGGCGCGGGACCCCCCGAGACCGGGTCCGGGACCAGGTCGTCCAGCCGCCCACGCACGTCGACACCGGACTCCGCGACCCGGGCCCGCCACTTCTCGCCCAGGATGGTCGCCTCGCCGAGGACGTCTGGGGGCAGGCTCGGCGGCGGCGCCGGGGACATGCCGGCCGACGACAGCCAGCCGCCCAGCAGGTCGCGCCGGTCTGCCCGGGAGAGCCGGGGCTTGAGCGCGTCGTTGAGCTGCCGCTGCACGGCTGCGCCCGTGGGGCCGGCGCTCGGTTCCGGATCGGTCAGACCGGCCGCCGGCACCCCGAGGAGCTCCAGCAGCTCGGGCCACAGCGCGACGCCCGGGTCGCGGCCCGGTGGGAGCACGACGAGGTGCACCCGGTGGGGTCCGAGCGCCGAGGTCCAGCGGTCGAGCAGGGCCGGGAGGTCGTGGCCGGACCGGAAGCGGGCCGCCTGCCCGTGCTCCTCGTCGGGGTCGAGCACGCGCTGGGCGTACCGCTCGAAGGTGGGGGCGCGGCCCTCCCGGACCTCCGAGGCCCACCCCTCGACCAGCAGGGTGGCCGGGTCCCGCAGGGCGACCACAGCGCGGGGGCGGAGCCCGGCGAGGCCGTCGAGCAGCAGCGCCACCTGGTCGTCGGTCGCGGCCGCGAGGCGTTCGTCGCCGAGCAGGGTGGCGCCCTTCTCGCGCCAGGCCCGACGGCAGATCGACGCCCAGGCGCCCTCGACGTCGCGGCGGCGGTAGCCGCGCTCCCCGTGCTCGCGCAGGAGCTCGGCGCTGGCGCGCCGCATCTCCTCCGCGGAGGCGGCCGGCAGCCCGATCCCGTGCGCGCGGAGCGTGTCCGCGTGCCGGGCCGCGGCCGCGGCGACCGCCGGGCCGCCGGTGTGGGGGAGCCCGATGCAGAGCCAGGCGGTGCGCTTCGACATGGCTCGAGGCTGACGCGCGCGGGCAGCGCCGGGGCGACCCGCGGAGGGAGCGCGGGTGAACGTCGGGTGACCGGCCGCGTCCGACGGGGACGGCTGCCCAGCACGAGGCCCCCGGGACGTCGTCCCGGGGGCCTCTCGTGTCTCTCCGCTGGCGCGGGTGGCCTCAGCGGGCCGCCCGGGCGGCGCCCTGCTCGGACTCCTGGCCCTCGGTGGCGAGGTGCCCGCCCTTGTCCTCCAGGTGCGCGCGCACGAACCAGTGGAACAGCTCCAGCCGGTCCGTCTGCGCGATGAGCATGTCCTGGGTGACCAGATCGAGGTCGTCGAGCTCCGCGATGTCGTTGCGGTAGTCGGTGATGACGCCGGTGTAGAGCACGTCCACCGCGCCCAGGTGCTCCTGCGTGGGGGCCCGGCCGATGGTGTAGTCGTCCCACGTGCGCTCGGAGACGATCGAGCCCGGCGTGCCCTTCGGCGAGCCGCCCAGCGTGGCGATCCGCTCGGCGAGGTCGTCCGCGAAGCCGCGGACCTCCTCCACGTGCGGGTCGATCATCTCGTGGACGGCGATGAAGTGGGGGCCCACCACGTTCCAGTGCACGTGCTTGAGCGTCAGGTGCAGGTCGTTGGCGGCGTGCAGCCGGGCCTGGAGGATGTCGATGACGCGGCTGGCGTCGGCCTCCGAGAGCCCGGGCGTCGTGTAGTGCAGCTTCTTCTTCGTTGCCATGCGTCCTTCCTACCCAGCCTCCGGGCGTGGAACGCCACCCGCACGGGTGGCGCGGGCGTCACCTCCCGGGGCCCCGAGGAGACGTGTGCCACAGCCAGGCGATGCCGGCGAACGGCAGCACCAGCGGCACGTAGCCGTAGCCGGCGCCGAACACCGACCAGACCGTGTCGTCGGGGAAGAGCGCGGGGTCCACCACCGTGAGCACCCCGACGGTCAGGACCCCGACCAGCTCCACCGAGACCGCGGCCCACGCCACCCGTCGGGCGCGGGGCGAGGACCGCGCGAGCGCCGCCGTGGCGAGCAGGTAGACGAGGGCCGCGAGGGCCGAGAGCGAGTACGGCACGGGCGCCTCGTCGGCCTGGGTCGCGAGCTGGAGCGACGAGCGCCCGGTCGCGGCGAGGGCGAAGATGCCGTAGACCGCCACCAGGAGGCGGCCCCAGCCGCGTGAGGTGTCCCCGGCGGGCGGGCGCGTCGGGGGCTCAGGCACCGGCGTAGACCTGGCCGACGCGCAGCAGCAGGACCGGGACGACGAGACCGGCCACGATCCACACGGCGGTGCCCGCACGCGATGGCTCACCGAGGGCCCAGACGGCGCTGACCGGCAGGAGGACGAGGAGCCCGATCAGGTAGGCGACGAACACCGGCGCCGACGCGCCCTCGGCGCGGTCGCCGAGCACCGCGAGGCCCACCGCGAGGTGTCCGACCAGCGCGGCCTCCAGCACGCCGGCCAGGCCGAGGAGCCAGCGGTCGGTGAGGCGGTCGAGCACCACGTAGACCGCGGCGGTGAGGGCCAGCAGGAGCGAAAGCACGGCCACCGCGGAGCCGAGGGCGTCGGGCACGGGGGTGCTCAGCTGCGCAGGGAGCGCAGGAAGAGCGCCACGAGGCCGCGGTTCACTCCGGCCAGGGGCAGCCGCTCGGCTCCGAACCGTGCGCGGATCGTCAACGACCACGCGACCTCGGTGCGCCCGCCGGCATCGGTGAGCACCACCTCGCCGCCGTAGCCGCGGAACGGGACGCCCGCGAGCGCCCGGTAGCCGAGCCGGCGGGGCGCGTCGCAGGCGGTGATCTGCTCGACGATCGCCGGCGCCGGTCCCGGGGCCTTGATCCGGCGCACGGCGCCGACGCCGTTGCGCTCCGGGGTCCCCTCCCGGTCGAGCGTGGCCTTCAGGCCGGGGGCCCAGCCGCTCATCCCCTCGTGGTCGACCAGCGCCTCCCAGACGGTCTGCACGGGCAGGTCGACGGTGCGGGTGACGCGGGTGGTGACGACGGACACGGGGCCTCCGGGAGGGCTGGGTGCGGGTGGGCCCATGGTCCCACCGCCCGCCGCGGCGACCTCAGGCCGGGGCGCCGACGGCAGCGCGGCGGGGCCCCTCGGCCACGCGGGTCGCCCCGTCGCTCGGCACGACCGGGCCGGTCAGGCGTGCCGACCTGTGAGCCGGGCGGGACCTGTCGGTCGGGCCGGCTCAGCGGCTGTCGAGCGCGCGGTCGAGGTTGGTGGCGGCGCTGATCAGGCTGAGGTGGGTGAAGGCCTGGGGGAAGTTGCCGAGCTGGTCGCCGGAGAGCCCCACCTGCTCGGCGAAGAGACCGAGGTGGTTGGCGTAGGTGAACATCTTCTCCAGCGCGAGCCGGGCATCGTTGAGGCGGCCGACCCGGGTCAGCGCCTCGACATACCAGAACGAGCAGATGGAAAAGGTCCCCTCCTGGCCCTGCACGCCGTCCGAGCTGCGGGCGAGGTCGTAGCGGAAGACCAGGCTGTCGGCGACCAGCCGGTCCTCGATCGCCTCCAGCGTGGAGAGGAAGCGCGGGTCGGTGGGCGCCACGAACTTCACCATCGGCATCAGCAGCAGCCCGGCGTCGAGCACGTCGCCGCCCTCGTACTGCGTGAAGCTCTCGAGCGCGGAGCTCCAGCTGCGCTCCATCATCTGCTCGTAGATGGCGTCGCGGACCTCAGACCAGCGCTGCAGGTCACCGGGGAGACCCCGCTGGCGGGCCATCCGGATCATCCGCTCGATCGCCACCCACGCCATGAGGCGCGAGGTGGTGTGCTGCCGCGGCGCCTGGCGGATCTCCCACATGCCGGCGTCGTCGCGGTCCCAGTTGTCGGCGAGCCACTCGACGATCCGGGTCAGGTCCTGCCACGCGTCGTAGGAGATGCCGGACCCGTACTTGTTGTAGAGATAGACGGAGTCGATCAGCTCGCCGTAGATGTCGAGCTGCAGCTGCTCGACCGCCGCGTTGCCGACGCGCACGGGCAGGGAGCCGCGGTAGCCCGCCAGGTGGTCGAGCGTGCGCTCCTCCCGGGGCACGCACCCGTCGATGTCGTAGAGCACCCGCAGGGGGCCGAGGTCGGCGTCGTCCTTGCCTCGGTGGCTCTCGCGCTCCGCCATCCGCTCCGAGAGCCAGCGCATGAACGACGCCGCCTCGTCGGTGAAGCCGAGCCGCAGCAGGGCGTAGAGGCTGAACGCGGCGTCGCGGATCCACACGAACCGGTAGTCCCAGTTGCGCGAACCCCCGATGGACTCCGGCAGGCTGGTCGTCGGGGCGGCCACGATGGCGCCCGAGGGCTCGTGGCACATGAGCTTGAGCGTCAGGGCGGCGCGATCGACCATCTCGCGCCACCGGCCAGCGTACGACGACTGCCCGAGCCAGCCCCGCCAGAACCGGGCGGTGGCGTCGAAGAGCGCCTGCGTCGCCTCCGGCTCGCACGCGCCGACCGGCTCGTGCGGCTCGAGGACCTCGAGCACGAAGAGCGCCGACTCGCCGTTGGCGAGCGCCACGTCGGCGGTGACGTCGTCCCCGTCGACGGCGAGGTCGACGGTCGCGCTGAGCCCGAGGTGCACGGACCCGTCACCGACCCGGATGCCGGCCTCCTCGCGGGTGAGCTGCGGGCGCTCGGTGGCGAACTGCGGGCGAGCCGCCAGACGCATCCACATCCGGGACTCGCCGCGCACCGAGATCACCCGCCGCACCAGCCGCTGGCGGTGCTCGGTGTCGTGGGCCCGCAGGACGGGCATGAAGTCGTGCACCTCCACCAGGCCGCCCTCGGTGTGGAAGCGGGTGATCAGGATGTTGGTGTCGGGCAGGTAGAACTGCCGCGTCGCGGTCTGCGGGTCCTCCGGGGTCAACGACCACCCGCCGCCGCGCTCGCCGTCGAGGATCCCGGCGAGCAGGGCGGGGGAGTCGAACCGCGGCGCGCAGAACCAGTCGATCGTGCCGTCGCTGCCGACGAGCGCGCAGGTGCGCAGGTCGCCGATCAGGCCGTGGTCCGCGATCGGCACCTGGCCCCAGGCGGCGGCCCCGCCCTGCTGCCCCGGTGCGGCCTGGGGGGCGCTCACCCGAGCCGCCAGCCGCCGTCGGCGAGGTCCGTCGCCGCGTCGGGGCCCCACGACCCCTGGGCGTAGGCATGCACCGGTGGCGGGTCGTCGAGCAGTGGCTGGACGACGGTCCACAGGCGCTCGACCTCGTCCGACCTCGTGAAGAGCGTCTGGTCGCCCCGGATGACGTCCAGCAGCAGCCGCTCGTAGGCCGCCAGGGGCCGCCCGCCCACCGCCCCGTCGCCGTCGGCCTGCTGGTCGGCGAGGGCGAGGTGGAGCGTCCCACCGGTCAGGGTCATGGAGGCGCCGGGCCGCTTCGCGCGCACGTCCACGACGATCTGCGGATCGTCGGTCAGCTCCAGGACGAGCTCGTTGGGGCACGGGAAGCCCGCGAAGACCCGCGAGTCGGGCTCGCGGAAGCGCAGCGTGATCGTGCGCCGCGTGGCCGCCATCGCCTTGCCGGTGCGCAGGTAGAACGGGACCCCGCGCCAGCGGTCGTTGTCGACATACGTCTCGAGCGCCACCAGCGTCTCGACCTCGGAGTCGTCGGCCGTGTCCTCGTCGTCGCGGTAGCCCGCGAACTGCCCGAACACCGCGCGGGACTTCTCCAGCGGCCGGAGGTCGCCGAAGACCGCCGCCTTGGCGTTGCGCACCGAGGCGGGATCGAAGCTGCCGGGATCCTCGAGGGCCACGAAGCCGAGCAGCTGCGAGAGGTGGGTCGAGACCATGTCGCGCAGGCACCCGGTGGCGTCGTAGAAGCTGCCCCGGCCCTCGAGCCCCATCTCCTCCGGCACGTCGATCTGCACCTGGGCGATCGAGTGGCGGTTCCACGCCGGCTCGAAGAGGCCGTTGGCGAAGCGAAGGGCGAGGATGTTCTGCACGGCCTCCTTGCCGATGAAGTGGTCGATCCGGAAGACCTGGTCCTCCGTCACGACCTCCTTCAGGGCGGCGTCCAGGTCACAGAAGCTCGCCAGGTCGAGGCCGAACGGCTTCTCCACCACGATCCGGGACCGCTCCACGAGGCCCTCGCGGCCGAGCATGGCGATCATCGGCTGCATGGCGCCCGGCGGCACGGAGAGGTAGAGCATGCGCCGGACGTCGCCCGTCTCGCAGCCGGCGTCGCCCGCGAGCTTGTCCTCCGCCTCGGCGACCGCCCGCGCGAGGTCGGCGCCGTCGTCGGCGTCGGCGGTCTGGAAGGACGTTCGCGCGAGCAGGTCGTCCACCAGCTCGGTGTCCAGCTCGGCGGCCTCCTCGGCGACCGCCTCGCGCACCTGGTCGCGGAAGGCGTCGTCGCCGCCCGGGTCGCGTCGCCCGCTGCCGATCACCGCGAGGTGCCGCGGGAACAGGCCTGAGGCGCCGAGGCGGAGGAAGGCGGGGAAGAGCTTGCGCTTGGCGAGGTCGCCCGTCGCGCCGAAGAGAACGAGCACGTGCGGGGGGAGATCGTCGCGGGACTCGCTGTCGGCCATGGCTCCCTGCCTACCACCGGCCCGGTCGGGTTGCGGGCGGGGTGGTGCAATGCCCGCGTGGAGGACGACCCGCTGGCGGCCCGGCTGCGCGCGGCGGGGTGCGTCTTCGCGGAGGAGGAGGCCTCGGTGCTGCGGTCGGCGGTGCGGGGGCGCGCTTCGCCGCACGACCTGCTGGAGGCCTGGGTCCGGCGGCGGGTCGCCGGAGAGCCGCTGGAGCAGGTGCTCGGCCGGGCGCGGTTCGCCGGGTGCGACATCCCCCTGCGGCCGGGGGTGTTCGTGCCGCGGCGGCGCACGGAGCTCCTGGTCGAGGAGGCGGCCCGCAGGCTCGTGGGGGTGGCGGCGCCGCTGCTCGTGGACCTGTGCTGCGGCAGCGGGGCGATCACCCGCGCGCTGCTGGCGCGCGTGCCGGGGCTGAGCGCCTGGGCCGGCGACGTCGACCCCGTCGCGGTGCGCTGCGCGGCCGAGACGCTGGCGGGGCTCCCGGGCGTGCTCGACGTCGCCGTCTCCGACCTCGACGCCGCCGTCCCCGACCGACTCGCCGGCGCGGTCGACGTGCTCGCGGCGCACGCCCCCTACGTGCCGACCGGTGCGCTGCCGACGCTGGCGCGCGAGGCGCGGGACCACGAGCCCCGCCGGGCGCTCGACGGCGGGGCGGACGGTCTCGACGTGGTGGGCGCGGTCGCCCGGCTGGCGCCGCGCTGGCTCGCGCCGGGCGGCGTCCTGCTGACCGAGGTGGCGCCGGGTCAGCTGCCGGCCGCGGCGGCGGCCTACCGGG
This sequence comes from uncultured Actinomycetota bacterium, assembly GCA_963832415.1. GTDB lineage: Bacteria > Actinomycetota > Actinomycetes > Propionibacteriales > Nocardioidaceae > Nocardioides. Next base: position 798,227 of record CAWHTZ010000014.1, on the reverse strand, counting down.
CCGCGGGGCTGGCGCCCACCGTGGTCGAGGACGTCGTCGAGGATCGCGGCGGGCTCGTCCTGGTCGGCCGGCGATGACAGCGGGCCCGGCACGCGGGGAACGGAGGTCATCCGGGCCGCCGCGGGCTTATCGTGCCTAGCGTGAAGCTGCTGCCCCGGTTCCTCGCGCTGGTCTCCGCGCTGTTGCTGCCGCTCGCCCTCGTCGCGGTCTGGGCCGACCAGGTGGTGACCGACACGAGCGGGTACGTCGACACCGTCGGGCCGCTGGCCTCGGACCCCGACGTGCAGGAGGCCACGGCCGCGCGCGTCGCTGCCGCCACCAACGGCCTGCTCCGGCGCCAGCTGGGCGCCAACGCGGCCACGTCGGCGGGCGCCCTGACCGAGGAAGTCGCCCTGCGCGTGGTCGAGAGCGACTCCTTCGAGGTGACCTGGCGCAGGGCCAACCGCGCCGCGCACAACCAGTTCGAGAAGGTGATGCGGGCCGATCGCGACGCTCCCGTCATCCTCGACCTGAGCACCGCCGTCGACGAGGTCGTCGACGGCGTCCGCGAGGCCGGCGTCCCGCTCGGGGAGGTCGATGCCACCAGCTCGCTGCGGATCCAGCTGGCCCGCTCCTCGTCGGTGGAGCGCGCGCAGGTCGCCTACGAGACCGTCGACACCTTCGGCGTCGTCACGGCGATCGCCTGGGCCTTGCTGCTCACCTCGGCGCTGCTGCTCGGGCGCGACCGCCGCGCCGTGATCGCCTTCGCCGCCGCGGCCACGGCCGTCACGACGGGGCTGTTGTGGATCGGCCTGTGGCTCGGGGCCGACGCCGCCGCGTCCGCCGTGAGCGCCACGGACCGACCGCTGGCGCGTGCCGTGTACGACGTGGTCACCGACGACCTGGAGCTGTGGACGTTGGTCGCCTTCGGGACTGCGGTGGTGGTCGCCGTGCTCAACGCCCTGCTGCCCGGCGCGAAGCCGCAGCCCGCCGAGGTCTGAGCCCCCCGGGGGGCGCCCGGCTATCCCCCGGCGCGCAGCATCGCCTCGACCAGCGGTCCGGTCGTGGCGGAGCCGGACTCCCCGTCCTCCACGAAGGCGGCGACGACCAGGTCTCCCTGGGCCCCCACCATCCAGGCGTGCGTCGGGAGCGAGCCGTCCGGCCCGGGTGACCCGTACTCCGCGGTGCCGGTCTTGGCGAGCGCCGGCGGTCCCGGCACGTCGGCCAGCACGCTGCCGCTGCCGTCGGCCACCACGAGGCGCAGCATCGACCGCAGCGCCTGCGCCTCGGCGGCCTCGAGCGGCTGGTCCGGCGGCTCGTCCTCGAGACTGGGCTCGACCGCCACGTCGGGCAGCAGCCGCGGCACCACCGTCTCGCCGGCGACCACGGACCCGAGCACCACCGCCATCGCGAGCGGCGAGGCGGTCACCGTGCCCTGGCCGATCAGGTCGGCCGCGGCCTGCGTCTCGGACGCGGGTGGCGGCACCTCCCCGAAGTACGCCGGGAAGCCGACGTCGCGGTCGACGCCCAGGCCGAGCGCGGCGGCCGCGGCCGCGAGCCGCGCGTGCGGAGCTCGGCCCCGGCCCTCGACGAACGCGGTGTTGCACGAGCTGGCGACCGCCCGGCGCAGCGGGATGGAGCCGAGGTCGCCCGGCGGGTAGCCGTCGTAGTTGGAGAACTCCTTGCCGTCGACCGTCGTGGTCGGCGGGCACGGAAAGGTGCTCCCCGGGTCGAGGCCGGCGCGGAGCATGGCCAGCGCGCTCACGATCTTGAAGGTCGAGCCCGGCGCGTAGCGCCCGAAGGTCGCCGTGGTGTACCCGTCCGAGCCGGGGCCGCTGGCGGCGGCGAGCACGGCGCCGGTGGACGGCCTCAGCACGACCAGGCCGCTCGGCGGGTCGATCGGGTCGAGCGCCGCCTCGGCGCGGGTCTGCAGTCCGCGGTCGAGCGAGGTGCGCAGCGGCGTCCCCGGCTCGGCGGGCACCGTGAAGACGCCCCGGGCGTTGCCCGAGGGGGACGTCGCCGAGACCCGGAACCCGGGGGTCCCGCGCAGCTGCTCCTCGTAGCGCGCCTGCAGCCCGGACAGGCCGACCTCGTCCCCCGGGTCGACCTCGCCGTCGGACTCCGCGATGATCTCGGCCGTCGCCTGGCCGACGCGGCCCAGCAGCGGCGCGGCGAACTCGCGCGTCGGGGCGAGCGGCAGCCGGGTACCGATGCTGCGGGCCCCCGGGATCCCCTCGATGGTCGACGGGATGGCGGCGGCGTCGTCGGCGCGCAGCACGATCGCCTCGACGAAGGCCTGCGGCCCCGCGGCCCGGACCGCCTCGACGAAGGGGGGCCCGGCGATGTCCAGCGCGCGGGCGAGGACGCGGGCCGATCCGGCCGCCCGGCCGGGCCGCACCTGCGTCTTGTCGATGCCGACGCGGACGACTCGCCGCAGGGTGACCAGGGGTTCCCCGCCCCCGCCCAGGATGTCGCCCCGCGTCGCCGGCAGGGAGCCCGCCTCGAGGACCTCCCCCTCGCTCAGGGACGGCTCGACCACCGAGGGAGCCCAGTCGACGCGCCACTCCCCGGAGCCGTCGGAGGAGCCACCGACCACGAGCCGCACCTCGGCGTCGTACTCCCACACGCCGGCCGCGAAGGGCCAGGTCCAGCGCAGGGTCGCCGTCGCGCCCGCGCCGCCCTCGTCGACGGCCACCGAGTCGTCGACCAGCACCACGTCCGGCCGCTGGTCGTCCGCGAGGCCGTCGACCGCGCCGCCGGTGGTCTGCTCGAGCTCCTCCTGGGCCGCAGCCGCGTCGAGGTCCGCGGCCAGCGGGACGTCGGCGAGCGACCCGTCCCGCAGTCCCTCGGCCAGCAGCAGGGCGGAGGCGGTGGCGCCGTCGCTCCCCTCCGCGGTCGGGTCGTCGGGGTCGCCGGTGCAGGACGACGCGAGGAGGACCAGCGCCGAGAGGACCGCGACGAGGCCGGCCCGGCGTCGGCGCGGCTCGCTGAGGTCGGGATGCACGCGCCCAGTCTGGCCGACGGGGCTAGCGGCTGGTGGAGCGGCGGTACTGGGCATTGGCCAGCGGGACGAAGACCAGCAGCACCACCGCGGACCAGATCAGCGTGTAGAGCTCCGGGTGGCGCAGCGCCCACGTGGTCACCTCGGCGGGGTCGAGCCCGGCCGTGTTGCCGAACCTCTCGCGCGCCACCTGCGTCACGGCCGAGACCGGGTTCCACTGCGCGAACGCCTGGAGCGGCCCGGGCAGCGTCGAGAGCGGCACGAACGTGTTGGCGATGAAGGTGAGCGGGAAGATGACGATGAACGACGCGTTGTTGACGACCTCCGGCGCCGGGACCAGCATCCCGATCCACGCCATGATCCAGCTGAGCGCGTAGGCGAAGACCAGCAGCATCAGGTAGCCGACGGCCGCGTCGAGGGGCGAGGACCTGATCCGCCACCCGACGGCCAGCCCGGTTGCCGACATCACGACCAGCACGATCACGTTGTTGAGGACGTCGGAGACGGTGCGGCCCGTCAGCACGGCGGACGGCGCCATCGGCAGGGTGCGGAAGCGGTCGATGATTCCCTTCTGGACGTCCTCCGCGAGCCCCGCGCCCGTGATCGTCGACCCGAAGATGACCGTCTGCGCGAAGATCCCGGCGATCAGGAACTCCCGGTAGGCCGCCCCGTCGCCCGACTGGTCGATCGCGCCGCCGAACACGAAGGCGAAGAGCAGCACGAACATGACCGGCGACAGGGTCGTGAAGACCAGCAGGTCGGGGACCCGCTTGACCTTGATCAGGTTGCGGCGGGCCACGATCAGCCCGTCGCCGACAGCTCCGGCGAGCGCGTTCACGACGCCCGCTCCCCGTCGGCCGTCCCGGTCTCCTCCTCGTCGTCGGCCCGACGGCCGGTGAGGGTCAGGAAGACGTCGTCCAGCGTGGGGCGCCGCAGCCCGACGTCGTCCACGCCGACGCCCTCCCGGTCGAGGAGGCGCAGCGCGCCGGCCAGCACGGAGGCGCCGCCCGAGACGGGCACCAGCAGGCCACGCCGGTGCGGCTCTCGCGAGACCGAGCCGGTGGCCAGGGGCTCGAGCAGGCGCGCGGCGTCCTCCAGGCGGTCGTGGTCGGAGACGGTGATCTCGAGTCGCTCGCCGCCGACCTGCGCCTTGAGCTGGTCGGCGGTGCCCTCGGCGATCTTGCGGCCGTGGTCGATGACCACGATGTTGTCGGCGAGCAGGTCCGCCTCCTCCAGGTATTGCGTGGTGAGCAGCAGCGAGGTGCCGCCCTGCACCAGGCGCTGGATGACCTCCCACATCTCGGTGCGGCTGCGGGGGTCGAGCCCGGTCGTGGGCTCGTCCAGGAACAGCACGGGCGGGTCGGCCACCAGGGCGCCGGCCAGGTCGAGGCGGCGACGCATGCCGCCCGAGTATCCCTTGGCCACCCGGTCGGCCGCGTCGGCCAGCGAGAACTGCTCCAGCAGCTCGGTGGCCCGCTGCCGCGCCCGCCTCTTTCCGAGGTGGTAGAGGCGGCCCACCATCTCGAGGTTCTCGAAGCCCGTGAGGTACTCGTCGACGGCGGCGTACTGCCCGGAGACGCCGATGCGGCGTCGCACGTCCCTGGGGTGGGTCAGCACGTCGACCCCCGCGACGGTGGCGCGACCGGTGTCCGGGGTGACGAGGGTGGTGAGGATCTTGACGGCCGTGGTCTTGCCGGCGCCGTTGGGGCCGAGGACGCCGAGGACGGTGCCGCGCGGCACCACGAGGTCGAGGCCGTCGAGCGCGCGGACGTCGCCGTAGGTCTTGACCAGGCCCTCCGCGGCGACGGCGGGATCGGCCCCGGGGCCGCTGCTGGCTTGCGCACTGGTCACGAGGGCGAGCCTGTCACCCGGCACCGACGGCGGTCGGCTGGGCTTCCCTTTCGGGCGCCTCGGGGGCCCCGACGAAGTCGCGTTGCCGGATCAGGAGCGCGGTCAGCACCGCCGCCGCGAACGCGATCCCGGCGGCGACGACCGTGATGTCGTTGAGCGCGTCGACGAAGCCGGCCGTGGCGGCATCCGCGATCGCCTGCCGGGCCGAGGCCGGTGCCTGCGACACCACGGCGTCCACCCGGCCCGCGGTCACCGCCCCCGCGATCTCGTCGGCCCGGTCGGCGCCCGGCGTCCCGGCCAGCGAGGAGCGCACGTTGTCGAGGACCCGGTTGGCGAAGATCGAGCCGAGCGCCGCGATGCCGGTGGCGATGCCGACCTGGCGGAAGGTGGAGTTCACGCCCGACGCCATGCCGGCCTGGTCCGGCAGGACGACGCCGACGGCGGTCGAGGCCAGCGGGGGGTTGATCATCCCGGTGCCGAGGCCCGCGACGACGAGTCCCGGGATCAGCCCGGTCCAGGCGTCCCCGGGCTCGATGCCGTGGACGAGCAGCAGCCCCACGCCGAGCACGACGAAGCCGGGGCTGATCAGCCACTTGGTCGGCACGACCGAGGTGAGCCGGCCGGCGAGCGCCGCGGCGAAGAAGGAGGCCGCCGAGAGGAAGAGCAACCGGACGCCGGTGTCGACGGCGGAGTAGCCGAGCACGTTCTGCACGTAGATGACCACGTAGGTCAGGAGGCTGAACACCGAGGCCGACACCCCGAAGGCCGCGATCAACCCGCCGGTGAAGGTGGGCTTGCGCAGCAGGCCGAGGTCGAACATCGGGTCGGGGCGGCGCAGCTGCGCCACCACGAACGCCGCCAGCAGGGCGGCCGACCCGAGCAGCGAGCCGAGCACCAGGTCGGAGCCCCAGCCGTCGGGGTTCGCCTGGGAGCCGGCCTCGATCAGGCCGAGGACCAGCAGGCCGAGCGCGCCGCTGAAGGTGACGAAGCCGACGAGGTCGGGCCGCCCGGCCCCCGGATTGCGGGACTCGCGGACCTGGCGGGCGGTGACCGCGATCGCGACGAGGCAGACCGGCAGGTTCACGAAGAAGATCCAGCGCCACGAGAGGCCCGAGGTGAGCACGCCGCCGAGCACGGGGCCGAGCGCGATGGCGACGCCGGCCGTGGCACCGAACGCGCCGAAGGCCACGCCGCGGTCCCGCCCGGTGTAGGTGGCCGCGAGCAGCGCGAGCGCCGTGGCGAACATGGCGGCGCCGCCGATGCCCTGGGCCGCGCGGGAGACGCAGAGGAAGAGCAGCGACGGAGCCGCGCCGCACAGCAGGGAGCCGAGGGTGAACAGTCCCGTGCCGATCACGAACACCCGCTTGCGTCCGTAGAGGTCGGCCAGGGAGCCGGCGGTCAGCAGCAGGGCGGCCAGGCTGAGGGCGTAGGCGTCGATGACCCACTGCAGGTCCGACAGCGAGGCGTCGAGGTCGCGCTGGATGTCCGGCAGCGCGACGTTCACGACCGTGATGTCGACCAGGAGCATGAAGAGCCCCGTGCAGACGGCGCCCAGCGTCCACCACCTGCCGCTGTCGCGCGGGGCGGCGGCGTCGGGCGTCGGGCTCATCGTTCTCCTCGTCGGTGGCGGCGCATCGACGGGCCCAACGCCCCAGCCGGGCGACCTTGTTCCCGGGACCCGCGACGGGCGGGCCCCGCGCGATCAACGGCGGCCGAAGAGCCTGGTGAGCAGGCCGGGGGGCCGGGCCTCCGGCGCGTGCCCGGGGCACCGATCGGCCGGCGGCACCCCCCGCAGCACCTGGTCGACGTGCTGGCCGCAGCCCGCCCAGGTCGTCTTGCCGCAGGTCTGGCAGGTCACCGCTCGGCACATCTGTGGCCTCCGGGTCGGAGCAGGACGGGGGGCCTCTCGGGCCGCTGACTTCTCCACGATAACCCTGGGGGGTATCCTGTTCCCACCTGACCACCACGAGACGCACGCAGGGGGGCCCATGGAGCTCGACACGGCCGACATGGCGCCGGTGATCAACCGGATCAAGCGCGCCCAGGGCCAGCTGGGCGGGGTGCTGCGAATGCTCGAGGAGGGCCGGGACTGCGAGGACGTCGTCACCCAGCTGGCCGCGGTCTCCCGGGCGCTGGACCGGGCCGGCTTCGCGATCGTGGCCAGCGGCCTCCAGCAGTGCATCACCGAGGGAGACGAGGGCGACGTCGACCTGAAGAAGCTGGAGAAGCTCTTCCTCTCGCTTGCCTGACGCGGGCGTCCCGGCGTCAGCCGAGCCGCATCAGCGAGATCATCCGGCGCGCGGCCTCGCCGCCCAGCATCTCGGCCGCGTCCAGTGCCGCGGTGACGTCGAGGTCGTCGTGCAGCAGGCCGAGCGCGTGCTCGAACCGCTCGACGCCGACCCTGCCCGGCGCCCCGGGGCTGGCGGCAGCCCGGTAGAGCCGCTCGAGACGCTCGGCCGCGACGTCGAAGTCGGACTCGTGGTAGGGCCACGGCTCGGCGTAGGGGCGGTCCAGGATGACCAGCCGGAGCACGGCCGGGGCGTGGTGGGTCAGCACGTCGTCGACCAGCACGAGGTTGCCGGTGGACTTGGCCATCGGCTCGCCGTCCATGTGCACGGCGCCGACGTGCAGGGTGGCCTGGGCGAAGGGCGTCACGCCGGAGGCCGCCTCCACCATGGCCGCCTGCATCGCGTGGTGTGGCCACGCGAGGTCCTCGCCGCCGGCCTGGACGTCGACCACCGGCCCGTGGATGGCCATCGCCATGGCCGCGCACTCCGCGTGCCAGCCCGGCCGGCCCCAGCCCCAGGGGCTGGGCCAGGCCGGCTCCTGGTCGCCCGACGGCATCCACAGCACCGTGTCGAACGGGTCGTCGCGCCCGGGCCCGTGCGGGTTGTCGCCGTACTGCTCCGAGAGGGCGAGCGCCCGCTCCTCGGTGAGCCCCGAGGCCTCGAAGGCCGGGCGGCCGCGAAACCGCACCACGCCGTCGCGCTCGTAGGCGCGGCCCTGGTCGAGGAGTCGCTGGGCCAGCTGCTGCACGTGCACGACGTGGTGCCGGGCCCGCGGCTGGTGCGCCGGCCGCCCCACCCGCAGCGCCCGCATGCTCTGCTCGAAGACGGCCTCCTGGGTCAGGGCCAGCTCGTCGTAGGGCCGCCCGCGGGTCATCGCGGCCCGCAGCAGCGCGTCGTCCACGTCGGTGACGTTGCGGCACACCTCGGTGCGCACGCCTGTGGAGTCGAGCACCTGGGCCAGCAGGTCGGCCCAGACGAAGGTCGAGGCGTGCCCGATGTGGGCGACGTCGTAGGGGGTGATGCCGCAGACGTAGAGCCGCGCCGTGCCGATGGCGGGGATCGTGCGTCCGCCGAGGCGGACCGCGGGCGGAATGGTGGGCAGGGTGCCGACCCGGAGCGCTGGGTCGACCACGCCGGAGCTCATCTGTGCGTCCACCCCGGCATCCTGCCACGGGTCCGTGGGAGAGAATCGATCCGATCGCCCCAATTGCCCCGCGCGCGAGGAGCCCACCCGTGACCACCCTGACCGACTTCCAGGCCCAGCGACTCGGCGGGGCCGAGGAGCACCTCAGCGAGTACGCCGGCCAGGTCGTGCTGGTGGTGAACACGGCCTCGCAGTGCGGCTTCACCCCCCAGCTCGAGGGACTCGAGCAGCTCTTCCAGAGCTATCGCGATCGGGGCCTGGTGATCCTGGGCTTCCCGTGCAACCAGTTCGGCAACCAGGAGCCGGGCGACTCCGACGAGATCGGCGAGTTCTGCCAGCGCAACTACGGCGTCTCGTTCCCGATGTTCGAGAAGGTCGACGTCAACGGCGACGACGCCCACCCGCTCTTCGACTGGCTGCGGCAGGAGAAGGGCGGGCTGCTCGGAGAGAAGATCAAGTGGAACTTCACGAAGTTCCTCGTCGGCAAGGACGGCCGGGTCATCAAGCGCTACGGCTCGACGACCAAGCCCGAGAAGATCGCGGGCGACATCGAGGAGGCCCTGGCCGCCTGACCCGCCGGGAGGATCAGCAGCACGCGGCGTCGCTGTCGCTGCAGCAGGCGCTGTCGTCGCGCTCCACGGCCGCGTCCTCCAGCACCGTGTAGACCTCCCACTGCTCGCCGTTCGGCGCGCCCTCGACCCACACCTTGTCCTGGCGCGCCCAGCAGCAGACCGTGCCCCGCTCGTCGAGCGACACGAGGCCGGCTTCCGCGAGCCGCTCCCTGGCCGCGTCGACGGCCGCGGTGTCGGGCACCTCGATGCCCAGGTGGTTGATCTGGCCGCCGCGGCCCGGCCGCTCGATCAGCACGAGCTTGAGCGGCGGCTCTGCCACCGCGAAGTTGGCGTAGCCCTCGCGCCGTTTCGCCGGCGGCGTGCCGAGCAGCGCGGTGTAGAAGGCGACCGACGCCTCGAGGTCGTCGACGTCCAGCGCGAGCTGCAGGCGGGGACCGGTGGGGGCGGTGGGGTTGGTCGGGGCTGCGGCGACGGTGGGAGTGGTGGGGGCGGGGCTGCTCATCAGTTCCTCCAGTGGATAGACATTGACGACTGTCGATGTGTGTGACCACTCTGCCCACTTCCATCGAGAGATGTCAATGCGGGTATCGGCCTCGCGGCCTCGGCGCCCCGGGTCCTGGACCCCGAGGAGGCGCGCCGCTGCGACGTCGTCGTGACGATGGGCTGCGGCGACGCCTGCCCGTTCTTCCCGGGCGTGCGCTACGAGGACTGGCCGCTGCCGGATCCCGCCGGGCAGGGCCTGGAGACCGTGCGCGCGATCCGCGACGAGATCCGCGCGCGCGTCGAGGCGCTCCTGGCCGAGCTCGGCGTCGCGCCGGGCTGAGCCGCACGACGTCCCCCGCCCCGCGCCTCCCGGCCGCTCAGCCCGGGTCGTCGGCGGGGCGGAGCAGCAGGGTCCACATGGTGGCCTTGTTGGCGGCGCTGGTGGCGGTGGCGGTGAGGGCTCCGTGGGTGCCGGCGGGCTGGGGGTCTGGGTGGTCGGTGAGCAGGCTGCCGATCCGGCCGCCCCCGCCGCCGGTGGTGGTGGCCTGGACCGTCTCGCCGGCGGGTGCGGTCCAGCCGGTGGTGGCGGAGGTCTTGTCCGACCAGTAGGAGACCCGGTGGACGGGGTCGGCGCTGGTCGCGGTCGGGGTCGTGTGCGCGGCGGTGCTGCCGGGCTCGGGGGCGGCGGCGACGGCGGCGAGCGGGTCGGTGGCGTCCACGCCGCGGTAGACGGCCAGGGTGAGCGCGGCCTTGGTCCAGACGCCCTCGGCGTCGAGGGTGACCGGGCCGCCGGCGTCGGCGGCGGTGGCCACCCTGGACCAGACGGTGGTGGCGTGGCTGCCGTCGGTCTGGCGGCCGAGCTGGGTCCAGCCGGCGCCGGGCCCGACCAGCGGGGTGGTGTTGTTCTCGGAGGCGAAGAGCAGCAGCAGGTCTCCGGCCTCGGCCGTGGTGGGGACCCGGACGGTGAAGTCGGTCGCGTTCTGGTTGAGGGTGTCCGTGCCGACGACCTCGACGGTGGCCGGGGCCGGCGGTGGCGGCGGGTCCTCGGCGACCGTGACGGTCCGGGTCAGCTCGTCGGTGCCGCCGTCGGGATCGGTGACGGTGAGGGTCACGGTGTAGTCGCCGGCCGCCGCGTAGCCGTGGGTCGGCGCGGCCTCGGTGCTGGCCTGGCCGTCCCCGAAGGTCCACGCATGCGTCAGGGCCCCGGCCTCGGGGTCGGTGGAGCCGGTGCCGTCGAAGTCACAGACCAGCGCCGTGCACTCCACGCCGAACGCGGCCGTCGGGTCCTGGTTCGCCGGCGGCGGCGGCGGTGGCGGTGGCGGGCCCGGGTCGTCGGCGGGGCGGAGCAGCAGGGTCCACATGGTGGCCTTGTTGGCGGCGCTGGTGGCGGTGGCGGTGAGGGCTCCGTGGGTGCCGGCGGGCTGGGGGTCTGGGTGGTCGGTGAGCAGGCTGCCGATCCGGCCGCCCCCGCCGCCGGTGGTGGTGGCCTGGACCGTCTCGCCGGCGGGTGCGGTCCAGCCGGTGGTGGCGGAGGTCTTGTCCGACCAGTAGGAGACCCGGTGGACGGGGTCGGCGCTGGTCGCGGTCGGGGTCGTGTGCGCGGCGGTGCTGCCGGGCTCGGGGGCGGCGGCGACGGCGGCGAGCGGGTCGGTGGCGTCCACGCCGCGGTAGACGGCCAGGGTGAGCGCGGCCTTGGTCCAGACGCCCTCGGCGTCGAGGGTGACCGGGCCGCCGGCGTCGGCGGCGGTGGCCACCCTGGACCAGACGGTGGTGGCGTGGCTGCCGTCGGTCTGGCGGCCGAGCTGGGTCCAGCCGGCGCCGGGCCCGACCAGCGGGGTGGTGTTGTTCTCGGAGGCGAAGAGCAGCAGCAGGTCTCCGGCCTCGGCCGTGGTGGGGACCCGGACGGTGAAGTCGGTCGCGTTCTGGTTGAGGGTGTCCGTGCCGACGACCTCGACGGTGGCCGGGGCCGGCGGTGGCGGCGGGTCCTCGGCGACCGTGACGGTCCGGGTCAGCTCGTCGGTGCCGCCGTCGGGATCGGTGACGGTGAGGGTCACGGTGTAGTCGCCGGCCGCCGCGTAGCCGTGGGTCGGCGCGGCCTCGGTGCTGGCCTGGCCGTCCCCGAAGGTCCACGCATGCGTCAGGGCCCCGGCCTCGGGGTCGGTGGAGCCGGTGCCGTCGAAGTCACAGACCAGCGCCGTGCACTCCACGCCGAACGCGGCCGTCGGGTCCTGGTTCGCCGGCGGCGGGGCGCCCAGGTCGACCACCGTCTCCAGCGGGGTCAGCTTGAGGTTCTGGTTGCCGGCCGAGCCGGGAAGGTCGTTGTTGTTGTCCTGGCAGACGAACACGCCCTGCGGGAACGCCGGGCCGAGGTCCGCGGCCGTCGCCGCCACCCCGTCCGTGCGGTCGCAGTCGTCGGACTCGGTCCCGTCGATGATCCGGAACGTCTTCACGAACGGGTTTCCCGGGCCGCGGCCGTAGACCCCGAAGTACGACGCGTCGGGGTCGGCGACGTTCTGGGCTGACACGACGACGTATCCGCCGCCGTCGGCCTGCTCCACGAGGGTGACCCCCTCGATGTCGGCGGCCAGGTGGCCGCCGTCGGCGGCGACGACGTCGACGGCCTCCCGCGCGGTGCCGCCGCCGGGCTCGGCGTCGTACCGCCACAGCGCGACGTCCTCCTCGCTGATGTACAACGCGCCGGTGGCGTCGTCGGCCACGCAGCCCTCCGCCTCGGAGCCCACCGCGAACGTCCGCACGACGTTGCCCTCCACCAGGCCGTCGGCGTCGGAGTCGAGCAGCTCGAACTGGCGCACGGTCCCGTCGATCGCCACGACGATGCCGTAGACCCGCTGGTCCACCGGGCTCTCGTAGAGGCAGAAGCCCTCGCCGCTGGCGCCGATCGGGGCGGCGCCCTCGGTGACCGGCGCGAGCTGCCGGGTGCCGGGATCGGGGGTGAGGAAGCGGACGCCGCCACCGTTGACCACGCCCACGAGATCGTGGCTGGTCGAGCCGACCGTGACGCCCTGCCGGACGTCGACGTTGCCCCAGAACGAGCTGCCGGACGTCAGCCGCTGCACGAGGTTGCCCGCGAGGTCGTAGGTCTCGAAGGCGCCCAGCTTGTCGTTGGCCATCACCAGCGAGAGCGCCGGATCGGTGGGATGCACCCAGATCGCCGGGTCGTCCATGGTGTCGCCGCTGTGCGTGCCCGGGGTCGTCTCCACCGTCGACGGGACGGCCTCCGGGGTCTCCACGCGCGGCGGGGGCGGGGGAGGCGCAGCGGCCCCGTTGTAGAACGGGTCGTCACCCCAGGTGCGGAAGGCCGCCAGCGCGGAGGGGCTGCTGTCGTAGTACCACTGGCAGCCGGCGTGGTCCTTGTAGTCGAACTGCGAGACGCCCGCGAACTGGGCGAAGTCCGGCTGCTTGAACAGCTCCTGCGCCTCGGCGAGCCACTCCGCCTTGCGGCCAGGCTGCTCCGGGTCCTCGGTGGAGGCGTACTCGGTCAGCCAGAGCTCCTTGTCCGGGTGCTGCGCGCCGAAGTCGCGGAACGGGGTGATGATCTCCTCGAGCGACTTCCACCGGTTGTTGATGCCGACCCGGCAGGTGTACCAGTTGTAGGCGTCGATCCCCATCGCGTCGACGTAGTCGTCGCCTGGATACCACTTGCTCCCGTCGTTGCGTGCGTTCGAGCCGACCCAGAAGGCGTAGTCGGTCATGATCCACATCCACGTGACGTTGGTGACGCCCTGTTCGTCGAAGATCTCGTGGACCCGCCGCCAGGCAGCGATGAACTCGACGTCCTCGCCCATCGGGAAGCTGGCCGAGGACTCCGGCTCGTGGTTGTAGGTGAAGTACATCGGTGCGCCGTAGGCCTTGATCCGCTGAGCCCACGACACGATCTCGCCGTAGAGCGGCGAGCCCGGCTGCGCCGCTGCGACGTCGGCGAAGGGGATGACCGTCTGGTCGATGCGCTTGGACTTCACCGACAGGATCAACGGCTGCCCGGAGTCCTTCAGCTGGGAGTGGTAGGCGTTCGGGAACTCGCTGTCCCACAGGACGAAGTCGCGCACGACGTCGAGCTTGCGGCCCGTGTCCTGCTCGAACCGGGCCAGCGCCATCTGGTCGGACTCCCCGCTGCGGCGGGCCGGGTGAGCGCCGAACAGCACGCCGTCGGCCGTGCCGGAGGCGGGAGTCGCCCCGATCGCGACCAGTGCGCCGAGCGCGACCAGCAGCGCGAGTGCCAGCGCGAGCCGACGACGAGCATGACGTGCCATCTGCATCTCCCCACGCTGCGGGTGCGACCACGGGCGCCCGAGCCCCCGCCCCCAATGTCACCTCGCAACCGGGACGTCGGACCTTGCGTAGACACAAGGGATGCCGTGGTTTCCCGCAACGCCCGCGCTCAGCCCTCCCGGATCGCGCTGACGTCGAAGACCAGCCGCACCTTCTCGGAGACGAGCACCCCGCCGGTCTCGAGGACGGCGTTCCAGGTCAGGCCCCAGTCCTTGCGGTTGACGACGACCTGGCCCTCGAAGCCGGCGCGCAGGTTGCCGAAGGGGTCGCGGGCCGAGCCCGTCTCCTCGAAGTCGATCGTCACGGGACGGGTGACGTCCTTGATCGTCAGGTCGCCGGTGATGGCCCAGGTCGCGCCGTCGCGCTCGACCGCCGTCGAGGCGAAGGTGATCGTCGGCCAGGTCTCGGCGTCGAAGAAGTCGGCCGACACGAGGTGGCCGTCGCGGTCGCCGTTCCCGGTGCTCACGCTCGCGACGTCGAGGGAGAGCGACACGCTCGAGCCGGACGGGTCTGCGGTGTCGACGATCGCCGTGCCCTCGAGCTCGCGGAAGTGGCCGCGCACGGTGGTGACCATCGCGTGCCGAGCCGTGAAGCCGACGTGCGTGTGGGCGGGGTCGAGCGTGTAGCGACCGGAGAGGTCGTCGAGGGCGGCGCTGCTGTCGTGGCTCTGGTCGATGCTCATCAGGTTCCTCCAGTGGTGATGATCCGGACCCACCTGGTGGCAGGTCGTTGATCTTTCAACCACAGCGGGCGGCCATCCATTCCCGTCCTCGACGCGGGCCCCCGTGGCCGCAGCCGCCACGAGGCGCCACCCCGGTCGGGTGGCGCCTCGCGGAGCGTCGGGCTCGGTCTCGGGCCCCTCAGGCGGCGTGCGGCGCCACGGGGGGCTTCGACGGCGCCATCGGCGCGGGCGCGGAGGTGCTGGGCATCGCGGCCTCGGGCGCGTTGACTGCCCAGCGCATCTCAAGGCGGCTGCGCCCCTGCTCGTCAGTCGTCTCGACCCAGCGCATCGACAGTCCGGGCCCCCGTGTCGGCGTCGTGGACTCCATGCTGGTCACCTCTCGTTCACCTTCCGTTCACCCAAGGTAACCCACCTCCCCCGTGGCGGCAACGCGCTGGCGATGGCACGACGCGTCCTCCACCCGGAGGGGTGAAACCGCCACCGGGCGGAGCGACTGCTCCACCGGCCGGGCGGCGCGGGCCCACGAATCGCGGGCCGCGCGGCGCGAGCCCTAGACTTGGCCGGTGAGCGAGCCAGACGAGAACGCGCCCGCCTTCGCCGACCTCGGGCTCTCCGAGGAGGTCCTGGCGGCCCTGGCCGACGTGGGCTACGAGTCGCCCTCAGCGGTCCAGGCCGCCACCATCCCGCCCCTGGTGGCCGGCCGCGACGTCGTGGGCCTCGCGCAGACCGGGACGGGCAAGACCGCCGCCTTCGCGCTGCCGGTGCTCAGCCGGCTCGACCGCTCCCCGGGGCGGACGGCCCCCCAGGCCCTGGTGCTCGCGCCGACGCGCGAGCTCGCGCTCCAGGTCTGCGAGGCCTTCGAGAGGTACGCCGCCCGCTCCGCCGGCGTGCACGTCCTCCCGGTGACCGGCGGCCGGGGATACGGGGTGCAGCTCAGCGCCCTCCGCCGCGGCGTCGACGTCGTGGTGGGGACGCCGGGGCGCGTGATGGACCACCTCGAGCGCGGCACCCTCGACCTCTCCCGGGTGCGGTTCCTGGTGCTGGACGAGGCCGACGAGATGCTCGCGATGGGCTTCGTGGAGGACATCGAGACCATCCTGGCCGGCACGCCCGCCGACAAGCAGACGGCGCTGTTCTCGGCGACGATGCCGACGCCGATCAAGCGCATCTCGGCGCGGTTCCTCCGTGACCCCGTCGAGGTCAAGGTGAAGGGCCGCACCGCCACGGCCTCCGACATCCGGCAGCGGGTGCTCACCGTGCCGCACCAGCGCAAGCTGGACGCCCTGACGCGGATCCTGGAGGTCGAGGCGTTCGAGGCGATGATCGTCTTCGTCCGCACCAAGCAGGCGACCGAGACCCTGGCCGAGCGCCTGCGCGCCCGCGGCTTCTCCGCCCAGGCGATCAACGGGGACGTCGTGCAGGCCCAGCGCGAGCGGACCGTCCAGCAGCTGCGCGACGGCGGCCTCGACGTCCTGGTGGCCACCGACGTGGCCGCCCGCGGCCTCGACGTCGAGCGAGTCAGCCACGTGGTCAACTACGACGTGCCCACGGACGCGGAGTCCTACGTGCACCGCGTCGGGCGCACCGGCCGCGCGGGCCGCAGCGGCGATGCCATCTCGTTCGCGACGCCGCGCGAGCGAGGGCTGGTCAAGGCGATCGAGCGCGGCACCCAGGGCAAGCTCGAGCCGATGGACCTGCCGACCGTCGAGGACGTCAACTCCACCCGGCTGGCGCGCTTCGACGACGCCATCACCGCCGCGCTCTCGGACACCGACCGCGTCGACTTCTTCCGCGACGTCGTCGCCCACTACGTGCACCACCACGACGCCGACGAGCTCACGGTGGCCGCCGCCCTGGCGGTGGTGCAGCAGGGTGACGAGCCCCTGCTCCTCGACGCCGAGGCGATGGCCCACGCGGCCGCCGAGGCCGACCGCCGCGAACGGGGGCCCCGGGGCGGGTCCGACGCCGGCGGGGGCCGGCCGCCGCGCGCGCGCCGCCACGACGACGTGCAGCGCACGACGTACCGGATGGCCGTCGGTCGGCGGCACCGGGTGGAGCCGCGGCAGATCGTGGGCGCGCTCGCCAACGAGGGCGGGCTGAGCCGCGAGGACTTCGGGCGGATCACGATCCGGGGCGACTTCTCCCTGGTCGAGCTGCCCGCGCGGCTGCCCGACGGCGCGTGGGAGAAGCTGAAGAGCACGCGGATCTCGGGCAAGCTGATCGAGCTGCGTCCCGACCAGGGCCCCGGCGGCGGCAAGAGGCCGGGCAAGAAATAGACCGGACCCCTCACCGCATGGGGTCGGCGAGGGGTCCGGCAACTACATTTTGCACCCCCGGTCAAGCCCCGCGCGCGAGTGGATGGGAGCCGAAGCCATCTGCCTGCCGGCGGGGTCTGCCCCGGCCGGCCCCGGCGGCTGCTGCGGGCGACGCGGCCACCCGTCCGGACGGCCGTCACGCGCGCGACGCGGTGGCAGGGTGGCGCCCATGAGCGACTCCCAGCACCACTCCCAGCACTCCCAGCACGACCCCCTGCGCGGCACCGGGTCCCGCTTCACCCCGCGGCTGCTGATCGGCGGCACCTGGCGCGACGCCGCGTCGGGGGACACCTTCGCGGTGACCGACCCGGCCGACGGCAGCGAGCTGACCCGCGTCGCGGATGCGGGCGTGGACGACGCCCGGGCGGCGCTGGACGCCGCGGCCGCGGCGCAGCCCGACTGGGGGGCCACCCCGCCGCGCGAGCGGGGCGAGATCCTGCGGCGCGCCTTCGACGGGGTGCACGCCGCCGCGGACGACCTGGCCATGCTGATGAGCCTCGAGATGGGCAAGAGTCTGGCCGAGGCGCGGGGCGAGGTCGGCTACGGCGGCGAGTTCTTCCGCTGGTTCTCCGAGGAGGCCGTGCGCATCGCGGGCCGGTGGCTGCCCGCACCCGCGGGCGGCACGCGGCTGCTGACCATGAAGAAGCCGGTCGGCCCCTGCCTGCTGGTCACACCGTGGAACTTCCCGCTCGCCATGGGGACCCGCAAGATCGGCCCGGCCGTCGCGGCCGGGTGCACGATGGTGCTCAAGCCCGCCGCTCAGACGCCCCTGACGACGCTGGCGCTGGCGCGGATCCTCGAGGAGGCAGGCCTGCCCGAGGGTGTCCTCAACGTCGTCACGACCACCCGGGCCGGCGAGGTGAGCCAGGCCCTGCAGGAGGACGAGCGGCTGCGCAAGGTCAGCTTCACCGGCTCGACCGGGGTCGGCCGCGTCCTCGTGCGGCAGGCCGCCGAGCGGCTGCAGCGCGTGAGCATGGAGCTCGGCGGCAACGCGCCCTTCCTCGTCTTCGACGACGCCGACCTGGACGCCGCCGTCGACGGCGCGATGCTGGCCAAGATGCGCAACATGGGCGAGGCCTGCACCTCGGCCAACCGCTTCCTCGTGCACGCCGACGTCGCGGAGGCCTTCGCCGACAAGCTCACCGAGCGGATGGCGGCGCTCGTGGTCGGCCGGGGCCAGGACGACGGGGTGGACGTCGGCCCGTTGATCGGCCCCGACGCGGTCGACGACGTCGCCGGCCTCGTCGAGGAGGCCGTCGAGGCGGGCGCGACGCTGCGCTGCGGCGGTGAGCGCGGCGAGGGCCCCGGCTACTTCTACAGCCCGACGGTGCTGACCGGGGTGGCTGCCGATGCGCGGATCAACCACGCGGAGATCTTCGGACCGGTCGCCCCGATCACCACGTTCACCGACGAGGACGAGGCCCTCGCCCGCGCCAACGACACGGAGCACGGCCTGTCGTCCTACCTCTACACGCGGGACCTCTCGCGGGCGATCCGGGTCTCGGAGCGGCTGGAGCACGGGATGGTGGGCGTGAACTCGGGGCTGGTCTCGAATCCGGCGGCGCCCTTCGGCGGCGTGAAGGCGAGCGGCTTCGGCCGCGAGGGCGGCTTCGAGGGCATCGAGGAGTACCTCGAGACCACCTACGTGCAGCTCCCCGGCGCCTGAGCCGGCGGGCACGCCGCCGCCCCGGCTCGTGGCAGGCTGGGCGCATGATGATGGCCAGCTCCGAGCGGCGCCGCGAGGGAACCCCCGGCCCCCCGACGACCATCGTGCTGTTCGGCGCGACGGGAGACCTCTCGCGGCGCAAGCTGCTGCCCGGTGTGCTGCACCTGCTCCGCTCGGGTCTGCTGCCTGATGCGCGCGTCATCGGGACCTCGCTGGAGGAGCACGACCGCGACTCCTTCATCGAGTTCGTGCGCCAGGCGATCATCGAGTTCGGTGACGAGGTCACCGACGAGCAGTGGGACGACTTCGCCAAGCGCCTGCACTGGGCGCCGGGCGGCACGGCGGAGTCGCTGCGCCGCGCGGTCGACGAGGCCGAGGCCGAGTGCACCGAGCCGCAGCAGCGGCTGCACTACCTGTCGGTGCCGCCGAAGGCGGCCCTGGCGGTGCTGCACACGCTCGCCGAGGCGGACCTGGTCGAGCGCGCCCGCGTCGTGATGGAGAAGCCCTTCGGCACGGACCTCGAGAGCGCGCAGAAGCTGAACGCCGCCGTGCACGAGGTCTTCGCCGAGGAGCAGGTCTTCCGCATCGACCACTTCCTCGGCAAGGAGGCGGCGCTCAACATCCTCGCCTTTCGCTTCGCCAACGGGCTCTTCGAGCCGATCTGGCACCGGAACATGATCGACCACGTGCAGATCGACGTCCCGGAGGCGCTCGGCCTCGCGCAGCGGGCGTCCTTCTACGAGGCCACCGGGGCCTACCGCGACATGGTGGTGACGCACCTGTGCCAGATCCTCGCCTTCACCGCGATGGAGGCGCCCACGGCGCTCGAGCCGGTGTCGATCACCGAGGAGAAGAACAAGGTCTTCCGCTCGATGCTGCCGATCGAGCCGCACGACGTGGTCCGCGGCCAGTACACGGGCTACCTCCAGGAGGAGGGCGTCAGCCCGGAGTCGGAGACCGAGACCTTCATCGCCCTCAAGTGCTTCGTGGACAACTGGCGCTGGGCGGGCGTGCCCTTCTTCCTGCGCACGGGCAAGAAGCTGGCCCGGGGGCAGCGGATCATCTCCGTGGCGTTCAAGGAGCCCCCGCAGTCGATGTTCCCCGACGGGTCGGGGATCGGGCAGCACGGGCCGGACCACCTCACCTTCGACCTGGCGGACAAGTCGCGCATCTCGCTGTCCTTCTACGGCAAGCGGCCGGGCCCCGGGTTCCGGTTGGACAAGCAGTCGATGCAGTTCTCGGTCGACGACACGAACTGGGCCGGGTCGGGGCTCGAGGCCTACGAGCGCCTGATCCTCGAGGCGGTCAAGGGCAACCACACCCTGTTCACCACGGCGCAGGGCGTCGAGCGGCTCTGGGAGATCTCGCAGCCGTTGCTGGACAACCCCCCGCCCGTCCGCCCGTACGCGCCCGGCTCCTGGGGCCCCAACCAGATCCACCAGCTGATCGCTCCGAGCGCCTGGCGGTTGCCGTTCGAGCGCCAGTGGCGCGAGTGAAAAACGGTGCTGACCCCCGGGGTGATCCCGTGCTGATCCGGTGCTGATCCGGTGCTGATCCGGTGCTGATCCACGCCCCGGCCCCGGGGGTCTACCGGGACTTCGCCGCGTCCGCCGCGGGCGACTCGCCCTGCTTCGAGGCCTGGGCGCGGGCGGTCGCGGAGGACGCGGACGTCCTGGCGTGGCTGGACGCGCTCCCGGCGAGCAAGCGGCAACCCAGTCTCGTCTTCGCGGCGGCGCGCTGGCACGGCGTGCCCGCCCCGGGGCCGTACGCCGGCCTCCGCGCCGCCCTGCTCGAGGACGACGGCACGATCCGCAGGACCATCCTGGGTCGGTCGACCCAGACCAACGAGGTCGGTCGCCTCGCGACCCTCGTGCCCCTGCTGGCCGGGATCGCGGCCCGCACCGACCGGCCGCTCGCGCTGGTCGACCTGGGGGCCAGCGCGGGCCTCAACCTCTACCCCGACCGGATGGCCTACCGGTGGAGCGGGGAGGTGGAGGGGTCGCTGGACCCCGGCCCGACCTCGGGGCCGGGGGGCGTCGGGGACTGGCCGGCCGCTCCGGTGCTCGCGTGCGAGACCACCGGACCGGTGCCCCTGCCCGCATCGCTGCCGACCGTGGCGTGGCGCGGCGGCATCGACCTGAACCCGCTCGACGTGGGCGACGACGACCAGATGGGGTGGCTCGCCACGCTGGTCTGGCCGGAGCACGACGACCGGCGCGCCCGGTTGGCCGGCGCGATCGCCGTGGCGCGCCACGAGCCGCCCGTGCTCGTCGCGGGCGACCTGCTCGACGAGCTCGACTCCACCGTGGCCACCGCCGCCCGGCACGGCGAGGTCGTGGTGATGCACAGCGCGGTGGCGGCGTACCTCGAGGAGGACCAGCGGCGGGCGCTCGTGACGCGCCTGGGCGATCTCGTCTCGCGCGGCGTCTGCCGCTGGGTGAGCAGCGAGGGACCACGGGTCCTGCCCGAGGTGACGGAGACCGGGCCGGCCATGGGCGTCGACCGCCACGAGTTCGTGCTCGGCCTGGACGGCCGGGCCGTCGCGTGGGCCCACGGCCACGGCCGGCACGTCTCCTGGCTGTGACCGGCGCGGGGCCCGGGCGCAGCCGGGGTGGACCACCCGCGTCCGCCTGTGGCCTCCGGGGGTGGTCTGGGCCATTGGTCCCGACTCGACCCGGGACCGTGTAATCCGGGCGGTCCCCGGGGAGAATCGTTCTGGGTCGCGATCCGCGGGGGCGGAGTCTGAGGGGCGGCTCGTTCAGGAGCGACGCGGGGCGCGCCGCCGCAGGGCGGCGCCGAGGGACCCGTGGCGTTCGGGGCATGCCTCGGGGCACCACGCCCTGCGCGGGGGACCGCGCTCGGGCGAGGGGAGGAACGGTGACGAAGCTGCACGCGCAGGTCGGAACGACGAGCGAGAGCGCCACGGCCGGGACGACCGCGGGAGGGGGCTCCGGCGCCGGAGCAGCATCAGGGGCGACAGGCGGGAAGGAGCAGAGGCACGCCGGAGGGGAGGCCGGCGGAGCGGAGCGCTCCGCGCGGCTGCCGGGCCTCATTGCGTCGTGGGACAGGGACGGCATCTGCCGGATGGCCAGTGCCGGTCACCTGGAGTGGTTCGGCCTCCGGCCCGACCAGGTCGTCGGGCGGCACGTCCGCGAGGTGCTGGGGGGCCGGCTCTACGAGAAGAACCTGCCGTTCCTCGAGGCCGCGCTGGCGGGACGCGAGCAGGTCTACGAGAGCAGCGTGCGGGACGGCGCCGGGCGCCAGCGACACTTCGAGATCACCTACGTGCCGGACCGGAGCGAGGACGGCGTCGTCTGTGGCGTCTTCGTCCAGGCGATGGACGTCACGCAGCGGGTGCGGGCGCAGCTGGACCTGGCCGACGCCCAGACGCTCGCGGGCGTGGGCAGCTGGGCCTGGGAGCGCGACCTGGGGTTCACGCTCTCGGAGCAGGCGAAGCGCATCATCGGCGGTGACCCCCACACCTGGTC
Source organism: uncultured Actinomycetota bacterium (assembly GCA_963832415.1). Lineage (GTDB taxonomy): Bacteria > Actinomycetota > Actinomycetes > Propionibacteriales > Nocardioidaceae > Nocardioides. The sequence continues at coordinate 776,468 of CAWHTZ010000014.1, read as the reverse complement.
CGCCACGGTCGATGCCGGCGTGGCCGCGATCCACCCCGACGACCGGTCCTGGCTGGCGGAGCGGCACCTGGCGGCGATCGCGCGGGGCGAGGGCTGGGAGGCCGTGCACCGCGTCCTCCGGCCGGACGGCGAGGTGCGGCACGTGCACAGCCGCGCCCGGACCGAGCTCGCCCCCGACGGCCGGCTGCTGCGCACCTGGGGGACCGTCCTCGACGTCACCGAGCAGCGCCGGCTGCAGGAAGAGGTGGAGTCGCACAACCAGCGTCTGTCGGACACGATGGCCATGCTGGGCCACGACGTGCGACAGCCGTTGACGGTCGTCCTCGGGTTCCTCGACGAGGCGACCCAGGTGCTCCGTGCCGACGACATGGACGGGGAAGCGGTGATGGGCACGCTGCGTGCCTGCGTGGAGCGGGCCAGCCGCGGCGGGGCCCGCATGCGGCGGCTCCTCGACGACATCCTGGCGGTCGCGAGCGTCGACGCGGGCACGCTGGTGGCCCGACCCGAGCGGGTCCGCCTCTCGGAGCTGCTGGAGACGGTCGTCGAGGAGGTCGGGGTGGAGACGACGATCTCCGGGGCCGAGGGCACCTGGGTGCGCGCCGACCTCTTCCACGTGCGCCAGGCCCTGACCAACCTGCTGGTGAACGCCACGAAGTACGGGCGCCCGCCCTTCGAGGTGTCCGTCGGGGTCGTCGACGGGATGGTGGAGCTGTGCGTGGCGGACCACGGCCCGGGGGTGCCCGACGACTTCGTGCCCGATCTCTTCGGCCGGTTCTCGCGGGGGTCTCGGCGCGCCAACGGCGACCGGTCCAGCACCGGGCTGGGGCTGCACCTGGTGCGCAGCCTGGTCGAGGTGAACGGCGGCGCGGTGCGCTACGAGGGGGTCGCGGGGGAGGGCGCGCGCTTCGTCGTCTCGCTTCCCGAGGCCTGAGGGGGTCGGCCCCGGTCACCCAGTCGGCCGGAGCTCAACCCAGGCCGGCGGCCAGGGAGAGGGCGCGCTCGGCGGACGGCACGGCGCGGGCGCGGTCGGCCGGCACCAGACCGATCCGCGTGCGGCGGTCGAGCAGGTCGCCGACGTCGTGCGCCCCCTCGTGGGTCGCGCCGAAGACGAGCTCCGCCAGGGTGACCGGCACCCCGTCGGCCACCGGGGCGAGCAGCTCGGTGTCGTCGAGGCCGCTGGCCCGGCGGGCCGTGTCGAGCACGAGCGCGGCCTCGGTGCCGTAGCGGCGCACCAGCCGCGGCGGCAGCTCGAGCGCGGCCAGGTGCGCCCGGGGGGCGGCGCCGAGCAGGGGAGTCCGGGTCGTCGCACAGGGTCCCGCGCGGCCCGCGAGGCTCGGCCCGGCGTGGGCCAGCGCGGCGTCGACGGCGTCCTCGGCCATCCGGCGGTAGGTGGTGAGCTTTCCGCCCACGACCGTGACCACGCCGTCGTCGCCGGTGACGACGGCGTGCCGACGGGAGAGGTCCGCCGTGGCCCCCGGCGCGCTCTCGAGCAGCGGCCGGAGACCGGCGTAGGCGCCGACGACCTGCGCGCGGCCCAGGGGCCGCTCGAAGGCCGCCGCGACGACGTCCAGCAGGAAGCCGATCTCCGGTTCGGTGGGCTCGGGGACGTCGGGCACCGGGCCGTCGACCGGCTCGTCGGTGAGACCGACGTAGACCGTGCCGTCGGGCTGGGGGATCACCAGGACGAACCGACTGGCCGAGCCGGGCACCGGGGCGGTGACCGTGGCGGCGAGGCCGGGCAGGGTGGCCGCACGCAGCACGAGGTGCGTGCCGCGGCTGGGCCGGAGCCGGACCCCCGGGTCGACCTCCCCCGCCCAGACGCCGGCGGCGTTGACCACGGCGCCGGCGCGCACCGTGCGCTCGGCGCCGTCCAGCCCGTCGCGCAGCCGCACCGAGGTTCCGCTGGCGGCCACGGCGCGGGTGCGGGTGTGGATGGCGGCGCCGCGCGCCGCGGCGGTGCGGGCGAGGGCGATGACGAGCCGGGCGTCGTCCTCGAGCTGGCCGTCCCAGGAGAGCAGGCCGCCGCGCAGCCCCGCCCGGCGCAGCCCGGGCGCCAGGCGGAGCGCCTCGGCGGCCGGGATCCGGCGCGTCCGGGGGAGCAGGTCGGGTGGTGTCCCGGCGGTGACCCGGAGCAGGTCGCCGGCGTGCAGCCCGGCGCGGATGAAGCCGGCGCGCGGACCGGAGAAGCCCGAGGCGAGCGGCAGCAGCATCGGCATCGCCCGGGTGAGGTGCGGGGCCGTGCTCTCCATCAGGACCCCGCGCTCCACGGCGCTCTCGTGGGCGACGCCGAGCTGCCCGTGCGCGAGGTAGCGCAACCCCCCGTGCACCAGCTTCGAGGACCAGCGCGAGGTGCCGAAGGCGAGGTCGTGGGCGTCCACGGCCAGCACGGAGAGGCCCCGGGTCGCCGCGTCGAGAGCCACGCCCGCGCCCGTGACGCCGAGGCCTACGACGACGAGGTCGACCGACTCGGGGGCTCCCCCGAGGCCGACGTGCACCGCGCCGGGGGCGGCCGACCCGTCGCGCGTCACGGCTGCACCAGCCGCTCGACGAGGAGCCGGAGCTCCGCGAGGAGGTCCTGCTCCGAGACCGCGGCATCGACCATCGTGTGCGTGGAGAGCACGAAGCCGTGCACCGCCAGCAGCAGCGCGCGAGCCATGGTGGGGGCGTGGCCGTCGCGCACGGCCCCCGTCTCCTGGCCGGCGCGCAGCTCCCGCTCGACCAGGGCGAGCACCTGGTCCTGGCTGCGCCCCCGACGCTCCAGCAGATAGGGCAGCAGAAGCTCGGGGTCGAGCTCGACGATCCGCACGAAGAGCTCGTTGCGGCGCAGCGCGTCGACCGTCGCGGCGATCGCGCCGACCAGGCGCGAAACGGGGCCCCCGGCGTCGGGCCGCGACCTCGTCGCCGCGCCCACGACCACGCCCCACTCCCTGGTCATCAGGTCGGCGAGGAGCGAGCCCATGTCTCGGTAGGAGCGATAGATCGTCATGCGCGAGACGCCCGCCCGGCGGGCGACCTCGGTCAGGGTGGTGCGCCGCCAACCGACGTCGAGGATGCAGGCGCGGGCGGCGTCGAGATAGGTGTCCGTCCCGCCCGCGGGAGCGCCGTTGTGACGAAGTGACGTCATATGTCACACTGTAACACATGACGACCCGGACCCCGCCCCCCGAGATGCACCCCCAGCGTTGGGGCGACCCCGCCCGCGCGAGCGCCCTGCCCGACTCCGCGGCCGGCCTCGTCGAGCTGGCCTTCGGCCGGCGGGACACCCCTGCGGTGGACCTCGACGAGGTCGGTGCCCCGCCCCCCGGCGGGCTGGACGAGCCCCGCGTCGCGGCCCTGCGCGAGCGCTTCGGCGCCGAGCACGTGCGCACCGACGACGAGGCGCGGCGGCTCCGGACCCGGGGCAAGTCGACGCCCGACCTGCTGCGGGCGCGCGCCGGCGACCTCGATGACGCCCCCGACGTCGTGGTCCGCCCCGCCGACCACGACGAGGTGCAGGCCCTGGTCGACTGGGCCGTCGCCGAGCACGTGGCGCTCGTGCCCTTCGGGGGCGGCACCTGCGTGACCGGGGGCCTCGTGGCGCGCCGGGAGGGGTACGCCGGCGTCGTCAGCCTCGACCTGGGGCGGCTGCGCCGGCTGCTGCACGTCGACCCCGTGTCGATGACGGCCACCCTCGAGCCGGGCCTGCGCGGCCCGGAGGCCGAGGCCCTCCTCGCGGAGCACGGCCTCACGCTGGGGCACTTCCCCCAGTCCTTCGAGCACGCCAGCATCGGTGGCTTCGCGGCGACCCGTTCCAGTGGTCAGTCGAGCGCCGGCTACGGCCGCTTCGACGCCCTGGTCGTCGGCCTGGTCGCGGCCACGCCGCGCGGCCGCCTCGAGCTGGGCAGCGCGCCGGCCAGCGCCGCCGGCCCCGACCTGCGCCAGGTGCTGCTCGGCTCGGAGGGGACGCTCGGCGTGATCACCGCGGTGCGGGTGCGGGTGCGGCCCGCGCCGACCGAGAAGGTCTACGAGGGCTGGCGATGGGAGGACCTCGCCGCCGGCGTCGCCGCCATGCGCGCGCTGGCGCAGGCCGGCCTGCTGCCCACGGTGCTGCGGCTCTCCGACGAGACCGAGACCGCGATCAACCTCGCCGACCCGGACGCCGTGGGCGGTCCCGCGGCGGAGGGCGGCGTGACCGGCTGCCTGATGATCGTCGGCCACGAGGGCACGCCGGAGGCGGTCGCCGCGCGCCGCGCCGCCGTCACCGCCGTGCTCGAGGCCCGGGGCGGGTCCTGCGAGGGCACCGCGGCCGGCGAGTCGTGGGCGCGGGGACGCTTCGACGCGCCGTACCTGCGCGACAGCCTGCTCGACGCCGGCGTCCTGGTGGAGACGCTCGAGACCGCGACCTTCTGGTCGGGGGTGGAGGAGCTGCACGCCCGCGTCGGCGCCGCGCTCACCGAGTCGCTCGGTGACGGCGCGATGGTGCTCTGCCACGTCTCGCACGTCTACGAGACCGGCTGCTCGCTCTACTTCACCGTCGCGGCGCCCCAGCGGGGACCGGGAGGTGAGGAGCCACTGGACCGCTGGCGGGCGGCCAAGGTCGCGGCCAGTGACGCGATCCTCGACGCCGGTGGCACCATCACGCACCACCACGCCGTCGGCACCGACCACAAGCCCTGGCTGGCCCGGGAGATCGGGCCGGTCGGCGTGGAGCTGCTCCGGGCGACCAAGGCCGGCCTCGACCCGACCGGCGTGCTGAACCCGGGGGTGCTGATCCCGTGACCCGCGCCTTCACCTTCCTGGTCAACCCCGCCTCCGGCGGTGGCGCGGCCCCCGAGGCCGTCGTCCCGGTCGCGCGGCTGCTGCGCGACGAGGGCGCCCGGGTCGAGGTCGCCTACTCGCCCGGCCCCCTGGCGGCGCTGGCCCTCGTGCACGAGGCCGTGGACCGGGGCGACGTGGTCGTCGCCGTCGGCGGCGACGGGATGCTCTCCTCCCTGGCCGGCGAGGTGTCGCTGCGCGGCGGGACGCTGGGGCTGCTCCCGGCCGGGCGGGGCAACGACTTCGCCCGCGCCCTGGGACTGCCCGCGGACGCCCACGGTCAGGCGCGCGTGCTGCTCGAGGCGGAGCCGCGCCGGGTCGACCTGGTCGGGTGGACCCCGCCCGGGGGCGAGGAGCGCCGGGTGGCGGGCTCCGTGTATGCCGGCGTCGACGCCCGCGCCGCGGCGATCGTCGACGCCGCCCGCCTGGTGCCGCGCCAGGCGCAGTACCCCCTGGCCGCCGTGCGTGCGCTCGCCTCCTACCGGCCCGCGCGCTACCGCGTCTGCGTCGACGGCGACGTCCGCGAGGTCGAGGCCGCCACGGTCGTGGTCGCGAACTCCGGGTGGTACGGCAAGGGCATGCACGTGGCGCCGGACGCGGACCTCGGGGACGGCCTGCTCGACGTGGTCGTGATCGGCGCCGCCTCGAAACGGGCGCTGATCAGCGCCCTGCCGACGATCTACGACGGCAGCCACGTGCGGCGCGACGAGGTGACCGTCGTGCGCGGCGCCCGCGTCGAGCTGAGCGCCGAGCCGGGGGCGGGACTGCGCGGCAGGCGGGCCGCCGGGGTCCCCGTCGGCGGAGACGGGGAGCCGCTGGGCACCCTGCCGCGGGCGGACGCGGAGCCGGCCGTCGCCGAGGTGCTGCCCGGTGCCCTGACCGTGCTCGCCTGAGCCGGCGCGGGCGGTCGACCAGGGGCCCCGGCGGGTCCCCCGTCTCGTAGGCTGACCCACATGTCGACCACCCCTGCCGGTCCGGCCGCCGACGAGCCCGGGGCCGACGCCCGCCGCGTCGTCTTCGTCGTGGGCTCCGGCCGCAGCGGCACCAGCACGATGTCCGGCATCCTGCAGACCCTCGGCATGCACGTCCCGCAGCCCGAGGTCGCGGCCGACGACACGAACCCCCGGGGCTTCGGCGAGCCGCGCTGGGTCGTCGACCTGCACCACGAGCTGCTCGGCCGCGTCAACGTGCAGAACGGTGACGCGCGCCCGCAGGCGTGGTTCGAGGCCGGCAAGCTGGCGACCCGCGAGCGGCTGCGCAACCGGGTGCACACCTGGCTCGAGGAGCAGCTCGTCGAGGGCGGCCCGGAGCTGGTCGTGAAGGACCCGCGCCTGGCCTGGTTCATCGGCCTGTGGCGCTCGGCCGCGCTGGGCACCGGCGCGGTGCCGTCCTACGTGACGATGCTCCGGCCGGTCACCGAGGTCGTCGGGAGCAAGCAGAAGTACTACGCGGCGCGCGCCGGCGAGCTCAACCGCACGGCCGCCTGGGTGAACATGATGCTCGGCACCGAGCGGGCCACGCGCGGCTCGCAGCGGGCCTTCGTGCACTACCACGACCTGCTGGACGACTGGACGATCCCGGTCTTCGAGCTGGGGGAGAAGCTCGAGCTGAAGGCCGTGCAGACCGCCAACCCGGTGCAGATCCGGGAGGTGCACGGCTTCGTCGACCCGACCCTGCGCCGGGTCCAGCTGACCTGGGCCGACCTGTCGGTCCCGGCGTCGCTGCGGGAGATCGCGGAGGAGACGTGGGAGGCGCTCAGCTCGATGTCCGCCCGCGACGGCGACGTGCCCGCGACCCACGAGCGCCTCGACCAGCTGCGGATCGCCTACGGGGAGCTCTACGGGGAGGCAGAGGCGCTGGCGCACTCCACCGCCCTGGCCGCGCGGGCCGAGGGCGCGCGCTCGGTCGCGGCGCCCGAGCCGGCGGGGCCCGCGGGGCCGCCGCGCGGGGCCGACCGCCTGCCGCACGGCGTCCGGGCGATGGTGCCCGACGGCGCGCGCAAGCGCCTCCGGAAGGCCATGGGGCGGGAGCGCTGAGCATGTCCGCCCCCGCCGCCGCCCGGTCCGGGAGCCCGGCCGACCTGGCGAACCTCGAGGGCCACCACGACTACGACGTCACGTGGCCGTGGAACCGGCCGGAGGGCCAGCACCCTGGGACGACCGCGGTCCTCCGCGTCAAGGACGAGGCGCACAACCTCCCCTGGGTGCTGCCGCCGCTGCTGCGCGCCTGCGAGGCCATGGTGCTCGTGGACAACCAGTCCACCGACGGCACGCCCGACGTGGCGCGCGAGGTGGCGCGGTCGCACGGCCTCGCGGAGCGGCTGACCGTCACGGCGTACCCCTTCGACGTGAGCCGCTGCGGTCCGGAGCACCTGTACACGCCGGCCGAGTCGATCCACAGCCTCGTCTACTTCTACAACTGGTCCTTCGCCCACGTGGGCACGACCTACTCGCTGAAGTGGGACGGCGACATGGTGCTCACCGAGGACGGCGAGAAGCTGCTCGGCGACCTCGCGTGGCAGCTGCCGGGCCAGGACGTGGTCCTGCGGCTGCACCGGCACAGCCTCTACATCGAGTCCGACCGCGTCGCCTATCTCGACCTCGGCCTGCGCAACATCGAGCCGTACGGCTACCCGATGACGCCGGACTACCCGCACGTGAAGGCCTTCGAGTGGGAGATGCGCGCGCACGCCGAGGGCGCCCGGCTCGTCACGCTGCCCGAGGGCACCTGCCTGGAGCTCAAGCACCTCGACTCCGACGAGTTCGCGCACTGGACCGCGCCGGAGTCCTTCGCCGAGTCGGCGCGGACCGACCGCAAGCGCCGCGAGTGGGAGCTGTTCACCGCCCTGCAGCAGGGGCGGTGGGCCGAGCAGGAGGGGATCCACCGCATCGAGGCGCCCCAGGGCCAGCACGTGATCGACTTCGTGACGCACGTCTGGCTTCCCCGCGCCGAGCGGCCGCTGGCGCCGCCGCCGGGCCAGGGACCGGCGGCGGCAGGCGGGCCGGTGCCGCCGGCGGGCCCGAGGACCTGACTCAGGCCATCGCCGCGGCGAGGCGGCGCACGGCCTCGGCCACCCGCTCGGGGCTGGTCGCGAGGTTGAGCCGCAGGTGGCCCGGCAGCCCGGGGTGGTAGGAGTGCCCTCCGGCGAACCGCACCCCGTGCCGCCGGGCGAGGGCCGCCGGGTCCTCGTGGCCGTGGGCGCGCAGGTCGAGCCAGGCGAGGTACGTCGCCTCGAGCGGCCGCCGCCGCGCGAGCGGAAGCTCCGCCGCGAGGCGCTCGGCGAGCAGGGCCCGGTTGTGCGTCAGCCGATCCACGAGCGCGGCCAGCCAGGCGTCGCTGTCGGTCCAGGCGGCGACGCCGGCGGCCTCGCCGAGCGGGGTGTAGCCGTGGTTCTGCGGCATCGGCACGGAGCGCAGCGCCTTGCGGTCCGCCTCGTCGAGCACCACGACCTGCCCGGCCGGGAGGCCGGGGGTGTTGAAGGACTTGCTGTGGCTCGTGACCAGGATCCCGGTGGGGTCGACGGCGAGGTAGGGGGTGAACGGCGTCGCCTCGTCGGGCCCTCCCGGGCCCGCCGGGAGGACCAGCGGCGCGTGGATCTCGTCGCTCAGCACCCGGGCGCCGTACCGCGCGGCGAGGTCCGCCAGCGCCTCCAGCTCGGCGCGCGGCGCGACCCGGCCGAGCGGGTTGTGCGGATGGCACAGCAGCAGCGCCCGGGCGCCGGCCGCGAAGGCGCGCTCGACCTGCTCGAGGTCGAGCGCGGCGTCATCGGCGTCGGGGTCGGTCTCGACGTGGATCGCCTCGCGGCCGGCGAGCGCCACGACGTCGCGGAAGGGCGGGTAGCACGGCAGCGGCACCACGACGGGGCCCGGCGGCGCGAGCACCTCGAGGGCCAGCCGCAGCCCCGGGACGACCCCGGGGGTGACGATCGTCGCGTCGGCCGGGACGCTCCAGCCCCAGTGGCGGGCGGCGAAGCCCGCGAAGGCCCCGCCGAGCCCGCCGTCGCCGAAGGGCGGGTAGCCGGTGACGCCCCGGCGCAGCGCCTCCTCGGTCGCCTCGCGCACGGCCGGGGCGAGGGCGAAGTCCATCTCCGCGACCCAGGAGGGGATCGTCCCCTCCGGCACGGTGCCCCACTTGAGCGGCAGGGCCGCCCGCGCCTCCTCGTCGCTCAGGTCTCGCAGCATGCTCGCCACGCTACTGACCTCCGGTCGCCGGCCGGGTCGCCGGCCGGGTCGCGTCAGATCGCGGCGGCGACCTCGGTGCCCTGCTTGATGGCGCGCTTGGCGTCGAGCTCGGCCGCGACGTCGGCGCCGCCGATCAGGTGCACCCGCTGGCCGCCCGGCTCGCGGACCCGCGCGCGGAGGTCGTCGTAGAGCGCGCGCTCCGAGATCTGGCCGGCGCAGACCACGACGGTGTCGACGTCGAGCAGGCGCGGCTCGCCGTCCACCGAGATGTGCAGCCCCTGGTCGTCGATGCGCTCGTAGGTGACGCCCGGGATCTTCTGCACGCCCGACTGCTTGAGCACCGCGCGGTGCGCCCAGCCCGAGGTCTTGCCCAGGCCCTTGCCGATCGGGGTCGTCTTGCGCTGGAGCAGGAACACCTCGCGCGGCGACGTGCGCGGCTTGGGCTCGGTCAGGCCGCCGCGGTGCACCGACGGGTCGCCGACGCCCCAGTGGGCCTTCCAGTCCTCGAGGTGCTCGGGCGTGCCGTCGTCGGGGTCGTGGGCCAGGAAGTGGCTGACGTCGACGCCGATCCCGCCGGCGCCGACGACGGCGACGCGGCGGCCGACGGGTGCGCCGCGCAGGGCGTCGGCGTAGGAGACGACGGTGGGGTGGTCGGCCCCGGCGGTGTCGATCCGGCGCGGCTCGACCCCGGTGGCCACCACGACGTCCTCGTAGGCTGCCAGCTCGGCCGCGCCGGCCTCGATGCCGGTGCGGACGTCGACCCCGAGCACCTCGAGGCGGCGCGCGTAGTAGCGCAGGGTGTCGGCGAAGTCCTCCTTGCCCGGGACGGCCATGGCCAGTCGGAACTGGCCGCCGATCTCGGGGTTCTTCTCGTACAGCGTGACGACGTGCCCCCGCTCCGCGGCGCTCACCGCCGCGGCGAGGCCGGCGGGCCCGGCGCCCACGACGGCGACCTGGCGCCTGGTCCGCGTCGGCCGCAGCACCAGCTCGGTCTCGTGACAGGCGCGTGGGTTGACCAGGCAGGAGGCCCGCGTGTTGGTGAAGGTGTGGTCGAGGCAGGCCTGGTTGCAGGCGATGCAGGTGTTGATCTCGTCGGCGCGGCCGGCGGCTGCCTTGGCCAGGAACTCGGGGTCGGCCAGCCACGGGCGCGCCATCGAGACGAGGTCGGCCTGGCCGTCCGCGAGGATCCGCTCGGCGTCGTCGGGGGTGTTGATCCGGTTCGAGGCGCAGACCGGCACGCTGACGGCCTCGCGCAGGCGGGCGGTGTGCTCGACCCAGGCGGCGCGGGGGACCTGCGTGATGATCGTGGGGACCCGGGCCTCGTGCCACCCGATGCCGGTGTTGAAGACGGTGACGCCGGCCTCCTCGAGCCGGTGGGCGAGCTCGACGGTCTCCTCCCACGTCTGGCCGCCCTCGACGAGGTCGAGCAGGGAGATCCGGTAGACGATCGGGAAGCCCTCGCCGACCGCCTCGCGGGTGCGGCGGGCCACCTCGGTGGGGAAGCGCATCCGCTTCTCGGGGCTGCCGCCCCAGGCGTCGGTGCGGTCGTTGGTGCGCGCCGCGAGGAACTGGTTGAGCAGGTAGCCCTCGGACCCCATGATCTCGACGGCGTCGTAGCCGGCCTTCTGGGCCAGCTGTGCGGAGCTCGCGAAGTCGCTGGCCGTCTGGTCCGCCTCGCGGCTGCTCATGGCGCGCGTGCCGAACGGCGTGATGGGGCTCTTGCGCCCCGACGCCGCGTGGCTGAAGGGGTGGTAGGCGTAGCGGCCCGCGTGCAGCACCTGCAGCGCGACGGCCCCGCCCTCCGCGTGCACGGCGTCGGTGACCTGCTCGTGCCGCGCGGCGTCCATCCGGGTCCGCATCTCGCCGGCGAAGGGCTTGAGCCAGCCGCGCCGGTTGGGCGCGAAGCCGCCGGTGATGATCAGCCCGGCGCCGCCGCGGGCGCGCTCGGCCAGGTAGGCCGCCAGCCTGGGCAGCTGCCAGGAGTGGTCCTCCAGCCCGGTGTGCATCGAGCCCATCACCGTGCGGTTGCGCAGGGTGAGGTCACCCAGGGTGATCGGCTCGGTCAGGTGCGGGTAGGGCTGCTGGCTCATCGGGCGCCTTCCGGTGCGGGGTGCGGGTCGGGCTGCAGGTCGGGGTGCGGGTCGGGCTGCAGGTCGGGCTGCAGGTCGGGCTCGTGGGTGGTCGGGTCGCGGGCCTCGAGCCACTCGCCGAGCCACGCCACCCAGAACTCCTCGAGCCGCACGCCCCCGCGCAGCACGAGGTAGCGGTCGAGGGCGGCGCCGGAGAGCGCGCCGGGGTCCGGGTAGTCGCGCGCCGCCATGTCGCGATAGGCCCGCAGCCGGGTCGCGTGCTCGGCGCGATGGCGGCGGACCTCCTCGACGAGCGCCGCCCGGTCGCCGTACGACGCCCCGCGCAGGCGCACGGTGAAGTCGCTGCGCATCGACTCCGCCGGGGCGGGCTCGGCGAGCCAGGCGGCGAGCGCGGCCGCGCCGGCGGGGGTCACGTCGTAGACCTTCTTGTCCGGGCGGCCGGCCTGCCCGACCGTCTCCACGGTCAGCCAGCCGTCGGTGACCATGCGGCCCAGCGTCCGGTAGATCTGCTGGTGCGTGGCCTGCCAGAAGAAGCCGATCGACCGGTCGAAGCGGTGCGACAGCTCGAGCCCGGACCCGCGGCGCTCCGTCAGCGAGACGAGGAGCGCGTGCTCGAGGGCCATGCCCCGATGGTGCCCGACCTATGCAACGAGTTGCAAGCGCCGGCCCGCGGGTCGGCTGCCATGATGCGCCGCATGAGCATCGAGCTGGGACAGGGGACGGGGCCGCTGCGCGGCGTGCGCGTGGTCGAGATCGCGGGGATCGGCCCCGCGCCGCACGCCTGCATGACGCTGGCCGATCTGGGGGCCGACGTGATCCGGGTGGACCGGCCGGGCGGCAACCTGCTCGCCGGCGGCCCGCACGACCTGCTCAACCGCGGGCGCCCGAGCGTGGCGCTGGACCTCAAGGACCCCGAGGCGATCCGCACCGTGCTCGACCTCGTCGAGGGTGCCGACGTGCTCGTCGAGGGCCTGCGCCCCGGCGTGATGGAGCGGCTCGGGCTGGGCCCGGAGCCCTGCCACGAGCGCAACCCGGCGCTCGTCTTCGCCCGGATGACCGGCTGGGGGCAGGACGGCCCGCTCGCGGCGGCCGCCGGGCACGACATGAACTACATCGCGGTCGCCGGGGCGCTGCACGGGATGGGCCAGGACCGCGGGCGCCCGCACTTCCCGGCCAACCTGGTGGGCGACTTCGGCGGCGGCTCGATGTACCTCGTCGTCGGGGTGCTCGCCGCGCTGGTGGAGGCCCGGGCCGCCGGACGGGGCCAGGTCGTCGACGCCGCGATCGTTGACGGGACGGCGCACCTGAACACGATGACCTCGGCCTTCCTCGCGGGCGGGGGCTTCCAGGAGCGGCGGTCCTCGAACCTGCTCGACGGCGGGGCGCCCTTCTACGACGTCTACGAGACGTCGGACGGCGAGCACATGGCGGTCGGGGCGCTCGAGCCGCAGTTCTACGCCGAGCTCCTGCGCCTGCTCGGGATCGAGGACATCGCCCCCGACCGCAACAACCCCGCGACCTGGCCCGAGCTGCGCCGGCTCCTGGGCGAGGCCTTCGCCTCGCGCACCCAGGCGGAGTGGGTCGAGGTCTTCGAGGGGACCGATGCCTGCGTCGCCGGGGTCATCCCGGTCTCGCGGGCGGCCGAGCACCCGCACCTCGCCGCCCGCGGAACCTTCGTCGAGCACGCGGGCGACGTGCAGCCGGCGCCCGCCCCCCGCTTCTCGCGCACGGCGTCCTCGCTGGGCACGCCGCCGCCGCCGACCGCCGGGGCCGACACCCGGGAGGCCCTCGCCGCCTGGGGGGTCGCCGACGTGGACGGCCTGCTCGAGCGCGGGGCAGCCGTGCAGGACTGAGCGCGTACCTCACGTGGGGTAAGCCGCCGGGAATCGCTCGTGCGATGCCGGTCGCCCTCCTTACGCTGTGCTCTCAGCAACGCGTGGGCAGGGGCCTGCCGTGCCACGCCGTGCTCGAGGAGGGGGCGCTCGATGCGTCGTGTGTCTGTGGTCGGTGTCGTCGTGCTGCTCGTCGCGGGGCTGACCGCCCTGCCCGCCGTGGGCGCGTCCGCCACCGCCACCGCCGCAGCGCCCGCCGCGGCCGCAGCGCCCGCCGCGGCGCCGTCCTATCCCGCGCGCGGGCGGATCGTCGTCTGGCCCCGGCACCCGATGGCCCGCGAGCGCATCGTCGTGTCCTCCCGGGTGCCTCGCGCGTGGCGGCCCGTCCTGGTGCAGCGCAAGGTGGGACGCCGCTGGGTGCGCATCGCGCGCACGACGTCGCGCAGGTACGGCGGCGTTCGCGTCCGGGTCGGGCTGCCCCGCAACAGCGGCATCCGGGTCCTCGCCCCCGGCACCCGGCGCCACGGCCGCTGGCTCCGCAAGTACGTCGGCCGCGCCCGCTGGGTGCGCCTGGCCGGCCAGTCCGGGGCGCTGGACCTGCCGTCCGGGGTGAGCCAGGGCGACTCCGTGGACGTGCGGGCGGGCTTCTCCCCGGCGCGCCGGGGCCGCGGCGTGACGCTGCAGCGCTGGACCGGGTCCGGGTGGGTCGCAGCGGGTGAGGCGACCGAGGACGCCGCCGGCATCGCCGCGCTGAGCCTCGACGCCGACGAGGCGGGGAGCTTCATCTACCGCGCCGTCGCGGCGCGCTGGCGCGGCGCCTCCGCCCGCCGGACGCCCCCCGAGACCCTCGAGGTCACGGCGGCCCCGGGGGACCCCGAGATCACCACCGCGACCTTGCCGGACGCCCAGGTCGGCGAGCCCTACGCCGCGCAGCTCGAGACCGTCGACGGGCGCCCGGGCACCTGGACGCTCGGCTTCGCCCCGCCTCCGTGGCTCTCGCTGGACGGGGCCTCGGGCGCGCTCACCGGCACTCCGGGTGACGACGACGAGGGTGACCAGGAGGTCACGTTCACCTTCACCGACGGCGACGGCGGCGTCGCCGAGGCCACCCTCCCCCTCGCCGTGGCGCCGGCGGACGACGCCCCCGGCTACACCAGCCGCGCCTCCGTGAGCTCGGCCGGGGCCCAGGGCGACGACTACTCGGTCGCCGGGTCGCTGAGCGGCGACGGGCGTTACGTGGCCTTCTCCTCGGACGCGACCAACCTGGTGCCCGGCGACACCAACGGGGTCTCCGACGTCTTCCTGCGGGACCGCGACTCCGGCGCGACCCGGCGCGTGTCGGTCGCCTCCGACGGCGCCCAGGGAGCCGCCCGGTCCAACCGGCCGTCGATGAGTCGGGACGGGCGGTACGTCGTCTACTCCTCGGCCGCCTCGAACCTCGTGCCCCTGGACTCCAACGGCGTCCCCGACGTCTTCGTGTGGGACCGGACCACCGGCGAGACCGTGCGCGCGTCCGTCGACTCCGACGGTTCCCAGGGTGACGCGGGCTCGTACGCCGGCGAGCTGAGTGCGGACGGGCGCTACGTCGTCTTCTCCTCGGACGCGTCCAACCTGGTGCCCGGCGACGGCAACGGCGCCTCCGACGTGTTCGTCTGGGACCGCGAGACCGAGGAGACGCAGCGGGTCTCCGTCGGCTCCGACGACGACGCGGCGCGCCCCGAGCCCTCCCTGTGGCCCGCCGTCAGCGGCGACGGCCGCTTCGTGGCCTACGGCTCGCTGCGGCCCGACCTGGTCGCCGGCGACACCAACGGCACGTGGGACGTCTTCGTCTGGGACCGGGTGGCCGGGACGACGCAGCGCGCGTCGGTCGCCTCGGACGGCAGCCAGGGCGACGACGAGTCGCTCCGGCCGGCGCTCAGCGCGAACGGCCGCCACGTGGCGTACCGCTCGTCCGCGACGAACCTCGTGCCGGGCGACGCGAACGGCACCCAGGACGTCTTCGTCTGGGATCGGGTCTCGACCGAGACGCGGCGCATGTCCGTCGGTCTCGGCGGCCCGGGCAGCGCGCTCTCGGGCGGCAACGACGCGCCCGCGCTGAGCGCGGACGGCCGCTACGTGGCCTTCTCCTCGGAGGACGCGGACCTCGTGGCCGACGACACCAACGGGACGGCCGACGTGTTCGTCCGCGACCGGCAGTCGGGGACGACCCGGCGCGTGTCGGTGGCCACGAGCGGCGCGCAGGGCAACGACGAGTCGGTCCGGCCGGCGCTGAGCGCAGACGGCTCGTCGGTGGCCTTCTCGTCGGCGGCCTCCAACCTGGTGCCGGGCGACACCAACGACCGGGACGACGTCCTGGTCAACACGCGGTAGCGCCCGTCGCCGCGCCGCCGACCGGCTGCTGGCGGCGGCTGCGGGAGGGGCTGCTGGAGAGGGCTACTGGTTGCGCAGCGCGTCGACGAGCTCGTCCTTGTTCATCCGGGAGCGGCCCTCGACGTCGAGCTCCCGCGCGCGATCGCGGAGCTCGTCGACGGTCCAGTCCTCGTACTGCGGCCGCTTCCCGCCCTTCTTGCCCACTCGCGTGCGGGAGGAGTCGGCCGCGGCGTTCGCGATCCGGGCCGCCTTCTCCTTGCTGTTCCCTTCCTCGCGGAGGCGCTCGTAGAGCTCGTCGTCCTTGACGCTCGAGCCGGGGTCCTCGCGCTCCTGCTTCGCCATCGTGTCCTCCTCCTCGGTGGTGGTGTGCCCACGATTGGGCTCGCGAGGCCGATGGGCAAGGCACCGTTCGGGTGGGCGGGGCGCCACATCGTGGATCACCTTGACGACCCTGACAGTAAAGGTGTCAGAATCAAGGGCCGCCCGGGAGACCACGGTGCGGCCGCACCGCGCCGTTCTCACCCGGACAGGGAGCCCTCATGGCTGAAGCATTCGTCTACGACCACCTCCGCACGCCGCGGGGCAAGGGCAAGAAGACCGGCTCGCTGCACGAGGTGAAGCCGGTCGACCTGGTGGTCGGCCTGCTGGACGAGGTGCGCAAGCGCAACCCCGGCCTGGACCCCGAGCGGATCGACGACGTGGTGCTCGGCGTGGTCTCGCCGCTCGGCGACCAGGGCGGCGACATCGCCAAGACCGCCGCGCTCAAGGCGGGCCTCCCCGACGAGGTGCCCGGCGTGCAGCTCAACCGCTTCTGCGCATCCGGCCTGGAGGCCGTGAACCAGGCCGCCGGACGCGTCCGCAGCGGCTTCGAGGGCCTGATCCTCGCCGGCGGCGTCGAGTCGATGAGCCGCGTGCCGATGGGCTCCGACGGCGGCGCGATGGCGATGGACCCCGCCACGTCCTTCGAGTTCGGCTTCGTGCCCCAGGGCATCGGCGCGGACCTGATCGCCACGCTCGAGGGCTGGGGGCGCGAGGACGTCGACGCCTTCGCCGCCGAGTCCCACCACCGCGCGGCCAAGGCGTGGGCCAACGGCTACTTCGGCGAGTCGGTGATCCCGGTCGTCGACATGAACGGCCTGACGATCCTCGACCACGACGAGCTGATCCGCCCCGACACGTCGGTGGAGGGCCTCGCCGGCCTCAAGCCGAGCTTCGCCGACATCGGCAGCCAGGGCGGCTTCGACTCCGTGGCGCTGGAGAAGTACCACTGGGTCGACAGGATCAACCACGTCCACCACGCGGGCAACAGCTCGGGCATCGTGGACGGCGCGGCCCTCACGGTGATCGGCTCCGAGGAGGTCGGCGAGCAGATGGGGCTGCGCCCGCGGGCGCGGGTCATCTCGACGGCCGTGACCGGTTCCGACGCGACGATCATGCTGACGGGTCCCGGCCCGGCGGCGAAGAAGGCGCTCGCCGTCGCTGGCCTGGAGCCCGGTGACATCGACCTCTTCGAGATCAACGAGGCGTTCGCGGCCGTGGCGATGCGCTTCATGAAGGACATGGGCATCACCGACGAGATCACCAACGTCAACGGCGGCGCGATCGCGATGGGCCACCCGCTCGGCGCGACCGGCGCGATGATCCTTGGCACCCTCGTCGACGAGCTCGAGCGGCGCGACCTGCGCCGCGGCCTGGCGACGCTGTGCGTCGGCGGCGGCATGGGCATCGCCACGATCGTGGAGCGGGTCTGAGCGCCCGCCGCCGCCCCCGCCGCACCGCCACGCCGCCAGCACCCGCCCAGGCCCGACTCGAAGGACCGACACAGACCACATGAGCCAGACGCAGACCGACACCTCCGCCGTCCGCTACGACCGCGACGACGAGGGCATCGTCACCCTGACCCTCGACGACCCCACCGCGTCGGCGAACACGATGAACCAGCTCTACCTCGACTCGATGGCGGCCGCGGTCAAGCGGCTGCACGAGGAGGTGGACGACGTCACCGGCGTCGTGGTCGCGAGCGCCAAGAAGACCTTCTTCGCCGGGGGCAACCTGAAGGAGATGGCCAAGGCCGGCAAGGACGACGCCGCCGCGGTCTTCGCCTCCAGCCAGGCCATCAAGGACGCACTGCGGCGGCTCGAGCTCCTCCCGCGGCCGGTGGTCGCGGCGATCAACGGCGCCGCGCTCGGCGGCGGCCTCGAGATCACGCTGGCCTGCAACCACCGGGTCTGCCTCGACGACCGCTCGGTGCAGCTCGGCGTGCCGGAGTCCACGCTCGGCCTGCTCCCCGGCGGCGGTGGCGTCACCCGGATCACGCGGATGCTCGGCATCCAGCCGGCCCTGATGGACGTGCTGCTGCCCGGCACGCGGTTCAAGCCGCAGCAGGCGCTCGACAAGGGCCTCGTCGACGAGCTGGTCGCCTCCCGCGACGAGCTCCTGCCGGCCGCGCGCCGGTGGATCCTGGAGCACCGGGACGACGACCAGGCGGCCCTCAACCCGTGGGACCGCCCCGGCTACAAGATCCCCGGCGGCGCGCCCAGCAACCCCAAGCTCGCCTCGTTCCTGCCCGCCTTCCCGGCCCTGCTGCGCCAGCAGCTCAAGGGTGCGGACTTCCCGGCGCAGCGCGCGATCATGTCGGCGGCGGTCGAGGGCGCCCAGGTCGACTTCGACACCGCCTCGCGCATCGAGTCGCGCTACCTGACGAACCTGATCGTCAACCAGAACTCGAAGAACATGATCCAGGCGTTCTTCTTCGACCTCCAGGCGATCAGCGCCGGCTCGCTGCGCCCCGACGGCTTCGAGCGCTACTCGGCGCGCAAGGTCGGGGTCCTCGGCGCCGGCATGATGGGCGCCGGCATCGCCTACGTGTGCGCCCGCGCCGGCATGGAGGTCGTGCTCAAGGACGTCACCGCCGAGAACGCGGCGCGCGGCAAGGGCTACTCGGAGGGGCTCGTCGACAAGGCGATCGAGAAGGGTCGCTCCACCGAGGAGCAGAAGGCCGAGCTGCTCGGCCGGATCACCGCGACCGACGACCCGGCCGCGCTGTCGGGCTGCGACCTCGTCATCGAGGCCGTCTTCGAGGACCCGGCCCTCAAGCACCAGGTCTTCGGCGAGGTCATCGACCACGTCGAGCCCGACGCGCTGCTGTGCTCGAACACCTCGACCCTGCCGATCACCGAGCTCGCCAGCGGGGTCGCGCGGCCGAAGGACTTCATCGGGCTGCACTTCTTCTCGCCGGTCGACAAGATGCCGCTCGTCGAGATCATCCGCGGTGAGGAGACCTCCGACGAGGCGCTCGCCAAGGCCTACGACGTCGTGCAGGCCATCAAGAAGACGCCGATCGTGGTCAACGACAGCCGTGGCTTCTACACCTCGCGGGTCATCGGCACGCGCGTCAACGAGGGCATGGCGATGCTCGCCGAGGGCGTGCACCCGCTGTCGCTGGAGCGCGCGGGCACCCAGGCCGGCTACCCGGTGGGCACCCTGCAGCTCTCGGACGAGCTCAACATGGACCTGATGGACAAGATCGAGACGGCCACGCGCGAGGCCGCCGACCGCGAGGGGACGCCGTACGAGCAGCACCCGGGCACCGCCGTGGTGGCGAAGATGCTCGAGCTCGGCCGGGCCGGCCGCCTCAAGGGTGCGGGCTTCTACGACTACGCCGACGGCAAGCGGACCGGCCTGTGGCCCGGCCTGGCCGAGACCTTCCCGGTGGCGGACGAGCAGATCCCCTTCGTCGACATCCAGGAGCGGCAGCTCTTCATCGAGGCGCTCGAGACCGCCAAGTGCTTCGAGGAGGGGGTCGTGACCTCCTCGGCGGCGGCCAACATCGGATCGATCATGGGCATCGGCTTCCCGCCGGCCACCGGGGGCGCCGCGCAGTACATGCACGGCTACGAGGGCGCCGACGGCACGATCGGGCTGGCGGCGTTCGTCGCTCGGGCCGACGAGCTCGCCGCGCGGTACGGCGACCGGTTCGCGCCGACGCGGCACCTGCGCGACCTCGCCGCGTCGGGGGAGCGCCTGCCCGACTGATCGGGCCCAATCCGGCGGACGCCGGGACGCGGGCGGGGCGCTCGGGTGAGACTGGCCGGGTGTCCGCCGCCGACCCGGCTCTGCCACCGCACGAGTCGACCCCCGCCGCGACCGATGCCCCGGCGGAGGTCGTCGACGTGCGCGGGCTGGTCGTGCGCTTCGGCGAGGTCGAGGCGGTCGCCGGCATCGACCTGCTGGCCGCCGCAGGCCGGTCCACGGCGCTGCTCGGGCGCAACGGCGCCGGCAAGTCGACCACCATGCGGGTCCTCGCCGGGGTGGTGCCGCCGACGGGCGGCCGGGTCCGGGTGCTGGGGTTGGACATGCACCGGCACTCCCTGGCGATCCGGCACCGCAGCGGCTACTGCCCCGATGTCGGCGGCCTCGTGCCGCGCGCGACGCCCTGGGAGCACCTGCAGCTGGCCGCCCGCCTGCGCCGGCTCGCCGGCTGGGAGGACGACGCCCGGGCCCTGCTCGAGCGGTTCGAGCTCGGCCACGTGGCGCACCGGATCACGGCCGGCTTCTCGCACGGGATGGGCCGGCGCCTCTCCGTCGTGCTCGCGGCCTTCCACCTGCCCGAGCTGCTGCTGCTCGACGAGCCCTTCGACGGCGTCGACCCGCTCGGCGCCGAGGCCACCCTCGAGGTGATCGCGGACGCCCGGGCGCGCGGCGCCTGCGTGCTGGTCTCGACCCACCTGCGCGACCTGGCGGTGGAGTCGTGCAGCCACGCGGTCGTGCTGCGTGGCGGGTCGCAGGTCGCCCTGATGGAGGCCCACCAGCTGCACGGCGAGGAGGGTGCGCGTGCCTACCGTGCCCTCCTCGACTGAGCCCTCCTCGCCCGAGCCCTCGTCGCCGGCGCCCACTCCCGGGCGCCCGGTCACCGACCCGCTCCCCCCCGGCGCCGGGCGGCGGGCGCGGGCCCGGCACGGGTTCCGCGCGGCGCGACGGGCGATGCGCGACGTCGGACACCTCGCCCGCTTCCGGATCGCGGCGATCCCGCGACGGCGCTCCTACCCGCTGCTCCTGGTGCTGACCGCGCTGACCACGGCGGTCGCGATGCTGCCGGCGTACGCTCCCGGCGCCCGCGGCGAGGGCGAGGCCTTCGACGTGCTGCTGCTGCTGCCGATCAGCTTCGCCGGCTTCCTGGTCCTCGCGATCGTCTCCGCCATCGCCTCCGGCGGCGGCCGGGAGCTGCTGCCGCGCGACGAGGCGGTGGCCTTTCCCGTCAGCCCGACCAGCGACCACCTCGGCGCCCTGCTGATGGCGCCGCTGAACGTCGCCTGGCTGCTGCAGGCCTGGATCCTGCTGGGCGCCTCGGCGTACGCCGCCGGCCCGCGGAACCTCGTCGCGGCGCAGGTCGTCGTGCTGCTCTGGATCGCGGTGGCCACCGCCCTCGGCCAGGTGGTCGCGTGGTCGATGGAGTGCCTGCGGCGGGGGACGCGGGGGATCGCGCTCTCGCGGGCCCTGGTGGCCGGGGTCTTCCTCGCCGCGGTGCTGCTGCACCTGACGGGACGGCTCGGCGACGCGCTCGACCGGGTGCCGACGCTGCAGCTGGTGATCACCGTCGTCTCGGTCGACTCCGGCCTCGGGCTGCGCTGGGTCGTGACCCTCCTCATCGAGCTCGTGCTGCTCGCGCTGTTCGTCGCGCTCGGGGCCTGGCCGGCGCACATCGCGGCGCGCCGGGTTCCGCACGACGAGTCGCGCGCCGAGACCGGTCGCCGCCTCGTGCGGCGGATGCCGCGCTCCGACGCGATCGCGCTGCTGCGCGTGGACCGGGCCTCGGTGTGGCGGGCGGTCCCGATGCGCCGCGGCCTGGCGGTGCTGGCGATCGGTCCGGGGCTCGTTTCGCTGGTCGGCGCCCTGGACTGGGAGTCGGTGATCATCCTGCCCGGGCTCGTGGCCTCGGGCGGCGCGCTGCTCTTCGGCGTGAACTCCTGGTGCCTCGACGGGCGCGGTGCCCTGTGGCGCGGCAGCCTGCCGGCCACCCCGGGCGTCGTCTTCGGCGTGCGCACCTGGGTCCTGGCCGAGTGGTTGCTCGTCGCCTCGGGCATGACCATCGTGCTGGCGTCGCTGCGCGCCGGCGTGCCCACCGCGTCGCAGCTCGCGGCCCTGCTGTGCGCGTGGGTGGTCGTCACCGTGCAGGTGGTCTCGCTGGCGATGAAGTGGTCGGCGCGTCGCCCCTACGCGGTGGACCTGCGCAGCGCCCGCGCGACCCCGGCGCCGCCTGTGATGATGCTCGGCTACTCGGCCCGTCTCGCCGTCGGCACGACGTTCGTCGGCCTGCTCTTCAGCGGCCTGGGGCGGCTGCCGGCGTGGCAGGTCCCGGTGCTGTTTGCCGTGCCCCTGCTGCTGTTCTCCGCGGTGCGGCTCGTGCGAACGTACGGGGCGTGGACCGACCCGATGGAGCGCGCGCTCGTGGTCACCGCGGTCAGCGCGTAGGCGTCGCCCGGGGGAGCCGGACGAACCCACCGGACGGGGCGGCACCCACGCAGCCGGGACTCCGGCACCGCATCATGGGCGGCTTCGTCGGCAACGTCGTCGAGTGGTACGACTTCGCCCTCTACGGCTATCTCGCCGGTGTCATCGCGCCCGTCTTCTTCCCTGCCGGCAACCCGACCGCCGCGCTGATCGCCACCTACGGCATCTTCGCGGCGGGCTTCCTGATGCGTCCGCTCGGGGCGGCGGTCTTCGGCTGGTTCGGCGACCGCCACGGCCGGGCGCGGACCATGCAGATCTCGGTGGCGATGATGGCGATCCCGACGATGCTGCTCGGCTTCCTGCCCTCCTACGCGCAGGTCGGGCTCGTGGCTCCGGCCCTGCTGGTGGCGGTACGGCTCCTGCAGGGGCTCTCCGTGGGCGGCGAGTTCTCCTCCTCGGCGACCTACCTGGTGGAGACGGCCCCCGAGGGCAAGCGAGGGCTCACGGGCAGCTGGGCCAACATCGGGTCGATGACGGGGTCGTTGCTGGGGGTCGGCGCAGCGGCGCTCGTGACCAGCACGTTCGACGCCGAGACGCTGGCCGCCTGGGCGTGGCGGCTTCCCTTCTGGGGGGGCGCGGTGCTCGGCGCGGCCGCGATCCTGGTCCGGCGCGACCTGCACAACTCGGAACACTTCACGGCCCACCACGCCGGCCGCGACGCCACGTCGCCGCTGCTGCAGGCGTTCACCACCAACCGCCGCGAGACCCTCCTGGCGGTCGCCTTCGCCTCTGCCTACGGCGCGTGCTTCTACCTCGCGTTCGTCTACCTGCCCGAGTGGCTCTCGGGGCAGGAGCTGATGAGCCGCGGTACGGCACTGGCGATCAACGCCGCGATGATGGTCCTGGTGATCCCGGCGATGCCGCTGCTGGCGGTGGTCGGCGACCGCTTCGTGCCGAGACGCACCTGGATCGCGCTGTCGCTTCTCGTCCTCGCCGTCGTCGCCTGGCCCCTCTATGCGTGGATGGCGGCCTCGGGCGGTTCGCTGGCATCGGTGGTCGCCACGCACGCCATCGCCTTCGTCCTGCTGTCGGTGCCGCTCGGCTCGGCGCCGGCGCTCTTCGTCGAGATGTTCCCCCAGAGCGACCGGCTTTCGGGCTACTCGGTGGCCTTCAACGTCGGCCTCGGCGTCTTCGGCGGCCTCACCCCGATGGTCGCCACCAGCCTGATCGCCCTCACCGGCCTCGTGACGGTCCCGGCGCTCTACATGGCCGGCGCCGGGGCCCTCGCCGTGCTCGCGCTCAGGCTCACGCCGGACCGCAGCCGGGCACCCCTGCGCTGAGGGCGTCCTCGTCGGTCACGCGCGCGGTCGTGCCCGCGGCCGTCATGCCTCGCCCCGGGTGGACGCCTCGCCGGCCGGCATCGCGGCGCGGGCGGCGAGCGCCGCCTCCCGGACGCGGGCGAAGTCCTCGTCGCTGTAGACCCCGTTGACCCCGGAGATGGTGGCCAGCCGCATGCCGTGCTTGAGCCCCAGCTCGTAGATCTCCTTCACCTTGGGCCACTCGATGTGCCGGCCGACGGTGAACGTCTCGAAGCGGCCCTCCAGCGCCAGGACGATGGTCTCGGCGAGGCAGGCGTAGGCGACGCCGTCGGGGAGGCCGATGTCGCGCATCGAGACGTCGCCGGGCAGCTCGACCTCACCGGACTCGATCACCAGCACGTCGGGGCGCTTGGCGACGTCCTCCGCGGACATGTCCAGGGGGCGGGCCACATCGGTGATGACGCACCCCGGCTTGACCTTCATGATGTCGAGCACCCTGGTGCCCGCAGCCGAGGTGGCGGTGACGATCATGTCCATGTCCGCCAGCGCGTCGCCGGGGTCCGTCGAGACGTGGACCCGCGCCGTGTGGGGCTCGCGCTCGATCTCCTGCTTGATCTCCAGCAGCTTGGCGGGCTCGGGGGAGACCAGCCAGAGCTCGCGTGCCACGAGGGCGAGCAGCCGGGCGCAGACGGCCCCGATCGCGCCGGAGGCCCCCACCACCATGGCCTTCCCGTCGACGTATCCCGCCTCGTCGGTGCCGACGAGGCCGAGCCGCCGGATCGCTTCGTGGGCGGCCCAGAGGGCTCCGGACGCGCTGTAGCTGTTGCCGGTCGTGATCGGGAGCGAGGCTTGCCGCGACACCGTCACCCCGGCGTCACCCACGACCTTGGTGAAGGCGCCGAGGCCCATGAGCTGGGCCCCGAGCTTCTTGGCCAGGTCCGCGGCGTCGAGGAGCTGCGCGTAGGTGAACTCCGGGCTGTGCGCGAGCATCTCCTTCGGCGTGCCCCCGACGGTGATCAGCCACCCCTCCACGGTGTTGCCGGTCGGTGACTCCACCCCCGTCACCCGGCTGTAGATCAAGGGGGGCAGGTGCGCCGCGGCCCGCTCCACCACCCGGCCCATGCCGGGGAGATCCATCAGGGTCGAGAGCGGCTCGACGTTGCGCAGGTAGTGCCGGGACAGCGGGTGGATGACGAAGGCGAAGCGACTCTTGCGCCGCGGGCCGTTCGGCCACAGCAGGCGAGGCGTGAGCGACGCGCTGTCGAGGAGGGCCACGAGGTCGTCGACGCTCGCCGGACGGCCCGTGCCCGCCAGGGCCGAGGCCATCGCCTCGAGGGTCGAGGCGACCACGGGGACGTCGAACGGCTGTGGCGTGGTGTCCACGACGAGGTCGGCGCCGAGCTCCCGGAGCGTGTCGAGCCGGTCGTCGGTGATCGCGGTGGTGATCACGGCCGTGCCCGAGAGGTCCTCGACGCCGAATGCCATCAGGTCGTCGAAGCTGCCCACGACGACGTCCGCGTCCCGCAGCGCGAGATGCGCGAGCCGGTGGCTGACCCACGAGGCGGGCCCGCGCACGACCCCCTTCACCAGGCCGGGCGTGTGCCTCCAGCCCATCATCCCGACCCCCGCCGCCCGGCCGACCCCGGGAATCGTCTGGAGCGCCGAGGGGACCTCGGTGCGGCGGGCGGGGTCTGCGTGGTCGATGTTGGCGGTGAACTCGCTCAGCACCTCGACGGCGCGGGCGTACTTCTCACCGCCGAGCACCACGGTGCGTGCGTTGGTGAGATAGCCGGGCATCTCGCTCTGGACGTGGCGCAGCGTCCACTCCTGCAGCACATCGGCCAGGGCCCGTCCGTTGGTGACCGGCACCCGCTTGGTGGTGTCGACAGCGGTCGCCTCGTCGTCGCGCTCGCCCGCGAACAAGCCGGCCGCGGCCGCTTCGCTCGCGCCCGAGACCGCGACCGCGTCGGCCTTCAGGGACCAGCGCCACACGAGGTCCTCGGCGGCCTTGAGGTCACCCCCGGTCCCGATCCGCACCAACCGGAACTGGCGTCCCGCGAGAGCCACCGTCCGGTCGTAGTCCCATGCGGCTGACTGCAACGAGACGTTGACGACCGTGAGCCTGCTAGTCGGCATCGAGTCCTCCTGCCAAGCGGTCGAGGCACTCCGGCACGAGGGCCGTGATGCGGGTGGGATCGGGGATCATCCGGGCGTCGGAGGCGACGGTGACGCTGACCCGCCCGGCATAGCTGAAGATGCAGATGCCGATGGGCTGGTCGCCCGTGGTGGGCACCCAGCCCATGAGCGAACGCACCGGTGCGCCCACGAGGGTCAGCGGACTGGCGGGGCCGGGGACGTTGGTGAGCTGTCCGACGGCCTTCCTGGCGAAGAAGGCGGTCAGCTGCTCCGCGAGGACCGAGGGCGACTCGGCGATCACCCGCTGCAGCCCGAAGGCCAGCACGGGCTCGACACTGTTCTTGATGCGCTGGGTGCGACTGCGCATCTGGGAGAGCAGCTCGGCGGAGTCCGTGATCCCCAGCGGCATCGGCAGGAGCACGACGGCGAAGTGGTTGCCGAGGTGGTCCGGCAGGCTGCCGTCGATCGGCTGCAGCGAGACCGGCATCAGCCAGCCCACCTCGGCGAGGTGGTCCTCGCCGCGCTCGGCCAGGTACTGCGTCATCGCGAGCGAGATCGTCGAGAGGAGGACGTCGTTGACCGTGGCGGACTGCCGGCGGGCGATCTCCTTGACGCGCGCCAGGTCGATCCCGTCCACCCACGCGACCGCCTTGTCCGCGCCCGGGTGGCCGGCCCACGCGCTGGTGGCGGTGGGCTCGGAGAGCAGCATCCGGCCCAGCTCGCGCCAGGAGTTGGACCACTGGTTGTCCTCCGAGGCCACGGAGGTCACGGCGTCGATGAGCTTCACCGGGTGGAGGGCGAGGCCGGCCGCGCCTTCGAGGGCGTGCGGCAGGTCGAGCGGGTTGTGGGTGGCCAGGGCGCGTTGCCCCCACCCGGCCAGCGCCGCCCCGGCGTGCTGGACGTAGTCCGCCGCGTCCCGCACCGACTGCTCGGCCGCGTGCACCAGCGTGGTCCGTGGCCCGCGCACGGAGCCGTCGCGTCCGACGGCGCGCGGGAGCGCCTGCTCGTCGTGCTCGCACATGCCCAGGAGGAGCTGCACCATGCGCACCCCGTCGCCCAACCCGTGGTGGAAGGTCGCCACCAGCCCGCAGTAGCCGTCGGAGCTGGTGACCAGGGTCATCTCCCACAGCGGCCTCGAGCGGTCGAAGGGCACCGACTGCCGCTGCGCGAGGTAGGCGCGCAACGCCTCCTCGCCCGGCTCGATGGACACCTGGCGCACGTGCCGGTCCAGGTCGAAGGTCGGGTCGTCCTCCCACTCCCAGCGGCGGTCGCGCCGCACGGGGACCTGGCTCAGCACGCGGTATCTCGAGACGACCCGGTCGAAGAGCGCCGCCTTGAGCTCGTCCCAGTCGGGAGGTGACTCCAGGACCATCAACCCGTGGATGTGCATCAGGTTGTTCGGTCGGTCCATCAGCAGCCAGGTGAGGTCTGACGGCGCGATCGGTGTACCCATGCTTCTCCTCGGAGGGTTCGCCGGGTCGGATACCCCGTTGGCGCCACCGTATGGGCGAAGCCGCCGGTGGGCCATAGCTGGACGCCGGGCCGCCGCCGCCTCACCGGCCGGGCAGCGCCCCGCTCGCGCAGTCGGACTGCGCCGTGCCGAGCCTGCCGACCGCCGGGTCCTCCCAGCTCCCCGTCAGCGTGGCGACGACGGCGTCCTCGATCTGGGCGTCGGTGAGCGCTGCGCGGAGGCACGTCGCGTAGGCCGCCTCGTCGATCTTCCCCTTCGTCGCGGCGCGCTGGGCGCGGGCGGAGACGGTGACGTAGTCGGTGCAGGCGTCCTGGGCGGCGTACCAGTCGCGCGCCGTGGCCTCGGGCAGCGCGGGGGCCTCGTCGACGACCGCTCCGTCGACCACGAGCCCGGCGTCGGCGAGCGCCTCCGGCTCGGCGCGCTCGAGCAGCGCCCTGGCGAAGCAGTCCGCGGTCCTCTCGCCCGCCTCGGTGGGGCCGGTGCCGGCGTAGAGCGCCGCCAGTCCGTCGCGCAGGTCGGCCGTGGACAGGAGGGCGGTGGTCCGGTCGACGTCGTCGCCGGAGTCGGGGGTGTCCGCATCCCCGGAGCAGCCCGACGCCGGGGCCAGCGCCAGCGCGGCGAGCAGCGCGACCGCGCCCCCACGACTCCGTGCCATGGCCGCCAGTCTGCCAGCGAGCCCGGTCGGCCATGATGGCGCGCGTGGGACGACTACTGCTGGTGCGGCACGGACAGGCGTCGGTCACGGGTGACGACTACGACGTGCTCTCGCCGCTCGGCTGGGAGCAGGGGCGCGTCCTCGGCTCCGCGCTCGCCGCCCGCGGCGTCGCCGACCCGGCCCTCGTGCGCGGGGACATGCGCCGGCACCGGGAGTCGCTCGAGGCAATGACCGAGGCGGCCGGCTGGTCCGGCGACGCGGAGGTCGACGCCGGGTGGGACGAGTTCGACCACACCTCCGTGCTCGAGCGCGTGCCGCCGCCCTTCCAGGGTCAGCCGACTCCCGGGGAGTTCCAGGCGTGGTTCGAGGAGTCGGCGCTGCTCTGGACCCGTGCCGGTGAGGCCGGGGAGTACGCCGAGTCGTGGCCGTCGTTCCTCGACCGCACCCGGGCGGCGCTGGAGCGGACGGCGTCCGCGGTCGGCCGGGGGACCGCGGTCGTCGTCACCTCGGGCGGCGTGATCGCCGCTTGCGCCTCGGGCCTGATCGACCTCGGCGACGGGGCCGACGTGCGCGCGGCGGTGTGGAACCGGCTGAACACCGTCGTCGTGAACTCGTCGGTGACCACGCTGGTCGTCGGCAGGCGCGGGACGACGCTGCTCTCCTTCAACGAGCACACCCACCTGACGCGGGACGTGCTGAGCTACCGCTAGGCAGTCCGCTCAGATCATCCGCCGCAAGAGCGGCATCGGCGCGTGCTTCAGCACGTGTGACAGCGGCGCCCACGGCAGCGGCGGCACGCAGGCCGACGCCTTCTCCTTCTCGATGGCGTCGACCATCGCGCGGACGCCCTTCTCGGTGGAGACCATCATCGGCGGCCCCTCGCCGGGGGCGTAGTCGTTCAGCTCCGAGGCGATGTAGCCCGGGTAGAGCACCGTGAACGCGATGTCGCTGCCGTAGAGCTCGGCCCGCAGCCCCTCGACCAGGTGCGCGACCGCGGCCTTGCTGGCGGCGTACGCCGTCGCCGCCCGGGGCAGGCCGCGCATCGCGGCCATCGAGGAGACCACCACCAGGTGGCCCGCGCGCTGTGCCCGGAACGCCTCCATGGCGGCCTCGATCTGCGCGAGCGCGCCGACGACGTTGGTCATGATCGTCTCGCGGTTGGCGGCGAACGCGCCCGTGCCGAGCGGCGCGCCCTTGCCGATGCCGGCGTTCACGACCACGCGGTCGAGGCGGCCGAGCTCCTCGCGGAACGAGCCGAACACCTCGAAGACCTGGTCGTCGTCCGTGACGTCGAGGGTGCGCAGGGCGACCACCCGGTCGGGGTGCGCGGCGGTGATCTCGGCGCGCAGCTCCTCGAGGCGGTCCATCCGGCGCGCGCAGAGCGCGAGGTCGTGCCCCTGCGCGGCGAGCTGGCGCGCCATCTCGGCGCCGAGCCCCGCGCTCGCGCCGGTGATCAGGGTCGTCTTGCTCTCAGTCATCCGCGCATCCTGTCACCGGCGGGGCCGCGGCCCCTCCCCGGTCGCGTTCAGAGACACGAGCGTGGTCCACCGGGCGAGCTGACCACGCTGCGCGCTCAGAGCGGGCGGCGCGCAGTTACCGACAGGCTTGACTGTTTGTTAGTGGCGGGGCAGGGTGTGCGCGTGCCCACGACCCCCGCGCCCACCCGGGTGCCGCAGGAGGAGCGCAGCCGGGTGATGCGGGCCAGGCTGCTCGAGGCCACCGTCGAGTGCCTGGTCGAGCACGGTTTCGCGGGCACCTCCACCACGCTGGTCTCCCAGCGCGCGGGTGTGAGTCGCGGGGCGCAGCTGCACCACTTCCCGACCAAGAACGACCTGGTGGTCGCCGCGGTCGAGCACCTCTGGCAGGTGCGCGGCGACGAGCTGGCCGCCGCGGCCCGCGGCCTGCCCGCCGGCCCGGGGCGCACCCGGGCGGTCCTCCAGGTGCTCGGCGACCACTTCACCAGCCCGGTCTTCACGGCCGCGCTCGAGCTCTGGGTCGCCGCGCGCACGGACGACGCGCTGCGCGACACCGTCGGCCCCCTCGAGCAGCGGATCGGCCGCGAGACCCACCGTCGCACGGTCGAGCTGCTCGGCGCGGACGAGTCCGGGCCCGGCGTCCGCGAGCTCGTCCAGGCCACCCTCGACCTCGTCCGCGGACTCGGCCTGGCCGACACGCTGGGCGACGACGCGCGCCGGCGCGCGCGGATCCTCGACGCCTGGGCCGCCACCCTCGACGCACATCTCGACGTGGGGCTCGCCGGGCGCAAGAGTGGCCCCGCCCCCACCGATGCGGGGCCCCCGCGCGCGAGTGAGGATGAGGCATGACCACGCGAACCGTCCTGGACCAGGTGCTCGAGGACCTGACCTCCCAGTGCCTCGACCTCGAGGCCTTGCTGACGCCCCTGACCGAGGAGGAGTGGCGCACCCCGACGCCCGCCGAGGGCTGGACCGTCGCCCACCAGGTCGTGCACCTCGCCTGGACCGACGAGAGCGCCGTGCTCGCGGCGACCGACGAGCCCGGCTGGAACGCGATCGTCCAGGCGGGGGCGGAGGACCCGCACGGCTTCGTCGACGCCGCCGCCGACTACGGCGCGCAGGGCCTGCGCGGCGAGGAGATCCTGCAGCGCTGGCGGCACGCGCGCGAGACGCTGGCCGAGGTGCTGGCCGAGCACGAGGGCAAGATC
The DNA here is from genome assembly GCA_963832415.1 of uncultured Actinomycetota bacterium. GTDB lineage: Bacteria > Actinomycetota > Actinomycetes > Propionibacteriales > Nocardioidaceae > Nocardioides. The sequence continues at coordinate 746,487 of CAWHTZ010000014.1, read as the reverse complement.
CCGTGGTTCGGCCCGCCGATGAGTCCGGCCTCGATGGCGACGGCGCGCTTCATGGAGGTCTGGGCGCACGGCCACGACGTCGCCGACGCCCTCGGCCTGCCCGTCGAGCCCGACGACCGGGTCCGCCACGTCTGCCACCTCGGCGTCCGCACCCGCGACTTCGCCTACGCGATGCACGAGCTCGACCCGCCGGGCGAGGAGTTCCGCGTCGAGCTCACCTCGCCCTCGGGCGAGACCTGGGCCTGGGGCCCGCAGGACGCCGAGCAGCGGGTGACCGGGCCGGCGTACGACTTCGCGCTGCTGGCCACGCAGCGCCGGCACCGCGACGACCTGGCTCTCGTCGCCACCGGCGAGGACGCCGAGCGCTGGCTCGGCCTCGCGCAGGCCTTCGCCGGCCTCCCCGGCGCGGGACGCGAGGCCACCCGGTGAGCGCCATCCCGGGCCCGATCGGCGCCGGCCCCGACCTGCTGCGGATCGGCAACTGCTCCGGCTTCTACGGCGACCGGCTCACCGCGATGCGCGAGATGCTGGAGGGCTCGGCCGGCGGCGAGTCGATCGACGTCCTGACGGGTGACTACCTGGCCGAGCTGACGATGCTGATCCTCGGCAAGGACGTGCTGCGGGACGAGGCCACCGGCTACGCCCGCACCTTCCTGCGGCAGGCCGAGGACTGCCTCGGGCTGGCGCTGGAGCGCGGCGTCCGGATCGTCACCAACGCCGGCGGGATGAACCCCGCCGGGCTGGCCGAGAGGCTGCGCGAGGTCGGCCGGGCGCTGGGCGTCGAGCCCGCCGTCGCCCACGTCGAGGGCGACGACCTGCGGGCGCGGGCCGAGGAGCTGGGCTTCGGCGGCGCGCTCACGGCCAACGCCTACCTCGGGGGCTTCGGCATCGCCCGCGCGCTGAGCGAGGGCGCGGACGTCGTCGTCACCGGGCGCGTCACCGATGCCTCGCTGGTCGTCGGCCCGGGGATCGCGCACTTCGGCTGGACGCCGGAGCAGCGCGACGAGCTCGCCGGCGCCGTGGTCCTCGGGCACGTCCTCGAGTGCGGCGCCCAGGCCACGGGCGGCAACTTCTCGGGCTTCAAGACCCTGCCCGACCGCAGCCGGCCCCTGGGCTTCCCGCGGGCCGAGCTGGCGTCGGACGGCACCGCGGTCGTGACCAAGAACGACGAGACCGGCGGCGCCGTCACGGTCGACACGATCACGGCCCAGCTGGTCTACGAGGTGCAGTCCACCCGCTACTTCAACCCCGACGTGACCGTCCGGCTCGACTCGGTGCACGTCGACCAGGAGGGCGAGGACCGCGTCCGGATCCACGGCGCGCGCGGCGAGGCCGCGCCCGCCCGGCTCAAGGTCTGCGTCAACGTGCTCGGCGGCTACCGCAACGCCGCGGAGATGGTGGTCACCGGCCTCGACGTCGACGAGAAGATCGGCTGGGTCAAGGACCAGGTCACCCAGGCGCTCGCGGGCAAGGAGCCGGCGGTGGTGGTGTGGACGCAGTCGGCGACCCCGCAACCCAACGCGGAGACGGAGGAGGCGGCCTCCTGCCTGCTGCGCTGCACGGTGCAGGACCCCGACCAGGAGAAGGTCGGCAAGCCCTTCACCTCGGCCGTGGTCGAGCAGGTGCTGGCGTCCTACCCGGGTTTCGCGATGAACGCGCCGCCGTCGAAGCCGAGCCCGTACGGCGTCTACCGGCCCTTCTACGTCTCGCGCGACGTCGTGGAGCACACCGTGGTGCACGCCGACGGCCGCCGGGAGGTCGTCGGCGACCCGGAGACGGGCGGCCACGACGGCCCCGAGATCGACACGACCGGTCGGCGCCCGTCGCCCTACCCCGCGCCGCAGGACCAGCTGACCCGCCGCGTGCCGCTCGGCACCTTCGTGCACGCCCGCTCGGGCGACAAGGGGGGCGACGCCAACATCGGGCTCTGGGTCGCGCGCACCGGCCGGGGCGCGGAGCACAAGTACGAGGAGCGGTCGCACTGGCTGGCCAAGCTGATCACGCCTCGCAAGGTGCGCGAGCTGCTGCCGGAGGCGGCGGACCTCGACGTCGAGGTCTACCTGCTGCCGAACCTCGGCGGCCTGAACATCCTGATCCGCGGGCTGCTCGGCGAGGGCGTCGCCGCGTCCACGCGCTTCGACCCGCAGGCCAAGGGCCTCGGGGAGTGGCTCCGCTCCCGATACGTGCACATCCAGGACAGCCTGCTGTGAGCGCACCCCCCGGTCCGGCCCCGAGCCTCGCCGAGCGGCTCCGGCGCGGCGACGCCGCCGAGCCCGAGGAGCGCCGCGCCCTGCGGGAGACCGCGGTGGAGCTCGTGCACCGCGAGGTGGCGCCGCACCTGGACGCCTGGGAGGAGGCCGGTGACATCCCGCGCGAGCTGCACCGCGCCGCCGCGAAGCAGGGCCTGCTCGGCGTCTCCTTCCCCGAGTCGGCCGGCGGGTCCGGGGGAGACCTCGCGGACTCGGTCGCGATGCAGGAGGCGATGCTGGCCGCCGGCGCCTCGAGCGGGCTGCTGGCGGGGCTCCTCACCGGCGGCATCGCCCTGCCGCACATGGTCGCCTGCGCCGGACGCGGCGAGGGCGCGCCCGACCTCGTGGACCGCTTCGTGCGGCCCGCGCTCGCGGGCGAGTCGATCGGGGCGCTCGCGGTCACCGAGCCCGGCGGCGGCTCCGACGTGGCCGGGATCCGCACGACGGCCCGGTTCGAGGCGGGGGGCCGCAAGGGCGACCGCTACGTCGTCAACGGTCAGAAGACGTTCATCACCTCCGGGGTGCGGGCGGACTTCGTGACGACGGCGGTGCGCACCGGGGGCCCGGGCCACGCCGGCGTCAGCCTGCTCGTGGTGGAGAAGGGGACGCCGGGCTTCACCGTCGACCGGTCGCTGCGCAAGATGGGCTGGCACTGCTCGGACACCGCCGAGCTGTCCTTCGTCGACGCAGCCGTGCCCGCCGAGAACCTGGTCGGGGAGCAGGACACCGGCTTCTACCAGATCGCCGAGCAGTTCGTGGTCGAGCGGATCGCGCTGGCCGTGCACGCCTACGGGCTCGCCGCCCGCGCGCTCGAGCTCACCGCGGCGTACGCCCGCGACCGCGAGACGTTCGGCCGGCCGCTGGTCTCGCGGCAGGTGGTGCAGCACCAGCTGGTCGAGATGCACCGGCGGGTGGAAGCGGCGCGCTGCCAGACCCGCGAGGTCGTGCGCCGCCACGTGCAGGGCGAGTCCGTCGTCGCCGAGGCGTGCCTGGCCAAGCAGACCGCCGTCGAGGCCGCCGCCCACGTCACCGACCGGGCGGTGCAGCTGCACGGCGGGACGGGCTACCTGCGCGGCACCGAGGTGGAGCGCCACTACCGCGACGCCCGGATCCTGCCCATCGGCGGGGGCGCCACCGAGGTGCTCGCCGACCTCGCCGCGCGACTGCTGGGGTATGCCCCGTGAGCAACCGCGAGGCGATGCTGGAGAAGCTCGCCGACCTCGACGCCGAGCACGCCCAGGCGGTGGCGGGCGGCGGCCAGAAGTACGCCGACCGGCACCACGCCCGGGGGAGGCTGCTGCCCCGCGAGCGGATCGAGCTGCTCGTCGACGAGGGCTCGGCCTTCCTCGAGCTCTCGCCGCTGGCGGGCTACGGCTCGGACTTCGCCGTCGGCGCGAGCGTCGTCACCGGCATCGGGGTGGTCGAGGGCGTCGAGTGCGTGATCACCGCCAACGACCCCACGGTCAAGGGCGGCGCCTCGAACCCGTGGACGGTCAAGAAGATCTTCCGCGCCTCGCAGATCGCCGAGGAGAACGGGCTGCCCACGGTCGCGCTCGTCGAGTCCGGCGGCGCCGACCTGCCGAGCCAGAAGGAGATCTTCATCCCCGGCGGGAAGCTCTTCCGCGACATCACCCGCGCCAGCGCGCGCAAGGAGACGACGATCGCGCTGGTCTTCGGCAACTCCACGGCGGGCGGCGCGTACGTGCCCGGGATGAGCGACTACACCGTGATGGTCAAGGAGCAGGCCAAGGTGTTCCTCGGTGGCCCGCCGCTGGTGAAGATGGCCACCGGCGAGGAGTCGGACGACGAGTCGCTGGGCGGCGCCGAGATGCACGCCCGGGTCTCGGGGCTCGCCGACTACCTGGCCGAGGACGAGCGGGACGCGATCCGCATCGGCCGGCGGATCGTGGCGCGGCTGAACCGGCGGAAGGCCGGCACGTCGGGCGACCCCGTCGCGGTCGCCGCCGGGTCGCACGACGGCGCGGGCTACGCCGAGCCCGACGCGGACCCCGACGAGCTGATCGACCTCGTGCCGCCGGACCTGAAGGAGCCCTTCGACCCGCGCGAGGTGATCGCCCGCGTCTGCGACGGCACCAGCCCGGGCAACGACACGCCGTTCGACGAGTTCAAGCCGCTCTACGGCCCCTCGCTGGTCACGGGCTGGGCGCGGATCCACGGGCGCCCGGTCGGGATCCTGGCGAACGCGCAGGGCGTGCTCTTCAGCGAGGAGGCGCAGAAGGCGGCGCAGTTCATCCAGCTCGCGAACCAGTCCGACACCCCGCTGCTGTTCCTGCACAACACGACGGGCTACATGGTCGGCGCGGAGTACGAGCAGGGCGGGATCATCAAGCACGGCGCGATGATGATCAACGCGGTCTCCAACTCGAGCGTGCCGCACCTGAGCGTGATCCTGGGGGCGTCCTACGGCGCGGGCAACTACGGCATGAACGGCCGGGCCTACGACCCGCGCTTCCTCTTCACCTGGCCGAGCGCGAAGTCAGCCGTGATGGGCCCGCAGCAGCTCGCCGGCGTGCTCTCGATCGTCGCGCGCGCCGCCTCCGAGGCGAAGGGGCAGCCCTACGACGAGGAGGGCGACGCGGGCATGCGGGCCTACGTCGAGCAGCAGGTCGAGGAGGCCTCGCTGCCCTTCGTGCTCTCGGGGATGCTCTTCGACGACGGCGTCATCGACCCCCGCGACACCCGCACCGTGCTCGGGCTGTGCCTGTCGGTGATCGAGAACAAGGCGTGGAGCGGCGCCGAGCGCTTCGGCGTGTTCCGGATGTGAGCACACCCGCGGAGCTCTTCGCTCCCCCGCTCCGCTCCTGGGCGAACAACGCCGCGGGGGCCCCGAACCTGACAGGAGGCCGCAGGTGATCCGACGACTGCTGGTCGCCAACCGCGCCGAGATCGCGGCCCGGGTGTTCCGCACCTGCCGCCGGCTGGGCATCGAGACCGTCGCGGTGCACTCCGACGCGGACGCCGGCCTCGCCTACGTCGCCGAGGCCGATCTCGCCGTGCGGCTGCCGGGCACCAGCCCGGCCGAGACCTACCTGCGGGGCGACCTCCTGCTCGACGCCGCGCGGCGCGCGGGTGCCGACGCGGTGCACCCGGGCTACGGGTTCCTCTCGGAGAACGCGGGTTTCGCCCGCGAGGTCGAGGCGGCCGGCCTGACCTGGGTCGGGCCCGCACCGGAGGCGATCGAGGCGATGGGCTCGAAGGTCCGCGCCAAGGAGCTGATGCGCGAGGCCGGCGTGCCCGTGCTCGAGGCGCCCGCCTCCCCCGGGGCCGGCGACCTGCCGCTGATCGTGAAGGCCTCCGCCGGCGGCGGAGGCCGCGGGATGCGGATCGTGCGCGACCTGGCGGAGCTCGAGGACACCGTCGCGGCCGCCGAGGCCGAGGCGGCCTCGGCCTTCGGCGACGGCACCGTCTTCGTGGAGCCCTACGTCGAGCGCGGCCGGCACGTGGAGGTGCAGGTGCTCGGGGACGGCCGCGGCGGGGCGCGCGCGCTCGGCACGCGCGACTGCTCCCTGCAGCGGCGGCACCAGAAGGTGATCGAGGAGGCGCCGGCGCCGGGGCTCGCGCCCGAGGTCGAGGACGCGATGCTCGCGGCCGCCCGGGCGGCGGCCGAGGCCATCGACTACCGCGGCGCGGGCACGGTGGAGTTCCTCTACGACCCGGCCACCGAGCGCTTCTTCTTCCTGGAGATGAACACCCGGCTCCAGGTCGAGCACCCCGTCACCGAGGCCGTGCACGGCGTGGACCTGGTGGAGGCGCAGCTCGCGATCGCCGAGGGCGAGGAGCCGCAGACAGCCGCGGGGCCGCAGGGCCACGCGATCGAGGTCCGGCTCTACGCGGAGGACCCCGCGGCCGACCACCAGCCGCAGTCCGGCGTGCTGACGGCGTTCGACCTCCCGGCGGAGGGCGGGGTCCGCGTGGACTCCGGCTTCCGCGCCGGCGACGAGGTGACCACGCACTACGACGCGATGCTCGCCAAGGTGGTCGTGCACGCGCCGACCCGCGCGGAGGCGGCGCGCCGGCTGGCCGACGTGCTGCGCCGCGGCCGGGTCCACGGCGTCACCACCAACCGCGACCAGCTCGTCGCGCTGCTGCGCGACGACGACTTCCGCGCGGCGACCCACAGCACGGCCACGATGGCCCGGCGCCCGTTCGCGGCGGCGGCCGCCGACGCCGGCGCCCTCACCGCCGCGGCCCTGGCGGTGGCCTCGGCGGCCGGCGCGCGACGCACGGTCCAGGCGGGCCTGCCCGTCGCCTGGCGCAACGTCGCCGCGGCGCCGCAGACCACCACCTTCGCCGTCGGGGGAGCGGGCGACGACGCCGAGGTCGAGATCGCCTGGCGCGGCACCCGCGCCGGCCTCGCCGTCGACGGCGCCGCCGTGGTCGAGGCGGCGCCCGACCGGGTCGTGCTGGAGGCCGACGGCGTCCGGACGGCGTACGACGTCGCGGTCACCGGGATGCCCACGCGCGAGGTGGTCGACGTCGACTGGTCGGGCGGGCACCTGCGGGCGCGGCGGGTGCCGCGGTTCGTCGACCCCGCCGACGCGGTGTCGGCCGGCAGCCTGCTGGCCCCCATGCCGGGCGCCGTCGTGCGGGTCGTCGCCGAGCAGGGCGCGAGCGTGGAGGCCGGCGACCCGGTGCTGGTGCTCGAGGCCATGAAGATGCAGCACACCGTGGCGGCGCCCGCCGCCGGGACGGTGACCTCGCTCCCGGTCGTGGTCGGGCAGCAGGTCGCGGCGGGCGAGGTGCTCGCCCTCGTGGAGGACCACGTGCAGACCGAGGAGGACGCATGAACCAGATGTCGACCGGGGCTCCGAACCCCTACCGCGAGTCCGACGAGCGCCAGGAGCTGCGCAAGGCGGTCTCGAGGCTGGCCGGGAGCTACGGCCGCGAGTGGTTCACGCAGAAGGCCCGCGCGGGCGAGAAGACCACCGAGCTGTGGCTCGCGATCGGCAAGCACGGCTACCTGGGCATCAACGTGCCCGAGGAGTACGGCGGCGGGGGCGGCGGCATCGGCGACATCGCGGCGGTCTGCGAGGAGCTGGCGGCGCAGGGCTGCCCGCTGCTGCTGATGGTCGTCAGCCCGGCCATCTGCGGGACGATCATCGGCCGCTACGGCACCGAGGAGCAGAAGCGGCGCTGGCTGCCCGGCATCTGCGACGGCACGTCGACGATGGCCTTCGCCATCACCGAGCCCGACGCCGGCACGAACACGCACAAGATCACCACCACCGCCCGCCGCGACGGCGACGGCTGGGTGCTGAACGGTCGCAAGATCTGGATCTCGGGCGTCGACGAGGCCGACCACGTGCTCGTCGTGGCGCGCACCGAGGACCAGAGGACCGGCAAGCTCAAGCCCTGCCTCTTCGTGGTGCCGACCGACGCCGAGGGCTTCGAGGCGAACCCGATCCCGATGGAGATCGTCTCGCCGGAGCGGCAGTTCCAGGTCTTCATCGACGACGTGCGGCTCTCCGACGACGCGCTCGTCGGCGACGAGGACGGGGGGCTGGTGCAGCTCTTCGCCGGCCTGAACCCCGAGCGGATCATGGCGGCGGCCTTCAACCTCGGGCTGGCGCGCTACGCGCTGGGCCGCGCGACGTCGTACGCGAAGGAGCGCGAGGTCTTCGACGCCCCGATCGGCTCGCACCAGGCGATCGCGCACCCGCTGGCCGAGAGCCACATGGAGATCGAGATGGCGCGGCTGATGAACCAGAAGGCCGCCGCCCTCGTCGACGCCGGGGACGAGATGGCGGCGGGCGAGGCGGCAAACATCGCCAAGTACGCCTCCGCGGAGGCCGCCTGCAACGCGGTCGACCGGGCGGTGCAGACGCACGGCGGCAACGGCGCGAGCCAGGAGTACGGCATCGCCGGCCTGCTGGTCGCCTCCCGCGTCGGCCGGATCGCGCCCGTGAGCCGGGAGATGATCCTCAACTACGTGGCGATGCACTCGCTGGGGCTGCCCAAGTCGTACTGAGCCGCTCAGCGCAGGGGCACGAACCGATAGGGCCCGTGCTCGGTGACGGTCAGCTCGGCGCCGCGCACCACGCGGCACATCACGCTCCGCACCGGGACGACCAGCACCCCGCCGTCGGCGAGCTGGTCGACGAGCTCCTCGGGCATGGTCCGCGCGCCCGCGGAGACCAGGATCCGGTCGTACGGCGCGCCGTCGGGCAGGCCGAGCACCCCCTTCTGGGCGGGCGCCACCGACGCCCACGTGCGCCCGGTGGCCGCGACGGCCTCGCCGGCGCGCCGCGCGAGCCGGGGCTCGAGCTCGACCCCGCGCACCTCGCCCCCGGGTCCGACGAGGTGCGCGAGCAGGGCGGTCGTCCAGCCGGAGCCGGCGCCGACGTCGAGGACCCGCTGGCCGGGGCGGACGTCGAGCAGGCGCAGCATGTTCTCGACCGTGCGGGGCTGGCTGCTGGTCTGCCCGAAACCGATGTCCAGCGGGCCGTCGTGGTCCGCGCGCCGCTTCTGGGCGGCGGGCAGGAACCAGGATCGGGGGGTCGCCCCGAACGCCGCTGCGACCGGGTCGTCGTCCACGCGCTCAGGTGACCTCGCGCAGCGCGCCGTCGGCGACGTCGAAGACGAAGCCGCGGACCTGGTCGGTGTGCGGGATGTAGGGGCTGTCCTGCACGCGGGCCATCTGGCGCCGCACGTCCTCGGCCGGGTCGGCGAAGGCCTGGGCGCGCCACTCGGGCTGCCGACCGGCCTCCTCCGCGAGCATCGCGGCGAAGTCGTCGTCGGTGAAGGTGAGCATCCCGCAGTCGGTGTGGTGGATCAGCACGATCTCGCGGGTGCCGAGCAGGCGCTGGCTGATCGCGAGCGAACGGATCTCGTCGTCGGTCACGACGCCGCCGGCGTTGCGGATCACGTGCGCCTCGCCCTCGGCGAGCCCGAGCACCCGGTAGACGTCGAGCCGCGCGTCCATGCACGCGACGATCGCGATCTGTCTCGACGGCGGAAGCGGGAGCGGCCCCTCGAAGGTGGTGGCGTACTCCTCGTTGTTGCGGAGCAGCTCGTCGGTGACGGACATGATGCCTCCTGTGCGTGTTCGGCCGGTCGCGACCACGGACCGGTGTCGGGCGCCTTGTCTGACCAGCGAACCTACGCCCATCGAGCGCCCCGCTCGACCCGCGGGACGCCGCGACCTCCGGCGTCGGCTCAGGCGGGCCCGCGCAGGCGCTCGAGCAGCGCGTCGGTGGCCGCCGGCGCCTGGTCGGAGTCGAAGATGTTCTGCGCATGAGCGGAGCCGGGGAGCAGGAGCGCCCGGTTGTCCGGGCCGGGCGCCGACTCCGCGAGCTCGGTGGAGACGTCGGCGACCGGCTCGTCCTCGCTGGCGATGAAGAGCTTCGGCTGCTCGCCGAGGCCGTCGACCGTGCCGTTGGGGGAGAGCAGGACCAGCTGGTCGGGCAGGCCGGGCTGCTCGCTGACGAGGTCGAGGATCGCGTCCGCGCCGGCGCTGCCCCCGACCAGTGCCACGTCGTCGAGGCCCTCGGAGCGGAGCCGCTCGACGGCGGCCGCGATGGCGTCCGGGTCGATGTCCTCCACCGCGAGCACCGTGGCGCCCTGGTCGGCGATGGCCGTGGCCTGCTCCTCCCAGCTGGCGGCGTCGAACGCGGCGCCGTGGGCGAGCACGACGCCGTAGGACCCGTCGCCCCAGCGCAGCGCCTCGTCGCCGGCCACGTCGATCCGCTCGCCGGTCGTCCCACCGGACCCCTCCGAGCCGCCTGAGCCGCCCGCGCCGGAGCCGCCGCCCGCGACCCCGTCGGAGCCGCACGCGGTCAGCGAGAGCGCGGCGGCCAGGGCGAGCGCGAGGGCGAACGGCGCGCGGCTGCCGGGGGTGCTCATGCCCCCACGGTGCCACGCACGCTCAGCCGAGGAGGCGGGCGCGGATGGCGGCGCGGGCGTCCTCGGGGACGCCGAGCCCACGCGCCAGGTAGCCCCCGAGGTCGCCGTACTCCTCCTCGACCAGCGCCAGGGAGAGGTCGAGGTAGGCCTCGCGCACCTCGAGCGCGGGCGAGATCACGGGGACGGCCTCCGGTCCCAGCGCCTCGGCGATCCGCTCCTCGAACACCGCGCGCGACCCGCGGGTGCGCTCGTTGGAGAGGAGGTAGTCGGCGCGCCGGGTGCCCTCGTCGACGCCGGCGACCGCGAGGACGACGTACGCCGCCCAGCCGGCGCGGTCCTTGCCCGACGTGCAGTGGAAGAGCTGGGGGCCCTCCCCGGCGGCCAGGTGGAGCAGCAGCGAGCCCAGGGCCTCGCGCGACCGCGGGCTGGTCACGAAGTCGCGGTAGGCCTGCTCCATCAGCGCGCGCGTCTGCGCGGGGTCGGTGAACCGGGCGGCATCGTCCGCGGCGACGCCGAGCACGTCGTGGTGGTGCCAGGACGCGCCGGGCACCTCCACGTCGGGGTGCTGCTCCACCTCGTCGTGGCGCCGCAGGTCGTGGATCGCGGTGAGCCCCAGGGTCGAGACGACCGCGAGGTCATCGTCGCCGAGCGTCAGCCTGTTGGACCGGAAGAAGACGCCCGGGCGCAGCGGGGTCCCGTCGGCGGCGCGGTAGCCGGGGCCGGCGACGTCGCGGAGATTGTCCGCCGTCGGGAGCCGCAGGTCGTCCGTCACGCCCTCCATGGTCCCGGACCTCGGGAGCGGCGGGGCGGTCGGGGGAAGAACATCGGGGTCCGCTCGGCGTACTCCGGGTAGCCGGGCCGCTTCATCATCTCCCGCTCGAGCAGCTTGGCCCCCGTGGCGTTGCGCAGGAAGAAGGTCATCGCGACCGGCGAGAGCACCGTGGCGAGCCCGGCGACGGGACCGGCCGCGAGCGCCGCGGCGAGCCAGAGCCCCCACCACACGCACGCGTCGCCGAAGTAGTTCGGGTGCCGGGTCCAGCCCCACAGCCCCTGGTCCATCACCGGCGGGCGCTCCTCGCGCGGCCGCTTCTTGTACGCCGCCAGCTGGCGGTCGCCGACCGCCTCGAAGGTGAGCCCGAGGCCCCAGACGGCGACGCCGAGCGGCAGGAGTGCCCACCACCCGGCGGGCAGGGCCGCCCCGACCATCACCGGCACGGAGACGAACCACATGGCCGTGCCCTGCACCGCGAAGACCCGGCGCACGGCGACGCCCAGGCCGACCTCGGCGAGCGACCCGCCGAGCATCTGCTCGTAGCGCGGGTCCTCCGCGCCCTGGTGCTCGCCGAGGGCCCGCCCGCGCACGTGCCAGGCCAGGCGCAGGCCCCAGCAGGCGACGAGCAGGGCGACCAGCCAGCGCTGGACCGCGTCCGCTGTCGCGTCCGCACCCGTCGCGCCGGCCGTGGCCTGGCCCCAGGCCGCCGAGACGAGGGCGACGACGACGAAGCCCGCGCCCCAGGCCACGTCGACGACGGCGACCTTGCCCAGCCGCCGGGCGCGCAGGGCCGTGGCGGCCATGATCACCAGCACGGTGACCAGGCCGACCAGCAGCGAGCCGGCGACGGCTCCGGTGGTGCTCACCAGGACCGTCGCCAACCGAGCGCGTGCGCCGCGCCGGGCTTGACCATCAAGATCTGGTCGACGCCCATCCGGCCGTCGCGGAAGGCCATCGCGCCGCCGACGAGGTAGAGCCGCCACACGCGCACGACCTCCTCGCCGACGAGCGCGGTGAGGCGGGCCTGGTGCTTCTCGAAGCGCTCCAGCCACGCGCCGACCGTGCGCACGTAGTGCTCGCGCATCCCGTGCACGTCGCGCACCTCGAGCCCGGCCCTCTCCAGGAGGGCGACGGTCTCCCCGACGGGGCGCATCGTCATGTCGGGGGCGATGAAGTGCTCGATGAAGGGCCCGCCGCCCGGGTGGCGCCCCGCGCGGGACATCTGCTGGATCAGCACGCGCCCGCCGGGCCGCACGCTGTCGTGCAGGACCCGGGCGTAGGTGGCGTAGTTCTTCTCGCCGACGTGCTCGCCCATCTCGATGGAGCCCACCGCGTCGAAGGGGCCGGCGCCGAACGTGCCCGACTCGATGGCCCGGGGCACCTCGCGGTAGTCGAGCAGCCGGATGTCGACCCGCTCCTCGAGCCCGCGCTCGGCGATCCGGTCGTCGATGAACCGCTTCTGCTCGGCCGCGATCGTCACGCCGACCACCTGGGCGCCGTAGTGCTCGGCCGCGTGCAGCGACAGCGAGCCCCACCCGCAGCCGACGTCGAGGAAGCGCGTCCCGGGTTCCAGCCCCAGCTTGCGGCAGACCAGGTCGAGCTTGTCGCGCTGGGCGTCCTCGCCGGAGTACGACGGGTCGTCCAAGTCGCCCGGGTCGACAGTCCAGTAGCCCGAGGAGTAGGCCATGCAGTCCTCGAGGATCGCCGCGTAGAACTCGTTGGAGAGGTCGTAGTGGAAGCTGATCGCCTGGCTGTCCCGCAGCGGGGAGTGCAGCCGGCCGCCCACGTCGGCCTGCGAGGCCGGGTTGGGCAGCGGCCGGCCGACCCCGCCCAGCGAGCGCAGCGTGCGCAGCGCGTCGAGGGCCGCCCTCGGGGAGGGCCGGACGCCGCGCAGCCCGCGCTCGGCCGCCACGGCCCAGGCGTGGGTGAGCGCGTCGTCGAGGTCGTGGTGCACCTCGAGCTCTCCGGTCACGTAGGCCTGGGCCGCGCCCAGCTCGCCGGGGTGCCACAGCAGCCGGCGGAGCGCGTCGGGGGTGCGCAGCTCGACCAGCGGCGCGTCGACCGGCCCGGCCTCGGACCCGTCCCAGGCCCGCAGCCGCACCGGCAGGTCGCCCCGCAGGATCGGGCGCAGCGCCTCGGCGAGCCGCTCGGCGACCGGGGCGCTCATCGGCCCGCCCCCTGCCGGCCCGGCTCCTGCTCGCCCGGGCGGGAGAACACGAGCTGCTCGACGTCGAGGTAGCCCGAGGCGAAGCCGGCGCGGGAGTACTCCAGGTAGAAGTGCCACATCCGCACGAACGTGTCGTCGAAGCCGAGCCGGCGCACCTCCGCGGCGCGGTCGAGGAACCGCTGGTCCCACTGCCGCAGCGTCTCGGCGTAGTGGCTGCCCAGGGCGAAGCGGTCCTCCACGCGCAGCGCGGTGTGCGTGCGGATCGAGCGGTCGATCGCCTCGATCGAGGGGAGGAAGCCGCCGGGGAAGATGTACTTGTTGATCCAGGTCCACGTGTTCCGGGTGGCGAGCATGCGGTCGTGCGGCATCAGGATCGCCTGGATGCCGGCGCGGCCGCCGGGCGCGAGGCGGGCGTCGAGCGTGGCGAAGTAGGCGTCCCAGTACTCCCAGCCGACGGCCTCGATCATCTCGACGGAGAGCACGACGTCGTACTGGCCCTGCACCGCGCGGTAGTCGCACAGCTCGACCTCGCAGGCGTCGGCGAAGCCCGCCGCCGCGATCCGGTCGCGGGCCAGCTGCTGCTGCTCGGTCGAGAGGGTCACCGAGTGCACGGTGGCCCCGCGGCGCGCCGCGCGGATGGCCAGCTCGCCCCAGCCGGTGCCGATCTCGAGGATCCGGGTGCCCTCGCCGACGCGGGTCGCGTCGAGCAGCCGCTCGATCTTGCGGCCCTGCGCCTGGGTGAGGTCACTGTCGGGCTCGGGCGGCGTCGCGACCCGCACGCCGCCGGCCCGGTGGTCGGTCGGCGAGCGGTGCACCGAGGTGTCGAAGAGCGCCGAGGAGTAGCTCAGCGTGTCGTCGAGGAACACCTCGAACATGTCGTTGGACAGGTCGTAGTGGTGCGAGATGTTGCCGCGCGCCTGGTCTTGCGAGTTCTTCTGGTGGCGCGGCGGGCGGCGCACGTAGGCCGAGCGCAGCTTCTGCAGCGGCTGCGGCACCAGCGAGGCCATGTCGGCGGCGAGCACGGTGAGGAACCCGCCGAGGTCCGGCGACTCCCAGGCGCCGGTCAGGTAGGCCTCGCCGAAGCCGATCAGCCCGTCGTTGCCGACGCGGGCGAAGAACTCCTCGCGGCGCAGCACGGTCATCGAGGGCCCGCCGAGGCCCAGCACCTCGACCCGGCCGTCGGCCCGGGTCAGGCGCACGCTCACGTGCAGGCGGTGCAGCGCGGCGCGGAAGAGCCTCTCCGCGACCCGGGCAGCGATGCGCGCCTTCGTGCCCGCCGGGTAGGGCCCCAGGGCGTCCCAGGTCGCGGGGTCGGGCCGCGGGTCGCCGGCCGGCAGGCCGGCGGGCAGGTCCAGTGCGGGCGGGGAGAGGAACTCGGGCTGTGCCGTCATCGGACACCTTCCTGGTGGTGGTGCTGGGGGCGCGGCCGCACCGGCAGCCTCCGCAGCCACAGCCAGATGCCGTGCAGGCGGATCTGGAGCGAGCCGCGGAGGGCGGCCGTCGCGGCGCGCCGCGGGGAGGCGGAGGTGCGGCGGCCCCGGAGGGCCGCGGAGAACGTCGCGTCGCCGTCGACCGACGGCGCGCCGGTGCGCAGGGTCACGGCGATGTCGAGCCGTTCGCCCGGCACCGGGACCGCCAGCTCGTAGCGGCCGTCGGTGCCGTGGAAGGGCGAGACGTACATGGCCTTGTCCACCGACGCGCGACCCTGCGCGTCGGGGTGGACGAGGTAGGCGTGCCGGTCGCCGTAGGTGTTGTGCACCTCGACCACGGTGGCGAGGAGCTCGCCGTCGCCGGCGTGGCACCAGTGCACGCTGATCGGGTTGAAGCAGTAGCCCAGCGCCCGGGCGTTGGCGGCCATCAGGACCCGGCCGCGTCCGCGCCCCCCTCGGTCGGGGTCGGGGCCGTCGAGCTCGATGCCGTGCAGGGAGAGGAACCCCGCGACGTTGTCGCGGATGCTCGCCCCGGGGTCCCCGAGGTGGTCGCGCCCCTCGAAGGTGCCGAGCGCCCCATGGTCCGGCAGCGCGTCGAGGTCGACCAGCCACGTGTGGCTGCGCTGGGTGAAGGAGCGGCGCCACGGCTGGCGGCGGGTGTGGGTGATCTCGGACTCGTAGAGGGCCGGGGTCGGCACGGGCGGCGGCCCGCCGGCCTCGTCGTCCCAGTCGACGCCGAGGCGCCGGGCGGCGTCGACGCCGGAGCGGGCCCCGTCCTCGTGGAACCCCCAGCCGTGCCAGGCGCCGGCGAAGACGATCCGCTCGGTGTCACACGCGGGCAGCCGGCGCTGCGCCGCGACCGAGTCCGGGGTGTAGAGCGGGTGCTCGTACTCCATCGTGTCGATGACGCAGGCCGGGTCGACCAGGTCGGTGCCGCCGAGCGTGACGAGCATGCGCTTGCCGGCGTGCGGGCCCTCGGCCGGGAGCGGGAGCCGCATCAGCCGGGTCAGGTCGTAGGTGACCGTCACCGCGCCGCCGGAGGCGGGGTCGCGCCGCAGGTAGTTCCACGAGGCCCGGGCCCTCGGGTAGCGCGGGAGCAGGCTCTCGTCGGTGTGCAGCTGCGCCGTGTTCGGGGAGTAGGTGATCGCGCCGAGCACCTCGCGCTGCGCGGGCGTGGGCTCGGCCAGCATCGCCAGCGCCTGGTGCGGGTGCGTGGCCACGACCACGGCGTCGTGGGTCTCGATCGCGCCGTTGCCGTCGGTGATCCGGACGCCGGCCGGGGTCTCCTCGAGGGAGGTCACCTTGGTGCCGGTGCGCACGTCGGGGAGCCCCGCGGCGACGCGCTCGACGTACGCCCGCGAGCCCCCGGTCACGGTGCGCCAGCGCGGCGAGCCGAAGACGCCGAGCATGCCGTGGTGCTCGAGGAAGGTGAAGAGATAGCGCGCCGGGTAGTCCAGGGCGCGTGCCGGGTCGGTGGACCACACGCAGGCGACCAGCGACTCCATGAACTCCGTGCGGAAGGTCGACGAGAAGCGCCCGCGGGCGAGGAAGTCGCCCAGGGTCTCCAGGTCGCCGGCCGGGTCGGCGGCGTCGCCGGCCGCGACCACGCGGCGCGCCATCCGATGGAAGCGCGGGATCTCGGCCAGCATCCGCAGGTAGGCCGGCTTCGCGAGGTTGCGCCACGTCGGGAAGAGCCCGCCGACGCCGAGCGCCCCGGCCCACTCGAGGCCGTGGGCGTCGTCGCGCACCGACATCGACATCTCGGAGTCCTGCGTCGCGATGCCGAGCTCCGCGAAGAGGCGAAGCAGCTGCGGGTAGGTGCGCTCGTTGTGCACGATGAAGCCGGTGTCGACCCCCACGCCGCCGACGTCGTGCGTGTCGGCGTGCCCCCCGAGGCGGGCGTCGGCCTCGTAGAGCGTCACGTGGCAGCGGCGGGCGAGCACGTGGGCGGCCAGCAGGCCGGCGACGCCGGAACCGACGACGGCGACCCGCTGTGGCGCGGCGCTCACGCCTGCTCGGGGGCGAAGGGGAACACGGCGATCGGTTCCGAGGTGGGGACGCTGGAGCCCTGGGCCGGCTCGACGGTGATGCCGACCCGGGTCGCGCGGGCGGCGTCGCCCTGCAGCACCAGCGTCTGGTCTGAGGTGGTCGACATGAGCCCGGCCGGCGTGTACCCGTTCTGCCGGTCGTCCAGCCAGAGCTCGTAGACCATCCCCTCGGGCGGGGGTGGCATGTCCTCGGTGACCACGACGGCGCGGTTCAGCGAGGTGGAGCGGTAGACCGTGGCCTTGGCGCCCTCCAGGTCCAGCGCGACGGTCTCGACGTCGTCGGCGGACTGCACGCGCTCGGCCAGCGTCGGCTGCGCCTGGATCTGCGAGGTGTCGTCGCTGAGCTGGTCGCGCACCACCACGCCGGCGCCGACCGCGACGAGCACGGCGGCGGCCACGGAGGCCGCGACCACGCGGAAGCGGCGACGGCTGAGGACGAAGACCTCGCCCGCGTCGGCGGCCGGGTCCTCGGCGCGCGGCTGGCCGGGGGCCTCGGCGCGGGGCTCGCCGGGGGTCTCGGCGGGCTCCGCCCGGTCCGGGGGCCGCTCGGCGACGATGTCGGCGAGCACGGCCCGGCGCACCGACGCGGGCGGCTGCATCGACTCGGCGCCCCCGAGCACCGAGGCGGCCTCGCGCAGGCTCGTCACCTCGGCGCGGCAGTCGCCGCACTCGGCGAGGTGACGCTCGAACTGGGTGCGCTCGGCGTCGTCGAGGGCGTCGATGGCGTAGGCGCCCACGAGCGCGTGCACCGACGCTTCGCGAGACTCAGTCACTGTCCTACTCCCATCGCGTCCCGCAACCGGATCAGTCCGTCCCGGATGCGGGTCTTGGCCGTGCCGACCGGGAGGTCGAGGCGTCCGGCAACTTCTGTGTGTGTGAGACCGCCGAAGTAGGCGAGCTCGACCGCCTCCCGCTGCACCTCGGTGAGGACGCCCAGGGCCTTGCGGACCCGGCGGGCCTCGAGCGAGGCGTGCGCGGCCTCGGCGGTGTCGTCGTGCTCGACGGCGGTGTTGCGCTGGTGGTACGCCGTGTCGCGGCGCGTGGCCGCCTCGGCGGACCGGACCCGGTCCACGGCCCGTCGGTGCACGAGGGTGAGCACCCACGAGCTCGCGGATCCGCGGTCGGGATCGAAGGCGGCGGCCGTGCGCCAGAGCTCGAGGAAGGCCTCCTGGAGGACCTCCTCGGCCTGCGCCCGGTCGCGGAGCACGCGGACGGTGAGCCCGTAGGCCCGGCCGGCCATCGCGTCGTAGAGCTCGGCGAAGGCCCGCTCGTCGCCCGCCGCGCTGCGGACGAGCAGCGTCGCGGGATCGGGCGAGCCGTCGGCGGCCGGCGCCCCGTCGGAGGACGGGGCGCCGGACGCGCCGATGGGTCTGATCTGGTCCACGGTCACGATTGTCCCGGTTCAGTCCAGAGCTCTCGACCTTCAGGTGATGCCGGGGTCGATCAGGGCATCAGCACGGTGTCGATGACGTACACCGTGGCGTTCGCGGTCGGGATGTTGCCGCACAGGACCTGGGCCTGCTCGTCGCCGACCGTGAACTCCTCGCCGGAGCCCTCGATCGTGAGCGTGTCGCCGTTCAGGGTGTCCTGCTCGCCCGCGAGGTCCTCGGGCGCGAGCTGCTCGCCCACCACGTGGTGCGTGAGGACGGCGGTGAGCTGCTTCTGGTCGGCGAGGAGGGCGTTGAGGTCCTTCTCCGGGATCTTCGCGAAGGCGTCGTCGGTCGGGGCGAACACCGTGGCGGCCTCGGCCGAGTTCAGCGTGTCGACCAGGTCGGCCTCGCCCACGGCCGTGACGAGGGTCCCCAGCAGCGGGTTGGCGCTCGCGGCGGAGGCGACCGGCTCCGTGGCCATGCCGTTGAAGGAGCCGCCACCGCTGGTCGGGATGGCGGAGCAGCCGGGGCCGAAGGTCTGGCCACCGGGGCCGGAGGCCTCGGCGGTCTCCGAGGTCTCCGAGCTGCTGGGCTCCTCCGAGGAGCTCGCGGAGCTGTCCTCGTCGCCGCTGCACGCGGCCAGGCCGACGGAGGCGGACAGGGCCAGGGCGGCGATGCCGCCGGTGCGGCGAAGAATGGTGCGCTTCATGGTGGAACCTCTCAGTTGGTTCTTGCGGACGTTCTTTCATCGGGCATTCGGTGCGCGCCGCGGGGCGGATGGGCCGGTCGGCGACTTTTTCCGCGTGGATCCCTGTGCACAGGTGGGTTCCGAGGCCGCAGCGCTGTCGGCGGGCGGTGGAAGAGTGTCGTCATGGCAGGCGGTGGCGAACCCGGCGGTGGTGGCGGGCACTCGGTGCTCGGGGCGATCGCTGCGGCGGGCGAGGTGTTCGACCACGCGGGCGAGCGGCCGCTGTGGGTCCTGGACGCCGCGGGCACCCGCCGGGCGCTGAGCGACCTGGCCTCGCTGGTCTCGCGGGTCGCCGAGCTCGAGGCGCGGCTGTTGTCCCACGCGGACACGGTGGAGGCGTACGCCGAGCCCGGCGCGACGTCCACGGCGGCCTGGCTGGGCCACACCACGCGGGTCACCCGCCGCGAGGCGCACGGCAAGACCCGGCTGGCCACGGCACTCCAAGCGCACCCGTTGACGCGGGAGGCGCTGGCCCGAGGCGAGGTCCGGGTCGAGCAGGCGCAGGTGATCTGCCGGGCGGTGGACGAGCTGACCCGGGACCTGGAGACCGACGCCGCCAGCGAGGACCCCGACGTGCGGGCCCTGGCGGCCGACCCGGACCTGCCCGAGCGGGCGGAGAAGCACCTCCTCGCCGCCGCGGAGCACCACGACGCGAAGGTGCTGCGGATCCTGGGCAAGCGGATCCTGGAGGTCGCCGACCCCGCCCGCGCCGACGCCCACGAAGCAAGGGCGCTGGAGCGGGAGGAGAAGCGGGCCGCGGCGAAGACCCGGTTCTCGATGGCTGATGACGGCCACGGCCTGAGCCACGGCCGGTTCGCGATCCCCACCACCCACGCCGCGATGCTCCGCAAGGCCCTGCTGGCCACCGCAGCCCCCCAACACCAGAACGCCGTGGGTGGTGCGGGCACCTGGCGGTTGGAGAAGCCCGGCCCCCAGCGGCTCGGGGAGGCGTTCTGTGAGTACCTGGCCCGCTACCCCGCCGACAAGCTCCCCCACGCCGGCGGCGTCACCGCCACCGTGGTGGTCACGATGACCCTCGAGAGCCTGCTCGGCGGGCTCAAGGCCGCCCAGCTCGACACCGGCGAACGGATCACCGCCGGGCAGGCCCGCCGGATGGCGTGCGAGGCCGGTCTGGTCCCCGCGGTCCTCGGCACCCGCAGCCAGGTCCTCGACCAGGGATTCCGCACCCGGTTCTTCACCGACCCCCAGCGCATCGCCCGGATCGTGGAGCAGGCCACCTGCGAACACGGCACCTGCGACGTCCCCGCCGCGTTCTGCCACGCCCACCACCGGATCCCCTGGGCCCACGGCGGCACCACGAACAAGGACGACCTCCAGTGGCTGTGTCCGCGCCACCACACCCTCGCCCACCAAGCCCTGGCCCACCAAGCCATGGAGAAGGCCGGGAAGCCACCCCACCAGCCGCCGCCGGACCCGCCCCGACGCACGTGAGAACGGGCACGCCCGGCCCGGGCGGCCGTCAGGAGACGTTGACGACGATCTCCTGGATCCCGCTGGAGCCGTTGGGGAAGGGACGCGCCCGCGCGGCGGTCTGCACCTCGCCCTCCTTGGTGGTCGCGCGCACCGCCACCATGTGCTGACCCGGCTCGGCGTCCCAGCGGAAGAACCACTGGCGCCAGTAGTCGACGTTGGCCTCGGGCCCGAGCTCCGCGGCCTGCCACCGGCCGCCGTCGATGCGGACCTCGACCTTCGCGACGCCGCGCTGCTGCGCCCAGGCGACGCCACCGAGCACGTTCTCGCCGGCGTCCAGGGTGGCCAGGGGCTCCGGGGTGTCGATGCGGCTGGCGATCTTGACCGGCGCGTCGATCGCCCAGTCGCGCTCGGTCCAGTACGCCATCTGCTCCTCGTAGGTGGTCAGTGTCAGGCGGTTCAGCCACTTCATGCTGCCCACGTAGCCGTAGATGCCGGGGGTCAGCATGCGCACGGGGAAGCCGTGCTCGCGGGGGAGAGGCTCGCCGTTCATGCCGACGACGATCATGCAGTCGCGGCCGTCGGTGGCGACCTCCAGCGGGGTCGAGATCGTGAATCCGTCCACGGCGGTCGACAGGATCTGGTCGGCGCCCGACCCGACGCCGGCGCGCTCGAGGATGTCGGTGATCGGCACGCCGAGCCAGCGGGCGGCCCCGACGTAGGTGCCGCCCACGTCGTTGCTGACGCAGGTCATCGTGATGTCGCGCTCGATCATCGGCATCTCGAGCAGCTCGTCGAAGGTGATCTCGAGCTGGTTCTCGACGTCGCCGTCGACGGTCAGCCTCCAGCTGTCGGGGTCGACGACCGGCACCGACAGGTTCACGTCGACGCGGTAGAAGTCCTCGTTGGAGGTCCGGAAGTCGGTGACCCCCGAAAAGGCGCCGCCCCGCTCCGACAGGCCGGTGGGCAGCGGGGCGATGCTGCGCCGGGGGGAGGGCAGCGCCACGTCGGAGATGCGCGTCTTCGCCCGCCGGACGAGCTGCCCGGCGCCCCCCAGCACCACGGCGACCGCGGCGGTCGCGCCCGCCAGGACCAGGAAGCCACGGCGGCTCTGCCCCACGGCCTCGCGGGTCTCGGCGGCGCCGGGCTCGGCGCGCCGGGGGATCCCGCGCAGGAGGGCCAGATAGGTCCCCACGCCGACCGCGGCGGTGGCCAGCGGGGGCAGGAGGTAGAGCGGTGTCGCGGTCGGGCGGAGCAGGGCCGCCGCCCCGGCCACGACCACCAGGCCCACGAGCAGACCGACGCCGAGGCGGGGCCGGGAGCGGCCCACGAGACCGATCACCCCGGCGAGCAGCAGCGTCCCGAGCAGGACGCTGCCGATCAGGATCGGCTTGTCGTTGGTGCCGAAGGTCCGGATCGCGAACTCCTTGACCGGCGTCGGCGTCGCGTCGATCACGGTCGCTCCGACGGCGAGCACGGGCGACGACTCCGCGTCGCCGAGCGAGGCGACGAGGTGGCCGGCCGCCATGCCGGTGACTGTGGCCAGCACGCCGGCGGTGATCGCGCGCACGCGGGAGGTCGGGTGGGGAGGTTGCGGCATGGGTGGGGTTCGTCGCTGCGGCGCCTCCGGATGGGCGGGAGGGCCCCCGCGACCCGTCCTGTTTGGCAGGATGCGCCCCATGAGCGAGGCACGGCAGACCGGCGGAGCCGCGGAGGAGCTGGTCCACTACGAGGTCGGTGGGCCCGAGGACGCCGTGGCGATCGTCACGCTGGACTCCCCCCACAACCGCAACGCGCTCTCCCGGCAGCTGGTCGGCGAGCTGCTCGGGGCGATCGAGCGGGCCGAGGGCGACGGGGCGGTGCGTGCCGTGCTGCTGCGCTCCGCCGACCGGGTCTTCTGCTCCGGCGCCGACCTGGCGGAGGCCGGCGAGGGCGCCTCCGAGGACGGGCCGCGCGCGATCCTCGACGTGCAGCGCAAGATCGTCTCCTCCGCCAAGCCCTACGTCACCCGCCTGGCCGGCCCGGTGCGGGCCGGCGGCATCGGGATCGTCGCGGCCACCGACGTCGTGCTGAGCGCCGAGGACGCGACCTTCGCCCTGACCGAGGTGCGGCTGGGGTTGGCGCCGGCGGTGATCTCGCTGACCGTGCTGCCGCGCCTGACGCAGCGGTCGGCGGCGCTGGCGGCGCTGGGCGGCGAGGTGTTCACCGGCAGCGACGCCGAGCGGTGGGGCCTGGTCACGAGGGCCGTGGACCCGGAGCGTCTCGACGGCGCCGTGGAGGAGGTCCTCGCCTCCCTGGTGAGCGGGGCGCCGCAGGGCCTCCGCGAGACGAAGGCCCTGCTCAACCGCGACCTGCGCGCGAGCTTCGAGGACCACGCCGAGGAGGTCGCGGCCACCTCGGCCCGGCTCTTCGCCTCGGAGGAGGCCAGGGAGGCCATGGCCGCCTTCCTGAGCCGCAAGCAGGGTCACCGGCCGGGCTGACGTCGGCGCCGACCCGTGGCTGCGGGTAGGGTCTCTGTCTTGTTTCCTCGCGGCGGGGCGCGGGGTGCTGAGCCGGACGGAGGACCCGTGGCCGAGCAGGAGCCGGAGGCCGTGGAAGAGACCAGCAGCGACGCTGATGCCGACCGGGCGGGCGACCGCGACGACCTGGCCGCCCGCGAGGTGGCGGCGGAGCAGCGGTTCGTCGACCGCGTCCACGCGCGGTTGACCACCTCGACCGAGGCGGCCCAGGCGCTGGCCCGTGAGGGGTACGACCGCGGCACCCTCGGGCACGAGGGCGGGCTGGTGGAGCGGGACGCCATGGTCTACCAGGCGGCCCGGCGGATCGCTCAGCTCGACGCCGCGCACGAGGGCCTGGTCTTCGGCCGCCTCGACCTGGACCCGGAGCGGGACCCGGGGTCGGAGTCGGAGGCCCGCTACATCGGCCGGATCGGGCTGCGCGACGAGGACCGCGACGTGCTGCTTGTCGACTGGCGCGCCCCCGCCGCCGGGGTGTTCTACCAGGCCACGGCCGCGGAGCCCCTGGGCGTGCTGCGGCGCCGGGTGCTGCAGTCGCGCGGTCACCGGGTGCTCGGCGTCGACGACGAGCTGCTCGACGCCGACACCGCGGCCGAGCGCGGCGTCGACCTCCCCGTGGTGGGCGAGGGTGCCCTGATGGCCCAGCTCTCCCGCGCCCGGGACCGCTCGATGCACTCCATCGTGGCGACGATCCAGGCCGAGCAGGACCGCGCCATCCGGGCGCCGGGCCGCGGCGTGGTCCAGATCTCGGGCGGGCCCGGAACGGGCAAGACGGTCGTCGCGCTGCACCGGGCGGCGTACCTGCTCTACGCCGACCGCCGCCGCTACGAGACCGGCGGCGTGCTGGTGGTCGGGCCGAGCGGCGTCTTCATGCGCTACATCGAGCGCGTGCTGCCCAGCCTCGGGGAGACCGCGGTGGCGCTGCGCTCGCTGGGGGAGGTCGTCGAGGGGGTGCGGGCGACCCGGCACGACGAGCCGGCCGTCGCCGACGTCAAGGGCTCGGCGCGCATGACGGAGGTGCTGCGCCGCCTGGCGCGCCAGCAGGCGCCGGGCAGCCCGAACGAGTTCCGGGTCTTCTGGCGCGACGACGTGCTGCGGCTCGACCGGGGCTCCCTGGGCCGCGTCCGCCGCCAGCTGATGCAGCAGGGGCGCCGCAACCGGCAGCTGCCGCGGGTCGCGCGCGCGCTGGTCGAGGCGCTGTGGCGCCAGGTGAGCAGCGAGCGGGGCCGGGAGCGCGGCCGGGAGCAGCTCGAGGCCGACCTGCTCTCCGACGAGCGCTTCGTCGACTTCGCCACGGCCTGGTGGCCGCCGCTCTCGGCGGTGGAGGTGCTCGGCTGGCTCCGCGAGCCAGAGCTGCTGGCCCGGGTGGCCGACGGCGTGCTCTCGGCGGAGGAGCAGCGCCTGCTGGTGAAGTCGTGGCCCGGCGCCTCCGGCTCGGGCGGGCCGGGCCCCGGGGGCGCCTCTGCGGAGCTCTCGGTGGAGGACGTGCCGCTGGTGGACGAGCTGCGCTACGCGCTCGGCGACGTGCCGCTGCGCACCGACGACGACCACGAGCGCGACGACACGCTCACCGCGGCCGAGGGTGCGGTCGACCTGCAGGAGCTGACGACCGCGGCCGACCGGGAGTACGCCCCGAGCGGCCGGGCCTGGGCGCCGCCGACGCACCGGCTGGAGGACGACCCCTATGCGCACGTGCTGATCGACGAGGCGCAGGACCTCACGCCGATGCAGTGGCGGATGGTCGGCCGGCGCGGCCGCACGGCGACGTGGACGATCGTGGGCGACCCGGCGCAGTCCTCCTGGCCGGTGCCGGAGGAGTCGGCCGCCGCCCGCGACGCCGTCCTCGAGGGCAAGCCGCGGCACGAGTTCCACCTGTCGACGAACTACCGCAACTCGGCCGAGATCTACGCCCACGCGGCGGCGTACGCCGAGCGGGCCGACCTGCACGCCGACCTCCCGACCGCCATCCGGTCGACCGGGGTGGAGCCGCACGTGCGGACCGACGTCGAGGATCTCGAGGCCGCGACGCGCGAGGCCGTCGTCGCCATGGCCGGGGAGGTGGCCGGCACCGTCGGCGTCGTCGTTCCGGTGGCCCGGCGCTCGGAGGTGAACGCCTGGCTGGCGACCTGGCCCGAGCTCGCCGCCGACGCGCCCCACGCCCGCGAGGCGGTCGACTCCTCGGCGCCGCCCTCGGGGGAGGACCGCGTCGTCGTCCTCACCGGCCTGGACACCAAGGGGCTCGAGTTCGACGGCATCGTCGTGGTGCGGCCGAGCGAGATCGAGCGGGAGTCCGCCACCGGGCGGGCGACGCTCTACGTGGTGCTGACCAGGGCGACTCAGCTGCTGACCGTGCTCGGGTGATCGGCGTTCCTGCTCGGGACCGGCGGGACCGCGACCGGCTCCCCGGAGAGCCGCACCGCGCCGTCTGCGCGCGGGGCCTCCCGCTCCCGGTATTCGTCGAGCGCCCGATGCAGGTCTTCGGCGATGGGTCGGAGGTCGGGGTCGCCGGTCCAGCGCTCGTCGAAGAGCGGATCCTCCAGCGCCGCGTCCAGCCGCTCGACGCACCGGGCGAGCGCCGCCCGGAGGTCGGCCGCGGGCTCCCGGGGCCGCATCCGCAGGTCGCGGGCCCACGTGCAGGCCAGCGTGTAGTGGATCCGCAGCGCCGTACCGGTCATCGGGATCGGCCGGATGATCTCGAGGGCCTCCTTCTGCCCGGCGTCGGTCGCCTCCGTCGGCTGGAGGTCGATCGGCAGGGGCGCGGAACCCGGCGGGCCGCTGAGCTTGGCCGTCAGGTCGAGGGCGCCGGCGTGCAGCAGCAGCACGTGCTGCTCCATCTGGCGCTTGAGGACGGCCAGCTGGCCGGTCCGGTCGTCGGGCTCCGGCTTCAGGACCCACTCCTGCAGCAGCCTCGTCGCCGTGAGCAGCACCCCCGCGCAGCGCGCCGCGGCCTCCCGCTGGTCGTCCTGGTCGAGGATCGGCGCCAGCTTGTTGAACTGCAGCATCACGAGGCTGTACTGGGCGCGGAACCACAGGCCGCGCCAGCGGACGGCGACCCGGGCGGGCAGGCCGGGCTGGGCCAGCGCCGCGTCGATCCGTAGGACGAGCTCGTCGAGGAGCTCCTGGGCCTCGCGCAGGTCCTCCCGGCGCAGGCGGTCCGCCGCGGTGGAGCCGCCGAGGGCGCTGGCCAGGTTGAGCCGCGCCTCGACGAAGTCGGGGTCGATCCTGATCGCCTGGCGGAAGTGCCGCATCGCCTTGGGGCTGTCCTCCTCCTCGAGCCCCGCGAGCATCTCGCCGTACGCCTCGCCGCTCCGCGTGCCGAACTCCTCCTCCATCGTCTCGGGGGAGGCCTGGAGCGAGCGGAACGCGTAGAGCGCCCACGCGGTCACGAGGTTGGCCAGGGGCATCCATTGCAGCGAGTTCCAGGAGCTCTCGGCGCTCAGGTCGAACCTCCAGTGCGAGGGCCGGTGCCAGAGCACCTGCTCCGAGAGGCTTCCCCCCTGCGACGCCGACCCGTTCTGCTCGAGCAGTACGACGTGGCACCCGACCCCCTCGCGGGAGGCGGGCAGCAGCGTCACCTTCAGGGTGACCGTGTTGCTCTTCGCGAACCAGCGCCACAGCATCGCCACGTACTTCGCCTGGCCGGGCACGGCCTCGAGCGGCACGTCGACGGGCGCGTCGGAGCCGTAGACCACCCGCGGGTCCTCGGCGTACCGCGCGCTGAGCTCGCGCACCCGCGTGCGGACCTGCACCGCGAAGCCGGCCTTCAGGTCGGGCTGCGTGCCGGAGGCCTGTTCGACGTCCACGGCGAGGCGCAGCCGCGGGGGCACCCGCCGGAGCGGGCCGCGAGGGTAGACGCGGCGGGCCGTCTGGCGCCGCGCCACGAAGGCCAGCGCCACCGCGCCCAGGGCCAGCGCCAGGGCCAGCGCCGCCCACCAGGCGACGACCCAGCGGACGACCGTGAGGCGGGCCCGGTCGGCCCAGCCTTGCCGCAGCAGCTCCTCGGAGCGGCTGCCGGGCGGCGGGCTGGCTCCCGCCTGCACGGCCGCGAGCGCGGCGTCCCGGGCGTCGTCGTCGCGCCCGAGGCGCGCGAGCGCCTCGGCGCCGGCGAAGGGGTCCGCGGTCGAGGCGGGCTCCGCGGCCGTGGCCGGGACGCTCGGCGCCTCGGCTTGCCGGGCCGCCGCGAGCTCCTCGCGCGCCCGGCCCGCCGCCGGGCTCTCGCCGCAGGCCTGGCCGTCCGCCCGGGCGAGGTCGTAGAGCGCGACGGCCGCCGTCATCTCGCCGAGCGCGGCGAGGTCGCCGGCGCGGCGGCAGTCACCCGGCGCGGCGGCGCTCGGAGCGGCCACGAGCAGCGGCGCCAGCACCGCCGCGGTGGCGCAGACGAGGGCGAGCGGGACCGGGGTTGCCACACCCGAGCGCGGTGGACGCACGACGCCTCCTCCCCTCCCGCCTCGACGGTAGTGCTCTCGGCGCGTGACGGGAAGCGACAGCCCGTCGAGCGGGGCGGCGCGGCGGCCGTAGGCTCCCGCCCATGGCCGCCTCCGACCGCCCCGACGCCCGGTCCGCGCTCGCCGCGATCCAGGGCCACGAGGCCTGGGCGGTGATCCGGCGCTCGACCCGGGCCGGCGACAAGGACACGGTCGGGATCGTCGGCGGCCGCCGCTGGGAGGCCGAGTCGCTGCTCGACATCCCGCTCGAGGACGGGCCGCCGCCCCCGGGCCGGCAGTGCGACCGGCTCGTCGCCGTCCCCTTCCGCCAGGTCGCCGAGCGCGGCTTCGAGGCGCACGACGACGGCACCCCGCTCGTCGTCGTCGACGTGACCGAGGAGCACGAGTTCTCCGTCGCCGAGGTGGTCGCCGCGCTGCCGCGCCTGCCCGTGGAGGCGGCCGACCCCGGCGGCTTCGACATCGAGGACGGCGACTACGCCGCGCTGGTCGAGGCGATCATCGCCGACGAGATCGGCCAGGGCGAGGGCGCCAACCTGGTCGTGGGGCGGCACTACCGCGCGGTCCTCGCCGAATGGAGCGCCGAGCGCGCGCTCACCGTCTACCGCCGCCTGCTCGAGCGCGAGCGCGGCGCCTACTGGACCTTCCTCTTCTTCACCGGCGACCGCTACCTCGTGGGTGCCAGCCCCGAGCGGCACGTCAGCGTGCACGGCGGTGACGTGCGCATGAACCCGATCAGCGGCACGTTCCGTCTGCGCAGCGAGCCGGGCACGGCCACCGACGCGCGCCCCGACCTGCGCCGCGACCTCCTCTCCTTCCTCGCCGACGAGAAGGAGATCTACGAGCTCTTCATGGTCGTCGACGAGGAGCTCAAGATGATGTGCGAGATCTGCACGGAGGGTGGCCAGGTGCTGGGACCCTTCCTCAAGCCGATGTCGCACCTGGTGCACACGGAGTACCTGCTCGCCGGGCGCACGCACCGCGACGTGCGGGAGGTGCTGCGCGACACCATGTATGCCGCCACGGTCACCGGCAGCCCGGTGGAGAACGCGTGCCGGCTGATCCGGGCCTACGAGCCGGACGGGCGCGGCTACTACGGCGCCGCGCTCGCGATCCTCGGGCGCGACGAGGCGGGCGAGCCGGTGCTCGACAGCCCCATTGTGATCCGCACGGCCGACGTGACGCCCGACGGCCACCTGCGCGTGACGGCGGGCGCGACGCTGGTGCGCGACTCCGACCCGGCGGCCGAGGTGGCCGAGACCCACGCGAAGGCCGGCGGCATCCTCAGCGCCTTCGGCCTGGCGCCCGCGGCACCCACGCCCGAGGTCAACGTCGCCGAGCTCGTCGGCGACGAGGACGTGCTGATCGCGCTGAACGCCCGCAACCGCCGGCTCTCCGGCTTCTGGCTGACCGACCAGGGCGACGAGGGCCCGACCCCCGCGCTCGACGGCCGCCGCGTGGTGATCCTCGACGGGGAGGACGACTTCGTGAACATGCTGCGGCACGTGCTGCGCGTGCTCGGCCTGCGCAGCGACGTGGTGCGCCACCGCGACTACGTCGAGGGCTGCCTCGACGGCTACGACCTCGTCATCGTCGGCCCGGGCCCGGGCGACCCGCGGGCCGACGACGACCCGAAGATGGCCCGCCTGCGCGCGGCGGTCGACCACCTGCTCGCGCGGGAGCGTCCGTTCCTGGCGGTGTGCCTCGGGCACCAGGCGCTCTGCCACCGGCTGGGCCTGCCGCTGGCCTACAAGGACATCGTCTTCCAGGGCACCCAGTCGTCGGTGCGTCTCGGGGGGCCCCGCGACGGGCGCCTCGAGCGGGTCGGCTTCTACAACACCTTCGTCGCCCGCGTCGGAGGCGACACCGTGCTGCCCCCCGGCGTCGAGGTCGACGCGGACCCCGACACCGGAGACGTGCACGCGCTGCGCGGGCCGCACTACCGCGGCATCCAGTTCCACGCCGAGTCGATCCTCACCGAGCACGGCTACGACCTGATCCACGCCCTCGTGCGGGACCTGCTGGCCTGAGGGCCCCCATGTGCGCCGCAGCCGTGACCCCCGACGTGATCGTGGTCGACCACCACGACTCCTACACGCAGAACCTCGTGCACCTGCTGGCCGAGGTCACCGGCGCGCTGCCGCGGGTGGTGCAGCACGACGCCATCACGGCGGAGGAGGTGCTGGCGCACTCCCACGTCCTGCTCTCCCCGGGGCCGGGATCGCCCACGGAGCCGCGCGACTTCGCGGTCGGGCGCGCGGTCCTGGCCGCCGGCACGCGGCCCGTGCTCGGCGTCTGCCTGGGCATGCAGGGCCTGGTCGTGGCGTACGGCGGACGCGTCGGCCGCATCGAGCCGGCCCACGGGGAGGTGGCCCGCGTCGCCCACGACGGGCGCGGGGTCTTCGCCGGGCTGCCGCAGGGGTTCGCGGCGGTGCGCTACCACTCGCTGGCCGCGCTCGCGGTGCCCGCCGAGCTCGTCGTGACCGCGCGCGCCGCCGACGGCACGGTGCTGGGGGTCCGGCACCGGGACCTACCGCTGGAGGGCGTCCAGTTCCACCCCGAGTCCGTGCTCTCGGAGCAGGGCGCCGCCCTGCTCGCCAACTGGTTGCGGTCCGCGCCCGCCCCGCTGCCCGCCGCGGCGGGCGTCGCGCCGTGAGCCTGGCGGACCGGTTCGCGGCCATGGCCGGCGCGCACCCGCGCTGTTGCTGGCTCGACGGCGGCGGCGCCCGCGGCTGGTCGGGCGGGCGCTCGCTGCTCGCCTGGCTCGACCACGACGACGTCTCGCTGACCTACGACGCGGCCCGGGGCGAGGTGGTGCGGCACGCGGCCGGCCGGGCAGAGGTCGTCGGCGACGACGTCTTCGCGGCGCTGACCGCCGAGCTCGAGGCGGGGTCGCCGCGGGACTCGTGGTTCGGCTACCTCGGCTACGCCTGTCGGCCGGACCTGCCGGCGCAGGTCGCCCCCGCCGGGCCCGGGCGCGTGCCCGACGCGGTGTGGATGCGGCCGTCGAGCGTGCGGCTGGCCGACCACCCGCCCCCCGGCCCGGCGGGCGCCGCCGACCCCGCCCGGCCGGCGGCGCCGGCCGGGGTCGCCGGGGGGCTCGCCGGGGGGCTCGACGGGGAGGGCGGCGAGGAGGGCGGCGAGGAGGTGCCCGCCGCCTACGCCGACCGCTTCGCCCGCGTGCAGGAGCGGCTGCGCGCGGGGGACAGCTACGAGGTGAACCTGACGCACCGGCTGCACGTCGACGCGGAGATCGACCCCGTGGCGGCCTACCTGCGGCTGCGGGCGCTCAACCCCGCGCCGTACGCCGGCTTCCTGCAGCACGACGTCGGCGGGGCCGGCGACGGTCACCGGGCGTGGCTGCTGAGCAGCTCGCCGGAGCGGTATGCCCTGGTCGCCCGCGACGACGGGGGCGACGAGCGCTGGCTGGAGACCAAGCCGATCAAGGGCACGGCCCCGCGGGGGGCGACCGGGGCCGAGGACGCGGCGGCCCGCGACGGCCTGGCCACCGACGAGAAGACGCGCGCGGAGAACCTCATGGTCACCGACCTGCTGCGGCACGACGTCGCGCTCGTCAGCGAGCCGGGCACCGTCTCGGTGCCGGAGCTGATGGCGGTGGAGAGCTATGCGTCGGTGCACCAGCTCGTCTCGACGGTGCGGGGGCGGCTGCGGCCGGAGGTCGGCACCGTGGAGGCGCTGCGCGCGCTCTTCCCGGCCGGCTCGATGACCGGGGCGCCGAAGCGGCGCACCATGGAGGTCATCGCCGACGTCGAGCCGGACCCGCGTGGGCCCTATGCCGGGGCGTTCGGCTGGGTCTCCGCGGACGGCCGCGCCGACCTCGGCGTCGTGATCCGCACGCTGACCACGGCCGGCGACGGGCGCTGGCAGATCGGCACGGGGGGCGGCGTGACGGTCAGGTCGACGGTGGCGGGGGAGTACGCGGAGTCGCGCTGGAAGGCGGAGCGGCTCCTGCGCGTGCTGGCTCGCTGACCGAGGCGTCGGCGCGCAGGCCCCCGGCGTCGGCGTCGCTGCCGGCCGGGTCGGCGGGCATGTCCGGGGGGCGGTGCGAGCCGGGCAGGTGAACCTCGACGCGGGCGCCCCCGGCCGGTGAGGTCGCGACGACGGCCCGGCCCGCGTGCCGGTCGACGACGCGGCCGACGATCGCGAGGCCGAGGCCGGAGCCGGGCATCGACCGCGCCTCGCGAGCGCGCCAGAAACGCTCGAACACGTGCGGGCGGTCGTCCTCCGCGATGCCGGGCCCGTCGTCGTCGACGCGGAGGCAGCCGTCGTGCAGCGAGACCTCCACCACCCCCCCGGCGGCGCCCCACTTCGCGGCGTTGTCGAGGACGTTGGTGACCATGCGCTCCAGCGCGGACGCGTCGCCGACGACCCACCAGCTCTCGGCGTCGGTGCGGAACGTCTTGCCGGGGGCCCGGCGGCGCACCCGCGCCACCGCGCGGTCGACGACGTCGACGAGGTCGACGGGCTCGACCACCGACGCGGGTGGTTCCTCCCGTGCCAGCTCGACCAGGTGGCCGACCAGGGTCGAGAGCTCCTCCGCCTGCGCCCGGACGTCCTCGAGCAGCTCGGCGCGCGCCTCCTCGGGGAGGAGGGCCTCGCCGTCGCCCGCGGCCCGGTCGGCCTGCATGAGCAGGTCGATGTTGGTGCGCAGCGAGGTCAGCGGCGTGCGCAGCTCGTGGCCGGCGTCGCCGACGAGCTGGCGCTGGCGGTCGCGGGAGGCGGCCAGCGCGACGAGCATCTGGTTGAAGGCGGTGGCGAGGCGGGCGATCTCGTCGTGGCCCTCCACCGACAGCGGGGCGAGGCGCTCGGTGCGCGCGATGTCCTCGACGCTGCGCGTCAGCCGGCGCACGGGGCGCAGGCCGTTGCGCGCCACCCACCAGCCGGCCAGCCCGGCGGCGAGGACGCCGGCCGCCCCGACGAGCAGCATCACGACGCCGAGCTTGGCCAGCGTGCGGTCCTGGGGGGTCAGGGACTGCGCGATCACCAGCGCCTCGCCGTCGACCGTGGGCACGGTCGCGACCCGGTAGCGCTCGTCGCCGGCGTCGACCGTGCGGATCGACCGGGGCTCCTCGCCGGCGGCGACCGCGAGCTCGGGCTGACCCAGCCGGATGGCGGGCAGGTTGTCGGCGGAGACCGCCTGGCGCTCCTCGTTGATGAAGAGGATGCGGACGTCGGCCGCGCCCAGCGCCCAGGAGGGCACCTCGGCGGCCGTCAGCCGCGAGAGCGCCCCGCCGCTGGCCGCGCGCTCGGCGCGCTCGAGGAGCGACTCGTCCAGGGTCGACTGCATCTGCACGCGCACCGTCAGGTAGACCGCGAGCGCCACCACGGCGACCGCGAGGCCGACCGCGAGCGTGGTGAGCAGCGTGACCCGGGTGGCCAGCGAGCTGCGGTGCAGGAAGCGCCGGGGGAGGGGCAGCCGCGCGCGCGGCAGGCGGCGCCTCATGACTCCTTCAGGACGTAGCCCACGCCGCGCACGGTGTGCAGCAACCGGGGCTCGTCGTCGGCCTCGGTCTTGCGCCGCAGGTAGCCCACGTAGACCTCGAGCGAGTTCGCGGTGGTGGGGAAGTCGTAGCCCCACACCTCCTCGAGGATGAAGGAGCGCTCGAGCACGCGCCGCGGGCGGCGCAGGAACATCTCGAGCAGCGTGAACTCGGTGCGGGTCAGCTCCATGAGCCGGTCGCCGCGGCGGACCTCGCGCGAGGCCAGGTCCATGGACAGGTCCGCGAACCGCAGCACCTCGGACTCGTCGCCGTCGGCCGGCACCGCCCGCCGCAGGAGCGCGCGCAGGCGGGCCAGCAGCTCCTGCAGGGCGAAGGGCTTGGTGAGGTAGTCGTCCGCGCCGGCGTCGAGCCCCTCCACCCGGTCGCCGACCTCGTCGCGGGCGGTGAGCACGAGGATCGGCAGGTCGTGACCGGCCTGGCGCAGCGCCTTGGTCGCCTCGATCCCGTCCAGGCGCGGCATCATCAGGTCCATCACGACGACGTCGGGCGCGACGCCGCTGATCCCGGCCAGCGCCTCGGCCCCGTCGGCGGCGAGGACGACCTCGTAGCCGTTGAAGTCCAGCGAGCGGCGCAGGGACTCGCGCACCGCGCGGTCGTCGTCGACCACGAGGACGCGGGGGCGGGGGGTGCTGCCGGACACGGCCTCATCATCCCATCGGCACCTGAGTCGCCGCTGAGTCCCGTGGGCGAGTCCGGCCGGTCAGTCGAGCCGCTGCGCGGCCTCGGCCGCGCGGGCGCCGTAGCCCCCGCCGAACATGCAGGCGTGCACGAGCAGGGGGTGCACCTGGTGCACGCCCGCGCGGTCGCGCCAGCCCTCGACGAGGGGGCGGCCGGCCGCCTCGGCCGCGGCGGCGTATGCCTCGAGCGCCTTTTCCAGGTGGGGCAGCCCGAAGAGCTGGAGCATGGCGAGGTCGGTCTCGCGGTGGCCGGCGTGCGCCGCGGGGTCGACCAGCACCGCGCCGTCGGAGCCCCACAGGACGTTGCCGTTCCACAGGTCCCCGTGCAGGCGGGAGGGCCCCTCCTCCGGGACCAGCGACGTCAGCCGCCCGAGCACGGCCTCCACCCGCTCCGCGTCCTCCTCGGTGATGGCCCCGCGGTCGCGCGCGAGCTTGAGGTAGGGCAGCACCCGCCGCGTGGCGTAGAACTCCGCCCAGGTCGCGGCCGTCCGGTTGGGCAGCGGGAGGCGGCCGATGAACCCGTCCTCCTCGGCCCCGTACGCCGCGGCTCCCGCCGCGTGCGTCGCCTCGAGCGCCGCGCCGAGCTCGGCAGCCCCCTCGGGGGTGGCCTTGCCGGGCTCGACCCAGGCGAGCGCCAGGCAGTCGGCGGTGACCCCGAGCGTCTCCGGGACCGGGGCCCCGCCGCCGGCGGCGGCCTCGCCCAGCCACCCCAGCCCGCGGGCCTCGGCCTCGAAGAAGCCCTCGGGGGCCTGGTGGTGGGTCTTGGCGAAGACGACGCGTCCGTCGTTGAGCCGCAGGCGCGTGGCGGTCGAGATGTCGCCCCCCGCGACCGGGGCGGTGGAGACGACGGAGACACCGAGCATCTGCTCGACCCGGCGCGCCACGACCGGTTGGCGCGTCACGCCCCCAGCTCCCGCTGCAGGGCGGCGACGATCGCCGCGCAGGTCCGCTCCACCATCCCGAGCACCTCCTGGAAGCCGTCGGGGCCACCGTAGTACGGGTCCGGGACGTCCCCACCTGGCTCGGTGGGGTCGAAGTCGCGGAAGAGGCGCAGCCGCCGGGGGTCGGCCGTCGGGGCCAGCTCGCGCAGCGCCGCCAGGTTCCCGGCGTCCATGGCGAGGACCAGGTCGTGGCCGTCGTCGGACGACGGGTCGAGCCAGACGTGCCGCACCTGCCGGGCCCGGTGCCGGGTGGGGTCGTGGTCCCGGGCGAGGAGCGCGGCGGCGGCGCGCCGGTCCATGGACCCGCCGACGTGCCAGTCGCCCGTGCCGGCGCTGCGGACCCGCACCCGCGCGGCCAGCCCCGCTCGGTCCACGAGGTCGCTGAGGATGACGTCGGCCATGGGGCTGCGGCAGATGTTGCCGAGGCAGACCAGCGCCACGCGGTAGCGGCCCCGCTGGAGGGGCTCCGGGAGGAGCGGGGCGCCGGAGCGGCTCATCGGTCGACCCTCAGTCGCGGGTCAGCAGGCCGTCGACGGCCCACGTGACGAGCGTGATCACGATGGCGCCGCCGACGGCCGTCCAGAAGCCGTCGACCCGGAAGCCGATGTCGAGCTGCTCCGCGATCCAGCCCGTGAGCAGCAGCATCGCCGCGTTGACCACGAGCAGGAACAGCCCGAGCGTCAGGATGATCGCCGGGATCGAGATGAGGGTGACCAGCGGCTTCACCAGCGCCGTGACCAGACCCAGGATCAGGGCGACGAGGAGCAGCGGCACGATCTTCTCCTCGACCTCCGCCTGTCCGGTGCGGGGGCCGACGAAGCCGATGCCGTCGAAGAGCTGCGCCGCGATCGCCAGCGCGAGGGCGTTGGTCGCGAGCCAGGCGAGGAACCTCATGCCCTGATCGTAGGAGGGCGGCCTGTGCCGGACCGGCCGGCCGCGCGGGGGGCCGGGGGCCGGGGGGTCAGTCCAGCGCCAGCGCGTGCAGGATCTGCCGCTCGGCGTCGGCGAGGTGGTGCTCGAGCTCGGCCAGCGCCTCCGGGACCTCGCCCCGGTCCAGGGCGGCGACGAGGCCCGCGTGGCTGCCCGCCTGGTCGTGGGCGTTGCGCCGCAGGCGGTCCACCTGCGCCAGGGCGACCTTGAGCTCGCTGGAGAGGTGCTCGGCCATCGCGACCAGGCGGTCCGAGCCGAGGAGGCCCACGAAGGCCAGGTGCACGGCGAGGTGACGCTCGTTGAGCTCCTGGTAGGACCCGCCTCCCGCGACGGCGTCGCCGTACGCCGCGGCGGCCGCGCGCAGTCGCTCCCGGTCCTCCTCGGCCGCGCCCGGCCAGTGCCGCACCCCGGCGCACTCGAGCACGGTGCGCGCGCGGATCACGTCGCGGATGGAGGCGGGGTCGGGGGTGGCGACCGCCACGCCGCGGTTGGGCTGCCGCACCGCGATGCCCTCGGCCGCCAGCGCGCCGAGCGCCTCGCGCACCGTCGAGCGGCTCACCCCGAGGTGGTCGGCGAGGGCGACCTCGCGCAGCGGCGTGCCGCCCGGCAGGTCGCCGTCGAAGACCGCGCGGCGCAGCTCCTCGGCCACCCGCGCCGCCGTGGTGGTCCGCTCCACCGAGAGGCTCTCGAACTGTGCCACGGCACCATCCTGCCGCCCTGGCCCGCCCGTGGCCCCGCCGATTTGTGCGGCCGCCCGCGCGCCGTCACCATGGATCCGTCAGATTGTCGGACAATCTGACCAGATTCGTGCCAGAGAGGAGGCGATCGTGGGCGAGACCCTGTCGTGGGGCCGGCACTACCTGGCGGTGCGGCCGGCGCACTTCCGTGTCGACTACGTGATCAACCCGTTCATGGATCCCGCCGACCAGCCCGACCCGGAGCGCACCCTCGACCAGTGGGAGCGGCTCGTGACGACGCTGCGCGGCCTGGGGGCCCGCGTCGACGTGCTGGACCAGCGCCCGGACGCCCCCGACATGGTCTACGCGATGAACCTCGGGCTCGCGGTGCGCCGCCCGGCCGGGGGAGCCCCCGGCGCCGGCGTCACCACCGGGCACGTCGTCCTCTCGCACATGCGTCATCCCGAGCGCCGCATGGAGACCCCGACGGCCGAGGCGTGGTTCGCCCGGCACGGGTGGGAGACCTCCACGCTGGGCCGCGACGGCGTCGGCGCCCACCTCGAGGCCGGGGACGCCTTCGCCTTCGGCGACGCGCTCGTGGTCGGCTACGGCCCCCGCACCGAGGAGCTGGCCCTCAAGCACCTCGCCACCACCCTCGACGTGCGGGTGCGCGGGGTGCGGATCGCGCACCCGGGGATGTACCACCTCGACCTGGGCTTCGCCCCCCTCGACGGCGAGCGGGCCATGGTCTGCCCGGCCGCCTTCGACGACGCCTCGGCCGCCGAGCTGCTCCGGCTGGTCCCCGACCCGCTGGTGCTCACGGAGGAGGAGGCCCTGAGCAGCCTCGTCGCGAACTCCGTCGTGGTCGGCCGCACCGTGGTCGCGCCGGCAGGCGTGCCGGCGCGCGTGCGCGCGTGGCTCGAGGAGCGCGACTTCGCCGTGGTCGAGGTCGACGTCTCGGAGCTGCACAAGGGCGGCGGCTCCGTCCGGTGCCTGACCAACCCGGTCGACCTGGTCCTCGGCCGCGACCTGCCCCCGGTCCCGGGCGGCGAGGTCCTGCTGCCCCGCTGAGGCGGCCCGGCGCCCGCGGCAGCGGGTCGCTAATCTCCCCCGGTGGTCCCCCTCGGCGGCATCGGCGTCATGGTGCTCGGCGCCGCGCTCTCCGGTGCCGTGCTGGGCCTGCTGGCGCTCGCCCTGGTGCGCCGGCTCGGGGTGGTGACCGCGTGGTCGATCGCGGGCCTGCTCTGGTCGCTGGTGGTCATCGGGCTGGTCACGCTGCTGCCCACCGAGGCGGCGCCCGGGATCATCCCGGCCGACGAGGCGCAGGAGGCCTGCTCCCTCGACTACGGCGGGCCGGCGCCCGAGGGCTTCTGGATCTTCTCGGCGACCCAGCGCGCGCTCAACACGGCGCTCTTCGTGCCCGCCGGCGCGCTCGTGGTGCTGGCCACGGCGCGCTGGCGGGCCGGCTGGGTGCTCGCGCCGCTCGGGCTGGGCCTGCTCGTGGTCGCCTCGATCAGCATCGAGTACGCGCAGCTCGAGCTGGCCCGGATCGGCCGGGCCTGCGACGTGACCGACATGGTCGACAACACGGCCGGCGCGGTCCTCGGCTTCGGCATCGGGATCCTCCTCGCGACGCTGCTCCGCCCGTGGCGCTCGCGCACGCGTCGGCGTCGCTAGCCTGCGGGCATGCCCCAGGAGCCCCTCGACCAGTCGAGCGGCCTGCCGCGGCCGCGCGCGTCCGTCCGCGACATCCCGGCGTACGTCCCCGGGCGGCCGCCGGCGCCGCGCTCGGACCTGACGACCTACAAGCTCTCCTCGAACGAGAACCCCTACCCACCGCTGCCCGGCGTGGTCGAGGCGGCGACGGCCGCGGTCGAGGCGATGAACCGCTACCCCGACCTGGGCAACACCCGGCTCCTCGAGGCGCTGGCGCAGCGGTGGGACGTGCCGGTGGAGCACCTGGCGGCGGGGACCGGGTCCGTCGCGCTGGTCTACCAGCTGCTCGCCGCCTTCTGTGACCCCGGCGACGAGGTGGTCCACGCCTGGCGGTCGTTCGAGGCCTACCCGATCGCCGTCGCCGCCGCGGGTGCGCGCTCCGTGCGGGTGCCCGTGACCCTCGGCGGGCGGCACGACCTGGAGGCGATGCTCGCGGCGATCACCGACCGGACCCGCGTCGTGCTCGTCTGCACGCCGAACAACCCCACCGGCCCGGCGGTCCCGCGCGCCGAGCTGGAGGCATTCCTCGGGCGGGTGCCCTCGCGCGTGCTGGTCGTCGTCGACGAGGCGTACGCCGAGTTCGTGCGCTCGGCCGACCCCGCCGACGGCGTGGCGGCCCACCGCGGCCGGCCGAACGTCGTGGTGCTGCGCACGTTCTCCAAGGCCTACGGCCTGGCCGGGCTGCGGTGCGGCTACGCCGTCGCGCCCGAGCCGGTGGCCGCCGCGCTGCGCGCCGTGTCGCTGCCCTTCGGCGTCTCGTCGGTGGCGCAGGCCGCCGCGGTCGCGTCGCTCGCGGCCGAGGAGCAGCTGCGCGAGCGGGTCGACGCGCTGGTGCACGAGCGGGAGCGGGTGCTGCCGCTGATCCGCGAGGCCGGCTGGGACGTGCCGGACGCGCAGGGCAACTTCTGCTGGCTGGCGGCCGGCGAGCGCACCGCCGAGCTCGCGGCGGCCGCGGAGGAGCGCGGGCTCATGATCCGCCCCTTCGGCGGCGAGGGGGCGCGGGTCACGATCGGCGAGCCCGAGGCCAACGACCGCGTGGTCGAGCTGGCGCGGGCCTTTCCTCCCGCCTGACCCCCGCCGCCGCCGGGCGAGGCCGCACACTGTCCCCATGTCGATGAAGGTCGCGCTCGAGCACAGGACGACCTACACCTTCGCCGAGCCCGTCACCGTCCACCCCCACGTGGTCCGACTCCGGCCCGCGCCGCACAGCCGGACCCCCGTGGAGGCCTACTCGCTGGAGGTGAAGCCGCCCGGGCACTTCCTGAACTGGCAGCAGGACCCCTTCGGCAACTGGATGGCTCGCCTGGTCTTCCCCGAGAAGGTCGCGGAGCTCGACATCACCGTCGGGCTGGTCGCCGACATGGTCGTGGTGAATCCCTTCGACTTCTTCATCGAGGAGTACGCCGAGCGGTTCCCCTTCGCCTACCCGCCGGAGCTCGCGGCCGACCTGGCGCCCTACCTCCGACCCGTGGACGAGGAGCCGGGCGAGGGCGGCGAGGGCACCGGGCCCGGGCCGCTGGTGCGGGCGTGGGTGGGGGCGCTCCCGCCCCCGCCGCCCGACGGCGAGCCGACCGTGCCGTGGCTCAGTGGGCTCAACGCGGCGGTGCACCGCGACGTGGCCTACAGCGTCCGTCTCGAGACCGGGGTGCAGACGCCCGACGAGACGCTGCGCCGCGGCATCGGGTCCTGCCGGGACAGCGCCTGGCTGCTGGTCAGCGTGCTGCGCCAGCTCGGGCTCGCGGCGCGCTTCGTCTCGGGCTACCTCGTCCAGCTCGCCGCCGACCCCGACGCGATGCTCGGCCTGGACGGCCCCACCGGCCCCCCGGCCGACTTCACCGACCTGCACGCCTGGGCGGAGCTCTACCTGCCCGGCGCCGGCTGGGTGGGGCTCGACCCCACCAGCGCGCTCTTCGCGGGGGAGGGGCACATCCCGCTCGCGGCGACGCCCCACCCGACCAGCGCCGCGCCGATCGAGGGCGCCACCGACCCCGTCGAGGTCCGGCTCGCCTTCGGCAACGAGGTGCGTCGGGTGCACGAGGACCCGCGCGTCACCCGGCCCTACACGCGCGAGGCCTGGAGCCGCATCGACGACCTCGGCCGGGCCGTCGACGAACGCCTCGACGCCGCCGGGGTGCGCCTGACCATGGGCGGCGAGCCGACCTTCGTGGCCCGGGAGGGCGCGGCCGCCACGGAGTGGAGCACGGCCGCCGACGGCGAGGAGAAGCGGCGGCTCGCGACCCGGCTCGCCGAGCGGCTGCGCGACCTCGCCGCGAAGGGCGGGCTGGTGCACCGGGGCCAGGGCAAGTGGTATCCCGGCGAGGCCCTGCCCCGGTGGCAGATCGCCCTGCAGTGGCGCACGGACGGCGAGCCGCTGTGGTCGCGCCCCGACCTGCTGGTGGACCCCTGGCGGACCGCGGAGCCCCAGGCCGACCCCCGCGCCCGGGCCGAGGCGCTCGCCCGCGAGCTCGTGCGGCGGCTCGGGCTGCCGGCCGCGCAGCTGCTGCCCGCCTACGAGGACCCCCTGGCCGCGCTGGTCGCCGAGGTCGCCCGGCCGGCGGGTCCGCCCCCCGACCCCGACGGCCCGGCGGGGCGCGTGGACCCGGCCGACGCCGCGTCCGTCGCGGCGCTGGACCGCGCGGTCACCGACCCGGTGGCCTGGGTGCTGCCCCTGCAGACGGACGAGGGGACGGACGAGACGTGGACCAGCCCGGCCTGGCGCTTTCGCCGCGGCCGGCTGGTCCTGGTGCCGGGCGACTCCCCGGCCGGGCTGCGCCTGCCGCTGGCCAGCGTCGCCTGGCAGGACCCGGAGGCCCCCGGCGAGCCGTCGTACCTCGAGGTCGCGGCCCCCCTGGTGGACGACGTGCCCCCGGTGCGGGTCGTCGCGCCCGACAAGCGCTCCACGACCGCGCTGGTCGTCGAGGCACGCGACGGGCTCGTGCACGTCTTCCTCCCCCCCGCCGCCGCGCTGGAGGACTACGTCGCGCTCGTGCGCCTGCTCGACGGCGCCGCCGACGCGCTCGACCAGCCCGTGGTGGTCGAGGGCTACGGGCCGCCGCCGGACGCCCGGCTGGCCCAGCTCGTCGTCACCCCCGACCCCGGGGTGATCGAGGTGAACCTGCCGCCGAGCCGCACGTGGGACGAGCTGCGCGACCTCACCGCCACGCTCTACCGCACCGCCCGCGAGTGCGGGCTGGCCACCGAGAAGTTCGAGCTCGACGGGCTGCACACGGGCACGGGCGGGGGCAACCACCTCACCCTGGGCGGTGCCCGGCCGGTCGACTCGCCGCTGCTGCGGCGGCCGGACCTGCTGGTCAGCCTCGTCACCTACTGGCAGCGGCACCCGTCGCTGTCCTACCTGTTCTCGGGGCGGTTCGTCGGCCCGACCAGCCAGGCACCGCGTTTCGACGAGGCGCGGCCCGAGGCGGCGTACGAGATGGAGATCGCGGCCGCCGAGGTCGCCCGGCTCGCCGCCGAGCAGCGCGACAAGGGCCTGGCGCCCCGGCCGTGGCTGGTCGACCGGGCGCTGCGACACCTGCTGACCGACCTCACCGGCAACACGCACCGGGCCGAGCTGTGTCTCGACAAGCTCTACAGCCCGGACTCGTCCCGCGGCCGCCTCGGGCTGCTCGAGATGCGCGGCTTCGAGATGCCGCCGCACCACGAGATGGCGCTGGTCCAGGCGCTGCTGGTGCGCTCCCTCGTGGCGATGCTGTGGGAGGAGCCGGTCAGCGGCCCCCTCGTGCGCTGGGGGACCGCGCTGCACGAGGACTTCCTGCTGCCCGAGGGAGCCCGGCGCGACGCCGCCGAGGTCCTCGCCGACCTGCGGGCCTCCGGGATCGACGTCGAGGACTCGTGGCTGGACCCCTTCCTGGAGTTCCGGTTCCCGCGGATCGGCCTCGCCCAGGTCGCCCTCCCGGGCGGTGGCCACGCCGAGCTGGGCCTGCGCCAGGCCATCGAGCCGTGGCACGTCCTCGGCGAGGAGACGAGCCTCGGCGGCACGGCCCGATACGTCGACTCCTCGCTCGAGCGCCTGCAGGTCACGGCGCGCGGCATCGACCCGCACCGGCACCTGGTGACGTGCCAGTCCGTCCCGGTGCCGCTCGCGCCGACCGGGGCGCCCGGTGAGCTGTACGCGGGAGTGCGCTACAAGGCCTGGCAGCCCTGGTCGGCCCTGCACCCGAGCATCGGCGTGCACTCGCCCCTGCACTTCGACGTGGTGGACATCGCCTCGCAGACCTCGCTGGGCGGGGCGACCTATCACGTGGTGCACCCGGGGGGCCGCAGCTATGACCACCCGCCGGTGAACGCGCAGGAGGCCGAGGCCCGCCGCGCCACGCGGTTCGAGCCGCGCGGGCACACCGCCGGGGCGCTCGACGTCGCGGCCATGGTGGAGCGCGGCCGGCGGGCCGCCTCCGAGGAGTACGCCCACACGCTGGACCTGCGCCGGGTGCCGCTGCCCGGACCGGGCCGGTGACGGCCCGGTGACGTCCCGGTGATGCGGCGATGACCGCGCTGCGCGACTACACCTCGGCGCTGGCGCGGTCGTCAGCCGGCGGGGGCGTGTCCCGCTACGACGAGGTGGTGGCGCCGGGCGGCGGGCTCCGGCCCGCCTGGCGCGGGCTGGCCGAGGTGGCCCTCGAGCTCAGCGCCGACCGGCTGCGCCGCGTGCACGACGACATCGAGCGCTCGCTGGCCGACGACGGGGTGACCTACGCGCAACCTGGTGCGGGGCCGGGTGCGGGGTCGGGTGAGGGGCCGGGTGAGGGGCGGGGTGAGGGGCCGGGCCCGTGGCGGCTGGACCCGGTGCCGCTCGTGCTCGCCGCCGACGAGTGGGGGCCGCTCGAGGTGGGGCTCACCCAGCGCACCGAGCTCCTGAACGCGATCCTCGTCGACCTCTACGGCCCCCGCCGCCTGCTCGCCGACGGGGTGCTCCCGCCGGCGGTGGTCTTCGGGCACCCGGGCTACCTGCGCACGCTGGCCCGGGCCTCCACCCAGGAGCCGTGGCCGCTGCTGCTCGCCGCCGCCGACCTCGGTCGCGACGGCGCCGGGCGGTGGGTGGCCACGGGCGACCGGGCGCAGGCTCCGAGCGGGATCGGCTACGCCATGCAGAACCGGCGGGTCATCTCACGCACCATGCCGGATCTCTACCGCAGCGCGAGCCTGCACCGGATGGCCCCGTTCCTCTCGGCGCTGCGCGCCGCGCTCACGCAGGCGGCGCCGGGCGACGCGGCCGATCCGCGGGTCGTCGTGCTCTCGCCCGGGACCGGCTCGGAGACGCGCTTCGACCAGGCCTTCGTGGCATCGGCCCTGGGGCTGCCCCTGGTGCAGGGCGGCGACCTCGTGGTCCGCGACGGCCGGGTGCACCTGCGGGTCACCGGCGACCTCCAGCAGGTCGACGTGATCCTGCGCCGCGTGGACGCCGCGTGGAGCGACCCGCTCGAGCTGCGGGGCGACTCGCGGCTCGGGGTCCCCGGGCTGACCGAGTGCGTGCGTCGCGGCACGGTCCGGGTCGTCAACGGCCTCGGCGCGGGGGTGCTGGAGAGCCCGGCGCTGCTGCCCTACCTGCCGGCCGCCTGCGAGCGGCTGCTGGGCGAGGAGCTGCGGCTCGGCTCGGTGCCCACCCACTGGGGCGGCGACCCCGCGGGGCGCGCCGCCCTGGTCTCCGGTCTGGACGGGCTGGCCGTGCGGGCCGTCGACGGCCGGGCCGAGCGGCTGCGGACGGGTGCCGACCGGGACCGCGTCGCGGCGGCCATCGAGGCGGAGCCCCACCGGTGGGTGGGCCAGGAGCGGCTCCCGCTCTCGCAGGCCCCGGTGCTGGGCGCCGA
This sequence comes from uncultured Actinomycetota bacterium, assembly GCA_963832415.1. Lineage (GTDB taxonomy): Bacteria > Actinomycetota > Actinomycetes > Propionibacteriales > Nocardioidaceae > Nocardioides. The sequence continues at coordinate 703,163 of CAWHTZ010000014.1, read as the reverse complement.
GGGCATCGCTCCCCGCCCGGTGACGCTGCGCACGTTCACGCTGCGGTACGGGTCGGCGTACCGCCCCATGGTCGGCGGCCTCGCCTCTGCGCCCGTCCGCCCCGGGGAGCCGGCGGCGATCGTGAGCAAGGACGTGTGGGTGCTCAAGGCGTCGCCAGACGACGCCGACCAGGGGCTCGCGGACGCGCTCCCGGTCGGCAGCCTGCGCGCGATGCCGGCGCTGGTCCCGCGCGTGCTCGAGGACCTGTGGTGGTTCGGGCGGTACGCCGAGCGCACGGAGGACCTGGTGCGGCTCGTGCTGGTCACCCACGCCCTCGCCGAGGACTTCGGGCTCCGCCCGGCCAGCACGGGCGGCCAGGCGCTGGCGGTGCTGCGCGCCACCGTGGCGCGGGTGGCGGGACAGGGGGACGACCTCCGCGCGGTGCTCCTCGAGGCCGACCGGCCGGGCACCGTCGCGCACGGGGTCGCGGCGCTGCGGGAGACCGCGCAGTCGGTGCGCGACCAGCTCTCGGGCGACACGTGGCGGGCCTTCGGCGTCGTCGACCGGGCGCGCGAGCTGCTCGCGTCCTCCGCGTCCGAGCAGCGGACCGGCGAGAGCGCCGGGCGGATGCTGACCGGCCTGCTGGCGCTGCACGGGATGACGACCGGCATGGTCCGCGACCCGGGGTGGCACCTGCTCGCCGCCGGCCGGCACCTCGAGCGGGCGCTGCAGCTGTGCCACCTGCTGCGGCCGACGCTCACGGAGCGGCGGGGTCTCGACGTCGACCGCCGGGTGCAGGAGGCGGTCCTGACCGCCGCCGAGAGCGCGGTGACGCACCGCCGGCGGTTCCGCGGCAACGTCCGCACGCCCGGCGTCCTCGACCTGCTGCTGCGCGACCCGGACAACCCCCGGTCGCTGGCCAGCGCCCTGACCGAGGTCCGTGACCACCTCGCCGCGCTGCCCGACTCCACCGGGGCGACCCGGCCCGAGCGGCTGCTGGACGAGCTGCTGCGCCAGGTCGAGGCGACGACGGTCTCCGAGCTGGTCGCGATCGGCGGCGTGAACCGGCCCCTGCTCGAGCGCTTCCTCGACGGCGTGGCGGACCAGGCATCCGCGATCGGGGAGGCCGTCGCGGCGCTGCACTTTCCCGCGCCGCGGCCCCGCGCCTTCGGCCTGTCGGCGGTGGGCGGATGAGCGCGCGCTGGCGGGTGTGGCACCGCACGCGCTACACCTACGACGACGACGTCACCGACTCCCTCGGCCTCGGCTGGCTCGCGCCGCGCCCGCTGCCGTGGCAGGCCGTGGCCGACCACCGCCTCGAGGTCGACCCCGAGCCCCGCGACCTCTCGGCCGACGTGGACTCGTGGGGCAACGCGACCCACTACTTCCAGGTCACCACGGGGCACCGGGTGCTGACCGTCACCTCGACGGCGGAGGTCGCGGTCGAGGCGGAGCGCCACGACACCGCGGCGCTGGCGACGCCCTGGGAGCGGTGCCGCCCGGCCGAGCGCCCCGACGTCGCCGGGGCCTGGGAGGCGGTCGGCCTCACCCTGCCCTCGCCGCTGATCGCGCCGGTGCCAGCGGCGACGGCGTACGCCGCTGGCTCGCTCCCGCCCGGCCGCCCGGTGGGCGAGGCGGTGCGCGACCTCGTGGGCCGCATCCACTCCGACTTCGACTACCACGCGGGCGCGACCTCGGTGACCTCCACCGTGGCCGACGCGCTGGAGGCCCGGGCCGGGGTCTGCCAGGACTTCGCGCACCTCGCCATCGCGGGGCTGCGGGCGCACGGGCTGGCCGCCCGCTACGTCTCGGGCTACCTGGCGACGGAGCCGCCGCCGGGCCGGGAGCGCGTCTTCGGCGCCGACGCCTCGCACGCCTGGTTGGCGGTGTGGCTGCCCGACGGCTCCTGGCTGGCCGTCGACCCGACCAACGACCAGGTGGTGGCCGACCGCCACGTCACCGTGGCGTGGGGACGGGACTACGCCGACGTGCCGCCGCTGAAGGGCGTGATCTTCAGCGAGGCCTCGAGCTCGCGGATGACGGTGGAGGTCGACGTGGCTCCGGTGCGCGAGCCGGCGCGGAGCGATCCCGGTCGGAGGGAACCGATCCCGGGCCCACCGGGTCTGAGGGGTGAGAGCAAACGAGGAGGTGGGCATCGACGTGGGCCCGGATGAGCAGGACTTCGAGTCGTTCGTGCACCTGCGCTGGGCGCGCCTGGTGCGCGCGGCGCGCCTGCTCGGCTGCTCCGCCGCCGACGCCGAGGACGTCGCCCAGGCGGCGCTGGCCCGGTGCTGGCGGCACTGGCGGCGCGTCGCGGCGGCGGACGACCCGGATGCCTACGTCCACCGCGTCCTGATCAACACCTGGAACAGCACCCGGCGGCGCCGGTGGTGGGGCGAGCGGGCCACCGCCGAGCTGCCGGACGCCGGCACGCCCGACCCGGCCGAGTCCGTCGACCGGGTCGACGCCGTCGTCCGGTCGCTGTCCCGGCTGCCCGACGCGCAGCGCACGACGGTGGTGCTGCGCTACTACGCCGGTCTGGACGAGCGCCAGATGGCGGCGGCGCTCGGCGTCGCCCCCGGCACCGTGAAGAGCCGGCTCTCCCGAGCCCTGACCACCCTGGCCGAGGACCCCGGCCTGGCCGAGATGCGAGGCGCACTGTGAACGAGCACCGGATGTCCGAGGACGAGCTGTTCGACACCCTGGGCGCGGCCGACGCGCTCGAGACCGGCGCCCCGCCCGTGGGCGCCATCGTCGAGCGCGGGCGCCGCGACCGGCGACGGCTGCGCGTCGCCGCCCTCGTCGGGGCGGCCGCCGCCGTGGTGGCCGTGGTCGGGGGCGTGGCCCTCGTCTCGGGCGGCCCGGAGGCCGGGATCGCGCCGGCGGACCAGCCGGACAGCGCCCAGGACGAGGCCCCGGACCCGGCACCGGGCGCGGATCCCGTGCCCGCGCCGCCGGAGGGGTCCCGCTGGGTCGGCAAGGCGGGCGCCATGGTGGCCGTCCCCGCCGACTGGCCGACCAACGAGCTGGAGTGCCGCACCCCGGTCGCGGACACCGTGGTCCTCGACCCGGGGATCCGGCCGGCGTGTGTCGTCCCCCGGCCCGCCGGCGTCAGCTCCGTCGAGCTGCGCACCGACGACACGCAGCTGCGCGGCGAGGTGGAGGACCTCGGCGACGGGGTCCGGCGCGGGCCCGCGGAGTGCCAGGAGTCCGGCGGCGTCTGCACCACCGTGGTCCGGGTCGAGGAGCTCGGCGTGTCGATCTATGTCGACTCCCCCGACGCCGAGCTGGTCGAGCAGATCACCGCCTCGGCGCAGCGGGTGCCGGAGGGCGCGGTCGTCGTGCCCACCCGGGCCAACGAGTCGCTGTTCCTCGGCGCCGAGGGGCGCGCGGGCTACCTGCGCCAGCTGAGCGCCGCGGGCCTGGAGGCCGACCCCGCGCCCGGGCTCGACCCCGACGGGACGTTCGCGATCGAGCCCGCTCCCGGGTCGGTCGTCGCGGAGGGCTCCACGGTGCGGCTCGCGCGGCCGCCGGGCTGAGCGCGGGCACACGGACCCCGAGGCCGGCCGCGACACCGGCCGCGACCTCTTTCTGCGGCACGCCGGTCCCCGGGGTTGGGATCCCGGGGGACGATGTGCGGGTGAAGGCCTTCTCCTGCCGCGTCTGCGACGCCCCGCTCTACTTCGAGAACTCCCTCTGCGTCGCCTGCGGCACCCCGCTGGGCTTCTCGCGGGACGAGCGGGCGATCGTGCCGCTCGACGGCCAGGGGCGGTATGTCGACGGCCAGGGCCTGATCTGGCACGTGTGCGCCAACCTCAACATCGCGGGCTGCACCTGGCTCGCGCCGCTGGAGGGCGGCCTCTGCTCGAGCTGTGTCCTCACGCGCACCCGGCCGAACGACGAGGACGGGGACTGGCTGGAGGCCTTTCGCGTCGCGGAGGTCGCCAAGCGGCACCTGCTCCACGAGCTCGACGGCCTCGGCTTCGCGGTGATCGGCAAGCACGTCGACGAGGAGGAGGGCCTGGCCTTCGACCTGCTCGCCAGCGCCGCCGAGGGCGTGGTGATCGGGCACGACCACGGCGTCATCACGCTGGACCTCGCGGAGAGCGACGACGCCCACCGGGAGAAGGTGCGCGTCGACCTGGACGAGCCCTACCGCACGATGCTGGGCCACTTCCGGCACGAGATCGGGCACTACTACGAGTGGCAGCTGGTGCGCGGCGACGAACGCCTCGGGCGCTGCCGGCAGCTCTTCGGCGACGAGTCGGTCGACTACCAGGAGGCGGTCGACCGGCACTACGCCCAGGGGCCGCCCGAGGGCTGGCAGGAGCGCTACCTGTCGACCTACGCCACGATGCATCCCTTCGAGGACTTCGCCGAGACCTTCGCGCACTACCTGCACATCTGCGACGCGATCGAGACCGCCGGCGCCTACGGCCTCACGACCGTCGGCTCCGTGCACGCCTTCTCCTCCTTCCGCGACGTGGTGCTCGGGGTCTGGGTCCCGCTGGCCGTCGCCCTGAACCAGATCAACCGGTCGATGGGCAAGGAGGACCTCTATCCCTTCGTGATCCCGGACCCGGTGATCGAGAAGCTCGAGTTCGTGGCGGGGCTCGCCCCGCGGGGCTGAGTCCCACCCGGCAGGGGCGCCCGGCGCAGCACGGGTGAAGTGGTTGAACCCTCACCTACGGTGGGCACATGGGTGACGACGAGCAACCCGGGTACGTGGAGTCCGGCTCCTTCGAGCGCGACATGGACTACATCCCCGACCGGATCACGCGCGACTCCGCGGACTGGCCGGTGGAGCCGGGGCGCTACCGGCTCGCGGCCGCCTGGGCCTGCCCCTGGGCCAACCGGGCGATCATCGTGCGCGAGCTGCTGGGCCTGCAGGACGTCATCTCGATGGCCGTCGCCGGCCCCACGCACGACTGGCGCTCGTGGAAGTTCGACCTCGACCCGGGCGAGAGGGACCCGGTGCTCGGCTACCACCGCCTCCGCGAGGCGTACGAGCAGCGCATCCCCGACTACCCGAAGGGCATCACGGTGCCCGCGATCGTCGACGTCCCCTCGGGTCAGGTCGTCACCAACGACTTCCCGTGGATCACGCACGACTTCTTCTTCGAGTGGCAGGAGCACCACCGCCGGGACGCGCCGGACCTCTGGCCCGTCGACGTCCGCGACGAGATGGAGGAGGTGATGCAGCGCGTCTTCACCGAGGTGAACAACGGCGTCTACCGCTGCGGCTTCGCCGGCACCCAGGAGGCGTACGAGGACGCGTACGACCGCCTGTTCGCGGCGCTGGACTGGCTGGAGGAGCGGCTCACCGACCGGCGCTACCTGATGGGCGGGCAGATCACGGAGGCGGACGTCCGCCTCTTCACGACGCTGGCGCGGTTCGACGCGGTCTACCACAACCACTTCAAGTGCAACCGCAACAAGCTGACCGAGATGCCGGCCCTGTGGGGCTATTCGCGCGATCTCTTCCAGACGCCGGGCTTCGGCGACACGATCCACTTCGACCAGATCAAGGCGCACTACTACCTCGTGCACACCGACATCAACCCGACCGGCGTGGTGCCGAAGGGCCCCGACCCGGCCGTGTGGCACACCCCCCACGGCCGAGCCGGGCTGGGCTGAGGGGCCCCTACGCTGGAGGGCATGGGGCACGAGCACGGGCATGCCGCGGGCCGGTCGGCCGACCGGCGCCGGATGCGGCTCGCGCTGACGGTCACGGTCGCCGTGCTCGGGGTCGAGGTCGTCGGCGCGGTGGTCACCGGCTCGCTCGCCCTGCTCGCCGACGCCGGCCACATGGCCACCGACGCCACGGCCGTGCTGCTCGCCCTGGGGGCGTCCTACCTCGCCACCCGCCCGGCCGGGCCGCGCGCGACCTTCGGCTGGCACCGCGCCGAGGTGCTGGCCGCGCTTGCGAACGCCTTCGTCCTGCTGGGCGTCTGCGCCTACCTGGCCTGGCAGGGGATCGACCGGTTGCTGGACCCGGCCGAGGTCGACGCCGGGCCGATGATCCTCTTCGCGGCCGCGGGCTTCGTCGCGAACGGCGTCTCGCTGGCGGTCCTCAGCCGCAGCGCGACCGGATCGATCAACGTGCGCGCCGCGACCATGGAGGTGCTCGCCGACACGGTCGGCTCCCTCCTCGCGATCGTCGCGGGGATCGTGATCCTGGCCTCCGGCTGGACCGGGGCCGACGCCGTCGCCTCCCTGGCCATCGCCCTGCTGATCCTCCCGCGGGCCGTCTCGCTGCTGCGCGAGTGCTCCTCCGTGCTGCTGGAGGCGGCGCCCCGCGGCCTCGACCTGGCCGAGATCGAGCGGCGCCTGCTCGCCGTCCCCGGAGTCGTCGACGTGCACGACCTCCACGCCTGGACGATCACGAGCGGCCTGCCCAGCCTCTCCGCGCACGTCACCGTGACCGACGAGCAGCTCGAGGCGCAGGGCGTCGGCGGCGTGCTCGATCGCCTCTGCGAGACGACGGACGAGCGGTTCGGCGTGAAGCACGCGACCTTCCAGGTCGAGCCGGAGACCCACGTCGAGCACGAGGACCTCGGCGAGACCCACTGAGGCACCTCTCACCCCTTCGTGGGGCGTGAGCGGGAGCCGTGGCGGGCACGGGCTGCGAGACTCGTTCTTTGCACCTTCTCTTGCACCGTTTCCCCCGACCCAGGAGGTCAACCCGATGCGGCTCAGCGCCGTCAAGGACATCGTGGCCGAGCCCGGCCCCTACGTGACCGTGCACGCGGAGGTCGGTCGCGCCAGCGAGAACCCCCGCCAGCAGCTCGACGCCCGGTGGACCACGATCCGCCACGCCCTCGACGACGAGGACGTCAGCGGGGAGGTCGTCGAGCGCATCGGGGAGAAGTTCGCGGAGCCGCCGGCGACGTACGACGAGGCCTTCCGCACGATCGTCGCGACCCGCGACCGGGTGCTCTTCGACGACACCGTGCCCGGCGACAGCCCCGTGCCCGAGGGCGTCGAGAGCGCGCTGCTCCCCGACCTCGGGCCGTGGCTCGCCGCGGCCGACGGACGCGCGGGGTTCGCGCTCGCCATCTGCGACAAGGAGGGCGGCGACGTCAGCTGGCACCGCTCCTCGCACGACGCGGCGCGCACCGAGTCCGAGGCCGGCGGCCGCACGCTGCACGAGCACAAGGTGGGCGCCGCGGTCGGCGAGCCGCAGTACCAGCGGCACAGCGAGGAGACCTGGCAGGCGAACGCGAAGGACGTCGCCTCGCAGCTGCGCTCGCTGTCGCACCGGGCCGGGACGCGCGCCGTCGTGCTGGCGGGCGACCCCCGGATCCGGTCCGAGGTGGCCGACGAGCTCGACGAGCACCACCTGCCCGTCGTGGAGGTCGAGTCCGGCAACCGCGCCGAGGGCTCCTCGCCCGAGGTGATGTGGGGTGAGATCGAGGAGGCCCTCGCGGCCGTCGTCGCGCGGGAGGAGAGCGAGCTCGTCGACCGGCTGGGCGCCGGCGAGGGCCAGGCCGGGGCCACGGCCCGCGGGCTCGAGCCCGTGCTCGAGTCCTTCGTCAACGGCCAGGTCGCGACGCTGCTCGTCGACCTCGACGAGGCGCGCGAGCACCCGGTGGACGTCCGCGCCTACCCCGGCCTGCCGCTGCCCGAGGGCGTCACCGGCTCGCTGCCGGCCGACCGGGTGCTGCTCGCCGTCGCCGCCACGACCGACGCCGACGTGGTGCACGTGCAGGCCGCGCGCATGGACGGTCCCGTGGCCGCGCTGCTGCGCTGGGACGGCTGAGGCCGAGCCGCGGCGTCAGGCCTCCGGACCGCCGGCCTGGCCGGCGTCGCGGCGCGCCTCGGTGGCGAGGCGCCGCAGCGTGGCCTCGATGCCCTGCCGGTTGCGCTCGGGGAAGCCGGCGAGCTCGAGTGCCTTGCGCCCCGGCAGCGCGTAGCGCGAGTAGTCGAAGGACTCGGTGACCCGGGTGCGGCCCTCGCCGGCCGGCTCGAGCTCGTAGCGCCAGCGATGGGCGCCGAAGTGCCGCCACGCGATGCGGCGCCCCTCCTCGAACTCCACGACGCGGTTGCGGATCTTGTAGGGAAGCCCGAAGAGCTTCATGTCCATGCCGAACGTCGCGCCCTTGCTCAGGCGGTCGGGCCCTCGCACGTTGCCCCGCACGGAGCCCGAGCCGTCGATGCGCTCGTGCTGGCGGGGGTCGGCCAGGATCGCGAAGACCGCCTCGGGGGGCGCGTCGACGACGGTGTCTGCGGAGACGACGTGATCAGCCATGCCCCGACGCTAGCCAGCCCTCCGCCCCGGGCGGCCCGGGGGCCCCTCACCTGATTGGTCCACCCCCACCGTGGGCGTTACCGTGACCGGTGCAAGGGTGTGCGCCGCATCACAGTCGCGGGCATGCTCTCCCCCATGCGGCCGGAGACCCCGGGCGCGTCTGCGAAGGAGCACCGGTGACCCCTCCACCCGACTTCGGCCCGGACCTGGCGCAGGTCTTCGGCCCCGCCCAGGCCGCCGGCGGTCCCGAGCTCGTGCAGCTCCTGACGCCCGAGGGCGAGCGTGCGCACCACGACGAGCTCGACCTGGACTTCAGCGCCGACCAGCTGCGCGGTTTCTACCGCGACATGGTGCTCACGCGGCGCATCGACACCGAGGCCACCGCGCTGCAGCGGCACGGGGAGCTCGGCATCTGGGCCCAGCTGCTCGGCCAGGAGGCCGCGCAGATCGGCTCGGGCCGGGCCCTGAGACCGCAGGACTTCGTCTTCCCGACCTACCGCGAGCACGGCGTCGCCTGGTGCCGCGGCATCGACCCGCTGCACCTGCTCGGGCTCTTCCGCGGCGTCGACCACGGCGCCTGGGACCCGGAGCACTACAAGTTCGCGCTCTACACGATCGTGATCGGCGCGCAGGCGCTGCACGCGGTCGGCTACGGCATGGGGGTGCAGCGCGACCACGCGGTCGGCACCGGGGACCCGACCCGCGACACCGCCGTGGTGGCCTACTTCGGCGACGGCGCCTCGAGCCAGGGCGACGTGAACGAGGCCTTCATCTTCGCGGCCTCCTACAACGCGCCGGTCGTGTTCTTCTGCCAGAACAACCAGTGGGCGATCTCCGAGCCGATCGAGCGGCAGAGCCGCATTCCCCTCTACCAGCGGGCGCTGGGCTTCGGCTTCCCGGGCGTGCGGGTCGACGGCAACGACGTGCTCGCGACGTACGCCGTGACGCAGGCCGCGCTGCAGCGGGCGCGCGACGGCCAGGGGCCGACGTTCGTGGAGGCGTTCACCTACCGGATGGGCGCTCACACGACGACCGACGACCCCACGCGCTACCGGCTCTCCGCCGACGTGGAGAGCTGGAAGCTGAAGGACCCGATCGAGCGCGTGCGGGTCTACCTCGCGCGCAACGGCCTGGCCGACGAGGACTGGTTCGGCGAGGTCAAGGCCGAGGCCGACGAGCTCGGCGCCCACCTGCGCGAGGGGTGCCGCGCGCTGGCCGACCCGGGCCCGCTGGAGATGTTCGAGCACGTCTTCGCGGAGATGACCGAGGAGCTGCGGACGCAGCGGGACGGCTACGCGGCGTACCTGGAGACCTTCGAGGGGGCCCGCTCATGAGCGAGGCGCAGCAGCCGCAGAAGATCACGCTCGCCAAGGGGCTCAACATGGGCCTGCGCGCGGCGATGGAGCACGACCCGAAGGTCCTGCTGATGGGCGAGGACATCGGCTCGCTGGGGGGCGTCTTCCGGATCACCGACGGCCTGCAGAAGGACTTCGGCGAGGACCGGGTCATCGACACCCCCCTCGCGGAGGCCGGCATCGTCGGCACCGCGGTCGGCCTGGCCATGCGCGGCTACCGGCCCGTGGTGGAGATCCAGTTCGACGGCTTCGTCTACCCCGCCTACGACCAGATCGTGTGCCAGGTGGCCAAGATCCACTTCCGCAGCCAGGGCCGCGTGCCCATGCCGATCGTCATCCGGATCCCCTACGGCGGCGGCATCGGCGCCGTCGAGCACCACTCGGAGTCGCCCGAGGCCCAGTTCGCGCACACCCCGGGCCTCAAGGTGGTCACCTGCTCCAACCCGGTCGACGGGTACTGGATGATCCAGCAGGCCGTCGCCAGCGACGACCCGGTGATCTTCCTGGAGCCCAAGCGGCAGTACCACGCCGACAAGGCCGAGCTGGACCCGAGCGCGTCCCCCGAGCCCCTGCACGAGTCCCGGACCGTGCGCCGCGGGACCGACTGCACGGTGGTCGCCTACGGCCCGACCGTGAAGACGGCCATGCATGCCGCCGAGGCCGCCGAGAAGGACGGCACCTCGCTCGAGGTCATCGACCTGCGCACGCTCTCGCCGCTGGACATGGGCCCAGTGCACGCGTCGGTGCGGCGCACCGGCCGGGCCGTCGTCATCCACGAGGCCCACGTCAACCTGGGGATGGGCGCCGAGGTCGCGTCGCGCGTGACCGAGGAGTGCTTCTACTCCCTCGAGGCGCCGGTGCTCCGCGTCGGCGGCTTCGACACGCCCTACCCGGCGTCGCGGGTCGAGGAGGACTTCCTGCCCGACCTCGAGCGCCTGCTGGACGCCGTCGACCGCTCCCTGGCCTTCTGACCCGCATCCCGAGAGGACAGCCATGCCCGAGTACAAGCTGCCCGACCCGGGCGAGGGCCTGACCGAGGCCGAGATCGTCAGCTGGAAGGTCAAGGTCGGCGACGAGATCCAGGTCAACGACGTCGTGGTCGAGGTCGAGACGGCCAAGTCGCTGGTCGAGCTGCCCTCGCCGTACGCCGGCACGGTCACCGCCCTGCTCGCCGAGGAGGGCGACACCGTCGAGGTCGGCACGCCGATCATCCGGATCGGGGAGGAGGCGGGGGAGCGGCCGCCGGCCGCGGGACCCGCACCGGATCAGGGTGAGGATCAGGACCAGGAGATCGACCTCTCCAACCCGGCCGCCAGCGGGGGCGGGGAGGGGGAGAGCCTCGTCGGCCGCAGCAAGGCGGACCGCGGCGCGACCCGGCGGCCGCGCAAGCCGGCCGCCGCGGCCGCCGCCGCGCGCCGCCAGGTGCAGGGCGCCTTCGACCCGGCCGCGACCCCGACGGGCCCGTCCGCGGCGGGGAACGAGGGGGCGACCGAGGCGGCGACCGAGGCGGCGAACGAGGGGGAGAGGCGGAGAACGGTGCCGACGACCACGGCGAGGCGGTCCCGGCCGCGTCCGTCGCCCCGGCCCCGGCCGGCCCCGGCGCGCACGCGCTGGTCCCGGAGCGCTCGACGGCGCCCGGCTCGCAGCGGGCGCTGGCCAAGCCGCCGGTGCGCCGGCTCGCCAAGGATCTCGGCCTCGACATCGCGCTGGTGGAGGCGACCGGCGACGGCGGTGTGGTCACCCGCGAGGACGTGCAGCGGGCCGCCGCGCGCCAGCCGGGTGGGGCGGCCCCCGGTGCGGACGCCCCCGCGCGCGCCACGCACGACGTCCCGGCCGCCGGTGGGCCCGCCCAGCGCGAGCGGCGCGAGCCCGTCAAGGGCGTGCGCAGGCTGATGGCCCAGGCGATGGTCGACTCGGCCTTCTCGGCCCCGCACGTCACCGAGTGGGTCACCGTCGACGTCACCCGCACCATGGAGCTGGTGGAGCGCCTGCGCGCGAGGCGCGAGCTGCGCGACGTCAGCGTGTCGCCGCTGCTCGTGCTGGCGCGGGCGGTGCTGCTGGCCATGCGGCGCACGCCGGAGATCAACTCGTGCTGGGACGAGGCCGAGCAGGAGGTCGTCTACAAGTCCTACGTCAACCTGGGGATCGCGGCGGCCACGCCGCGGGGTCTGGTGGTGCCGAACGTCAAGGAGGCGCAGGACCTCACGCTCCCCGAGCTGGCGGCCCGGCTGGGCGAGCTCGTGGCGACGGCGCGAAGCGGGAGGACGCAGCCGGCGGACATGTCCGGCGGCACCTTCACGATCACCAACGTCGGCGTCTTCGGCGTCGACGCCGGCACCCCGATCATCAACCCCGGCGAGTCGGCGATCCTGTGCTTCGGCGCGGTGAAGAAGCAGCCCTGGGTGGTCGAGGGCGCGGGCGGTGACGAGATCGCGATCCGGCAGGTCACCACCCTCGCGCTCTCCTTCGACCACCGGCACGTGGACGGCGAGAAGGGTTCGCGCTTCCTCGCCGACGTCGCCGGCATCCTCGAGGACCCCGCCACGGCGCTCGTGTTCTAGGGCGCTGGGGGGCGGCGCGCGTAGCGGTCGGTCCGCGTCGCCACCAGGGCGGCGACGTCGGCGGCGAGCAGGGTCGCCAGCTCGTGCTCGAGCACGCGGCCGACGCGCTCGCAGAAGGCTTCCGCCTCGTCGGCGGCGTCGGGGTGCTCGGGGACGATGCGGTCGACGATGCCGTGCCTGTACAGGTCGCTGGCGCGCACCTGATGGGCGCGCGCCATCTCGGGGGCGTGCGCGGTGTCCCGGTGCACGATCGCGCTGGCGCCCTCGGGCGGCAGGGGCGAGAGCCAGGCGTGCTGGGCCGCGATCACCCGGTCCGTCGGCAGCAGGGCGAGCGCGCCGCCGCCGTTGCCCTCGCCCAGCATCAGGCAGAGCGTCGGCGCGTCGAGGGTGACCAGGTCGGAGAGGCACCGCGCGATCTCGCCGGCCAGCCCGCCGTTCTCCGCCTCCGGCGACAGCGCGGCGCCCGGGGTGTCGATGACCGTGACGAGGGGCAGCCCGAGCTCGGAGGCGAGCCGCATGCCGCGGCGGGCCTCGCGCAACGCCTCGGGCCCCATCGGGTGGTCCTCGGTCTGTCCGCGCCGGTCCTGGCCGAGGAAGACGCAGGGGGCCGCGCCGAAGCGGGCCAGCGCGATCAGCAGGCCGGGGTCGGCCTCCCCCTCCCCCGTGCCGTTCAGCGGGACGACGTCGCCGGCGGCGTAGCGCAGCAGCCGGCGCACGCCCGGCCGGTCGGGGCGGCGGCTGCGGGTCACGGCGTCCCACGTGTCGACCTCGGGCACCGGGTCGTCGGGCGGCGGGGGGACGGCCGGCAGGCCCTCGGTGCGGGCGTAGAGCACCGACAGCGCCCGGTCGAGGACGTCCGGGATGTCCTCGACGGGCAGCACCGCGTCGATGACACCGCGGGCGAAGAGGTTCTCCGAGGTCTGGACCCCCTCGGGGAAGGGCTCGGCGTAGAGGGCCTCGTAGACCCGGGGGCCCAGGAAGCCGATCAGCGCGCCCGGCTCGGCGACCGTCACGTGGCCCAGGGACCCCCAGGACGCCATCACCCCGCCGGTCGTGGGGTGCCGCAGGTAGACGAGGTAGGGCAGCCCCGCCCTCTTGTGGGCCGCCACCACCGCCGAGATGCGCACCATCTGCACGAACGCCGGGGTGCCCTCCTGCATCCTCGTCCCGCCGCTCACGGGCGCCGCGAGGAGCGGGAGGTGCTCGGCGGTGGCCCGCTGCACGGCCGCGACGAGACGGTCCGCGGAGGCCCGCCCGATGGACCCGGCCAGGAAGCCGAACTCGCCGATCAGGACGGCGACCCGGCGCCCCCGCATCCGCCCCTCGCCGGTGAGCACGGACTCGTCGGCGCCGCTCTGCTCGGCCGCGGCCGCGAGGTCGGCGGCGTACTCCTCGCTGACGCCCGACCGGTCGGGGGGCGCGTCCCAGGAGGACCAGGAGCCCTCGTCGAGGACGAGCTCGATCAGGTCGCGGGCGGAGAGCCGGGGCACGCGGGAACCCTAGCCGCGGGCGGGCCCTCCCCCTGCGGACGGGGACTCCTCCCCGAGCAGCCACGCATCGAAGAGGGGGGTCAGCTCCGCCCCGGTCTCCCGCTCGACCCAGGCGAGGTACTCCTCCCGGGAGGCGTTGCCGCCCGCGTGCGTGGCCGGCCAGCGCCGCACCATCCGCCAGAACGCCCGGTCGCCCACGCGGTCGCGCACCGCGTGCCACATGCGGGCCGGGCCGTAGTAGACGACGCCCTCACCGAAGGCCTCCGGGTCGTAGTCCGCCGGGGGACCGGCCTCGCGCCGCATCGCGGGCTCCCGGGCCGCGGCGTCCCGCATGACCGCGTCGATGCCGACGCCCTGGCGCTGCGCCTCGTAGACGAGCTGGAGGTACATCGCCATGCCCTCGTTCATCCAGAGGTCGCGCCAGTCCGTGGGCGTGACGAGGTCGCCGTACCACTGGTGCACGATCTCGTGCAGGATCACCGGCGCCGAGCGCACGTAGCCGGTGCGCCCCAGCGTGATCATCGTCTGGGTCTCCATGCCGCTCTCGGAGTCGACGAGCACCACCCCGAGCGAGTCGAAGGGGTAGGGGCCGAGCCGCTGCTCGGCCCAGGAGAGCGCGTCGGGCACGACCTCGAGCGCCCGGCGCCCGGCGCGGTCGCCGCGCAGCACCCACGAGGTCAGCGGCACGCCGCTCTCGCTCTCGCCCTCGGTCACCTCGTAGTCGCCGATCGCGATCGTGACCAGGTAGGAGGCGGCGGGGCTGTCGAGGCTCCAGTGGGTGCTGGTCACCCCTCCGGCGGTGCTGCGCTCCGTCAGCTCGCCGTTGGAGACGCCGAGCATCGGCTCCGGGGCGCGGATCTCGACGTCGTAGAAGGCCTTGTCGGAGGGATGGTCGTGCACGGGGTACCAGGAGTAGGCGCCGAACGGCTCCTGCATGGTCCACACGTCCCCGGCCTCGGAGACCGTCCAGCCGAGGGTGCTGTAGTCGCGGCGGGTGGTCGGCGCCCGCACCGGCCGGGGCGTCCCGGCGTAGCGCACCGTCAGCTCGTGCACCTCGTCCTCGACGACCTCCGCGGTCACCACCAGGTCCTTGCCCGCGTGGGCGTACGACGCCTCGTTGCCGTCGAGCCGCACCTCGTCGACCTCCAGCGGCGCCCCCAGGTCGAGCCGCAGCTCGCCCGACTCCTCCGCCTCAGCGGTCGCGCGCAGCGTGACGGTCGCCTTGCCGGTCAGCCGCCGGTCGTCGGGGTCCCAGGCCAGGTCGAGCCCGTAGTGCAGGGCGTCGACGCCCGGGTCGCCCACGGCGGGGTAGACCGAGTCCTCCACCGGCTCCGAGCGCGCCGCCTCCCACTCCTCGGGCACCTCCCGCTGCTGCTGGGCGGCCTGCGAGGTCGGCACCGGCTCCTCGGCGAGGTCTCCCTCGTCGCGGAGCAGGAGCAGGAGGCCGGACGCGCCGACGACCAGGGCGAGCGCGACGACCAGGGCCTGCAGGCGCGGGCGCCGGGCCACGCCCCGGACCCAGCGGGGGGACACGCGCGATCCCCGGGAGGTCAGGGGGTGGTCAGCGGGCGCGGCGCGAGAGCCGCTCGATGTCCATGATCACCACGGAGCGCGGCTCCAGGCGGAGCCAGCCGCGCGAGGCGAAGTCGGCCAGGGCCTTGTTCACCGTCTCGCGGGAGGCGCCGACGAGCTGGGCCAGCTCCTCCTGAGTGAGGTCGTGGTGCACGTGCACGCCGTCGTCGGCGGTGCGGCCGAAGCGGTCCGCGAGGTCGAGCAGGGCCTTGGCCACCCGGCCCGGGACGTCGGAGAAGACGAGGTCGGCCACCACGTCGTTGGCCTTGCGCAGCCGCCCGGCCAGCTGGGAGAGCAGGCCGCGCGCGACGATCGGGCGCCCCTCCAGCCAGCGCAGCAGGTCCTCGTGCGAGAGCGAGGCGAAGGTGGTGTCCGTGACCGAGGTGACGGTGCCCGAACGCGGGCCGGGGTCGAAGAGCGAGAGCTCGCCGAACATCTGGCCAGGGCCGAGGATCGCCAGCAGGTTCTCCCGCCCGTCCGAGGAGGTGCGGCCCAGCTTCACCTTGCCGTCGAGGATCACGTAGAGCTTGTCGCCGGTGTCGCCCTCGTGGAAGAGGACCTCGCCGCGGCGCAGCTTGGTCTCGGCCATGGAGGCACGCAGCGCGGTGGCGGCCTCGTCGTCGAGCGCGCTGAACAGCGGCGCCTGGCGCAGCACGTCGTTGTCCACTCCAACCTCCTGGGGCTCCGACCCCGCCGCCTCCCGCGGCGCAGTCGGCCCGATCCTAGCCACGGCAGCGCCGCATGTCCCCCTCCCGTGCCGCTGCCGTGGTGGCTCGCCGGTCGGCGGGGACCCGTAGGCTGGGCGCGTGGGTCAGAACGGGACGCGGCGCGCGGCGGGGGCGGAGACCCGGACGGCGCTGGTCCGGCGGGCGCGCAAGATCAACCGCGTGCTGGCGGAGACCTGGCCCGAGGCGCGCTGCGAGCTGGACTTCGACGACGCATTTCAGCTGCTGGTGGTCACGGTGCTCTCCGCGCAGACCACCGACCGCCGCGTCAACGCCGTGCGCCCGCGGCTGTTCGCGGCGTACCCGGACGCCCACGCCATGGTCGAGGCGCCGCGCGAGTCCCTGGAGCAGCTGCTCGGCCCGCTCGGGTTCTACCGGCAGAAGACCGACACCCTGCTCAAGCTGAGCGCCGCGCTCGTGGAGCACCACGACGGCCGGGTGCCCCCGCGGCTCGAGGATCTCGTCGAGCTGCCGGGGGTGGGCCGCAAGACCGCCAACGTGGTCCTCGGCAACGCCTTCGACATCCCCGGGATCACCGTGGACACCCACTTCGGCCGCCTGGCGCGCCGGTTCGGCTGGACGAGCGAGACCGACCCGGTGAAGACCGAGCACGCCGTCGGCGCGCTCTTCGAGAAGCGCGACTGGACCATGCTGAGCCACCACCTGATCTGGCACGGGCGCCGGGTCTGCCACGCCAAGAAGCCGGCCTGCGGGGCCTGCACCGTGGCGCACTGGTGCCCGTCGTACGGCGCGGGGCCCGTCGAGGCCGAGGCCGCTGCCGCGCTGGTGAAGACCCAGGGTCCGGCGTGAGGGGTCCGTCGGTCGCCGGTGCCACAGTGCTGCGCATGGGGCTGCGCGTGGGGCTGCCCGTGGTGCTGCTGGCGGGGCTGCTGACCGCCGGCTGCGCCGGCCCCGACGGGGCCGGCGACTCCGCCGGGCCCGAGACGGCGCCCGTCTCCGTCGAGCTGGACACCCCCGCGCTGCGCGCGGTGCGGCGGGAGGCCGGGCTGGCGCCCTGCCGCAACGGGCCCGGCCAACCGGTGGAGGGCGGTCTCCCGTCGCTCGAGCTGCCCTGCTTCGGCTCGCCGGGCTCGGTGGACCTCGCGACCCTGCGCGGGCCGATGGTGGTCAGCGTCTGGGCGTCGTGGTGCGCGCCCTGCCGGCGGGAGCTCCCGATCCTGCAGGAGTTCGCGGAGGCCAGCGGCGGCCGGGTCGGCGTCCTCGGCATCGACTACGCCGACCGCCAGACCAGCAACGCCGGCCAGCTGCTGGTCTCCAGCGGCGTGACGTATCCGCAGGTCGCCGACCCGGGCGGGCAGATCAGCGGCGCGGCGCCGCTGCCGCGGATCGCGGGGCTGCCGTTCCTCGCGCTCGTCGACGCCGAGGGTCGCGTCGTGCACCAGGAGTTCCGCGAGCTCGACGACCGGTCCGACCTGGAGCGGCTCGTGGCCGAGCACCTGGGGGTGCAGCCGTGAGCGGGCCCGCGCCCGCGGGGGAGGGCACCGACCTGCCGGACTGGGTGGCCCAGCTCCGCGACGGAGCCGCGGCGATCCCGACCGACGCGCTCTCGAAGTTCCGGCCGCCCGAGGGCGCGGACCCGCGGCCGGGGGCGGTCCTGATGCTCTTCGGCGACGGGCCGGCCGGCCCCGAGCTGCTCCTGACCGAGCGCGCCCACCACATGCGTTCCCACCCGGGCCAGGTCTCCTTCCCCGGCGGCGCGCTCGACCCCGGCGAGAGCCCGGAGCAGGCGGCGGTGCGCGAGGCCGAGGAGGAGGTCGGGCTCGACCCGGCCACCGTCGAGGTCTTCGGGCGGCTGCCGGAGCTCTGGCTGCCCCCGAGCAACTTCGCGGTCATCCCGGTGCTGGCCTGGTGGCGTCGGCCGGGGGGCGTCGGGGTCGTCAGCGAGGACGAGGTGCACGAGGTGCACCGCGTGCCGATCGACGAGCTGCTCGACCCCGACCACCGCATCTCGGTGCGCCACCCCAGCGGCTGGGTCGGCCCCGGCTTCCTGATCGGTGCGGACAAGGACGTCATCCTCTGGGGTTTCACCGGTGGGATCATCTCCCGCATGTTCGACTGGCTCGGGTGGACGCGGGCCTGGGACAGCGACCAGGTGCAGGACCTGCCCGAGCACATGCTGGCGGGCTCGCCGGTGCAGCCCTACGGAACGCGCGGCGACCACGCGCGCCGCCGCCGCGAGGGCTTCCTGGACATCTCAGACGAAGAGGACGACGCGTGAACCTGCTGGATTGGCTGCTGGTCGTCCTGGTGCTCGCCTACGCGCTCTCGGGCTACTGGCAGGGCTTCGTCACGGGCGCCTTCGCCACCGCGGGCCTGCTGCTCGGCGGCATCGCCGGGATCTGGATCGCACCCCGGGTGCTGGGCGGCGTCGCCCCGTCGCTCGCCGTCTCGCTCGGGGCGCTGTTCATCGTGATCCTGAGCGCGAGCATCGGCCAGGCCGTGCTCCAGTACGGCGGCGTCCGCATCCGCGACCAGATCACCTGGCAGCCCGCGCGCGCCCTGGACGCCATCGGCGGCGCCGCTCTCAGCGCCGCCGCCGTCCTGATCGTCGCGTGGGCCCTGGGCGTGGCGGTCTCCGGGGCGCGGATCGCCGGGGTGACCCCGGTCGTGCGCGGCTCGGCGGTGCTCGAGCGGGTCGACGAGGTGCTCCCCACGTCCGCCGGCCAGCTGCTCAACGCCTTCAACAGCGTGGTGGGCACGACCTTCTTCCCGCGCTACCTCGAGCCCTTCGCGCCCGAGCGCATCGTCGAGGTCGGGCCGGGGCCGCGGCGCCTGCTCCAGGACCCCGACGTCCGGGGCGCCTCGGGCAGCGTGCTGAAGATCCGCGGGCGCAACTCCTGCGGCCGCGGGGTGGAGGGCAGCGGGTTCCTCTACTCCGACGACCGCCTGATGACCAACGCCCACGTGGTCGCCGCCGTCGACCGGCCCGAGGTGCAGCTGGGCGACGCCACGGTGAGCGCCCGTGTCGTCTACTACAACCCCGACCTCGACGTCGCCGTCCTCGCGCTGGACGACGGCGGGCGGGCACCGCTGGCGCTGAGCTTCGACGCCGGCCGCCCCGACGGGGTGGCCGTGCTGGGCTACCCGCAGGACGGACCGTACGACGTGCAGCCGGGGCGCATCCGCTCCGAGCAGCGGCTCCGCTCGCCGAACATCTACGACCAGGGCTCCGTCGTCCGCGAGGTGTTCTCCATCCGGGCCCTGGTGCGGCCGGGCAACTCCGGCGGGCCCATCGTCGACTCCGCCGGGCGCGCCGTCGGGGTGGTGTTCGCCGCCTCGGTGACCGACGGGCAGACCGGCTACGCCCTGACCGCCGACCAGGTGCGCGAGCCCGCCGCCGCGGGCGTCTCGTCGCAGGGCACCGTCAGCACCGGCCCCTGCACCGGCTGACGGCGGGGGCCCCGCCCGGGCGACGAGGGGTGGTCGGTGCCGGTCAGGCCGACCGGTGCGTCAGCGCGGTCCTGGTCTCCTGCGCCTGGTGGATGGCCCGCTCGGGTCCCTTCACCTTCTTGACCTTGCGCAGGCCGAGGAAGGCGAGCAGGCCGGCGATGGCCGCGTAGAGCCCGAAGACGATCAGGAACGCCCAGTGCAGGCTCAGCCCGTCGCCGTTCCAGTTGATGAAGTAGGCGATCGACACCGACAGGAAGATCACGCTGAGCAGCCCGATGAACGCCGCGCCCAGGAAGAACCCCAGCCCCAGGCCCCCGAGGGTGACCGAGACCTTGAGCTCCTGCTTGGCGAGCTCGATCTCCTTCTTGACGAGGGCGACCAGGTCACGGTTGACGTCGGTGACCAGCTTGCCGATGGTCGGATCGGTGTCCTTGACCGGTTCCGGTTGCATGGGGAGCGTCCTCGCGTCGTGGGGGCAGTCTGGGTGGACCCTACAGAATCCCCCGCGCCCGGACGCCTCACCCGCGCGGGACTCAGCCCGCGGCGCCGGGTTCCTGGTAGATGTCGGGGATGCCGTCCTGGTCGACATCGCGCTGTTCCTTCTCCTCGATCCTCTTGTAGGCCCGGTTGCGGGCGCGGAGCACGATCGTGGCCAGCAGTGTCGCCAACAGCGAGCCCACCAGCACGCCCACCTTGACGTGCTCCTCGCGCGCCGGCTCCTGGGCGAACGCCAGCTCGCCGATCAGCAGGGAGACGGTGAAGCCGATGCCGGCCAGCATCGACATCCCGATCACGTCGAACCAGGACAGGTCGTCGTCGAGGTCGGCCTGCGTGAAGCGCGCCAGCAGCCACGTGGAGCCCCCGATGCCGATCGTCTTGCCGAGCACCAGCCCGAGGGTGATGCCCAGCGCCACCGGGTCGTGGAAGGAGTCGATCAGCCCGGAGAGGCCCCCGACCGTCACCCCGGCCGCGAAGAAGGCGAAGACCGGCACGGCCACCCCGGCCGAGACGGGGCGCACGAGGTGCTCGAGGTGCTCGGCCATCCCGCGGCCCGGGGCCTTGTCGCGGCGCAGCACGGGCACCGTGAACCCGAGCAGGACGCCGGCGATGGTCGCGTGCACCCCGGACTCGTGCACCAGCACCCACGCCGTGATCGCGAGGGGCAGCAGCAGCACCAGGTGCCGGATGCGCTTTTGCACCAGGAAGCAGAACAGGCCGATCGGGAGGAGCGCCAGGGCGAAGAAGCCCAGCTTGAGCTCGCTGGTGTAGAAGAACGCGATGATCGTGATGGCCAGGAGGTCGTCGACCACGGCCAGCGTGAGCAGGAAGGTGCGCAGGCCGGTCGGCAGGTGGGTGCTGATCACGGCGAGGATGGCGACCGCGAAAGCGATGTCCGTCGCCGTCGGGATGGCCCAGCCGCGCAGCCCGCCCTCGGCGGAGAACGCGTTGACCAGCACGAAGATGAGGGCGGGGGCGGCCATGCCGCCGACGGCCGCCGCGACCGGGAGGGCGGCGCGGCGGGGGTCGCGCAGGTCGCCAGCGACGAACTCGCGCTTGAGCTCCAGTCCGACGACGAAGAAGAAGATCGCGAGCAGGCCGTCGGCGGCCCAGGTCTCCAGGCTGAGGTCGAGGTTCAGCGCCTCGGGGCCGACCGTGATGTCGCGCAGGTGCTGGTAGGCCTCGCTCCACGGGGTGTTCGCCCAGAAGATCGCGATGGTGGCGCCCAGGATCAGGAGCATGCCGCCCGCGGTCTCGGTGCGCAGGACGCCCGCGATGCGGCTGCTCTCCAGGAACGACCCGGGCGAGAAGAGCCGGGTGTTGCCCACCGACGGGTCGCGGGTGGCGCCCGGCTCGTGCGAGGGCGGCTCCGCTGGGTCCGGCTTCTCGTGCTCGTCGTCGGTCACGGGGCTCCGCTCCTCAGGGGTCTCGGACGTCGTGCCGACCAGACTTCCCGGCGCACCTTGGAACGGCCCCCACCCTAGCGGGCACCGGGGGAGGGCAGCCCCGTCCCGGCGCCGGGGTCGGCGCCGGGACCGGGGACCTACTCCTCGTCCTGGCCCGCGGAGATGCCGCTCTGGATCAGGTCCATCACCGAGGAGTCCGCCAGCGTCGTCACGTCCCCGACCTCCCGGTTCTCGGCGACGTCCTGCAGCAGGCGGCGCATGATCTTGCCGGAGCGGGTCTTGGGCAGCTCCGGCACGACCATCACCTGACGGGGCTTGGCGATCGGGCCGATCTGCGTGCGCACGTGGTTGCGCAGCTCCTCGACGATGTGCTCGCCCCCGTCGCCCGCGTCGTCGCGCAGGATCACGAAGGCGCAGACGGCCTGCCCGGTGTCGTCGTCCTGCGCGCCGACCACCGCGGCCTCGGCCACCTTCGGGTGCGAGACCAGCGCCGACTCGATCTCGGTGGTGGAGAGCCGGTGCCCGGAGACGTTCATGACGTCGTCCACGCGGCCGAGCACCCAGAGGTCGCCGTCCTCGTCCTTCTTGGCGCCGTCACCGGCGAAGTAGTAACCCTGGTCGCTGAACCGGTCCCAGTAGGTCTCCTTGAACCGTTCGTCGTCGCCCCAGATGGTGCGCAGCATCGCGGGCCAGGGCTCCGTCAGCACCAGCAGCCCGCCCGAGCCGTCGGGCACGGGCTTGCCGTCGTCGTCGACCACCTCGGCCGCGACCCCGGGGATCGGGGTCATCGCCGAGCCCGGCTTGGCCGAGGTGACGCCGGGCAGCGGGCTGATCATGATCGACCCCGTCTCGGTCTGCCACCAGGTGTCGACGACGGGCGTGCGGTCCCCGCCGATGACCTCGCGGTACCAGACGTAGGCCTCGGGGTTGATCGGCTCCCCCACCGATCCGAGGATCCGCAGGGAGGACATGTCGTGCCGGTCCGGGATCTCGCGGCCCTGCTTCATGAAGGAGCGGATCGCGGTGGGCGCGGTGTAGAACAGGGTGACGCCGTACTGCTCGACGATCTGCCACCAGCGCCCCGGCTCGGGGTGGTCCGGCGTGCCCTCGTAGAGCACCTGCGTGGCGCCGTTCGCCAGGGGGCCGTAGACGATGTAGCTGTGCCCGGTGACCCAGCCGATGTCGGCGGTGCACCAGAAGACGTCCGTCTCGGGCTTGAGGTCGAAGACCGCCCAGTGCGTGTACGCCACGCCGGTGAGGTAGCCCCCCGTCGTGTGCAGGATGCCCTTGGGCTTGCCGGTCGTGCCCGAGGTGTACATGACGTAGAGCGGGTGCTCGGAGTCGAAGGCCTCGGGGGTGTGGTCCGACGAGGCGGTGTCGACGGCGTCGTGCCACCAGACGTCGACCCTGTCGTCCCAGTCGACGTCCTGCCCGGTGCGGCGCACGACGAGCACCCGCTCCACGACGTGCCCGTCGTTCTCGGCGGTCTTGGCGCGGGCCTCGTCGACGGCCGGCTTCAGCGAGGACGCCTGGCCCCGGCGGTAGCCGCCGTCGGAGGTGACGACCACCTTGGCCTGGCAGTCGGTGAGGCGGGAGGCGAGCGCGTCGGAGGAGAAGCCGCCGAAGACGACCGTGTGCGGGGCCCCGATCCGGGCGCACGCGAGCATCGTGACGATGGCCTCGGGGATCATCGGCATGTAGATCGCGACCCGGTCGCCGGTCTCCACGCCGAGGTCGGTGAGCGCGTTCGCGGCCTGGCTGACGAGGTCCTGCAGCTGGGCGTAGGTGATGTCGCGGGTGTCGCCCACGGGCTCCCCGACGAAGTGCAGCGCCACCTTGTCGCCGCGGCCCGCCTCGACATGCCGGTCCACGCAGTTGTACGACGCGTTGAGCCGGCCCCCGACGAACCAGCGCGCGAAGGGCGGGTTCGACCAGTCGAGCACCTGCTCCCACGGCTCGGCCCAGTCGAGCCGACCGGCCTGCTCCGCCCAGAACCCCTCGCGGTCCGCCGCCGCCCGCTCGTAGGCCTCGGCGGTGAGGTTCGCGTGCGCCGCGATGTGCTCGGGGGGGTCGAACCTGCGCTCCTCGTGCATCAGGTTGGACAGGGTCTCGTTGTCGCTCACGTCGCTCCTCCTTGCAGGTTCCCCCGCAGCGGTTCGGGCCTTCTCGCGGCCCACCCTAGGGCGGCCCGGGGCGCACGACGAGGGTGGAGTGTGACCGCGCTCACCCCCTTCGGTCGGCGGTGGCGCCGGGCCGGACGAGCGGGGGGTGGGGCGGGACGAGCGGCCCGGCCGCCGCGGGCCCGCCCACCCGCCCGGAGGGTCAGCCCCGGTCGAGCTCGACGGTCTCGGGGGTGTGCAGGCGCACCATGAACCGGTGCGCCGCGGGGGAGACCCGCGTCCGGGTGGCGAGGCTGACCAGCACCATCGTCGCGAAGGCGGCCGGCACGCTCCACGCCGCCGGCTGGCCGACCATCGCCGCCAGCCAGCCCTCCTGGTCGGGGCCGACCAGCGTCCACACGACCCCGGCGCCCGATCCGAGCCCGCCGACCGCGAGGCCGCACAGCGCGCCCGCGTCGGTCAGGCCGCGCCACCAGATGCCGAGCAGCAGCATCGGGGCGAAGGTCGAGGCCGAGACGGCGAAGGCCAGCCCCACGGCCCGCGCGACGCCCACGTCGGGCGACCCGACCGCCACCAGGGCGGGCACGACCACGGCCAGCACGGCCCCCAGCCGGAACGCCGCCACCCCGCGCAGCCGGCTGCCGCCCCAGCGCCGCCCGGTGACGTCCTGGCTGAGCACGCCGGCGACGGCGATGGCCAGGCCGGACGAGGTGGACAGGAAGGCGCCGAATGCGCCGGCGACCACCAGCCCCGTGAGCAGGTCCCCGGCGATGCCGCCGACCATCAGTCGGGGCAGCTCGAGCACCAGCACGTCGCTGCGGCCCTCGCGGACGAGGTCGTCGGCGTACACCCGGCCCAGGGCGCCGTAGACCGGCGGGATGAGGTAGAAGGCGCCGAGCAGGGCGAGCACCACCACCGTCGTGCGCCGGGCGGCCCGGCCGTCGGGGTTGGTGTAGAAGCGCACGACCACGTGTGGCAGGCCCATGGTGCCGAGGAAGGTGGCGAGGATCAGCGAGTAGGTGACGTAGAGCCCCTCCGGGCCGAGGCCGCCCAGCGGCAGCGACCACGGGTCGGTCCCCTCGAGGGTGCCGGCGCCGCCGGGCCCACCGGAGCCCGCCGCGGGGCCGGGCGGGGGGACGTCCCTCCCGGCGGGGCGCCCGTCGCCCAGCCACACCACCAGGAGCACCGCGGCGGGCAGGAGCAGCGCCGTCAGCTTCAGCCAGTACTGGAACGCCTGCACGAAGGTGATCGAGCGCATCCCGCCCGAGGTGACGTTGGCGAGCACGACGCCCGCGACGAGGACGATGCCCACCCAGGGCGGGGCGTCGATCGCCGACTCCAGCGTCAGGCCGGCCCCCTGGAACTGTGGCAGCAGGTAGAGCCACCCGATCGCGACGACGAGCACGGAGCAGGCGGCGCGCAGCCGCCGGGAGCCGAGCCGCGCCTCGGCGAAGTCGGGGAGCGTGTAC
Organism: uncultured Actinomycetota bacterium; assembly: GCA_963832415.1. Taxonomy (GTDB): domain Bacteria; phylum Actinomycetota; class Actinomycetes; order Propionibacteriales; family Nocardioidaceae; genus Nocardioides. The sequence continues at coordinate 678,325 of CAWHTZ010000014.1, read as the reverse complement.
GCGCCCGAGCGTCGCAGCGGCGCGGCCACGAGGACCAGCAGGACGAGGTAGCCCGCGGTCCAGCCGACCGGGTACCAGAGCATCTCCGCGCCGAACGTGAGCAGCAGGCCCGCCACCCCGAGGAAGGAGGCGGCGGAGAGGTACTCGCCGCTGATCGCGGACGCGTTCAGCCCGGGCCGGACGCTGCGGGAGGCCACGAAGAAGTCGCTGGTCGTGCGCGAGAACCGCAGGCCCCAGGTGCCGATCAGGAGGGTGGCGACGGTGACGAGCAGGACCGCGGCGAGGACGGGGACGGGGTCGAGGTTCACCGGTGCTCCTCGTCCTGCCCGGTGTCCGGTTCGCCGTCCACCTCGGCCATCAGCTCGGCGAAGGCGTCCTCGTTGAGCTCCGCCCGTCGCACGTAGGCCCAGCCCAGCAGCCCGAGGAAGGGGTAGACGGCGACGCCGAGGAGGAGCCAGGGCAGCGGCAGTCCGAGCAGGCGCACCCCGGCCGCCTCGGGCGCCAGGTGGAACACCAGCGGCAGCGCGCCCACCGTGACCCCGAGGAGGAGCAGCACCCGCAGGGCCAGCCGCAGCTGCTCGCGCAGGAGCGAGCTGAGCAGGATGGCCCCGACCTCGGTCTCCTCGTCGATCTCCGCGGTGCGCGCCGGCCGGCCGTCGGACCGACGACGGGCCGGCCCGGTGACCCGCACCCGCGGCGGGCGCGCGCGGCCGGCGCCGGCGCCCTCGCGGTCGTTCACCCGGCCCGCCCCCGCTTGAGCAGCAGCTCCCGGAGCTCGCGGGTGTGGCGGCGGCTGACCTGGAGCTCGGTCGCGGGGCCGGCGGCGGAGGCGGGGGTGACCGTGACCGTGCACCGCCCCGCATCCATGCGGACCTCGCGCACGTGGCCGAGGTTGACCAGGAGGCTGCGGTGGATCCGGACGAAGCCCGCCGCCGCCCACTCCGCCTCGAGGGTGGTCAGGGGGGCCCGGACGAGATGCGACCCCGTCGCGGTGTGCAGCCGCGCGTAGTCGCCCTGCGCCTCGATGTGCGTGATGTCGCTGCGGTTGACGAACCGCGTGACGCCGCCGCGCTCGACCGGTATCTGCTCGTCGCGCGACTCGGTGGGACGGCCGCTGCCCTCCACCACGCGGCGCACCGCCTCGGCGAGACGGTCGCCCCGCACCGGCTTGAGGACGTAGTCCACGGCGCGCAGGTCGAAGGCCTCGACCGCGTGCTCGTCGTGGGCGGTGACGAAGACGATGGGGGGCGGCTGGCGGAAGCGCGTGAGCACCTGGGCCAGCTCGAGACCGCTGAGACCCGGCATCTGGATGTCGAGGAAGACGGCATCCACGTCCTGTTCCTGGAGGATCCGCAGCGCGGCCGTCGCGGAGTCGCACGTCTGCACGGCCGCGATGCGGGGATCCTGGCCGAGCAGCCAGGACAGCTCGTCCAGCGCCGGGCGCTCGTCGTCGATCACCAGCACGCGCAGCGCGGGCCCCGGGCCCGACTGCTCGGGCTGGTCGGGCGCCCGACCGGGCGCCGCCTCGCTCATGCGTGCACCCCGGGGGCGAACTTGGGCAGGCGCACGATCACCTTCGTGCCGGCACCCGGGGCGGTCTCCACCACGAGACCGTAGTCGTCGCCGTAGGTCGTGCGCAGCCGGGCGTCCACGTTGCCGAGCCCGACGGAGTCGACCCCGCTGTCCCCGGCCAGCGCGCGGCGGACCTTCTCGGGGTCCTCGCCGTCGCCGTCGTCCTCGACCTCCACGACGCACTCCTGGCCCAGGTCGCGGGCCACGATGGTGATGTGCCCGGCCCCGTCCGCCGTGTCGGTGCGGGCGGCGAGGCCGTGTCGCACCGCGTTCTCGACCAGCGGCTGGATGCACAGGAAGGGGACCGCGACCGGCAGCACCTCGGGGGCGACCTGGAGGCGCACCTGGAGGCGCTCGCCGAAGCGGGCCTGCTCGAGCAGCAGGTAGCGCTCGATCGAGCGCAGCTCCTCGGCCAGGGTCGTGTGCTCCCCGTGGCGGCGGAAGGAGTAGCGCGTGAAGTCCGCGAACTCCAGGAGCAGCTCGCGGGCCCGCTCGGGGTCGGTGCGCACGAAGCTGGCGATGGCGCCCAGGGAGTTGTAGATGAAGTGCGGGCTGATCTGGGCCCGCAGGGCCCGCACCTCGGCCTCCATCAGCCGGGTGCGGGAGGCGTCGAGCTCCGCGAGCTCGAGCTGCCCGGAGACCCAGCCGGCGACCTCGTCGACCGCGCGCAGCAGGCCCCCGGAGGGCTGGGCGGCGAAGGCCTGGATCGTCCCGACGACCCGGCGCTCCACGACCAGCGGGCTGACGAGCGCGTGCCGCAGCGGACACCCGGGCTTCTCGCAGGTCAGTCGCCCGCGCGGGGCGACCCGGGTGCCGTGCTCGATCGCGTCGGCCGCCAGCTCCCGCGCCTGCTCGCGGTGGTGGGCCCAGCCCCCGTCCCAGGCGAGCACGGAGGCCGTGTCCGTCAGTGCCAGGGCGGGGGTCCCGAGCAGCGCCCGCAGGTGCCGGATGCTCCGCTCGGCGCTGGTCGCGGTCAGCCCCTCTCGCAGCGCCGGCGACGCGAGCGAGGCGTTGTGCAGCGCGCGAAAGGTCGCCCGGTCGGCCTGGGATCCCAGGCGCGTACGACGCAGGCGGCGGCCGAGCACGCCGTCAGTGTGCCCCGGGCCGGCCCCGGGATCGAGCAGCGACTACCGGAAGTCGATCAGCAGCATGTCGGTGTCGGTGCCGTCGCTCGGCCCGGAGCCGCGCTCGCCTCCGTCGCCGCCCTTCTCGCCGCCGGCCCCGGCGGGCTCCTCGCCGATCGGGATGCCCAGCGGTGGCGGGGTGAGCCGGGTGCGGTAGAGGTGAGCGGTCCAGGGCAGCTGCATGCCGTCGGCGCCCCGGCCGTACCCCGCGTACAGCTCGGCCACGCCGGCGATCGCCGCCTCCCGCTCCTCCTGCGGCAAGGAGCTCACCTCGGGCAGCGACTCGACCACGGCGAGCAGCGACCGGCGGTCCACGAGCTGCCAGAAGCGGATGGTCTTCTCGTCGACGAAGCCGAACCGGCCGTGGGTGATCACGGGCGCCAGCTCGCCGACGTTGCTGGCGGTGTCGTCGTCGGCGATCGGCGGGATCGGCGTGGTGCCGATGATCCGGTCGAGCTTGCGCACCCAGGGGATCCGCTCGTCGCGGCGCGGCAGCATGATGCCCAGCTGCCCCTCGGGCCGGAGCACGCGCGCGATCTCGTCGAGGTCCCGGGGACCGCGGTGCACCGCCACGACGACGTCCACCGAGGCGTCGGGGTGCTCCTTGGCGCGTCCGGTCCGGACGTCGTGACCGATCTCCTCGAGGCGCGCGGCGAGCTCGGCGTCGCCGAGGCAGAGCACGACGCGACCCCCGTCCCCCGTCAACCACGTGATCACGTCGTCCGGGTAGGTCGTGTGCTCCGGTGCCCGCGCCTGGTCCATCGGAGCCGAGCCTACGCCCGGTCGCTAGCCTTCTCGCCATGGCCGTCTCGTCCCCGGACCCCTCGTCCCCGGACCCCTTGTCGCACCTGGCCGAGCTCGAGGGGCTGCCGTCCGGCTACGCGTCGGCCCGCGACGCCATCGACTCGGTGCTGCGCGACCGCGGCCTGCGCCGCACGTCGCCGGAGACGACGGGGGAGTCGCTGCTGCGCGGCGCCCACGCCAGCGCGGTGCTCGAGGGCTCGTCGTCCAGCCTCGAGGAGGTCCGCGGGGGCACCGGGGACGGCGTCGCATCGGACGCCGTGCGGGTCTCGACCGAGGCGCTCGGCCTCGCGCCGCTGCTGGACCGGGCGCCGCTGCAGGCCTTCGCCCGGCTGCACGCCCTCGCGGGCTCCGCCTCGCTGCCCGACGACCGGCTCGGTCGGCCGCGGGACCACACCTCCGCCGAGCGGTTGCAGGGGGTCGCCCAGCTGCTGCTGGCCCCGACCGGGGCGCCGGCGCTGCTGGTGGCCGCGCTGGTGCACGCCGAGCTGGCCACCGCCACCCCGTTCCCGTCCCACAACGGGATCGTCGCGCGCGCCGCAGAGCGGCTGGTGCTCGTCGCGCGGGGGGTCGACCCCCCGTCGCTGGTGGTGCCGGAGGCGGCGCACCTGTCGCTGCGGCCGCAGTACGAGTCGAACCTGCGCGGCTACGCCCGCGGCGGTCCCGCGGGCGTGCACGCATGGCTGGTCTACACCACGGAGGCCTACGTGGCGGCCGCCGAGCTCAGCCCCCTGGTCACGCAGGACTGACGGCAAGCGAACGGCGCCCGGCTGGGCCGGACGCCGTTGCTGACACGTGGACCGTGGGCTACCAAGCGTGCACTCTGTGTTGCTGCCCCGGCATTCCCGGTCGGCATGCGCCCTGGTGTGAAGGGTAGATCGCCGCGTGGGTACCCGGTCCGCGTGTTGCTCGTGGAGTTGTGACTCCTGTCTACGCCCCCCTGTGGGGCAGCGCAAGACTTGACTTCGCTCGCCGCTCGTGGTCCCCGCGTGTCGCGCGACGGCGCGGCGGTCCCTCTCCCGCGTCGGCTCAGAAGGCCCGGTTTCGCCGCGCCTGCCACCACCACGAGCCGGCAGCGACGGCACCGCCGACGGCGAGCGCCGCGATGGTCGGGCGGGCCGGGGGCAGCGGCACCCGGGACTTCAGCTCGACCGGGCGGTCGAACGACAGGATCGGCCAGCCGGCGTCCTCCGCGTGACGGCGCAGCTCCTTGTCGGGGTTGACCGCGTGCGGGTGGCCGACGGCCTCGAGCATCGGCACGTCGGTCACCGAGTCGCTGTAGGCGTAGCACGCCGACAGGTCGTAGCCGCGCTCGGAGGCCAGCCGGCGCACCGCGTTCGCCTTCTCCTCCGCGTAGGCGTAGTACTCGATCTCGCCGGTGTAGCGACCCTCCTCGACGCGCATCTGCGTCGCCACCACGTCGTCCGCCCCGAGCATCTGCCCGATCGGCTCGACGAGCTCGGTGCCGGAGGTCGAGACGATGACGACGTCGCGACCGGCCTCGTGGTGCTCGCCGATCAGCCCGACCGCCTCGTCGAAGACCATCGGGTCGACCACCTCGTGCAGCGTCTCCGCGACGATCTCGCGCACGGTGGCCACGTCCCATCCGGTGCACAGCGTGGACATGAAGGCGCGCATCCGCTCCATCTGGTCGTGGTCGGCGCCGCCGAGGGAGTAGGTGAGCTGTGAGTACGTCGAGCGGAGGACCACGCGGCGGCTGATCAGCCCGCCGGCCTGGAAGGGCTTGGTGAAGGCGAAGGTGCTCGACGAGGCGATGATCGTCTTGTCGAGGTCGAAGAACGCCGCGGTCGGGGCGGCGATCCGGTCCATTGCCCCAGTCTAGGAACCGGTCCGGCACTCCTGCTGCGGGCCCGTGTGCACAGGGAGGTCGTCGGGGGCCGTCCTCCACAGCCCGGCGAGCGCCGGGCGCCGGCCCCGCTGCCGCGGGGGAACCTCGGGTCATGGACGCCCCGCCGTTGATCGTCACCGCCGACGACCTCCTGCGAGAGGCGCTGCTCCGCCTGGCGGCGGCCGCGGGCGTGGTGCCCGAGCTCGTGTCCGGCACGGCTGGCGAGCCCGGGGCGCTGCGCGGCTGGACGCGGGCACCGGCCGTCGTCGTCGGCGCCGATCGCGCCGCGGAGCTCTCGGGCCTCGGTCTGCCGCGGCGCGGGGGAGTGACGGTGTGCTCGAGCGGGCCGGCGGAGGACCCGGTGCTGCTGCGCGCCGGCCTGGCGCTCGGTGCCGAGCGGGTCGTGGAGCTTCCGCGGGAGGAGGCCGCGGTCGTCGCCGCGCTCGCGGACCTCGCGGAGCCGGACGGGGGCGGACCGGCCCTGGCCGTCGTGGGTGGGTCCGGGGGTGCCGGCGCCTCCGTGCTCGCCGCCGCGCTGGCGGTGCGCGCGAGCGTGCGCGGCCCGACCCTGCTGGTCGACCTGGATCCCCTCGGCCCGGGGTCGGGGCGCCTGCTCGGGCTCGACGGCCCCGGGGCGGTGGGGTGGCCGGACCTCGCGCGGGGGTCCGGGCGCCTCGGGGCCGGCGCGCTGCGCGAGGCGGTGCCGCGCACCGACGCCGGGGTGGGGGTGCTCGGCTGGCCGGGGCCGGCGGAGCCGGTCGATCCCGCCACCGTGCGCGAGGCGCTCGCCGCGGCCTCGCGGGGGCACCGGGCGGTGGTGCTCGACCTCCCCCGGGCCGCGCTCGCCCGGCGGGCCGACGAGCTGGCGCACGCCTCGGCCGTCGTCGTGAGCTGCGTCGCCACGGTCGGGGGCGCCGCGAGCGCCGCCCGGCTGCTGGCCGGCGATGCGATGGCCGGGCTCGCGCCGCTGCTCGTCGTGCGCGGCGGGGTCGGCGACGCCGCCCGCCTCTCCCGGTCGCTCGGGCTCGAGGCGACCGCGGTGATGCCGGACCAGCCCGGCCTCGAGGAGGCGGTGACGCTCGGGCTCGGGCCGGTGCGACCCGGGCCCCGGGCGCCCCGGGGACGCGCCGGCGCGCTCGCCCGCGCGGCCGACGCGGTCTGGCGCGCCGCATCGGCCTTCGTCGACCGAGGCGCGGTGGCGCGGTGAACGCCGGGGCGGACGGGGCGACGGCGCGACTGGTGGAGCAGGTGCGCGACCGCCTGGTCGACCGACCGGGCCCGCTCACCCCGCACGCCGTGGCGGCCGCCCTGCGGGAGGCCGGGCGACCCGTCGGCGATGCGACGGTGCTGGCGGTGCACGAGGCGCTGCGCCGGGACGTGACCGGTGCGGGCCCGCTGGAGCCGCTGGTGCGCGCCGACGGCGTCACCGACGTGCTGGTCGACGGGCCCGGGCGGGTGTGGGTCGACCGGGGCGGGGGTCTCGAGGAGGCGGACGTGGGCGACGCCCTCGCCAGCGAGGACGCCGTCCGCCGGCTCGCCCAGCGCCTCGCTGCCTCGGCGGGCCGCCGGCTCGACGACGCGAGCCCCTACGTCGACGCGCGGCTGGCCGACGGCACCCGGCTGCACGCCGTGCTCGCCCCCATCGCCCGGCCCGGCACGCTCGTCTCGCTCCGCGTGCCGCGGCGGCGTGCGTTCTCGATCGAGGGCCTGGTCGGCGCCGGCTCCGTGGGAGCCGGTGGAGGGCGCCTGCTCGAGGCGGTCGTGCGGGCCCGGGTGGCGTTCCTGGTGACCGGCGGCACCGGGTCCGGCAAGACGACCGTGCTCGAGGCCATGCTCTCCACCGTCGACCCGGCCGAGCGGCTGGTGCTCGTGGAGGACGCCGCGGAGCTACGGCCGGCCCATCCGCGCGTGGTCGGGCTCGAGGGCCGGCCGGCCAACCTCGAGGGAGCCGGGGAGGTCGCCCTGCGGACCCTCGTGCGGCAGGCGCTGCGGATGCGCCCCGACCGCGTCGTCGTCGGCGAGGTGCGCGGCGCCGAGGTGGTCGACCTGCTCGCGGCGCTCAACACCGGCCACGAGGGGGGCTGCGGCACCCTGCACGCCAATCGCCCGGCCGACGTGCCGGCCCGGGTCGAGGCGCTGGCCCTCGCCGCCGGCCTCCCGCGCGAGGCGGCGCACAGCCAGCTGGCCAGCGCCCTCCAGGTGGTGGTCCACCTGGACCGCACGCGGAGCGGCCGCCGGCGGGTCGCCGAGGTCGCGGTCCTGCGTCGCGACGGGGCCTGGGTCGCGTCCGTGCCGGCGGTGGTGTTCGACGCGGCCGGTCGCGGCCACCCGGAGGCGGGAGCCCCCGAGCTCGACCGGCTGCTGGGTTCCGCGGCCTCCGCCGTGGGGGCGGGCCCGTGAGCGGACCCTGGCCCTACCTGGCGGCTGCAGCCGTGGCCGCCGCCGCGGCGGCGCTCGGTCGGCCCGCCCTCACGGCGGAGGCCGCGGCGACGCGGCCGGGCGGCCGGCGGCGGCCGGGCCGCGTGGCCGACGGAGCGGGCGGCGTCCTGGTGGCGTCGGCCGCCCTGCTCCCGTTGGCGGGCTGCGCCGTGTGGCTCACGACCGCCACGGTGGGGCCGGAGCTGCCACGCACGGCGGCTCCGGCTGCGGTCGTCCTCTCCGCGGCCGCCGCCGCGGCCGCGGTCCTCGCCGCACGCCAGCGTCGTCGCCGGGTCGCCGCCGCACACGCCGACCGGGTGCTGGAGAGCTGCGAGCTGCTCGCCGCCGAGCTGTCGGCCGGCCTCCCCCCGGGCCGCGCCCTGGCTCGCGCCGCGGGCGCCGAGCCCCTGCTGGGTCCCGCGGCGTCGGCCGAGCGGCTCGGGGCCGACGTCGCGGCCGTCCTGCGCGCGGGGGCGGCGACGCCGGGCGCGGCGGGGCTCGCCCGCCTCGCGGCGGCGTGGGAGGTCTCGCGGCGCACCGGGCAGCGGCTGGCGCCGGCCGTGCTGACGGCGGCGGAGTCGCTGCGCCGTGACCGCGCGACCCAGCGGGTGATCGACGCCGAGCTGGCCTCGGCCCGGGCGACCGCGCGGCTCCTCGCCGTCCTGCCCGTCCTGGCCCTCGCGATGGGCGGGGCCACCGGCGGCTCGCCCTGGGCATTCCTGCTCGGCACGGCCCCGGGCGTCGCCTGCCTCGCGATCGGTCTCGGTCTGGGGGTGGCCGGGCTCGCCTGGATCGAGCGCATCACCGACGCAGCCGAGGGGCCCCGGTGACCGGGCCGGTCCTGGTGGCCGCTGCCGCCGCCGCGCTGGCGGGGGCCTTGCTGCCGCCCAGCCGGCGTGGGCTTCCCGCGCATCCGGTGCCGGGGGACCCGCGCCCGCCGGGTCCGGGATGGCGCCGGCCCTGGCCGCTGGCCCTGCTCGCCGGGGGTGGCGCGCTCGCGGTGCTGCCCGGCCCGGTGGGCTGGCTGGCCGCCTCCGTGGTCGCCGTGTGGACCCACCGGGCCACCACGGGGGTGGTCGGCGCCGCCGCCCGGAGACAGCGGGAGGAGGCGGCTGCGGGCCTGCCCGTGCTGGTGGAGCTGGTGGCCGGTGCCCTGGCCGCGGGGGCACCCGTGGCGGGCGCCGTCGATGCGGCGTGCGCGGCCTGGCCCGGCGCGGCCGCGGAAAGGCTGGCCGCTGCCCGCTCCCGGCTGGCCCTCGGGAGCGACCCCGTGGAGGTGTGGGAGGCCGTGGGCCGGGACCCCGCCCTGGGGCGGCTCGGCCGCGCGATGGCCCGCGCGGCGTCCAGCGGGGCGCCGGTCGGCGACGTGGTGGCACGCCTCGCGGCGGAGCTCGCGGAACGGGCGCGGTCGGACGCCGAGGACCGGGCCCGCACGGTGGGCGTCCGCGCCGCCGTGCCACTCGGGCTGTGTCTCCTGCCCGCCTTCGTGGTGCTGGGGATCGTGCCGCTGGCCGCGGGCCTGCTCGCCTCGATCACCTGAGGCCTGTGCTGCGCCTGCTCGTGCACAGGACGGGCTGCGCGGCGGCTCCTCCACACCTGCGCCCGGCGCCGCGCGCATCGGCCCCGCGGTCGCGGAGGCTCGTCCCGGACGCGCCACCAGGGTGCGGACGGACCGAGGAGGACCCATGCACGACCCCCGGATCACCCGCCCCCGTCGGGGCGAGGACGGCATCACCACGGCGGAGTACGCCGTGGGCACCGCGGCCGGCGCCGGGCTGGCCGGCCTGCTCTACACCATGCTCACCGGTGGCCTGGGCGAGCGCCTGCTGACGTCGTTGTTCGACCACGTGCTCGGCCTCCTGGGCATCGGCTGAGGTGGACCGCCAGCGGCGCGAGGACCGCGGCGCGGTGACGGCCGAGCTGGCGATGGGACTGCCGCTGCTGTTCGCCGTCACCGTGCTGATGGTCTGGCTGATCTCGGCCGGGGCCGGTCAGGTGCGAGCCGTCGACGCCGCCCGGGAGACGGCTCGGGCCCTGGCTCGTGGGGACGAGCGGGCCGAGGCGCTCGCGGTCGGACGCCGGATCGCCCCGGAGGGGGCGCGCATCGAGGTGGAGCGTTCCGGGGGAGACGTCGTCGTCCGGGTCCGGGCCGCCGCGCCCGGCCCGGGCGGGCTGTCCCGGGTGCTGCCCGAGGTCTCCCTGTCGGCCGAGGCCGTCGCCGTCGAGGAGGAGGTCGGTTCCGGTGCCGGGACACAGGGCTGGTGAGCGGGGTGCCGCGACCGTGCTGGTGGTCGCCATGGCCGCGGTAGTCCTGCTCGTGGGCTGCGCGGTCGCGGGGGCCGTCGGTCTCGTGGTCGAGCACCGGCGGGCGCAGGCCGCCGCGGACCTCGCGGCCCTGGCGGCGGCGCAGGCACTCCAGCGCGGTGGGGACGCGTGCCGGGAGGCGGCGGGTCTGGCGACCCGCAACGGGGCCCGGCTCGCCGGGTGTGAGGTGCACGGGGCCGAGGTGGAGGTGAGCACGGCCGTGCCCGGCCCCGAGGTCGTGCCCTGGCCGGTCGAGGTCACCGGCACGGCCCGGGCCGGGCCCGCGCCCGCGGCGTACCCCGCCACGTCGCCGGCGCCGTAGCCGTCGCGGGTCAGCCCCGGCCGGCGGGCTGCTCGGCGTGCGCCAGCAGCACGTCGAGCAGCGCGACCGCGCCGGGCTTGTCCAGCGGGTCGTTCTGGTTGCCGCACTTGGGCGACTGGATGCAGGAGGGGCACCCCTCCACGCAGTGGCAGGAGGCGATGGTGTCCCGCGTGGCCGTAAGCCAGCGGCGGGCCTGGCGGAAGCCGCGCTCGGCGAAGCCGGCTCCACCGGGGTGACCGTCGTGCACGAAGACGGTCAGCCGGCCCGTGTCGGGGTGGAGCGCGGTGGAGACGCCCCCGATGTCCCACCGGTCGCAGGTCGCGAAGAGGGGGAGGAGGCCGATCGAGCAGTGCTCGGCGGCGTGCGCGGCCCCCGGCAGGTCCGCCTCCGTCAGGCCCGCGTCGGCGAGTGCCTCGGGCGGCACGGTCCACCACACCGCCGTGGTGCGCAGCGACCGCACGGGCAGGTCGAGCGGCTCCTCGCCCAGCACCTCGCCCCCGGGCTGGCGTCGCCGCAGGAAGGAGACCACCTGGTGGCTCACCTCCACGTCGCCGAGGCTGAGGCGGGCCTGCCCCCAGCGTCGGTGCTCCCGCTCGGCCACCACGGCGATCTCCGTGACCTCGCGGGCGCTGGTCGAGAACGGCGGGTCGGCCGGCTCGATCTCGGCGACGTGGTGCTCGAGGTCCAGCGAGCGCACCAGCCACGTCTCCCCGCGGTGCACGTAGACGGCGCCCGCGTGCGCGGTGGCGTGGGCGCTGCCGGCATCCACCGTGCCGACCACCCGACCCGTGGCCGCCTCGACGAGCTGCACCGGAGACCCGCCGGCCGAGCGGATGTCCGCGAGGTCGGCGGCGCGCCGCCGGTCGGTCCAGTACCACCCCCGGGGGCGCCGGCGCAGCAGCCCTGCGTCGACCAGGCCCGCCACGGTGCGTTCGGCCTCCGGCCCGAAGAGCGCGAGGTCCTCCGCCGTGAGCGGGGCCTCCTGCGCGGCGGCGCACAGGTGCGGGGCCAGCACGTACGGGTTGTCGGGGTCGAAGACGGTCGCCTCGACCGGCTGCCCGAGCAGGGCCTCCGGATGCGTCACGAGATAGGTGTCCAGCGGGTCGTCCCGGGCGACCAGGACCCCGAGGGCATCGCCGCCCGTGCGGCCGGCGCGACCCACCTGCTGCCACAGCGCCGCACGGGTGCCGGGAAAGCCCGCCACCAGGACGGCGTCGAGCCCGGTGATGTCGATGCCCAGCTCCAGCGCGTTGGTCGCGGCCAGCCCGGCGAGGAGGCCGGCCCGCAGCGCCTGCTCGAGCGCCCTCCGCTCCTCGGGCAGGTAACCGCCCCGGTAGGCCGCGACGCGACCCGGAAGCGCGGGGTCCACGTCGCCGAGCAGCGCGGCGGCGGTCATCGCCACCTGCTCCGCCGCGCGACGGGAGCGCACGAAGGCGAGGGTCGCGACGCCCTCCGCGACGAGGTCGGCCAGGAGGTCGGCGACCTCGGAGGAGGCTGCCCGGCGCACCGGCGCCCCGTGCTCGCCGCCGAAGGAGGAGAACGGGGGCTCCCAGAGCCCCAGCACGACCTCCCCGTGCGGCGAGCCGTCGTCGGTCACCGCCTCCACCTCGAGGCCGGTCAGGCGGGCCGCCGCCACGGCCGGGTCGGCCACGGTCGCCGAGGCGAGCACGAAGGTCGGGCTGGCGCCGTACGCCGCGCAGGCCCGTCGCAGCCGCCGCAGCACCTGCGCCACGTGGGCCCCGAACACCCCGCGGTAGTGGTGGCACTCGTCGACCACCACGTAGCGCAGCCGAGACAGGAACCGGGCCCAGCGCTCGTGGGCGGGCAGCAGGGAGCGGTGCAGCATGTCGGGGTTGGTCAGCAGGTACTCCCCGTGGTCGCGCGCCCACTCGCGCTGCTCGCGCGAGGAGTCGCCGTCGTGGGTCGTCGCCCGCACGTCGAGGCCCAGGCCACAGATCGCCGCGAGCTGGTCCTGCGCGAGCGCCTTCGTCGGCGCGAGGTAGAGCGCCGTCGCCCCGCGCTCCCCGCGCGGCCCGCGGGCGGCGCGGATGGCCGAGAGCGCCGGCAGCCAGGAGGCCAGCGACTTGCCGGAGGCGGTGCCGGTGGAGACGACGACGTGCCGCCCCGCGTGGGCCGCGTCGGCGGCGGCGACCTGGTGCGCCCACGGCGCCTCGACCCCCCGCCGTCCCAGCGCGGTCCGGAGCTCAGCCGGGACCCAGGCGGGCCACGGCGCCGTGCGCGCCGCTCGGGCCGGCACGGTCTCCACGTGCGTGAGCCGGCCCTCACGCCCAGGCACCTCCGCGAGGCGTCGCAGCAGCTCCCGCGCCTCGCGACGCGGGGCCCCGCCCGGGGGCGGGGTCGGGCCGAGAACGGTCTCCACGGACACGTGACGAAGTCTCCCAGAGCGCGCCGACACCGCGCCGGGCGCGCCGGCTCCGGCCCCGGCACCGGCTTGATCGGGGGTGCCCGTCTTCCTGCGTCGCGCGCAGCGATCTGGTTTGATTGGTGACGAGACCCCCCAACCCCGTGCGTGAGGACGAGCGCCCACCCCGGGGCGCCCTCGAGGAGAAGTCGTGGACCTGACCCTGACGACGAGAGACGTTGCCGGACGGACCATCGTGGCCGTCGGCGGCGAGATCGACGTCTACACGGCCCCCAAGCTGCGCGACACCATCACCGACCTCGTCGGCAACGGCGTCTACGACATCGTCGTGGACATGGAAAAGGTGGAGTTCCTCGACTCCACCGGTCTAGGCGTGCTGGTGGGGGGCCTGAAGAAGGTCCGCGCGCACGACGGCTCACTGGAGCTGGTCTGCAACCAGGACCGACTCCTGAAGATCTTCCGCATCACCGGTCTGGCAAAGGTGTTCGTGATCCACGAGTCCGCCGACGCCGCCCTCGCGGGTCGCTGACCCGCCCTTTCTCCAGAACCTCTCTCCCGAGCCGCGCGCCCCGGCGCTGCGGCGGGTTCCTGCGTGCGTAGACTCCGCGGCGATCTGTCGACGTGAGCCGACTCACACAATCAGGAGGAACGCATGACCGGGATCCATCCTGCGGTCGTGGACGTCTCCGGTGGCAACCTCGTGCTGGCCGTCCTCGTCTTCGTGATCGCGCTCGGCGCGCTCGCGATGTCGTGGATGTTCCGGCAGCAGGTGCTCGCCGCCGGTGAAGGAACCGACAACATGAGGCGCATCGCGCAAGCGGTGCAGGAGGGCGCGAACGCGTACCTCACGCGACAGTTCCGCACGCTGGCGGTCTTCGCGGGCATTGCGTTCTTCGTGCTGCTCCTGCTGCCGGCGGACGACCTCACCATCCGGATCTTCCGGTCGGTCTTCTTCCTCCTGGGGGCCGTCTTCTCCGCGACCATCGGCTACCTCGGGATGTGGCTCGCGGTGCGGGCCAACGTCCGCGTCGCCGCCGCGGCCGAGCTGAGCGGCCGCGACCCCGCCATGAACGTCGCCTTCCGCACCGGCGCGATGGTCGGGATGGCCACCGTCGGCCTCGGGCTGCTCGGCGCCTCCGCCGTCGTCATCTTCTTCCAGGACAGCGCCCCGAACGTGCTGGAGGGCTTCGGCTTCGGCGCCGCCCTGCTCGCCATGTTCATGCGCGTCGGGGGCGGGATCTTCACCAAGGCCGCCGACGTCGGGGCCGACCTCGTGGGCAAGGTGGAGCAGAACATCCCGGAGGACGACCCGCGCAACGCGGCGACCATCGCGGACAACGTCGGCGACAACGTCGGCGACTGCGCCGGCATGGCCGCCGACCTCTTCGAGTCGTACGCCGTCACGCTCGTGGCCGCGCTGATCCTGGGCTCGCAGGCCTTCGGCGACAAGGGCCTCGTCTTCCCGCTCCTCGTGCCCGCGATCGGCGCGCTGACCGCCGTGGCCGGCGTCTACATGTGCAAGCCGCGCGCGGGCGAGAACGGCCTGGTCACGATCAACCGCGCGTTCTACGCCTCCGCCGGGATCGCCGCGGTGGCCAGCACGCTGCTGGCCTTCATCTACCTGCCGACCAGCTTCGGCGACCTCGCCGGCCGCGAGGACAGCGCCATCGACGCCATCGGCGGACTGGCCACCTCGCCCGACGGCAACCCGGCCCTGATCGCGGCGCTCGCGGTGCTCATCGGCATCGTGCTCGCCGCGATCATCCTGTTCCTCACGGGCTACTTCACCGGCACCGACTACCGTCCGGTCAAGGACGTGGGCAAGACCTCCCTGACGGGTCCGGCCACCGTGATCCTCTCGGGCCTGTCGGTCGGGTTCGAGTCCGCGGTCTACACCACGCTCGTGATCGGGGCCGCCGTCTTCGGGGCCTTCCTGCTCGGATCCGGCTCCCTGTCGATCTCGCTCTTCGCGGTGGCGCTCGCGGGTTGCGGCCTGCTCACCACGGTGGGCGTGATCGTCGCGATGGACACCTTCGGGCCGGTCTCCGACAACGCCCAGGGCATCGCCGAGATGTCCGGTGAGGTCTCGGTGGAGGGCGCCCAGATCCTCACCGAGCTCGACGCCGTGGGCAACACCACCAAGGCGATCACCAAGGGCATCGCGATCGCGACGGCCGTGCTGGCTGCGAGCGCGCTCTTCGGTTCCTACATCGGCGAGGTCATCGACGCCGTCGCGGAGACCGACCTGACCCAGGACGACGGGTCCAAGCTGACCTTCCTGGTCTTCAGCCCCGACATCCTCGTCGGCATGCTGATCGGCGTCGCGGTGGTCTTCCTGTTCGCCGGGCTGGCGATCAACGCGGTCGGCCGGGCGGCCGGCGCGGTGGTCTTCGAGGTGCGTCGTCAGTTCCGCGAGATCCCCGGGATCATGGAGGGCACCGGCCGTCCCGAGTACGGCCGCGTGGTCGACCTGGTCACCAAGGACTCGTTGCGCGAGCTGGCCACCCCGGGCCTGCTGGCCATCCTCTCGCCGGTCGCCGTCGGCTTCGGCCTGGGCGTCGGTCCGCTGGCGGGCTTCCTCGCCGGGGCGATCGGCGCGGGCACCCTGATGGCCGTCTTCCTGGCCAACTCCGGCGGCGCCTGGGACAACGCCAAGAAGCTCGTCGAGGACGGCCACCACGGCGGCAAGAACTCGCTGGCGCACGAGGCGACGATCATCGGGGACACGGTCGGCGACCCGTTCAAGGACACCGCCGGTCCGGCGATCAACCCGCTGATCAAGGTGATGAACCTGGTCTCGCTCCTGGTGGTGGGCGCCGTGGTGCAGGTGAACGTCGGCGTGGACGCCAACCGCCCGCTCGGCGTGGGCATCGCGATCGTGGCGGCGGCCATCATCGCCGGCGCGATCATCGTCTCCAAGCGGCGCAGCGTCGTCATCGGCGAGGAGGGCGGCGGCGACCCCGCCCAGCCTCCGCACCCGGAGGACAGCCCCACGGCGACCTACGAGAGCCCGGGCGGCTGGCAGGGCTGAGCCCGCCCGACCTCACGACGGCCCGCCCGGGAGCCCCGGGCGGGCCGTCGTCGCCCCCGCCTACGCTGCGGGCGTGACCGCGCCCCCCTCCGACGTGTCCGCCTCCGACCTGCCCGCGCGGCTGCGCGAGGCGCTGCTGGCAGCCGACTTCAGCTACGCGGGCGTCTCCTCGGTCCTCGGTGCCAGCGCTCACGCCGCGCTCGGCCGCAACGAGACCGTGCCCGGGATGCGGCGCACGACGGGCGGCGGCCCGCTGGAGACGCTGACCCGCCTGTTCCTCCTGCAGGCCCCGGTGCCGACCGCGGCCGCCGAGGCGGCCCTGCCCGGCCTGGTCGACCGGATGGCCGCGGAGGGGATCCTCGCCCACGGCGGCGGGCAGGTCGCCGCCCGGCTCGACGTGCGGCCGTACGCCACCGACGGCGTACCGGAGCAGGGCGGGGGCTCGGGCGGGGGCCCGGGCGGGGGCAGTGCCCTGTGGGTCGTCAGCGACCTCACGCCCGGGCTGGACGGTGCGCCGCACCGGGTCGACAGCGACCACGTCCTGGGCATCAGCTCCGCCTCCACGTCGCTGGCCCAGCTGACGCTGCGGCACCCGGTGGAGCGCGCGCTCGACCTCGGCACCGGCTGCGGCGTCCAGGCCCTGCATCTCGCGGCGCACGCCGGGCGGGTGGTCGCGACCGACGTGAACCCCCGCGCTCTCCGGATCGCCCGGCTGAACGCTGCCCTCAACCAGGCGGGGGCCGTCGAGGTCCGCGCGGGCTCCTTCTTCGAGCCCGTGGCCGACGAGCGGTTCGACCTGATCAGCACCAACCCGCCCTTCGTCATCTCCCCGGCGACGGGGGAGCGGCTGGTCTACCGCGACTCGGGGCTCCCGGGCGACCAGGTGGTCGAGCACGTCGTGCGCACGGCGCCGCGGCACCTCGCCCCCGGCGGCTGGTGCCAGGTGCTCGCGAACTGGGTGGTGCACGAGGGGCGCCCCTGGGACGAGCGGCTCGCGGAGTGGGTGGACCCGGGGTGTGACGCCTTCGTCGTGCAGCGCGAGGTGGTCGACCCGGCGGCGTACGTCGAGCTGTGGCTCAAGGACAGCGGGCACCACGGCGCCCACGAGGGCGTCGCGGAGTACACCCGCCGCTACGACACGTGGCTGTCCTGGTTCGAGGAGCAGGGGGTCGAGGCGATCGGCTTCGGCTGGGTGAACCTGCGGCGGCGCACGGCGACGGAGACGCGGGCGGCGGTCGTGGACGCGCTGGACTGGCCCTGGGAGGTCGAGCAGCCTGTGGCGCCGGCCATCGCCGGCTGGGCCGACGGCGTCGCCCTGCTCGACCGGCTCGCGGGCGACGAGGCGCTGGCCGCGGCGCGGCTGGTCGTCCGTGCCGATGTCCGCCAGGAGACCCACGGCGGGCCCGGCGCCGAGGACCCCGAGGTGGTGGTGCTGCGCCAGCAGACCGGGCTCCGCCGGGCGCGCCGGGCCGACACGGTCGAGGCCGCCCTCGTGGGCGCGTGCGACGGGGAGCTGACCCTCGGGCAGGTGCTCGAGGCCCTGGCCGTCCTGCTGGAGCGGGACGCGGCGGCGCTGCGGACCGCGTACCTCCCGGTGGTCCGCGAGCTCGTGGCGGAGGGCTTCCTCGGCGCCTGAGCCGGCCGCGGTCCTCCCCATCCCGGGAATGCCGACCATCCGCTACGCGCTACCGTGAGCGGCCGGCAGGTCGTCCGTCCCGGCGTCAGCGCCCCCGAGAGGCAGGTTCGAGAAGGCACGTGGCACACAAGCTGGTGATCGTCGAGTCCCCCGCGAAGGCCCAGAAGATCGGTGGGTTCCTCGGTTCGGGGTACGTCGTCGAGTCCTCCATCGGCCACATCCGCGACCTTCCGATGAGCGCCGCCGACACCCCGGCGGCGATCAAGGACAAGCCGTGGGGGCGGCTGGCGGTCGACGTCGAGAACGGCTTCGAGCCCTACTACGTGGTCCCGCGCGGCAAGAAGGACCACATCAAGAAGCTGAAGGGCCTGCTCAAGGACGCCGACGAGCTCTATCTCGCCACGGACGAGGACCGCGAGGGCGAGGCGATCGCCTGGCACCTGCTCGACGAGCTGAAGCCCAAGGACATCCCGGTGCGCCGGATGGTCTTCCACGAGATCACCAAGCCGGCGATCCTGGCGGCGGCCGAGAACCCTCGCGACCTCGACATGGACCTCGTCGAGGCCCAGGAGGCCCGGCGCATCCTGGACCGGCTCTACGGCTACGAGGTCTCCCCGGTGCTGTGGCGCAAGGTGATGTCGGGCCTGTCGGCCGGGCGCGTGCAGTCCGTGGCGACCCGGCTGGTGGTCGACCGCGAGCGCGAGCGGATCAAGTTCAAGGCCGCGGGCTACTGGGACTTCGAGGGAACCTTCGACGCCGGCGAGAAGGCGGAGCCGCGGATGTTCGCGGCGAAGGTGCACAGCGTCGACGCGACCCGGGTCGCCCGGGGCTCCGACTTCGGCCCCGACGGCCGGCTCAAGGACGCGAGCGAGGGCAAGGTCGCTCACCTCGACCGGACGCGGGCCGAGGACCTGGCCGCCCGGCTGCGTGGTGCCGACTTCGACGTCCGCTCGGTCGAGTCCAAGCCGTACAAGCGCTCGCCGTACCCGCCCTTCCGCACCACCACGATGCAGCAGGAGGCGAGCCGCAAGCTCGGCATGACGGCGTCGGCGGCGATGTCGGTCGCCCAGCGGCTCTACGAGAACGGCTGGATCACCTACATGCGGACGGACTCCTCGGAGCTGTCGACGGGCGCCGTGCACGCCGCCCGCGACCAGGTCCGCGAGCTCTACGGCGGCGAGTACCTGCCCGACTCCCCGCGCACCTACGCCGGCAAGGTCAAGAACGCGCAGGAGGCCCACGAGGCGATCCGGCCCGCCGGCGAGACCTTCCGGACGCCGGCGCAGACGGGCCTGACCGGCGACCAGTTCCGGCTCTACGAGCTGATCTGGATGCGCACGGTCGCCTCGCAGATGAGGGACGCGACGGGCCGGACCGTGACGGTGCGGCTCGGGGGCCGGGCCGAAGCCGGCCAGGCAGGGCCCGGGGAGGACGTCGTCTTCTCCGCCAGCGGCCGGACCATCACCTTCCACGGCTTCCTGAAGGCCTACGTCGAGGGCACCGACGACTCCTCCGCCCGGGCCGACGATGCCGAGTCGCGGCTGCCGCAGCTCGCGGAGGGCGACCGGCTCACGGCCGCCTCGGTCACGGCCGAGGGGCACGAGACCAAGCCGCCGGCCCGCTACACCGAGGCGACCCTGGTCCGGGAGCTCGAGGAGCGCGAGATCGGTCGCCCCTCGACCTACGCGACGATCCTCAAGACCGTCGTCGACCGCGGTTACGTCTACAAGAAGGGGACGGCGCTGGTGCCGGCGTGGCTGGCGTTCGCCGCGACGCGTCTGCTCGAGGAGCACTTCCCCCGGCAGGTGTCGTACGAGTTCACCGCTCGCATGGAGGACGTGCTCGACGAGATCGCCGCCGGCCACAAGGACCGGAACACGGAGCTGGCCGAGTTCTACTTCGGCACCGGCGACGTGCAGGGCCTCAAGACCCTCGTCAACGAGCTCGGGGAGATCGACGCCAGGGAGCTCTCCACCTTCCCGGTCGGTGACGCCGGCTCGGGGGTCGCGCTGCGGGTGGGCAAGTACGGCCCCTACCTCGAGGGCCCCGGCGACGACGGCACGCCCGCGGGCAAGAAGGCGAACGTGCCCGAGGACCTGCCGCCCGACGAGCTGACCATGGAGAAGGCGACGGAGCTGCTCGCCAACCCGGCCGGCGAGGAGACCGAGCTCGGACGGCACCCCGAGACCGGCAACGTGGTCGTGGCGAAGAACGGCCGCTACGGGCCCTTCGTCACCGAGCTGCTGCCGGAGGACGCGCCCAAGAACGCCAAGCCGCGCACGGGGTCGCTGTTCAAGTCGATGTCGCTGGACACGATCACGCTCGAGCAGGCGCTCGACCTCCTCTCGCTCCCCCGGGTGGTGGGCACGGACCCCGAGTCGGGCGAGGAGATCACGGCGCAGAACGGGCGCTACGGCCCCTACCTGAAGAAGGGCACCGACTCCCGGTCGATCGACTCGGAGGAGCAGCTGCTCACGATGACGCTGGAGGAGGCCCTGGCGATCTATGCGCAGCCGAAGCAGCGCGGCCGGGCCGCGGCCTCGGCGCCGCTGAAGGAGCTGGGCACCGATCCCGTCTCGGGCCAGCCCGTCGTCGTCAAGAGCGGGCGCTTCGGCGAGTACGTGACGGACGGCGAGTACAACGCGACGCTGCGCTCGGGCGACTCCGTCGCCGAGGTCGACCTGACGCGCGCCGCGGAGCTGCTGGCCGAGCGCCGGGCCAAGGGCCCCGCCAAGAAGGCGGCGAAGAAGTCCACCGCCAAGAAGTCGACCGCCAAGAAGTCGACCGCGAAGAAGACGGCCAAGAAGTCCACGGCCAAGAAGTCGCCGGCGAAGAAGACGACGGCCAAGAAGTCGGCGGCGAAGAAGTCGACGGCGAAGAAGTCGGCCGCGAAGTCCGCAGCCAAGCGCTCCTGACGGGGCAGCGGGTGGGCGCGGCGGCGCATTTCCCAAGGCGATCCCGAGGCCGTCACCTTCAGGGCCCCAGGCAATATACAGCAAGTCTTTGGTCTTGTCCCGAACTTGAGCCAGCGTCACTCGAACGACTGATGGGCACGCGGCCTTCGTCGGTCAGGCTTGCTCCTAGCGAAGCGCACTAATGGGGAGCGCTTCACCTACATGGGGAGATTTCCTGATGAAGCGTTACATGGTCGCTGCCGGCGTCGGCAGCCTCGTCTTCGCCGCGGCCGTCGGTTCCGCGTCGATGCTCGGCATCAACCCGGGCGTCGCCCAGACCGGCATCGAGACGCTCGGTGGCGACACCGACGGCGTCAAGGTCACCTCGTACATCAGCGAGGGGGACACCGGCGAGTCCCACGGCCTGAAGGTCGCCCGGATCAACGACGTTCCGCAGGGTTCCGAGCTCTTTGCGGTCGCGCCTACAACGGGAACGGCGACGTGGTCGGCAAGTGCGAACACCGACGTACCTGGGTGGCCACCAGGCCAACTTCAGCTGGGACGCTCCGGTGCCGATCGAGAACATCAAGTCGATCCGGCTCACCTTCGAGTCCAGCGACTGATCGTCCGGGCGCCAAGCGACGCCTGATCGCCGACGATAGGGCGGCGCCCGGGCCCACGGCCCGAGCGCCGCCCTCGGCGCACCACCGCAGAACCCAGCACCTTCGCCACACCGAGCACACATGGGGGATCCGAGATGACACGGCAGGGCTCGCCGCGCGCCGCGCGAGTGGCGCCCCGGCTGGTCGCCGTCGCGTTGGTCGCGATGATGGCGATCGCCGCGTGCGTGTTCCTCCGACCCGCCTTCGTCGCGGACGGCCCGGTGCAGCTGATCATCGTCAGCGGCAAGAGCATGGAGCCCGGCATGCACACCGGCGACCTCGCGGTGCTCTACCGCCGCGACTCCTACCACCGCGGCGACGTCGTCGCCTACCGGTCGGGCCGCGCCCCGGGCGAGAGCCGCGACGGCACCGGAGCCTTCGTCATCCACCGGATCCGCGCCGGCAACGGCGCCGACGGGTTCATGGTGCGCGGCGACAACAACCCCGCCGACGACCCCTGGCAGCCGACGCGGGAGGACGTCGCCGGCGAGATGCTCTTCCACGTCCCGAACATCGGCTGGGCCGTGCAGTGGCTTGGCCAGCCGGTCCACCTGGGCGCACTGCTCGCCTCCCTCGTCATCACGATGATGCTGGCCTCCGACCCCGACCGTCGCCGGCAGCGCCGCGGCGAGGCCGCACCGCGCCACCGCTGACAAGACGACCTCGCCCGAGCAGGTGCCGGTCCCGTGAGGCGGCCGAGGGCCATGGTGGCCGCAGCGGTCGTGGCCGCGGCCGCCACCGCCGCCTGGGCCGCGTCGGCGCCGACGGGCGGCGCGAGCCAGCTCGTGATCGACCCCGGCCTGGTGCAGACCTGGCTGATGCCCGCCCCGGGGGTGAACACCGGCGGCCCGGGGCAGCCCGAGGACCCGGGGCAGCCCGAGGACCCGGGGCAGCCCGGTGATTCCGGCGAGCCGGACGAGCACGACCACCCGGAGGTGGACCTCAGCGCCTGCGGCGACCTCGAGCTGTACGACGAGGTCGTCTACGGCACCGACGGTCCCGACGAGCTCGTCGGCGGGAACCGGCCCCAGGTCCTGGTCGGCCTGGGTGGGGACGACGTGCTGCGCGGCGGCAACCAGCGGGATTGCCTGCTCGGCGGTGACGGCGACGACGAGCTCCACGGCGGAAACGGCAAGGACGTGCTGGTCGGGGGCGCCGGGTCGGACACCCTGGACGGGGGCAACGGCAAAGACGACCTGTACGGCGACGACGGCAACGTGCTGTGCTTCGCCCCCGACGGCGACGTGTTCATAGCCGGGTGCTCGACCCCGGAGCCGGCCGGACCGCCGCAGAGGCCCGCAGGGGCGGCGGCCGAGTCCTCGGCGGAGGGTCAGCAGGGCGAGGGCGAGCCAGACCCGGAGCCCGTGCCAGATGCGACGGAGCCTGCTCCCTCGCCGGCCGGTCCGGAGACCCGGGCGCACGCACTCTCGGACCACAGCGAGCCGGAGGGCCGGGTCACTCCGGAGTCGAACGCCTCACGGATGGACTCGTCTCTGAAGCCCGCCAGCGTGGAGGACTCAGGCACCGAAGGCGCCGAGAGCGCCGTCACGGACGAATAGCCTCCAGCGCTCCTGAGCCTGCGAGCGGGGCGGCGCTCCTCGCCTGGCGCTCGGAGAGATCCCCGGGCACCGACCCCGTCTCGGGCCAGCCCGTTGTCGTCAAAAGCGGGCGCTTCGGCGAGTAGGTGACGGACGGCGAGAACAACGCGACGCTGCGCTCGGGTGACTCCGTCGAAGAGCCCCTGACGCCCGACCGGGCGGGAGCCGCGAGGGGGCCCGCGGTCACGGTGTGGGCGCCCGCCGGCCGACGCGGGCCGGAAGCGGCTCGTCGGCCGATCCGGCGTCGCTCGGCGGCGCGGCGGGGGCGGTCTCCAGGGGCACCGTGAACCGGAAGGTGGACCCGACGCCCGGCTCGCTCTCGACCCAGATCGCGCCGCCGTGCGCCTGGACGATGGACCGGCTGATCGCCAGGCCGAGTCCGGTGCCGGCGCCCACGTTCCGGTCTCCCGCGTCGACCTGGTGGAACCGCTCGAAGACCGCCTCCAGCTCCTCGGGCGGGATGCCCCTGCCCGTGTCGGTCACGCTGATCGTCGCCATCTGCTCCGAGGCCGTCAGGCCGACGCGGACCGTGCCGCCGCGCGGGCTGAACTTGACCGCGTTGCCGACCAGGTTGGTGATGACCTGCGCATACCGGTCCGCGTCGACGAGCAGCGTGCACGGCGCGGCGTCGACCTGCAGCTCGATGTGCTCGACCCCCGCGATGGGGGCGAGCGCGCCCACGGCGGACTCGGTCAGGGCAACCGCCGGCTGCGGGGCCAGCCGCATGGGCAGCGACCCGGTCTCGAGGCGCTCCATCACCAGGATGTCGTTGATCAGCCGGGTCAGCCGCTCGCTGCCGCGGCGGGCCACCTCGACGACCCGGGCCACTCCGGGGTCGAGCTCGCCGAGGTCGCCGTCCGCCAGCAGGTCCAGCGAGCCGCGGATCGACGTCAGCGGCGTGCGCAGCTCGTGGCTGACGATCGAGACGAACTCCGACTTGAGCTTCTCCGTGGCCTTGCGGTCGGTGATGTCGCGGAAGACGACCACCGACACCGACGGATCGGTCACGTCCTGGTGTGGCGCGGCCGTGAGGTCGACGGGGAAGTGGCTGCCGTCGGCGCGGACGAAGTCCAGGTCGGTGGTGGTGACCGGCCTGTCGTCGGCGACGGCCTGGGTCCACGGGCACTCCGGGCCGCTGGAGCGGTCCGACCCACGCAGGAGGGCGCAGGCGTCCCCTCCCACGAGCGAGCCCGGCTCCGCGTCGAGCAGCTCCTCGGCGGTGCGGTTGGCGAAGGAGACGCGCCCGTGCGCGTCGACCCCGACGATGCCCTCGCCGACGGACTCGAGGATCCGCCGCTGGCGCTGCGCCAGCCCCTCGACCTCGGCGGTGCGCCGGACGACGCGTGCCTCCAGGTCCCGGTGCAGACCCTGGTTCTCCGAGGCGAGCCACACCTGACGGGCGACGGCGAGCGCCATGGTGAGCAGGGTCAACGACCCGGCCCCCCAGCCGTCGATGCCCTGCACGGCGATGGTCGCCAGCGCGGCCAGCACCGCCAGGTCGGGAAGCAGTGCACCCTGGCGCCTGC
The DNA here is from genome assembly GCA_963832415.1 of uncultured Actinomycetota bacterium. GTDB lineage: Bacteria > Actinomycetota > Actinomycetes > Propionibacteriales > Nocardioidaceae > Nocardioides. The sequence goes on along the minus strand of CAWHTZ010000014.1, from coordinate 654,205 downwards.
GGCGCTTCCCGGCGAGCGGATCGTGGGGTGGCGCGAGCGCGGCCAGCGCCAGCAGCATCGGCGCCCAGAGGTACGGCGGGTCGGAGGTGACCGCGGTGACGACCTCGTCCTGCTGCAGCAGGTCCACGGCGAAGGAGAGGTCCGCGACGACGAGGCAGGCGAAGCCGGCGCCGATCAGCGCGAGGTCGAGGCGGCGTGCGGCGGACCGCATCAGCAGCAGGAGGACGACGAGCACGACCAGCAGGTCGGCGATCGGGTAGAAGCCGTTGGCGGCGGCCGTGAAGCCGGCGCCGAGGCTGGTGAAGATCTCGCGGATGGCCACCATGAAGCTGATCAGCGTGACCGCGCTGGCGACGACGAGCGCGTCGAGCAGCAGCCGCGTGCGGCTGACGCCGCGGGAACCCGCGACGGGGAAGAGGACGAGCCCGACCAGGCACAGGATGGTCCCGGCCACGTACGGGACGTCCGAGTGCGGCGGGTAGCGCAGGTCGGTGAAGAAGTCGGTGTAGGACCACATCGCGTCGCCCACCAGGAACAGCGACCAGCCGGCGGCGAGGAGGAACCAGGAGCGACGGGCGGCCCGGGTCGCCGACAGCACGGCCCGGCGGGCCAGCAGCGCCACGGCCAGGAGGTCGGCCGTCGGCGAGACCACATCGACGATCTGCCACTTCGGGTCCTCGCCCAGCCAGGGGCCCGCCAGCGACACCGTCGCCGCGATGATGGCCACCGCGGCCATGACGGAACCGATCAGCAGTGGTCGCATCGACGTGCTCGGTCCGGTCCGGGCCTCCGTCTGCGCCATCTCGTGTCCCCACAGCTCGGTGCGGCGTCCCGTGCGGACAGCCCCCTCGGGTCAGGGTCGCAGCGGCCCCGGCCGTTGTTCGCGCATTCGCGGAACCTTTGCCCGCGCGGGGCGCGGGGGGCTCGTCCCGGGTCGATGCCGGGGTCAGCGGTGGACGGCGGCGAGGTCCTCGTGGCCCAGGCGGTGGTCGCCGACGCAGTAGAGCTGCGCGCCCTCGGGCACGTCGTGGCGCCGTACGCCTCGCCGAGGCCGCGCTGCCAGTCGCCGTACGACGCCCCGGCGCCGGCCGGGGCCGGCGAGGACCAGGCGACCTCCTCGACGGCGACGGCCAGGGTGACGGCCTCGCGTCCCGGCTGGTAGCCGAGCACGGCTGGCTGATCGCGGTCTCGCTGGTCAGCAGCATCGCGAGCCAGCCCGTCCCGAAGACGAAGAGGAGCAGTGCCGCTGGGGTTCGGGCGCTGATCCCGGTCAGCCAGCGGTGCCACAGGCGCAGGAGGAGCCGCATCGCCGCCCATCCCGCCCGACCCTGGTCACCCGACGTCGGTGGCGCGACGTAGGTTCTGGGGCGTGACCAGCGGGGTGTACGCCGAGCGCGGCGTCTTCCTGTGCCTCGAGGGCGGCGAGGGGTCGGGCAAGTCCACGCAGGTCCGCGCGCTGGTCGCGTGGCTGGGCGAGGCCGGGCACCGGGTCGTCCCCACCTTCGAGCCCGGGGACACCCCCGTCGGCGGGCGGGTGCGCGAGATCGTGCTCAGCCCCGAGACCGGCGCGCTCGCGGACCGCACGGAGGCGCTGCTCTACGCCGCCGACAAGGCCGAGCACGTCGCCGCCGTCGTGCGGCCCGCTCTCGAGCGGGGGGCCGTGGTCGTGACGGACCGCTACGTCGACTCCACGCTCGCCTACCAGGGGGCCGGGCGGGCGCTGGACCCCGCCGAGGTCGAACGGGTGGCGCGCTGGGCGACCGGCGACCTGCGGCCGCACCTCACGGTCCTGCTCGACCTCGAGCCCGAGGCGGGGCTGGAGCGGTTCGCCGGTCGCGACCGCATCGAGGGCGAGTCGGTCGAGTTCCACCGCCGCGTCCGCGCGGCGTTCCTGGCGATGGCCGCCGCCGACCCGGCCCACTACCTGGTCGTCGACGCCCGCCGGCCGGTCGACGAGATCGCCGCTGCCGTGCGCGCGGCTGTGGAGCCGCTCCTGCCGGCGCTGACCACCGCGGGGCCGGCCGGGGAGGCGCGATGACCCAGGCCGCCGCCGACCGGGAGACGCCCGGCATCGCCTCGGTGTGGGACACGCTCGTGGGGCAGCGCCCCGTGGTGGAGACGCTCCGGGGCCACGCGACGGGCCGCGGGATGACGCACGCGTGGCTGTTCACCGGGCCGCCGGGCAGCGGCCGTTCGAACGCCGCGCTCGCCTTCGCGGCGGCGCTCCAGTGCGAGCAGCAGGGCTGCGGTCGGTGCCACGAGTGCCACACCGTGCTCGCCGGCTCGCACGCCGACGTCACGCTCGTGCGCACCCAGAAGCTGTCGATCGGCGTCGACGAGGTCCGCGAGCTGGTGCGCCGGGCCGCCCTGGCCCCGGTCGGCAGGCGGTGGCAGGTGCTGATCCTGGAGGACGCCGACCGCCTCACCGACCAGGCCTGCAACGCGCTGCTGAAGGCGATCGAGGAGCCCTCCGCCCGCACGGTGTGGATGCTGTGCGCCCCGACCAGCGAGGACGTCCTGCAGACGATCCGCTCGCGGTGCCGCCTCGTGCCGCTGACGACCCCGGCCGCGGCCGAGGTGGCCGGCTACCTCGTGCGTGCCCACGGTGTCGCCGACGGCCTGGCGGCCTACGCGGCCCGCGCCAGCCAGGGCCACATCGGCCGGGCCAAGGCGCTCGCGCTCGACGAGGCAACGCGCAACCGCCGCAGGGACGTCGTCACGATCCCGCTGCGGCTGACCGGGCTCGGCCCGGCCATGACCGCCGCCGCCAACCTGGCGGACGTCGCCAGGGAGGAGGCCGACGAGCTGACGGGTGTGCTGGACGCGCGGGAGAAGGCCGACCTCGACACGGCCTACGGGGTGGTCGACCGCGGCCGCCGGCCGCGGGACTACGCGCCGGCGCTGCGGGCGATGGAGCAGGCCCAGAAGACCCGCGCCAAACGGCGACACCTCGACGTGGTCGATCGGGGCCTGATGGACCTGGTCTCGGTCTATCGCGACGCCATCGCGGTGGCTGTCGGGGCGCCGGGCCACCTGGTGAACGAGGAGATGCGGCTCGAGGTCGCCGACCTCGCCCGGCGCTCCGCGCCGGAGGAGCACCTGCGCCGGATCGATGCCGTGCTCGCGGCGAGGGAGCAGATGCTCGAGTTCAACGTGCCTGTCATGCTGGCGCTCGAGTCCATGATGGTCGCGCTCGTCGCACCGGAGGAAGGGCGGCGATGACGTCGACGCAGAAGAAGGTCGTCGCGGTCATCCTCGCGGTCGCCCTGGTGCTCGCTGCCGGTGCTGTGACCCTGGCCGCCCTGAGCAGCAGCTCGTCCTCCGACGAGGCGCCGAGGTCGAGCGCGCCCACCGAGCCGCCGGAGCCCGAGGAGGGCTCGACCGACGCCCCGGACGAGGACCTCGAGCCGTTCTACTCCCAGGAGCTCGACTGGCAGGAGTGCGGCGACCACCAGTGCTCCGTGCTCGAGGTGCCGCTGGACTACGCCGAGCCCGACGGGGAGACGATCGAGCTCGCGGTGCTCAAGGTCTCCGCGCGCAAGCCCGGCCAGCGCGTCGGCTCCCTGCTCGTGAACCCGGGGGGCCCGGGGGCCCCCGGGACCTCTTACGCGGCCCAGGCGCCGCTGGTCTTGGGGAAGCCCCTGCGCAACGTCTTCGACATCATCGGTTTCGACCCCCGGGGGACCGGAAGCAGTGCCCCCGTCGACTGCCTGAGCGACGAGCGGCTGGACGCCTACCTCGCGCGCGACCTGGACCCCGACACGCAGGACGAGGCGGAGGCGTACGTCGACTTCACCCAGGAGATCGGCGCGGGGTGCGCCGAGAACTCGCCCGAGGTCTCGGCGCACGTGACCACCATCGAGGCGGCGCGCGACATGGACGTGCTGCGGGCGGCGCTCGGCGAGGCCGACCTGAGCTACCTCGGTGCCTCCTACGGCACGCAGCTCGGGGCGACGTACGCCGAGCTGTTCCCCGAGCGGGTCGGCCGGCTGGTGCTCGACGGTGCGGTCGACCTGCAGCTCGACGCGCGACAGCTGAACCTCGAGCAGGTCGCCGGCTTCGACACGGCCCTGCGCTCCTACGCCGAGGACTGCCTCGCCGACGGAGACTGCCCGCTCGGTGACTCGACTGAGGCCGTGCTGCAGACCTTCCGCGTGCTCGTCGACGAGGTCGACCAGGAGCCGATGCAGACGGACACCGACCGCCCGCTGCGGGTGGGCAACGCGTTCTACGGGATCCTGGCGGCGCTCTACAGCGAGGACTACTGGTTCCTGCTCACCAAGGCCATGCAGACGGCGCTGCGCGGCGACGGCTCGCTGCTGCTCCGGCTCTCCGACCTCTACGGGTCCCGCGGCGAGGACGGCTACGAGAACAACAGCTCGGAGGCCTTCTACGCGATCGGGTGCCTCGACGACCCTGACTCGATCCCGGCGTCCGAGGTGCCGGACCAGTACGCAGACTTCGAGGAGGCCTCGCCCACCTTCGGCCGCGTGGGCGCCTGGGCGCTCACCACGTGCTCGGGGCTCGAGGTCGAGTCGACGGTCGAGCCGCTGGAGATCGACGCGGCGGGCGCGGACCCGATCATGGTGATCGGCACGACCCGGGACCCCGCCACGCCCTACCAGTGGGCCGAGTCGCTGGCCGACCAGCTGGAGCCGGGGTTCCTGGTCACCCGGCAGGGCGACGGTCACACGGGCTACAACCAGGGCAACGCCTGTCTCGACGCGGCCGTCGAGGACTACCTGATCGAGGGAACCGTCCCCGAGCGGGGGCTCACCTGCTGACCCCTGCCCGGGTTTCGCCCTCCGCCCCGCGGTTGGCTATCCTTCCCGGGTTGCCCGGAGCCGATCCGTCGGACCGGGCAGCGCGCCGCCTTAGCTCAGTCGGCAGAGCGATTCACTCGTAATGAATAGGTCATCGGTTCGATTCCGATAGGCGGCTCCATTACCCCATACCGATGCTGACCTGCGGTTCGGTCGGAATCGGGGGAGCGACCGAGCTCACTCCTGTGGCCCCCGGGGCCGGCCAGCGCTCAAGGGACGATCAACGTGGGAACGGAAGCGTGTTGGGCCAGTCGGCTGGCCGTGCTCCCGAAGATCGCGTTGCGCAGGTCGGACTGGCCCGTGCGGCCGACGACGATCATGTCGTGCGATTCCTCCGCGGCGATGTCACTCAGGACCTCTGAGGGCCGACCGTGGCGGATCTCCTGCGAGACCTCGACATCATCGGCCAGCTTCTCCGACGCGATCCATTCGAGTATCGGATCGATCACTCGCTCTTGGGCATGGGTGATCTCGTCGCGTCGAGTGACCGAACGATTCTCGATCTCCTCGGGGGTCAGGAACGTGTGGGGCGACCAATTGATGACGTGGGCGAGCTTCACGCGCCACCCGTTGATGCTGGCCCGGGTCAACGCGAACTGGACCGCTCGACGCGACGCCGTGCTCTGGTCGACACCGACGAGAACTGACTCCATGGCTTTGGACTCCTTGATGCTGGTCAGCAACACCGAAGCCGACTAGGTCGAGTCGACTCGGCGCCCAGGGTGTTGCGAACAGGCCGCCAGACCAATCCGCAGATTGCGGCACACTATGGCAGAAATCGTGTCCGTTGCCGCTGGTGCGTCATGGAGACGACGCCGTCCCGGTCCCGAACCGGCGACCCGCAGGCTGGCGTCGGTCAGGCGCCCCCCGGACGCGCCACGAACCGCCATGGGTCCGAGGAGCGTCCGGCGCGCCCCACGAAGTGGGGCGCTTGACACCCACGGGGTCGGCTAGCAGCGTGCCGGCATGGCGACGAAGCGCAACCCGCCGGGCACCTCCGTGGGGATGGGTCTGGTCTTCGGAGCGGGAGCCGGCGCCGCCTTCGGCGTGCTCGTGGCAGGCGGCCCGGGGATCGCGCTGGGGGCGGCCTTCGGCGGGGGGTTGGGAATCGTGGCCGGCGCCGTCGCCGACCTTTGGAGCTCGCGGCGTTCCGGTCCTGAGTCAGGGCGCTGATCGTCAGTCCGGCCACGCAGGCCTCAGCTCGACTCCCCCGGCCGTGGCGGGAGGCGGCCCGGTAGAAGTCGACGCTGCGCTCGAGGTGTCCGCGGCGTGGGGCACCGCGTGGTTCAGCCTGAACGGCGGGGATGGTCGGCGGGAAGCTCACGCCGCCTCGGCGACCGGTGCTCGCGTCGTCGGACAGTCACACGTTGGTGGGGTGTCACCGACGGGCCGATCGGCCACACTGCTGGACGAGCGCCCGTCCTGCCGTGGCCTGCCCGCAACCGCCCGCAACAGGCTTCCGGCCTGGAGGTGATCATGTCCGACGATCCCGTCACCACGTTCGCGCCGCCGATCGTGTACCCGACCCACGCGCGCCCGCTCGTGGAGGTGTGCTCCGACGGCTCCTGGGCGTTGGCGGAGGTGCGGATGTGGCACCAGGGCCGCGACGGCTGGCGCGCCGAGGTGCAGCGGATCGGGGCGGGTGAGCGGGCGCCGATCGAGACCGTCCCCTCGGGGAGCGTCCGCACGGTCGATCCGCAGGGCAGCTGAGGCCCGGCCGACCTCACCCGGCCGACCTCACCCGGCCGGAGGGGCCTCCGGTCCCGCCACGTGCGCGGAGAGCCGGCGCAGGTATCCGGCGAATCCCCCGGGCGCGCGGCCGAGGCTGCGGGAGGAGGTCAGCACCGACGGGCAGGCGCTCTCCCGCACGCCGGCCGCACGCAGCGCCGTCACCAGGAGGACGTCCTCGTGCTCGGGCACGGCGGGGAACCCGCCCGCCCGGTCGTAGGCGGAGAGCCGGACCCCGAGATTGGCGCCGTGCACGCGCTGGCGCCGGTCGAGCGCGCGATCGCGCGCCTCCCAGGCGCTGAGCACGTCCGGGGAGGCGATCCCGGAGTCGGGCCGGACGCCGCCGAGCAACAGGTCCGCGCCCCGGTCGGCCCGTTCGACCTGGGCGGTCAGCCAGTCGGCGGGGACCTCGGAGTCGGCATCGGTCGAGGCCACCCAGACGCGCTGCGCGTCCGCACGACCCCAGCGCGATCGCGCCGCCGCGACGCCGGCGGCGCGCGCGACACCGACCGAGGCGGCCCGGACCTCCAGGCCGCTGCAGTCGTGAGCAGCGACCTCCGCGGCCGATCCGTCGGTGCAGCTGTCGAGCACCACCACGGTGTGGCTGCGGACGTCGGGACGCCGCGCGCCGAGTCGGGCACGGGCCCGGCCGAGGGCGCGCAGGCAGCGCCCCAGCAGCTCCTCCTCGTCGCGGGCGGGGACCACGACGAGGACCCGGGCGATGGCCGGGCTCCCCCGGCCGACGGAGACCAGGCTCACGACGTCGGGTCGGGTGACTGGTCGGAGGGGGCGAGCACGAGGATCTCCACGTCGCGGTCGCGGTAGCACGCCACCTCGTGCCCCAGGGCGGCCTCGCGGAAGCGGTCGTGCACAGTCGGCCCGTCGAGCACCCACCCGACGACCTCGTGCCGCCAGTGGCAGAGCACCACCGTGCCGGTCGCGGTGAGGCTGCCGCGCACGCGCTCGATCAGGCGGTCCAGCGCCACCGGGCTGAGGAAGTAGCCCACCTCCGAGAGGACGACGAGGTCGAAGGCGCCGTCCGGCCAGGACCACGGCAGGTCGTGCTGCTCGAGGCGCGCGTGGCCGACTCCCCGCAGGCGCCGGCGGGCCGTCTGGAGGGCGGCCCCGCTGGTGTCGACGGCGACCAGCTCCCGACACCGTTCGGCGAGGTCGGCGGCGAGGACGCCGGTGGAGCAGCCGAGCTCGAGGGCGGTGTCGTACGTGTGGGCGGGTAGGGAAGCGAGCAGCACCTGGCGCTTGCGCCGCTCGTACCACCGCTCGTCGGCCTCCCACGGCTCGCCTCCTCCGCGGTGGAGGTCGTCGAGCGCGCGGTCGTCATCCCCGGGCGGGTCCACCTCGCCGCGGACGAAGACCTCCCGCGACCCCGCGAAGTGCGCCAGGACCGACTCCGGGAGGAGGACCTCGTCCCCCGGCTGGGACGAGAGGGGTGCGACCTGCGTGCGGTGTGCGGCCACGGCTGCGCGCTTGCGGACACGCTGGGCGTCGCTCAGGGGGAAGAAGACGAGGTCCGACCAGGGCGCCTCCTCGGGCTCGGCCCAGTGCCAGAACCAGACCGGGTACTCCCACGACGTGGCGCCGGTGCGCGCGGACGCGACCCGGCTGGCGCGCCCGGCGGCCTCGTGGTCGGGATGGCCGTCGCGCCGCCACGGGGCGACCAGCAGCGTGTGCCGCCCGTCGCCGATCCGCGACACCAGGCGGGTCGTGATGTCGACCTCGCGTGCCTCGAGCCCGCCGTCCGGGAGCTCGGCGTGCTCGAGCCGGGCCGAGGGAGCCAGCAGGCGGACGGCCTCGACCGCCTCCGCGCGCCGCCGGGCCGCCAACGCGTCGCTCGGGTGGGTGGGGGAGTGCGGGTGGCTCGCCTCGCCGGCGGTCAGCACGACGACGTCGGTTGCCAGCCCGGCCTCGTGCGCCGCGGCCAGCAGGCCACCGGCCCCCAACGTCTCGTCGTCCGGGTGCGCCGCGACCACCACCAGCCGTTGTGCCGGTTCGCCGGAGCGGGTGGTCAACGCGGCGGCGGGCACGCAGGCCCAGCGCGGATCGCTCGCCCATGTCTCGGGTGACGTCCCGGGCTCGCCGTGGGAGAACGCCGTCACGGCGCGGCCGAGTCCAGCAGGAGGCGGCCCAGCGCCGCGGCGTCGCGCTCGGCGTGGTGCTGGCGCAGGTAGAGGGTCAGGTCCGCCACCCGGCGCACGTGCGCCGGCTCCTGCGAGAGCGGTCCGGGGCCGAGGGCGTGACCCGCGCGGATCAGCACGCGCTCGGCCGCCTCGGCCACGACCTGGCGCGTCCGCGCGGACAGCAGCGCCGTCTGGTGTGCCCCCGCGTCGGCGTCGATCGCGTCGGCCGCCGACCGGAGCAGCGCTCCGGCGGCCGCGAGGTCGGCGTCCGCCGCACCGAGGTGCATCAGCGCCACCTGGTCGGGCTCCCGTCGCCGGGCGCCGTCGACCATGCGTCGCAGGAGGCCGGTCGCGCCGCCGTACCAGACGGCCGCGACCCCCGCGCCGCCCCAGGCGAAGCCCGGGCGCTCCAGATACCACCCCGGGCCGCCCACCGGTGCGGCCGGGACGTCGGCCATGGCGACGGTCGCGGTGGCGACGCGGGCCAGGCCGGCCGGGTTCCACTGCTCGGCGTCGGTCGTCAGCCCGGGGCTGCCCAGGTCGACGGCGAACATGGCCCGCCGCTCGTCGTCGATCCAGGCCGTGACGAGGGCGTGGGTGAGGTGACCGGCCAGCGAGCACCACGGCTTGCTCCCGGAGAGCACCCACCCACCGGGGGTCGCGCCCCCCTCCCGCGCCTCCAGTCTCGTGCCGGGGCCTTCCGCTGCGTAGACCCCCCACGTGCTCCCCGGTGGAGCGAGCTCGCCCAACCCCGCCTCGGCGAGGATGGCGAGCGCATCGAGGTGTGGCTCGACCGTGCGGGCGACCGTGAGGTCCTGAGCGGCCACGGTGGCCAGCCACTCCCAGCGGGCCGGGGTGTCCCCGGCCCCGGGCAGCGGCACCTCGCGGGAGGCGGCGCTCGCCCAGGCGATCACGGTGTCGATGTCCGCGGAGGACATCTCGGCTGCCTGCCCGGCCGCTGCCCGCAACGAGGTGTCGGGTCCACCGCCTGCCTGCGGCATCAGGCGAACGGGTGGGGCGCTCTGCGGCACGGTCCTCGCTTCTGGTCTCGGGCGGCTCCGGGGCCGGCCGGTGGCGCCGTGGCCCACCCGGCCTGCGAGCCGCCGTGCGAGCCTAGGCCGAGGGATGCGGGACCGCTTCCACCATTCGACTGATCCGCCGCCCGCCTGCTGGTGACGGAGGACACCGACGGCGGATGGGTCAGGCGCTCGCCCCGGCCTGGGGCCCCCGCCCGCGCGCCTCGCGGACCGCGACCAGGGCCTCCTGCAGGTCGGCGAGCCAGTCGCCCTCCCGCTCGGCCACGACCCCGAGGCACCAGGCAACGGCCTCCGAGCGCGACCGGGCCACGCCGGCCTCGACCAGCGTGTCGACCAGGAGTCGCTCCGGCTGGCGCAGCCGGGTCATCACCGGGGTGGCCAGGTGGGTGAACATCTGCGTCGCGTCCCCGCACCGGACGCCCCAGGAGACCTTGCGAGCGAAGCGGTCCTCCGCCAGCCGGGCGATCCGGATGCGTTCGGAGCGCGTCTGCTCGCGGTGCTCGGCCATGCGGCGCGCCTCGGCGGCCCCGTCCGCCGACACCCGCCCGACGACCACGACCTCCTCGCGATCGACGGTCACCTCCGGCGGCTCGACGTACAGAGCGCCCGCCTCCGCGCGCATCCACGCGGCGATGTCGTCGGTCCCGGTGTGCTCGCCTGTGGTCATACCGGCATTACATCATTACAACGCAAGGCCGACAAGCGCCCTCGGTGGCGGCGAGCGATTCGCCGATCCGCGCGCCGCCGCGGGGTCGGGGGCGGGGGCTGCTACACCCGGGGTGGGTGGCGGGAGGTGTCGGCTGGCGCCCGTCACCACGCGCGAGAGAGGTCGCCATGACGCAGACGCAACCCGCCCTCGGGCGCGACGCCGGGGCGGCGCTCCCGCGCGGGCTCCTGATCCTCCTCGGCCTGGCCGCGACCACGGTGGCGGTGGCCGGGATGCGGTCCATCGCCGGCATCCTCGCTCCCACCCTGCTCGCCCTGATGCTGGCCATCGCCGTCGATCCGCTGCGGGGCGCCCTCGCGCGCCGGGGCTGGCCGCGCTGGGTGGGGACCGTGCTTGCCGTCTTCGGCGTGTACGTCGGGCTGCTGCTCTTCTGCGCGTCGCTCGTGGTGGCCGGTGCCCGCTTCGCGACGCTCATCCCGCAGTACCAGAACGAGCTCGCGGACCTGCTCGCCAATGCCCGTCGCCTGCTGGCGGAGGTCGGGGTCGGCGACGCCCAGGTGTCCGCGGTGCTGGGGGGCTTCGACCTGTCGCGCCTCGCCGGCCTGGTCACCGGCCTGCTCGAGGCCGCGCTGGCCCTGCTGACCAACCTGGCCTTCATCATCACGCTGGTGCTGTTCATCAGCGTCGACGCGCGGTCCTTCGGCGAGAACCTCGGGCGGATCGGCGTCACCCGTCCGCGCTTCGTCGACGCCCTTCTCTCCTTCGCCCACGGCACCCGCCGCTACCTCGTCGTGTCCACGGTCTTCGGGCTGGTCGTGGCCGTGATCGACACCGGCATCCTGTGGGTGGTGGGGGTGCCGGGCGCCCTCCTGTGGGGGCTGCTCGCCTTCATCACCAACTACATCCCGAACATCGGCTTCATCCTCGGCCTCGTGCCGCCCGCCGTCCTCGCCCTGCTGGAGGGAGGCCCCGGGCTGATGCTCGGGGTCGTGATCGCCTACAGCGTCGTCAACGTCGTGATCCAGTCGGTGATCCAGCCGAAGATGGTCGGTGACGCCGTCGGGATCTCGGCGACCGTCACGTTCCTCTCGCTCGTCGTCTGGGCCTGGATCCTGGGCCCGCTCGGCGCCGTCCTCGCCGTCCCGTTGACGCTGCTGGTCAAGGCGCTGCTGATCGACGCCGACCCCCGCGCCCAGTGGATGTCGGGTCTCATCGGCAACGGCAGCCGCTGACCACGTGCCCGGGGGTCCCGACCTCCTGCGCCGAGGCGCTGCCGATCCGGCCCCTCCGGGCCGTCCCGCCGGGAGCCGCGGCCGCGCGGTCTAGACCCGAGGACGGTCTCTCGCACGCGTCCGGCCGGGTTCGTTGCTCCCCGGCCGTCGAGGGTCCACCCTCGTGGCTGAGGGAGCGCACCGGTCGGCCGGCTCCCGGTGTGGGGCTCGTGCGAGCCGACCCGGACCGTGTCAGGAGCCCGCCATGCAGGAGCCGCAGGACGACGAGCGTGCCGCGATCGTGCATGACTCCGAGCAGCAGATCCGGCTCGTGGGCCCCCTGGACGCCTTCTCGGCACCGTCGATCGAGGACGAGCTGATCACGCTGGCCACCGCCAGGGCCCTGCTGACGATCGACCTCACCGAGGTCGCGGTGCTGACCAGCGGCGGCCTCGCCGTGCTGGAGCGCTGCCGGTCGCGCGCGGTGGAGTCCGGCCACCGGCTGCGGCTGCGGGTTCGGGAGGACAGCGCCGTGCAGCGCGTCCTGAAGGTCGCCGCCCCGCCGGACCTGCTGGTGCCGGTGGTCGAGCACGGCCTCGTCCCCGGTGAGCTGCCGCCCCTGGCGACCGGCGCCTGAGCCGAGCCCCGCGCGCCGGCGACTCCGCCCTCAGAAGCAGCGGCGCCAGGTGCTCGGCCAGGCGTGGCGACCGCCCTGGGGCTGATGCCTGCCCCACCCGTGCCACGCGACCCGCTTCGCGATCCGGATCTGGGCTCGGCGCGGTGCCCGGTGGGGGTAGCGGCGGCCGGTGGTGCGCACGCCGCCGTACGCCCGCCAGGTGCTCAGCGAGAACTGGAGCCCGCCGTAGTGACCGTTGCCGGTGTTGACGCGCCACCGGTGGGTCGACTCGAAGTGGGCCAGGCAGTCCCAACGCGTGCGGTGGTGACCCATCGCTGCGGCATCCGCCGACGGGCCCGGGGTGATCACGACGGCGAGTGCGGCCACGAGGGCGAGGGCCGTCAGCAGGGCGGCGACGGCCGGGCCACGGCCGGGCTGGGCCGGGTGTGGCCGGGCAGGCCGGGCAGGTCGGGCAGGTCGGGCAGGTCGGGACGGGACGAGACGTGCAGGCACGGCGGAGTTCCTTTCCGCGCCTGTGAGGTGAGCTGTCGGGTTGGAGCGAAAGGTGCTCCGTCACTGCTCGGTCGGCGCGCCCCAGCGGCGCGCGTCGATCGCGGGTGACCTCACCCCGAGCGGTCGGTCGTGTCGACGACCGGTGCCGCATGGATCGTGGGTCCCCCACTCCTGCCCGGGGGTCGCGGGGTCCACGGCGGGGCAGGACTCGGCGTCGCCGCGGACCGTTGTTCAGCTGTCGCCCCCGGTCGGACCCGGGAGGCGGGCCCACCGTAGGCACGCTCGCCGCGGGCACTGAAGCCCTAGGAGTCAATAGGGGACCACCGGCCCCCCAGGTCGCGGACGAAAGGCTCAGGGGCGCGATCGGCCGCGCGCGGGGTGGTCCTCGCGGGCCCGGGCACGAGCGCGCTCGCGGCGCGCCTCCCTGACCATGTCGGTGACGGCGAGCGCGATTCCGGTGGCGAGCGCACCGGCCGAGAGAAGCGTTGTCACACGCCCATTGTGGGGGGTCTTCAACCCCGCTCCCGGCATCGACGGCGCGCCCCGAAGCGTGTCTCCCGACACGCCGCGCGACACGCCGCGCGACCACGCGGCGGCCCCGTGCGCGCGCTCTCCACCCGGGGTGGGCGCGGCGTGCGCCGGGCGGGATGATCGGCCCATGACACAGGATCTCGCCGCCTCGATGGGCGCGCTCACGGACTACCTCGGGCTCGAGCTCACCACGGTCGAGCCGGACCTGGTCGAGGGCACCTGGACCGCGGGCCCGCACCTCCACCAGCCCTACGGCATCGTGCACGGCGGCGCCCACTGCACGGTCGTCGAGACGCTGGCCAGCGTCGCCGCCGGGGCCTGGCTCGGCGAGGAGGGCCAGGTGGTCGGCGTGAACAACACGACCGACTTCTACCGGGCGGTCACCGAGGGGACGATCGCCTCGCGCGCGGAGCCGGTGCACCGGGGGCGCTCGCAGCAGGTGTGGGTCGTGGAGTCCCGCGACGCCGAGGGCCGGTTGGTCTCCCGCGGCCAGGTGCGCCTGCAGAACCTGCGCCGCGACGCCTGAGGCCGTTGCGCCGTGGCCGGCGCTGTGCCACATTGTTACCGACCGATTGGTCGGTAATGTTGCCCAGGGCGGAGGGGTCATGGACGCTGTCGGGCCCGTCCCCGACGAGGTGGAGCTCGAGCGCCGATTCGAGGAAGTCGTGGCTCGGGGCGACCGGATCGAGCCGCGCGACGCGATGCCGGAGGGCTACCGGCGCACCCTGGTGCGGCAGATCGCCCAGCACGCCCACTCGGAGATCATCGGCATGCAGCCCGAAGGCGCCTGGATCACGCGGGCGCCGTCGCTGCGGCGCAAGCTGGTGCTGCTCGCGAAGGTGCAGGACGAGGCGGGCCACGGGCTCTACCTCTACTCCGCCACCGAGACGCTCGGCGTCGCCCGCGACGACCTCTACGCCCGGCTGCTCGCGGGCACGCAGAAGTACTCCTCGATCTTCAACTACCCGACGCCGAGCTTCGCCGACGTCGGCACCATCGGGTGGCTGGTCGACGGGGCCGCCATCTGCAACCAGGTGCCGCTGTGCCGGACCTCCTACGGTCCCTACGGCCGCGCGATGATCCGGATCTGCAAGGAGGAGTCCTTCCACCAGCGGCAGGGCTACGAGCTGCTGCTCACGATGATGCGGGGCACCGACGAGCAGCGCGCGATGGTGCAGGAGTCGGTGGACCGCTTCTGGTGGCCGAGCCTGATGATGTTCGGCCCACCCGACGGGAGCTCCCCGAACACCGAGCGTTCGATGGCGTGGAGGATCAAGCGGCACACCAACGACGAGCTCCGGCAGCGGTTCGTGGACATGACGGCCCCGCAGGCCGAGCGCCTCGGCGTCACGCTGCCCGACCCCGAGCTGCGCTGGAACCCCGAGCGGGGCCGGCACGACTTCGGCCAGCCGGACTGGGACGAGCTGGCCGCAGTGGTGGCCGGCGACGGCCCCTGCAACGCGGAGCGGCTCGAGCACCGCCGTCGCGCGCACGAGGACGGCGCCTGGGTGCGCGAGGCCGCAGAGGCCCGCGCGGCCCGCGACCGACGGGAGGCCCCGGCATGAGCTGGTCGCTCTACGAGGTGTTCGTGCGCGGCAAGCGCGGCCTCAACCACGTGCACGTCGGATCGCTGCACGCCGCCGACGACGAGCAGGCGCTGCGCAACGCGCGCGACGTCTACACCCGCCGCAACGAGGGGGTGAGCATCTGGGTGGTCCGCTCCGGCGCGATCGCCGCGTCCAGCCCGGACGAGAAGGAGCCGATGTTCGCCCCCAGCGCGGACAAGGTCTACCGGCACCCGTCCTTCTACGACGTCCCCGACGACGTCCCGCACATGTGAGGCCGAGGGTGAGCAGCGACGCGCCCGCCGGCGCCGACAACGCCTACGTCGGCCTGCACGAGCACGATGCCGACGCCAGCCACTGGGCCTTCGGGGCCGAGGCCGAGGACCCGTTGGCCGGCGTCGACACGACGCTGCCCCCCGGCGTGGACGGCGCGGCGCTGGCGGCGTACTGCCTCGCCCTCGGCGACGACGCCCTCGTCGCCGGGCACCGGCTCTCCGAGTGGTGCGGCCGCGCGCCGGAGCTGGAGGAGGACGTGGCGATGGCCAACATCGCGCTCGACCTGCTCGGGCAGGCGCGGCTCCTGCTGGCCCGGGCGGCGGCCGCGGACCCCGGGGTGGTGCCGCTCCTGCCCGCGGGCTCGCCGGTGCCCGCCGAGGACGCGCTCGCGTTCTTCCGCCCGGCCGAGCAGTTTCGCAACGTCCGGCTGCTCGAGCTCCCGAACGGTGACTTCGCGCACACCATGGTGCGCCTGCTGCTCGACAGCCTCGTCCGGCTCGCGCTCTTCCAGCGGCTCACGGCGAGCCGCGACGGGGTGCTGGCCGCCGTGGCGGCCCGCGGCGTCCGCGAGGTCGCCTACCACCGGGACCACGCCGCCCGGTGGGTGGTCACGCTCGGGCGGGGCACCTCCACGTCGCGGGCCCGGCTGTGCGCGGCGCTGGAAGAGCTCGCGCCCTGGTTCCCCGAGACGCTGGGGCGGCACCCCCTGGAGGAGCGGGCCGCCGCCCTGGGCGTCGGCGCCGTCGCGGCCGAGGTGGCCCCCGAGGTCGACGCCGCCCTGGGTGACGTGCTCGCCGCAGCCGGGGTCCCGCGGCCCGCGGGGTCGCCCGCGGGCGGCGCCTCCGGCCGGGACGGCGGCGACGGCCACACGCCCGCCCTCGCGGCGATGCTCGCGGAGATGCAGTCCGTCGCCCGCGCGCACCCCACAGGACGGTGGTGACCGTGGCACCCGCGGCCGCCGCCGGGAGTCCCGGGCCGACCCGGCGCCGCGCGTACGACGTCGCCGCCGAGGTCGTCGACCCGGAGCTGCCGATGCTCACGCTCGCGGACCTCGGCGTCCTGCGCGACGTCACCGAGGAGGGGGGCCGGGTGGTCGTCGGGATCACGCCGACCTACTCGGGCTGCCCGGCCCTCGCAGCCATGCGCGACGACCTGCGGCGCCGCCTCGCCGGCGCCGGCTGGTCGGAGGTGTGCGTGGAGGTGCGCCTGAGCCCGCCCTGGTCCAGCGACCTGATCAGCGAGCGGGGCCGCCGCGCGCTCGCCGCGCACGGGATCTCGCCGCCCGGCCCGGCGCCCGGGGGCCCGGTGCCGCTGACGCTGGCGCCGACCCGGCGGGCCGTGGCCTGCCCGCGCTGCGGGGCGGGGGAGACCGTGCTGCTCTCGGAGTTCGGGGCCACCGCCTGCCGGGCGCTGTACCGCTGCTCCGCGTGCGCGGAGCCGTTCGAGCACGTCAAGGAGATCTGATGGCCGCCTCGCCGCGGACGGCCTTCCACACCCTGCGGGTCGCCGACGTCGACCGGCTCACCGACGACGCCGTCGCGGTGACCCTCGCGGTGCCTGCGCCCCTGCGCGAGACCTTCGCCTTCGCGCCCGGCCAGCACCTCACGCTGCGCCGGCGGGTCGAGGGGCGGGAGGAGCGACGCAGCTACTCCATCTGCGCCCCGGCCGGCGCCGCGCCGCGGATCGGCGTGCGCGAGATCCCCGACGGCCTCTTCTCCTCCTGGTTGGTGCACCGCGTGCGCCCGGGCGACGTGGTCGAGGCGCAGGCGCCCCGGGGCAGCTTCCGCGCCGACCCGGCCGGCGGCGGCCGGCACCTGTGCCTCGCTGCCGGCTCCGGGATCACGCCCGTGCTCTCGATCGCGGCGTCGGTGCTCGCCCACGGCGACGCCGAGGTGTCGCTGGTCTTCGGCAACCGAACCACCGGCTCGGTGATGTTCGCCGAGGAGCTCGGCGACCTGAAGAACCGCCATCCCTCGCGCCTGCAGCTCCTGCACGTGCTCTCCCGCGAGCCGCGGGACGCGGAGGTGAGCTCGGGCCGGCTGGACGCCGACCGGGTGCGCCTGCTGCTCACCAGCGTGGTGCCGGCCGAGAGGTTCGACCACGTCTGGCTCTGCGGTCCGCACGGGATGGTCGAGGACGCCCGCAGCGTGCTGCACGAGCTCGGCGTCCCCGTGGAACGGGTGCACGCCGAGCTGTTCCACGTCGACGGGCCACCGCCGGAGCTGGAGCGCCCCGACGCCGCGGTGGGCGGCGCGACGACGGAGGCGACCGTGCTGCTCGACGGCGTGGCGGCGACCCACCGCCTGCCCCGCGACCGCACCGTCCTCGACGGCGCGCAGGCCTTCCGCGCGGACCTGCCCTTCGCCTGTCGGGGCGGGGTGTGCGGCACCTGCCGCGCGATGGTCCGGTCCGGTGAGGTCGAGATGCGCCGCAACCACGCCCTGGAGCCCGCCGAGGTCGCGGCCGGCTTCGTGCTCACCTGCCAGTCGTTCCCGGTGGGCGACGAGCTGACGGTCGACTACGACGCCTGAGGAGGACGGGAGAGTCCGTCGAAGGCGACCGTCTCCACGGCGCGGGCCACCGCGTCGGGGTCGGCCGGCCCG
Organism: uncultured Actinomycetota bacterium; assembly: GCA_963832415.1. Classification (GTDB taxonomy): domain Bacteria; phylum Actinomycetota; class Actinomycetes; order Propionibacteriales; family Nocardioidaceae; genus Nocardioides. The sequence continues at coordinate 636,500 of CAWHTZ010000014.1, read as the reverse complement.
TCGGGCCGGTACCACTCGACCAGCGAGTTCACCATGCCGAAGAGGAGCCGGCTGACCAGGTTCGGATCCACGTCGTCGCGCAGGGCGCCCTCGTCGGCGGCCGCCCGCACCAGCGCGGCGAGCCGCGCGTCGATGGACCGGCGGCGCTCGAGGGCCGCGCGCTCGACCTCGCTGTTGCCGCGCACCCGCAGGAGCAGCGTGACGGCGGGCTGGTGCGCCGCGAGGACCGCGACGCTCTCGTGCAGCACCCGGCGCAGGCGCTCGTGGGCGCTGGTGTGCGGCTCCGACTCCGCCGCTGCGATCGCTCGCACCAGGCCGTCGGTGGCCTCGTCCAGGGCCCGCTCCAGCAGGTGCTCCTTGCTCGGCACGTGGTGGTAGATCGCCGACTTGGACAGGCCCAGGTGGGCGGCCAGGTCGCCCATCGACGTGCCGTCGTAGCCGCGTTCGTTGAAGAGCTCGATCGCGCGCCGCAGCACGGTCTCCTGGTCATAGCCGGGACGGCCGCGGCGCGGTCGCGTGCCGCCGTCGTCCATGCTGGCCACGATCCCACACCCGCAGACCCCGCAGGAGGTCCGAGATGAGTGACCAGCCCGTGCACGTCGAGCGGCGGGGCGCCGTCGCCACCGTCACGATGCAGCGCCCCGAGGCGCACAACGCCCTCGACACCGCGCTCAAGGTCGCGCTGCGGGAGGCGCTGGACGAGGTCGCCGGCGACGAGGCCGTGCGCGCCGTGGTCCTGACCGGGACCGGGCGCGCCTTCTGCGTCGGCCAGGACCTCGCCGAGCACGCCACGGCGCTGGGGGGCGGGGGCGCCGCCGCGTTCGCGACCGTCGCGGAGCACTACGGGCCCATCACCACGGCCCTGGCGACCATGCCGAAGCCGGTGGTCGCCGCGGTCAACGGGACCTGCGTGGGGGCCGGTCTCGGCTTCGCGCTCGCCTGCGACCTGCGCGTGATGGCCGAGGGTGCGACGCTCGGCACGGCCTTCACCGGCATCGGCCTGACCTGTGACTCGGGCCTCGCCGCCACGCTGCCCGCGGCCGTCGGCGCCGCGCGGGCCCGCGAGCTGGTCCTGCTGGCCCGCACCTTCGACCCGGCACAGGCGGTGAGCTGGGGGATCAGCGGCGAGGTGGTGCCGCCCGAGGAGGTGGCCGCGACGGCCGCCGCGCTCGCCGAGAGGCTCGCTGCCGGCCCGACGCGCGCCTATGCCGAGTCGAAGCTCCTGCTCGACGCCGCCCCCGGGGCCCCGCTGGCCGAGGTGTTGGCCGCCGAGGGGGAGGCCCAGGTCCGTCTCGGCGACACGGAGGACCACCGGCGAGCGGTGGCCGACTTCCTCGGCAAGCGGACGCCGACCTTCGCGGGTCGCTAGGCGGCTCGGGTCGACCGGCGGCTCAGGTCGCCAGGCAGAGCTGAGCCGTGCGCTCCATGACCTCGAGGGCCGCGGCCGGTTCGCGCCGACCGAGCCCGCACGCCGCGGCGACGCGGACCCGGTGACCGACCGCGTCCTCCACGTGGGCGAGCACCCGGCGCAGGTGGCCCTCGGTGCACCGCTCGTGGACGAGGCCCGCGACCAGGACCCTGGAGGCGGCGGCGGAGAGGCCGCCCAGCGGCGTGTAGGCGGCGGGGTCGGGCGGCGGGGGCCGCTCGCCGGCCGCGAGCGGGAGGTGGAGCCACTCCAGCCGCTGGTCGACCGGCCACTGGCCGGCGAGCGCGTTGGCCAGCGCGGTGTGGGGGTGGGTGTCCCGGGGCGCGTGCCGGGCCTGGTTGCCCAGGTCGCCCACGCACAGGTGCAGCCCCCAGCGCGTGCTGGCCGGCGCCCGCCGGACGAGCTCGAGGACCCCGCGGGCCAGCCGCTGGGCGAGGAGCCGCTGCGCCGGGCGCGGGGTCCTCGCCAGCAGCACGAGCTCGGCGGGCATCTCGACCTGGAAGACGACGTCGTGGTCCGCGGACTCGCTGATCCGCCGCACCTGGCCCGCCGTCGCCGCGGTGAAGGCCTCGTGGTGCCGCAGCGGACCCGCTGGCCCCAGCGCGAAGGCCGCGAGGTCCAGCGGGGAGGCCAGGCCGACCTGGAAGGGCAGCCGGGGCGAGCGGGGCTGGATCGCGTCGTACGCCTCGCGGCTGTCCTGCCACGCCTCGGCGTAGCCGAGGCTCAGGTCGCTTGCCCGCAGGGTCTGCCCACGCCGGACGGCGAGCCGGGGGGTGGCGTCGTAGGTCGACCAGTCGCCCTCGCGGGCCACCCGGAGCGCCGGGATCCGGCGCATCGCGTCGACGGTGCCCGCGATCCAGTTGCGACGCTCTCCGGTCTCGCCGTCGGGAAGCGCGAGGAGATACGGGCCGAGCGTGTCGACCGCCAGCCGCATCGCCTCGCGTGCCGAGCCGCTGGGGATGCTGCCGAGCAGGAGCGCACCCCGGGGCCCGCCGCCGACGGGCTCGGATGTGGCGGCGCGCTCGGTCGTCATCGCTGTCCCCCATGGCGGGCCGCCGTCGTCGCGACGGCGGGGCGCCCGCTTCCCACTCCAGCACCACGGGCCCGCCGCCACAACCCCGCGGGTGGGCCGCGTCGCGCTGCGGGCGCCTAGCGTCGGCGCCATGCCCGAACGAACCCCCCGGCCCGGGGGACCCGACGACCGTCCCGCGCCGGCGCACCGCCGACCCCCGGGCGTCGACGACGCGACCGTCGAGGCGCTGGGCAAGCTCTCCGAGGCCCTCGAGGTCGTCGAGCACGCTCGCGGCCACCTCTACGCCTTCCACCGGCTCTGCGGCACCGCCGACCTGACCCTCGGGACCGCGGTCGAGCAGCTGCGCGCGGCGGGCCACGGCGAGCTCGCGGACCGGCTCGCCGCCGACGTGGTCGGCCGCAACGTGCTCGACGGACGGTGGAGCTTCCAGGTGGTGGAGGAGTACGACGACGGGTACTACGCCGCCTTCTCCGAGGCCGAGCGCCGCGCGCGCGACGAGCTCGTGGGCGGGCGCCGCCACCTCTTCGAGGCCGAGATGAAGGAGGCGGAGCGCACCCGGGGCCATCCGGACCACACGGCGACGCCGCCCCGCGGGGACGGCGCCTGACCGCTCCCGGCCCGCCGACCGGTGCCGCCTGGTTCACCCGTGAAGGTGAACCAAGTGTCGAAGGTTTGTAGAACGTTGGCTGGTGATTGATCCGTCAAGGAGCAGGAGCCGTCATGACCTCGCAGGCCATCGACCCGAGCGAGGTGTCTGCGTCCCCGCCCGCCACCCCGCCCGCCCCGTGCGTCGGCGCCGCTTCGGCGCTGCCGGAGCTGCCCGCCGACCCGGGGGCCGTGAGCCATGAGGAGCGCGAACGCCTCACCGCCCGCTGCCTGGCCGTCGCCGTGGGCGCCGACAGCCACGTCGGCGAGGAGGCCGCCCGGCGGGTGGTGCTGCTGAACATGCGCGTGGCCCGCGCCGTCTCGCACCGCTACCGCGATCGCGGCGTCCCGACCGACGACCTCGAGCAGATCGCGTACGTCGCCCTCGTGCGGGTCGCGCACAGCTTCGATCCCACGCAGGGCAAGGACTTCCTGGCCTTCGCGGTCCCCAGCATCACCGGCGAGCTCCGACGCCACTTCCGCGACCACGGCTGGGTGATCCGGCCGCCGCGCCCGGTGCAGCGGGCGCACGGCCGGCTGCTGGAGGAGCGGCCCGATCTCGAGCGCGCGTCGACCGACGAGCTTCGCGAGCTCGCCGAGCGCACCGGCGAGCAGGAGGACGTGATCGAGGAGGCCCTGCGCCTGCGCAGCCAGATGCGCCCCGTCTCGCTCGACCACCTCGGCGTCGACCGCGACGACGCCGAGGGGCCGGCCGAGATCCCCGACGAGCGCCTCGACTTCGCGCCCAGCGCCGAGGCGCGCCTCCTGTTGGGCGCAGCAGCGCGCGACCTGTCGCCGTCGGACCGGTGCCTGCTGAAGTGGCGCTTCGTCGACGAGCTCAGCCAGCGCGAGATCGCGGCGCGCCTGGGTGTCTCCCAGGTCAGCGTCTCGCGGATGCTCTCGCGCCTGCTCTCGCGACTGCGCGAGCAGCTCGGCACCGCCGCCTGAGGACGGCGAGGGGGCCAGGGGGCCCGACACCCCCACGGAGAGGGTCCCGGGAAGCGCTCTCGGGGATACGGTCGGGCGTGGCGGTGCCGACGCAGGTCTCGCCGTCCGGCGGCACCGACGCACGGGAGGGCGCATGGGTCAGGGCCAGGGAGACCGGGAGAACCACGGGGCGGGTCGCGACGTCGACCGTCGGGCGGCGTTCGCGCCGCTCTCCGAGGACGCCGCGGCCCCGCCCGCGGAACACGTCACGGTCCGCGTCGACGGTCGAGACCTCGACGCGCTGGCGGGGCGCCCCCTGATCGAGGCGCTCTCGCCGCACGACCAGCCCGGGCACTTCCCCTCCGCCTGCTACCACCCGGCGCTGGGCCCGATCCAGACCTGCGACGCCTGCCTCGTCGAGGTCGGGGGCGAGCTCGTGCGCTCGTGTGCCGTGCCCGCCCGCGAGGGGCTGGAGGTCGCGCTCGGCGGCCGCGCCCAGCGCGGCCGCGAGGAGGCCGCCCAGCGGCTGGTGCGCAAGCACGTCCTCTACTGCACGGTCTGCGACCACAACGACGGCGCCTGCACGCTGAAGAAGAGCGTCGAGGCGTCGGGGCTGATGCGCGAGCGGATCGGCTTCCGGGCCACGCCCTACGAGGTGGACGACAGCAACCCCTTCTACCGCTACGACCCCGACCAGTGCATCCTGTGCGGCCGATGCGTGGAGGCCTGCCAGGACGTGCAGGTCACCGAGACGCTCTCGATCGACTGGGAGTCCGAGGACCCGCGGGTGCTCTGGGACGGCGGCGCCCTGATCGGGGAGTCGTCCTGCGTGTCCTGCGGTCACTGCGTGACCGTGTGCCCGTGCAACGCGCTGATGGAGAAGTCGATGCTCGGGCGGCACGGGCTGCTCACCGCCTGGCCCGAGGAGACGCGCAAGCCGGCCATCGATCTCGTCAAGGACGTCGAGCCGACCACCGGCTACGGCCCGCTCTACCAGATCTCCGACATGGAGGCGACGGCCCGGATGGCCGCCACCGAGCGGACCAAGACCGTGTGCACCTACTGCGGTGTCGGCTGCGCCTTCGACGTCGAGACCCGCGGCCGCGAGGTGCTGCGCATCCAACCGACGGTCGACGGCCCGGCCAACTCGATCTCCACCTGCGTGAAGGGCAAGTTCGGCTGGGACCACGTGAACGCCGAGGACCGGCTGACGAAGCCCCTGGTGCGCGACGGCCACCGGTTCCGCGAGACCACCTGGGAGGAGGCGCTCGACGTCGTCGCGTCGCGGCTGCGGGGGATCCGCGACGAGCACGGCCCGGATGCCATCGGGGTGATCGGATCATCCAAGGCGACGAACGAGGAGTCCTACCTGACCCAGAAGCTGGCGCGTCAGGTGATCGGCACCCACAACACCGACAACTGCTCGCGCTACTGCCAGGCGCCGGCGACGCAGGGGCTCTGGCGCACGGTGGGGTACGGCGGCGACGCCGGCTCGATCAGCGACATGGAGCGGGCCGACCTGGTGCTGATGGTCGGCACCAACACGGCCGACTCCCACCCCGTGATCGCCGCGCGGCTGCGACGGGCCCAGAAGCTGAACGGCCAGGTGCATGTGGTCGCCGACCTGCGCAGGCACGAGATGGCCCAGCGCGCGGACGTCTTCCTCAAGCCCAGGCCCGGGACGGACCTCGTCTGGCTCTCGGCGCTCACCAGGCACATCCTCGACGAGGGCCTGGCCGACGAGACGTTCCTGAAGGAGAAGGTGAACGGGCTCGAGGAGTACCGCGCGTCGCTGGAGCGGTTCACGCTCGAGTACGCCGAGGAGCGCGCCGGCATCCCGGCCGACACGCTGCGCGAGGTCGCCCGCCGGATCGTCGCCGCCGAGCGGGTGGTGGGGCTGTGGGCGATGGGCGTCACGCAGCACTCGATGGGCTCCGACACCTCCACGGCGATCGCGAACCTCCTGCTGGTCACCGGCAGCTTCGGGCGGCCCGGCACCGGCGCCTACCCGTTGCGCGGCCACAACAACGTGCAGGGGTGCAGCGACTTCGGGACGATCAACAGCTTCTACCCCGGCTACCAGCCGGTCTCCGACGAGGCCGTCCAGCGCAAGTTCGCCCAGGCCTGGGGCCGCGAGCTGCCGCTGGAGGCGGGGCTGGACAACCACGGCATGGTCGATGCCGTGCACGACGGCCGCCTCCGGTCGATCGTCATGATCGGCGAGGAGATGTCGCTGGTCGACTCCAACGTGCACTACGTGCAGGAGGCGATGGAGAAGCTGGAGTTCCTCGTCGTCTCCGAGCTGTTCTTCTCCCGCACCTGCGAGTTCGCCGACGTGGTGCTGCCGGCCGCCGCGTCGCTGGAGAAGGACGGCACCTTCACCAACACCGAGCGCCGGATCCAGCGGCTCTACCGGGCGATGCCGCCGATCGGGGAGGCGAGACCCGACTGGCAGATCCTCCAGGGCATCGCGGCACACCTGGACTACCAGTGGGGCTTCACCCATCCCCGCGAGATCATGGACGAGATCGCGGGGCTGACCCCGCTCTTCGCGGGCGTCTCCTACGACCGCCTGGAGGGCTACGACTCGCTGCAGTGGCCGGTGGCCGCCGACGGCACCGACACGCCGCTGCTCTATGCGGACGGCACCTTCCACTTCGACGACGGCATGGCCCGGCTGCACCCGCTGGAGTTCCGCGAGCCGAGCGACCAGACCGACGAGGAGTACCCGCTGCACGTGAACAACGGCCGCGTGCTCGAGCACTTCCACGAGGGCAACCTCACCCTGCGCTCCGAGGGCCTCTCGCGCCTGGTGCCCGACACCTACGTCGAGATGACGCAGCGGACGGCCCAGGACCAGGGCGGAGTCGTCACGGGCGACTGGGTCAAGCTGATCTCCCGGCGGGGCGAGATCACCGTGCGGGTGCTGCTCTCCGACCAGGTCGCCGACGGGGAGGTCTACGTGCCGATGCAGTCGGCGGAGATCAACCTGCTCACCTCCAACGAGACCGACCCCGACTCCCACACACCTGCCTACAAGGAGATCGCCGTCCGGCTGGAGAAGGCCGACGGGCCCATCGAGCGGCGCGGCGGCTCCCGCAAGGGCGCCGACCGCGCGCGGAAGGGGGCCCGGGACCAGGAGGGTGACCCGCAGGGCCCGCCGCTGCCGCGCCACCACCACCGCTACGGCCAGCCGACCCCGCAGGTCGGCGTGCAGGTCGAGCGCAAGTGGGCGCGCGACGACTACGTGCCTCCTCCCGCCGAGGAGCCGCCGGGGGCCCGGTCATGAGCGTCCCGGCGGTCCGCACCACCCGCGATCGGAGGACCTGATGGCCACCTCGCTCGGCTACACCCCGCCCACCCCGCCCGACACCGCGGCGACCGACGAGGTGGACGACCTGGTCCGCGCGCTGCACGAGAGCGGCCTCCTCCGGGCGATGGCGGGCGGGGCCCGCGCCTACCCGCAGCTGCTGCGGCACGTCCTCGACGCCGTCGACGCGGACACCGTCCGCTCGCTGATCGCGCTCACGGGGGCGGTCGGCGAGCTCGACCCGGACCAGGCCGAGCGGGTCGCCGCCGGGCTCCGCCGGGCGCGCGCTGCCTCGGCCGAGGCCGCCGCCGGCCGGCCGGAGGGCCCGCTCACGCTGCTGAAGCGCCTGCGGGACCCCGACACGCGGCGCGGGATCTCCGCGGCGCTCGCCGCGCTCGCCGCGATCGGCTCCGCGCTGCCGCGCTGACCCGCGGCCGCGCCGGGGGCTGCCCGATCAGTGGCGTGCGGGGTCGGGACCCGTCTGGCGCAGCGTGTCGGGGCGGAAGCCGTGGTCGACGCCCCACAGCGCCGCGCGCGTGCGGCTGTCGACGCCGATCTTCTGGAAGAGCACGCGCAGGTGGGTCTTCACCGTGTTCTGGCCGATGAAGGCCTTCTCGGCGATCTCCTGGTTGCTCAGGCCCTGGCAGAGCAGCGCCAGCACCTCGGCCTCGCGCGCGCTGAGACCGTGCTCCGCCCCCGGCCAGGTCCCGAAGGTGTCTCCCTCGGGCATGCCCTCCACGGTGGGCGTGACCGTCTCGCCCGCGGCGACGCGCTCGAGCGCGAGGACCAGCGCGGCGCCGTCGACGCCCTTGGAGACGTAGCCCCGAGCCCCCGCGTCGAGGGCCGCCTGCACCAGCGCCGACTGGGTGTTCCAGCTGAACACGACCACCCGCGGGGAGCCGGGGTTGCCCGCGGTCAGCGCATCCAGGTCCATGTCCGCACCCTGGGCCTGGCCGAACGAGTCGTAGAGCACGATGTCGACGTCGCTGACGACCGGCAGCCTGCTGTCGAGCTCCACCACGCGGACCCGGTCGGCGAAGGGCTCGAGCACCTTCGCGAGCCCGGCGACGACAAGGGTGTAGTCGTTGACGATCGCGATCCGCAGCGGCTGGGTGGGCATGACGCGAGACTAGTCCTCGCGCATCCCCGTGCGGGACTCAGTCCTCCTCGCGGGTGAACCGAGCGAGCCGTCGGCTCGCTGGGTCGCCCCGCGGCCTCAGGAGCCGAAGAGCTGCTCCAGCTCCTGGTTGAAGGCGGGGAGGTCGTCGGGCGTGCGGCTGGTGACCAGGGTCCACCCGCCGGCGGGGCAGGAGTGGACCTCCTCGTCGACCCACGTGCCGCCGGCATTGGTGATGTCGGTGCGCAGGCTGGGGTAGCTGGTCAGGGTCTTGCCCTGCAGCACGCCAGCCTCGACCAGCGTCCACGGGGCGTGGCAGATCGCGGCGACGGGCTTGCCGGCCTGCACGAACGCGCGCACGAGCGCGACGGCGTCGACATCGAGGCGCAGGCTGTCGGCGTTCGTCGTGCCGCCGGGCAGCACGAGACCGTCGTAGTCGCCCACGGTCGCCTCCGCCACGGCGAGGTCGGCCTGGAAGACCCCGGCCTCGTTGACGTCCCCGGTCATCGCCTGGACCTTGCCCCGCTCGGGGGCGAGCAGGACGGTGTCGGCCCCGAGGGCCCCCAGGGCGCCCCAGGGCTTCTCGAGCTCCGGCTCCTCGACACCCGAGTTGGCGGCGAGGAAGGCGATCTTCTTGCCGTGCAGTGCTCCGGTCATGGTGCTCCTCCGGTCGGTCGCTGCGTGCGGGTCACCCCCGTGTCTACCCGGGAGCCCCTCGGGCTAGTCCGGAGTGGTGAACGCGGGCCGCCGCGCCGCCCCCGCCCCGGAGCGCTAGTCTCCACAGCCATGACGCATGCGCACCGTGACGGCACCTTCACCGGCTCGGCGGGCGACACGCTCGTGTGGCGCGCCTGGCTGCCCGAGGACCCGTCGGCGGTGGTGGTCCTCGCCCACGGGCTGCACGAGCACTGCGGGCGGTACGAGCACGTGGCCGACCGGCTCAACGCCTCCGGCTACGCGGTCTACGCCCTCGACCACCGCGGCCACGGCCGCTCCGGTGGCACCCCGGCCAACATCGGGTCGATGGCCGGGCTCGTGGACGACTTCCACCAGCTCCGCCGCACGGCGGAGGAGGCGCACCCGGGGCTGCCGCTCTTCGTGCTCGGGCACAGCCTCGGCGGCCTGATCGCCATCAGCTACGTCATCTCACACGGGGAGGCGGGCATCGCGGGCCTCGCGGTCTCGGGCACGCTCATGGACACCTCGAGCGCCAACGCGGTGCAGCGGGTCGCCGCGCCGCTGCTGGGGCGGTTCACGCCCAACCTGGGTGTGGTCCCCCTTCCCGCGGATGCCGTCAGCCGGGACCCCGACGTCGTCCGGGACTACGAGCAGGACCCGCTGAACCACCACGGCAAGATCGTGGCGCGCACCGGCGCCGAGATCATGCTCGCCGTGCAGGAGGCCGTCCGGCGGATGCCCGAGCTCACGCTGCCCGTGCTGGCGATGCACGGCACGGCCGACCGTCTCGTGCCGGCGGCCGCGTCCCAGCTGGTGCACGACTCGTTGTCCTCGGGCGACAAGACGCTCAAGACCTATGACGGCCTCTACCACGAGATCTTCAACGAGCCGGAGCGGGACGCCGTGCTGGAGGACCTCGTCGCCTGGTTCGACGCCCGCCGCTGAGCTGCCCGGTCAGGCGCGCTCCCGGGCCAGGTCGGCGAGGACGGCCGCCGCGTTGACCGCGGCCCAGCCCAGCGTCACCGCGAGCACCTTGCCCCGCACGTCCTCGTCCTCGAGCTCGGCCAGCAGGATCCCGCAGTCGGAGAGGTCGAAGGAGAGCCGCGCGGCCATGCAGGCGGAGACGACCCCGCGGTCGCCGAGGACGGCCAGGCTGCCCACGGCGATCTCGCGGGCCCCGAAGACCCTCGCGAGCGTGCGCAGGCTCGCGGAGTCCTCGGCCCCCAGCCCGGAGGCCAGGTGCTCGGGCCTGGCCAGCGCGAAGACGCCGTAGCCGGCGCTCGCGGCGGCGGCCAGGCGGGACCAGCGGCGGGTGGACAGGCGGCGCATCGGTGTGCTGCTCATGCGCCCATTGACGCCGACCGCTGGTCGGCGTCCTCACCCGTCCGGACGCGCTCCGGCGCGGTCACTGGAGAGGAGGGTCGGGCCGCCGCCCCGTCTGCTCGAAGCGCCGGATGTCGTCGAGCAGGACGTCGGCGAGGACCGGCGCGGACTCGCGGTGCGCCCAGACCGTCTCGCGCAGGTCGGCGACCATCCCGCGGGCCTCCTGCGCCTCGCGCCGCGCGGCGGTCAGCTCGGCGGCGCCGCCGGGCGAGGCGTTGCGGCCCAGCAGGATGCCGAGGCCGAGGGCCCCGGCGGCGATCAGAAAGGCGAGCAGCGGCAGCACGGCGGGAGAGTACCCCGCCGCGCCGCCGCACGGGAGCGCTCGCGTCGCCGGGGAACGCCGGCGGGCCGGGGTCGGCTCAGAGCTTGCCGTCGGACCGGAAGGCGACCCAGACGTCGCTCATGCGCTCGGCCTGGCCGGGGGTGAACTCGTACATGCACGCGTCAAAGACGTAGTTCATGAAGTTGTGCACCGGGTCCAGCCCGGGGGAAGGGCAGCTGTCCTCGCCCGTGGGGCACTCGTACTGGGCCTCCGCCTGCGCGGGCGTGTCGGCCACGTAGTCGCCGGGTTCCGAGCAGCCGTGGGCGAAGGTGTGCTCCAGGCCCAGCCAGTGACCGACCTCGTGGACCAGGGTGTCCCCCTCGCCGTAGGGTCCGGCGTAACCGCCCGGCAGCGTGCCGTCGTGGATGACCACGCCGTCGAGGTATCGCGGGCCGTGGTCGAAGGCCTTGGGGAAGTAGGCGAAGCCCAGCAGTCCGCCCTCGAGGTAGGTCACGTAGACGTTCAGCGTCCTCGCGTCTCCCTGGCGCAGCGCGTGCTTCATCTTCTTCTCGTCCTTGCCGCCCGGCGTCACGGTGGCCCAGGCGGCGTTCACCGACCACGTCGTGTCGACGAGCTCGAAGCGGAAGGGCGTGTCGGAGCCCCCCGTGTCCGCGGCGTCGGCATCCAGCGCGGTGTCGCCGGAGTACGAGGCGTTGAGGACGTCCATCTGGTCCGCCACCTGCTGCTCCAGGGCGTCGCGCCGCTCGGTGGTCGGGGGGGTGGCCGTGACCACGTGGATGACGGTCTCGACCGTCACCGCGCCGTCGCCGGCGTACGGAGCGTCCGCGACCAGGCCGTACTTGCGTGCGTCGTTCTTGCCGTAGAGGGACGGCTCGGACTTCGCCGCGCCCTCGCGCACGCGGGCCGCGACCGCGGCGCCCGTCTCGCACGCCTGCACCGCGGGCGTCGGGACGGGTGCGTCCGCCGACGGCGCGGCAGCGGAGGAGCTCGTGAGCACGGCGAGCGCGGGCAGAGCGACGACAGCGAGGGTGCCGCGCACGGCGCGGCGCGGGAGACGGACAGACACGGCGATGACGCTCCTGCGGTCGGGATCGGGGCGGTCGGGCGGAGACCCGGTCACACCACCAAAGGCGATCCGGCGGCCGTGCCGGGGCAATTCCGGTGAAAGGGCTCGACCGGTCCAGCCCGGATCAGCGCGAGAGCGACCGCGCGATGACGTCGTTGGCGGCCCGCTGGAAGCCGCTCACGACCGACTCCAGCGTCAGCTGGCGCAACCGCGCCACGGTCTGCTCCAGGCGCGCGGCCTCGTCCGGCCCGTGCGCCCGACGTCGATAGGGCTCGAGGATCTCGGTGTGCAGGATCCCCGTGAGCTCCTCGGCCAGTGACTCCATGTGGGTGCGGATCGAGGCGGCCGCGGCCGCCATGCTGCCCTCCGGCAGGTCGAGGTCGAGCAGCTCGAGGCCGACCGAGAGGTTCGGGAGGGGGACGAACCCGTCGTCGCTCCGCTCGACGGTGCCCATCGTCTCGAGCAGGTCGAGGTCGTGCTCGCCGAGCGGCCGTCCGGCGCGGCGCTCCAGCTGCCGCCGGGTCAGCGTCTCCCGCGGCTGGGGGCTCCAGGACGTGAGCATCGCCCGCTGGAGGGCGAGGGCCTCGACGCTCGCGTCCGCGGGCACCCGGGCGAGGAAGCGCTCGATGGCCTGGAGCGTGAAGCCGTGGTCTTGGAGGGCCCGCACGAGCTCGAGCCGGGCCCGGTGGACGCGGTCGTAGAAGGCGACGCGGCCCCGCCGGATCGGCGGCGGGAGCAGCCCGAGGCTGGCGTAGTAGCGCGTCGTGCGGACGGTGACGCCGACCGTCGCCGAGAGCTCGTCGATCGTCAGGAGGTCGGTCGCCGCCCCCGCTGCCTCGGCCGTCACGGCGTCACGCTAACACTTGAATTGTGACAGTGGCGCTGTGAGAGTTGCGCCATGACGGGACCACCCACGCGACCCACCTCCATCTACACCTCCGAGCACGAGGACTTCCGCCAGGTCGTGCGGGCCTTCATGGAGAAGGAGGTCGTGCCCCACCACCAGCAGTGGGAGGCCGACGGGCAGGTGAGCCGCGAGGTCTGGCTGAAGGCCGGAGCGACGGGCCTGCTCTGCTTCGACGTCGACGAGGAGCACGGCGGCATGGGAGCCCGGGACTTCCGCTTCAACGCCGTCGTCAGCGAGGAGATCTCGCGCGTGGGGGCCAACGGGCTCGGCTTCCCCGTGCACACCGACATCATCGTCCCCTACATCTCCTCGCTCGGCACCCCGGAGCAGAAGCGGCGCTGGTTGCCGGGGCTGGTCTCCGGCGAGCTGATCTCCGCCATCGCGATGACGGAGCCGGGCGCGGGCTCCGACCTCCAGGGCGTGCGGACGACCGCGGTCGACAAGGGCGACCACTACGTGCTGAACGGCTCGAAGACCTTCATCAGCAACGGGATCATGTCCGACCTCGTCGTGGTCGTCGCCCGCACGGACCCCGAGGCCGGTCACCAGGGGATCAGCCTGCTCGTCGTCGAGCGGGGGATGGACGGCTTCGAGCGCGGCCGCAACCTCGACAAGATGGGCCTCAAGGCCCAGGACACCGCAGAGCTCTTCTTCGACAACGTCGCCGTGCCCAAGGCGAACCTGCTCGGGGAAGAGGGCGGAGGCTTCGTCCACCTGATGGAGAACCTGCCCCAGGAGCGGGTCAGCATCGCCTGCATCGCGGTCGCCGCCTGCGAGCACATCCTGGACATGTGCCTGGACTACGCGCGGCAGCGCGAGGCGTTCGGCCGCTCGATCGGGAGCTTCCAGCACAACCGCTTCGTCCTCGCGGAGATGGCGACCGAGGTCCATGTCGCCCGCACCTTCGTCAACGACTGCGTGCTGCGGCTCAACGCCGGCGACGTGGACACCTCCCTGGCCTCGATGGCGAAGTGGTGGACGACCGAGCTGCAGAAGAGGGTTGCCGACCAGGGCGTGCAGCTGCACGGCGGCTACGGCTACATGAACGAGTACCCGATCGCCAAGGCCTACGTCGACTCGCGGATCCAGACCATCTACGGCGGCACCACGGAGATCCAGAAGGAGATCATCGGCCGCAGCCTCGGGTTCTGACGTGCGACTCTGCCCGGGCGGGCCGCCGCGCTGCTGCCGCCGTCCTGCCGGACCGGCACCCCCGAGCGCGCTAGCCTCCCCGTCATGACGCGGAGCGCGATCCGGCGCGATCTCCTGCTGGAGCACGGCCTGGCCGCCGTTCCGGCGGCACGTCGGCGGCTCCAGCGGGACCTCGCCTCGTTGCCCGTGGACCGCCGGCTCGTGCAGGACGCCTCGACCGTCGTCAGCGAGCTGGTCGCGAACGCGGTGCGGCACGGGGTCCCCGACGAGGACGGAGGCGTCCAGGTCGGCTGGCGGACGGCGGAGGACCGCCTCGAGGTCTCCGTGCGCGACGGTGGGGGCCTGGGCCGACCGCAGCTGTGTCGCCCGGGCCCGGACGCGAGCGGGGGGCGCGGGCTGCTGCTGGTCGAGGCGCTGAGCCTCGGCTGGTGGATCGACTGCGACGACGGGATGCGGGTGACCGCCGTGCTCGAGCTGTCCGCCTGCTGATCGGCCGCCCGGCCCCGCGTCAGGCGGGCCGGACCGGCTCGGACTCGTCGGCGTCGGGCGGGTCGAGGGCCTCGGCCACGGAGTGCCGGTAGGGCAGCCCGCACACGTGCAGCACGCGCTGCGCGATCGTCTCCGGGGCCGCGACGAGGTCGATGCGGCGGCCGGCCCGACGGGCCTGCTCCATCGCGCGGGCGAGCACGCCCACGCCCACGCTGGGCAGGACGTCGACGTCGCTCAGGTCGATGACGAGGTCGCCGTGGGTCACGTGCTCGGTGATGGTGTTGCGCAGCTGGACGATGGAGAACTCGTCGACGGCGCCGGTGACGGTCAGCACGCCGCCGGCGGCGTCCATGGAGAAGGGTCGTTCCAACACGCCGGGGATCCTACGGCGCGGACGACGGGCTGACCATCGGGCGGCCCCCGGGGCCACCCGGGCGGGTGACCGTGGCGACGGAGCGGCGATCAGGCCAGGCGCTCGACCAGCGCCTCCCCGAGGGCGGCCCCGGACAACCAGGCGCCCTCGACCTTCGGGGTCCGTCCCCAGCCGTCCCCGCAGCAGCCGACCAGCTGGTCGGTGAGCAGGTAGGGGTCGCGCCGCTCGCCGAGCGGCCGGGCCAGCGACCACCGGTGCAGGTGGTGCCACTCCGGCTCGCCCCCGGCGCGGTGGAGCGCCAGCAGGTCGCGCACCGCCCCGAGCATCACCGGCGCCGCCGTCGGCGGATCGGCGAGGTGGCGCCCGGCGAGCTCGCCCGTCGAGTGTGCCACCAGCACCGGGGCCCCGTCCCCGCGCCGGCGCCCGTCGTCGGCGAGCCAGGCGAGCACCGGGTGGTCGTTGACGAAGGCGCCGTCGAGGTCCTCGGGCCACTCCCGCGTCGTCCACCCCGCCGCGAGCGCGAGCGCGGGCTCGAAGGTCCGGTCCAGCGCCGCTCGCGCCTCGTCCAGCCCCGTGCCCGCGAGGCGCGCCGCCTGGGCGTCCGGCATCGCCAGCACGACGGCTCGCGCCGGCTCGCCGTCGACCGTGAGCCCGGCGCGCGGCCCCGTGCGGTGGTGCTCGACCGCGGCGACCCGGCGCCGCTCCACCGGCAGCCCGGTCGCGAGGTCCTGAACCAGCGAGCGGAGGCCCCCCGGAGAGCCCCAGCGGACGGGCCCGCTGGTGCGTTCCGCCGGCCGTCCGGGCCTCAGCACCGTGAAGGTGTCCGTCCACGGGTGCGCCAGCCCGCGCTCGGCCCACGCGTCCACCACCGCGCTGAAGCGGGGGTCCTCGGCGGTCAGGTACGACGCCCCCAGGTCCACCGGACGGTCGTGCAGGTGGGGGCTGGCCATCCGGCCGCCGACGGCGCGACCGCGGTCGAGGACCCGCACCGGCACCCCGCCCTCGCGCAGGGCGCGGGCGCAGGCGACGCCGGAGATCCCGGCGCCGACCACCACGACGGGCGGGGAGTCGGCGGGCACGGCACGAGCCTGACCGGTCCGGTCAAGCCGCCGGGGGCGCGGGAGGACCAGCGTCGGTCAGCCGGAGGCGTTGGCGTGCATCTCCCACACCAGGAGCTCGGCCTGTCCCTTGCCCGTGACGCGCCGGCCCCCGGAGTCGGTCAGGCGCAGGGCGTCCCCGGCACCGAGCGTGCCGACGCCCTCGACGTCGACCTCGCCGTCGGCGACATAGACGTGCAGCCACGGCGCGTCGGGCAGCCGGGTGCCGGCACCGGCGTGCGCGGGCCGGGCGACGTGCAGGGCGGCGTGCCCGCTGCCGATCCGCACGGCCGCCAGGTCGCGGTGCCGCTTCATGCCCGAGGCGACGGTCACCAGGTCGCCGCCGGCCACCAGGTCGCCGATCTCCCGCTGCTCGTAGCCCGGCTCGGCGCCGCTCTCGTCCGGGAGCACCCACATCTGCACGAAGCGCACCGGCTCCTCGGGGATCGCCTCGGCGGGGTCGCCGCCCGGGCGCCAGGCGTCGTTGCGCTCGGAGTGCAGGATCCCGGTGCCGGCGCTCATCCGCTGGGCGAGCCCCGGGTGGATCACGCCGCGGTGCCCCGTGGAGTCCTGGTGCACGAGCGACCCCTCGAGCACCCACGTCACGATCTCCATGTCGCGGTGCGGGTGGGTGTCGAAGCCCGTCCCGGGCTGCACCACGTCGTCGTTGCTGACCAGCAGCAGACCGTGGTGCGTGTTGCCCGGGTCGTAGTGCGGGCCGAAGGAGAACGAGTGCCGCGAGTCGAGCCAGTCCGTGCGGGTGCGGAACCGGTTCCCGGCCCGCCGCACGTCGACACCGGGAGTCAGGGTGTCCGGCACGTGAGGCACTCGCCCCCTCGGCCGGTCTCGTCTCCCGGGGTCCGGTGCCCGCGGGTCTGCAGGAGGAGCCCCACGAGCCAGCACGAGGGACAGCCGCCCAGAGCGACCAGCGCGGGCAGGACGAGCAGCAGCGACAGCGCACCCGTCAGCGGCACGAGCACGAAAGAGCCCAGCAGCAGGGCCAGCCCCACGACCCCGCGTGCGAGATGCACGGCGACCGACCGGCTGGCGAAGCCCTGGCCGAGGCTCCGGCCGAGGCTCTGGTCGGTGCTCATGCCCCCAGTGTGCCCGCCGCGCCCCAGCGCCGCGGGTCGCCGCTCGAGACGACGTCCGGCGTCACCTACGCTCGACCCCGTGCTGACCACGACCCTCCGCGCCCGCCCCTGCTCTCGACCGCTCCGACGACGCGCGGGAGCCCTGGCCCTCGCCCTCTCCTGTGTCCTCGCCGTCGGCGCCTGCTCGGGCGACGACTCGCAGGAGGAGACGGTCGAGCAGAGCTCCAACGCCCCGGAGCCGGACGAGATCTCGGACCTCGGCCCGTCGGTCCCGGAGCGGTGGACGGAGAACTGGTGCGCCGCCGTGAAGAAGGACACCGGCGCCGAGGCCATCGAGCTGATGGGCGAGCCCACCAGTCGCGCGGACGCCCCCGGAGGCCGGGAGGAGATCACCTGGTCCGAGGAGTTCTACGCCAACCTCAGGCTCGTCGTCGATGGCGACGACCAGATCGTCGACCAGGCCACGAACGTCGTGAACGCTCTCGACTCCGAGACGGTCGACGCGCTCCTCTGCCGGAGCTGATCCCCGCCCGCGGCCCCGCCGTGGCCTCCACCGGCCTCCGCCGGTCAGCGCCGCAGCAGGCGCCTCAGCCCCTTGCGGACCCCGCGTCCGATCCGGGCGTCGGTGCTGGCTCCGCCTCCGGCCGCGCCCCCGGTCGGGCCGGGGCCACCGGGTGCCGCGCTGCGCCGTCCGGCGCCCCCGAGCACTCGTCGGGCGATGCTGGCGATGGCCATGATGTCCTCCCTGCGTCCACGGTGGGGCGGCCCGTCCGTCCCCGTCGCCGTGGCCTCCGCGCCATCGTGTCCACGAGCGTGGTGGGACTGGCTCACCCCATCGCAGTCACCCGATGGAGGGGTGGTGTCCCCCTCCGGCGGTGAGCGGGCCCGACCACCCCGGCGGCCCCGCCGCCGCGCAGCCGAACCGCTCGTGCCGGCAGCCCGCGCACGCGTAGGGTGGCCCCCGGAAGACAGGGGAGCACGCCGCTCGGCGTGCTGAGAGTGCGGACGATCCGCAGACCCTACGAACCTGCTCCGGTCAGCACCGGCGAAGGGAGTCGACACCCATGACCCTGCCCCTTTTTCATCCCCCTTTTCATCTTCGTCCCCAGCCCCGTCCCCGGGGCGGTGGCCGATCCGTCCGCGGCTTCGCGCTCGCGACCGCGGGCCTGCTGGTCTCGGCCCTGACGGCCTGCAGCGTCGTCGGCCAGGACGAGGAGCCGCGGCCGTCCGACGAGAGCGGCGACGCGCAGGCCCGTGGTCCCGTCGTGCTCGTCACGCACGAGTCCTTCGCGCTGCCGAAGCGGCTGATGAAGCAGTTCACGGCCGAGACCGGCTACCGGATCGAGCAGCGCTCGGTCGGCGACGCGGGCGCCCTGACCAACAGGCTCGCGCTGACCACCGACAGCCCGGTCGGCGACGTCGCCTTCGGGGTGGACAACACCTTTGCCTCGCGCGCCCTGGGGGAGGACGTGTTCGCTGCCGCCGAGACCGACCTGCCGGCGGGGGCGGAGGAGTACGTCCTTCCGGGCGACGAGGGGGAGCGCCTCGTGCCGGTCGACAATGCCGACGTGTGCGTCAACGTGGACACCGCGTGGTTCGAGCGCGAGGAGATCGACCCGCCGGAGACGTTGAGCGACCTCACGAAGCCGCGCTACGAGGACCTGATGGTGGCGCCGGGGGCGCCCACGAGCTCGCCGGGCCTGGCGTTCCTGCTGGCGACCGAGGCCGAGTTCGGCGCCGACTGGCCCGCCTACTGGCAGTCGCTGGTCGACAACGGGCTCAAGATCGTCCCCGGCTGGTCCGACGCCTACCAGGTCGACTTCACGCAGGGTGGGGGCAAGGGCGACCGGCCGATCGTGGTCTCCTACGACTCGTCGCCCGCGTTCACCGTCTCCGGCGGCGAGACGACCACCGCCGCCCTGCTGGAGACCTGCGTCCGCCAGGTGGAGTACGCCGGCGTCCTCGCGGGGGCCGAGAACCCGGAGGGGGCGCGTGCCGTCCTGACGTGGCTGCTCTCGGCGGACGTGCAGGCGGCGCTGCCGGAGAGCATGTTCGTCTACCCCGTGCGCGACGACGTCGACCTCCCGCAGGAGTGGGCGACCTACGCCGAGCAGCCCGAGGACCCGTACGCCGTCGACCCCGAGGAGGTCGCCGAGAAGCGCGCCCGGTGGCTGCGGACCTGGACCGACGTCACCACCGGATGAGCCGCTGGCGCCGGGAGGGGCGATGACGGGGGCGCGACGCCTGGCCGGTCTCGCCGCCCTCGCCGCGGTGCCGCTGGTGGTGCTCGGCGTCTTCTTCGTGCTGCCCGTGACCGGCATGGTCGCGCAGGGGTTCTGGCCGGAGGGCAGCTTCGAGCCCGGCGCGGTGCTGGACGTGCTCGGGCGGCCGCGGACCGGGCGGGTGCTCTGGTTCACGCTGTGGTCGGCGGCCCTGGGCACCGTGGGGTCGTTGGCGCTCGGCCTGCCCGCGGCCTACGTGCTGCACCAGCTGGCCTTCCCCGGCCGCCGCCTGGTGCGGGCGCTGCTCCTGGTGCCCTTCGTGCTGCCGACGGTGGTGGTGGGCGTGGCCTTCCGGCAGCTGCTGGGCGAGGCCGGGCCGCTCGGTCTCCTCGGGCTCGACGGCACCCCGGCGGCGATCGTCGCCGCGATGGTGTTCTTCAACGTCGCGATCGTGGTGCGCGCCGTCGGCGGAGCCTGGGAGGGTCTCGATCCGCGCCCCGGGGAGGCGGCCGCGGCGCTGGGCGCGACGCCGTGGCAGGTGCTGCGCACCGTGACCCTGCCCGCCCTGCGCCCCGCGATCGTGTCGGCGGCCAGCGTGGTCTTCCTCTTCTGCGCGACCGCGTTCGGCGTCGTCCTGACCCTCGGGGGGCTGCGCTACGCCACGGTCGAGACCGAGATCTACCTGCTCACGACCAACCTCTTCGACCTCCCGGCGGCCGCTGCGCTGTCGGTGCTGCAGCTCGCCGTGGTGACGGTGCTGCTCGTGCTCATGCAGCGGACGCGGGCCGTCCCGGACCCCGCGCGGTCGCTCGCGGTGCCGCGCCCGCGGCGCCCCGCCCGGCGTGACCTCCCCGCGGTGGGCGTCACGCTGCTCGCCGGCCTGCTGCTGGCCGGGCCGGTCCTCACGCTCGTGGCGGGGTCGCTGCGTCGCGACGGGTCGTGGAGCCTGGTCTTCTACCGCGGGCTGTCGGGCACGGGCGAGGGATCGGCGCTGGTCGTGCCGGTGACGCAGGCCCTGGCCAACTCGCTGCGCACCGCGGTCGACGCCACCTGGATGGCGCTCCTGCTCGGCCTCCTGGTCTCGCTGGTCGTCACCCGGCGCTCCCGGGGCCGGGCCGAGCGCCGCGTGCGCGGGGTGCTGGACGGGGTCTTCATGCTCCCGCTGGGCGTCTCGGCCGTGACGCTGGGCTTCGGCTTCCTGATCACGCTGGACCGGCCGCCGCTGGACCTGCGCGACAGCCCGTGGCTGGTGCCGATCGCCCAGGCGCTGGTGGCGCTCCCGCTGGTGGTGCGCACGGTCGCGCCGGCGCTGGCGGCCGTCGACGACCGTCAGCGGCAGGCGGCGGCGACGCTCGGCGCCTCGCCGCTGCGGGCCCTGGCGGTCGTCGACCTGCCGGCCGCGTGGCGGCCGGTGCTCGCCGCCGCGGGATTCGCCTTCGCGGTGTCGCTGGGCGAGTTCGGCGCCACGTCCTTCCTGGCCCGCGACGACTTCCCGACGCTCCCCGTGGTGATCTTCCGGCTGATCGGGCGACCCGGCGGGCTCAACTACGGCATGGCGCTGGCCGCGTCGGTCGTCCTCGCGGCCACCGTCGCGGCCGTCGTCCTCGCGGTCGAGCGCCTGCGGGTCCCCAGCCTGGGAGCCTTCTGAGCCATGCCGACACCAGACGGCCCGGCTCCTGTCGACGCGGAGCCCCTGCTGGCGCTGCAGGGCGTCACGGTCACCTACGGCGAGCGCCCAGCCGTGCTCGGCGTCGACCTCGCCCTCGCCGCCGGGCAGGTGCTGGCCGTGCTCGGTCCGTCCGGGTGCGGCAAGTCCACCCTCCTGCGCGCGGTCGCCGGGCTCGAGCCGCTGACGGCGGGCCGGGTCCTCGCCGCCGGCGCCGACCAGGCGAGGGTTCCCACGCACCGGCGCGGGTTCGCGCTGATGTTTCAGGACGGCCAGCTCTTCGCCCACCTCAGCGTGGCGGCCAACGTGGCGTACCCCCTGCGCCTGCGGCGGACCCCCCGGGCCGAGGCCCGGCGCCGGGTCGCCGACCTGCTCGACCTCGTGGGCCTGGCGACGTACGCCGACCGGCTGCCGTCCACGCTCTCGGGTGGGGAGCGGCAGCGGGTGGCGCTCGCGCGGGCCCTCGCCGTGCAGCCGCGGCTGCTGCTGCTCGACGAGCCCCTCTCGGCGCTCGACGCGGGGCTGCGGGAGCGGCTGGCGGTCGAGCTGCGCGACATCGTCCGGGAGGCCGGGACCACCGCCCTGCTCGTGACGCACGACCACGAGGAGGCCTTCACGGTCGCCGACCGGTTGGCAGTGATGCGCCACGCCCGCGTGGTGCAGGAGGGGCCGATCGCCGAGGTCTGGGCGCACCCGGTCGATCCCGACACGGCGCTCTTTCTCGGCTATGCGCGCGTGGTCGAGGGGCCCGCCGCCGACCGCGTGCTCGACGCGGTGACCACCGCCGCGCCGCACGGCGCCGTTGCGCACCGCCTCCCGGGGGAACCGGTCGCCCTGCGCCGCTCGGCCCTGGTCGTCTCGGCCGACGGGGCGCTGCCGGGCCGGGTCCTCTCGGCCCGAGCCACCCCCGACCTGATCCGGCTCGAGGTCGACGTCGAGGCGATCGGCACGCTGGACGCGGTGGCCTCGGGTCCCACGGGCCCGGCCGTCGGGGATGACGTGCGCCTCGGGGTCGACGTGACGAGACTCGCGCCGGTCCGCCCGGGATCGCCCCGGGGCGCTGCCTAGACTTGCGGCCGTGTATCGCCGCGCCTATGCCCTGCTGATCGGGCTGGCCTCGTCGATGGCGCTCCTCGCGATCATCGTCTCGCGCGTCGTGGACCGACCGATCGTGGACCCCGACGGCTTCCTCGGGCCGGCCGTCGTGCGGGTGCCCCTGCTGATCCTGGGCGCGTTCCTGCTCGACATGCTGCCGCGGGTGCTGTGGTACTCGCGGGGGGACCCCCGCAAGATGGGGTACGTCGTGCGGCTCCGCTGGCACACCCACTGGAGCCGGGACCGGATCGTCCTGGTGGTGCTCGGGCTGGTCTGCTTCTACGTCACCTACGTCAGCTACCGGAACCTCAAGTCGGCGCTGCCGTTCGTGATGGGGCCGAACAAGTACGACCGCGAGCTGCACCTGATCGACCAGTTCCTGTTCTTCGGCCAGGAACCCGCGGTGGTGCTGCACCAGGTCTTCGGCTGGGCGCCGTTCGCGCACATCTTCTCCAGCGTCTACCTGTGGTTCCTGCCTCTGGTGCCCCTGGCCATGGCGGCCTGGGTGGTGTGGTCGCGCAACATCTCCTTCGGCTACTGGTTCGCCACCTCGCAGACGATCGCCTGGACGCTCGGCACCGCGTCGTACTACCTGCTGCCCACGCTGGGTCCCGGCTTCGAGTACCCGTGGCTCTACGACGACCTCGCCGAGACCGGGGCCAGCACCCTGATGGAGTCGCTCTCGTACGGCCGGTCCAACGTGCTGTGGGGCGACGCCCGGGCCGCCGTGCAGTCGGTGGCCGGCTTCGCGAGCCTGCACGTGGCGATCACCCTGCTCGTCGCGCTGATGGCGCAGTACACGATCCGCGCCCGGATCGTGCACTGGGTGTTCTGGGTGAACTTCGCCGTGACCATCGTCGCGACGCTCTACTTCGGCTGGCACTACGTGGCCGACGACGTGGCCGGCGTGGCGATCGCGCTCATCGCCTTCTACATCGGCGGTCTCGCCAGCGGGCAGAAGTTCGACCGGCACGGGATGTCGTCGCATCCGACGACCACCACGGCGCAGGTCCCGGTGGAGACCGATTAGCCGCGAATGACATCGCTGGCATTCGTCAAGGGCGACACGCTGGTGCAGTGGAGAACTTTGGGAAATATGTTTCCTGTGGTGCTGAATGTGTCTAGCGTGTCGTGAGTGTCCTGGCAGTCCCGCCCCGGGCGCCCGTCGCGCCGCTGGCTCGTCGGGGCGGCCACCGCGCTCCTGACGGTCCTGCTCACGACGGTCGGCGGCGTGCTGCCCACCGCAGCGGCCGACGGTTCGGGGGCCGACGGTGCGGGGGCCGACGGCGCGACCGGGGGTGCCCCCTCCCGGGCCGAGGTGGACGCCGCCCGCGGGGCCGTCACGACGCAGCGCCGCGACGTGGCCGCCGTCCAGGACGACCTGGTGGCCGCCAACCAACGCCTGCAGGACTCGGCCATCGCCGCCTCGCAGGCGGCCGAGGCGTGGAACGGTGCGCGCTACGAGCTCTCGCTCGCCCGACGCGACGCGCGCCGGGCCGCGGCGTGGCTGCGGCAGACCCGGCGAGAGCTGGTGCGGCAGCGGGCGGCCTACGGCGACACGCTCGCCGCCGGCTACGAGCTCGCCCCCGAGGTGTCGGCCCTGGAGGCGATGACGCGCGCCGACGGCATCGAGGAGGTCGTCGAGCAGAGCAGCACGCTGGAGAACGCCTCGACCGCGCTCGATCAGCAGTACGACCGGTTCCGCGCGCTCGCGGCCGTGGCCGACGTCGCCAGCGGCGAGGCCGCGCGCACGCGCCGGCGCGCGGCAACGCTGGAGCAGACGGCCCGGGACCGCCGCGACGAGGCGCGGGCCGCCTCCGACCACGCGCTCGCGACGGCGTCCGCGATCGCCGCGGAGCGGGACCGGCTGGTCGCCGAGCTGGCGCGGCTGCAGGACATCTCGGTCGAGCTCGCGCGGCGGCGGCAGAGCGCGCTCGAGCGGGCCGCTGCCGAGGCGGCCGCGGCGGCCGCCCGGGCCCGGGTCGAGCGGGCGGCCGGACCGGTGGTGGCCGCCCGATCGGGCGCATCCGCCCCGGCGGAGCCGTCGTCGGAGCCGTCGGATCCGGCGCCCGAGGCCCCGGCGCCCGAGGCCCCGGCGCCCGAGGCCCCGGCGCCCGAGGCCCCGGCGCCCGACCCCGAGGCGCCCGCCCCCGAGGCGCCCGCCCCCGAGGCGCCCTACCCCGAGGCGCCCGCCCCCGAGGTGCCCGCGCCCGGCGGGGGAGCCGGGGCCGCAATCGCCTACGCCCGCGCGCAGATCGGTGAGCCCTACCGCTGGGGTGCGGCGGGCCCGGCGTCCTGGGACTGCTCCGGTCTGACCATGCGCGCCTGGGGGGCGGGCGGGCGGTCGCTGCCGCACTACTCGGTCGCGCAGCATGCCCAGTCGACCCCCGTCCCGCTCAGCGCGCTGCGCCCCGGGGACCTGGTCTTCTGGGCGGCCGGCGCGTCGCCCTCCTCGATCTACCACGTCGGGCTCTACGTGGGGGACGGGCGGATGGTGCACGCCCCGCGGACGGGCCGCGACGTCGAGGAGGTCTCCCTGTACTCCTGGCTTCCGCCGACGCACGCCGCCCGCCCCTGAGCGGCCCGGGCCGCCTCCGGCAGCCGGCGCCCGCCGGACCCCACGATCGGGTGGTCGCCGCAGCCCCGCACGGAGCCCGGCATCGGTACCGTGACGGCATGACCCCAGAGTCCACCGGCAGCACCCAGACCGACGCCACACCCGGCACCGGCGCGGACACGACGCCCTCGTCGCTCGAGACGACCGACGAGGCCAGCGCCGCGGCGGCGGCCGCGGCCCCGGGCGCTGACGAGGAGCCGCATCCCGAGGAGAAGCGCGGCTACACGCGCCCCGAGCTCGACCCCGCGGCCATCACCCGGATCCTCGACGGGTCCTACGTCGAGGTGCGCAACCTCGTGCGCCGCAACCTCGTGGCGCACGCCGACATCCTCACCGATGCCGAGACCCTGTCCACCGAGGCCTACCGCGAGCGCGTCCGGGAGCTGATCGTCGAGCTCGCCGGCACCGGGCAGACCGGGTTCGGCTTCCCGGCCGAGTACGGCGGCGGGGACGACATCGGCGCCTCCGTCGCGGCGTTCGAGACCCTTGCCTTCGGGGACCAGTCGGTGCTGGTCAAGGTGGGCGTGCAGTTCGGCCTCTTCGGGGGCGCCGTGCTGCAGCTCGGCACCAAGCACCACCACGACGCCTACATCGAGGACCTGGTGCACGGTCGGCTGATGGGCTGCTTTGCCATGACCGAGACCGGTCACGGCAGCAACGTGCAGGCCCTCGGCACGACGGCGACCTACGACGTCGGGGCGGGCGAGTTCGTGCTGAACACCCCCGACCGCCAGGCGATGAAGGACTACATCGGCAACGCCGCCGAGCACGGCGAGGTCGCGGTGGTCTTCGCGCAGCTGGACGTCGGCGGTGAGGCCCGGGGGGTGCATGCCTTCGTCGTGCCTATCCGCCGCAAGGGCAAGGTCCTCCCGGGCGTGACGGTCGAGGACGACGGGCTCAAGATGGGGCTCAACGGCGTCGACAACGGCCGCCTCGGGTTCGACCACGTCCGGGTGCCCCGCGAGGCGCTGCTCGACCGGTTCGCCGAGGTGAGCCCGAGCGGGGTCTACTCCTCGAGCATCGAGAGCAAGAACAAGCGCTTCTTCACGATGCTCGGCACGCTCGTCCAGGGCCGCGTCTGCGTCGGCGGGGCGGGCATCAACGCCTCGAAGGTGGCCCTGACGATCGCGACGAGGTACGCCGTGCGCCGCCGGCAGTTCGAGGCGACCGACGAGCAGGAGGAGCTGCTCCTCGACTACGGCCTGCACCAGCGCCGCCTGTTCCCGCTGATCGCGCGCACCTATGCCCTGCACTTCGCGCAGGACATCGTCCGCTCCGAGCTGCACGACGTCGCGCACGGCGGCGCCGAGGGACCCGAGGGCGAGCTGCGCAAGCGCGCGCTCGAGGCGCGTGCGGCCGGTACCAAGGCGCTGGGCACCTGGCACGGCACGCATGCGATCCAGCAGGCGCGCGAGCTCTGCGGCGGCGCCGGCTACCTCTCGGAGAACCGCTTCGCCGCGCTGAAGGCGGACACGGACGTCTACACCACGTTCGAGGGCGACAACCACGTCCTGCTGCAGCTGGTCGCCAAGGGGCTGCTCACCGACTACGCGTCGGAGTTCGAGGACATGGACCAGTTCGGCATGGTCCGCTTCGTGGCCGGGCTGGCGGTCGACACCGTCGTCGAGCGCACCGCGGTGCACAAGCTCCTGGAGCGCGTGCGCGACCTGCTGCCGGGTGGCGAGGACCAGTGGGACCAGGAGGCCGGCCTGCTGGACCCGGAGTACCAGCTGGCGATGCTCCGCTGGCGCGAGGAGCACATCGTCGGCAGCGTGGCCCGCCGGCTCAAGCGGGGCATCGACGGGGGCATGCACCCCGGCGAGGTCTTCTCCCGGGTGCAGGACCACGTGATCGCCGCGGCGCGGGCCCACTGCGAGCGGCTCGTGGCCGAGGCCTTCATCGAGAAGACCGCGACCCTGCCGGACGGCGACGAGAAGGTCGCTCTGAACCTGCTGGCCGACCTGCACGCCCTGTGCACGATCGAGGCCGACAAGGGGTGGTTCATGGAGCACGGCCGGCTCTCCAGCCAGCGCTCGAAGGCGATCTCGCGCGAGATCAACAGCTTGTGTCGCAAGATCCGGCCGCTGGCCGTGGACCTCGTCGACGCGTTCGGCGTCCCCGAGGAGATGCTCCGCGCCGACGACCTCATCGGCTGACCCGGCGAGCCGGCTGATGACCGCCCGCCTGCCCGGCCTGAGCAGCCTGCCCGGGATGGGGGGATGGGAGGGCGACCCGCTGTGGGCGCCGGTCTACGACTGGACGGTCGAGCACGAGCGAGTGGGCGGGCTCCTCTGGCGCCTCGGGGCCGGCACCGACCTGCGCCTCCTGCACCGCGCGGCCGACGAGATCGGGCGCCTGCCGGCCGGCTCCCGCGTGCTCGACGTCCCGTGCGGCGGCGGTGTCGCCCTGCGTGGCCTGCGGCCCGGCCAGGGTGTGGACTACGTCGCCGCCGACATCGCGGAGGCCATGCTGCGCCGCACGCGGGCCGCCGCCCGCCGCCGGCGCGTCGAGGGGCAGGTGACGACCCGGGTGGCCGACGTCGGGGACCTGCCCGACGAGGACGGCGCCTTCGACCTCGTCGTGAGCTTCACCGGGCTGCACTGCTTCGACGACCCGGAGCGCGCCGTGCGGGAGATGGCGCGCGTGCTGCGGCCGGGTGGCGTCCTCACCGGCAGCGCGCTCTTCACCGACACGGGGGCCAGGGCCGAGCCGATGCGGCGGATGGGCCGGGCCGCGGGCCTGCTCGGCCCGATGTGCAGCCGCGACGACGTGCGCTGGTGGCTCAGCT
This sequence comes from uncultured Actinomycetota bacterium, assembly GCA_963832415.1. GTDB lineage: Bacteria > Actinomycetota > Actinomycetes > Propionibacteriales > Nocardioidaceae > Nocardioides. Next base: position 609,132 of record CAWHTZ010000014.1, on the reverse strand, counting down.
CCGCCGGTGTGGCGCCCGTGGCGATGCGCACCAGCGGTGCCTTCGCCTACTTCCGCGGCACCCGCCGCCCCGACCCGGACGGCTGACCGGCCGTCGCTCCGGGCGGGGGCTCAGTAGCCGCCGTTGTCCTCGTAGCGCTTCATCGAGGCCCGCACCTCGTCCTGGGCCTCCGTGACGCCCACCCAGTTGGCGCCCTCCACGCTCTTGCCGGGCTCGAGGTCCTTGTAGACCTCGAAGAAGTGCTGGATCTCGAGCCGGTCGAACTTCGAGACGTCGTCGACGTCCTTCAGGTGTGCCAGCCGGGGGTCGTGCGTGGGGACGCAGAGCACCTTGTCGTCGCCGCCGGCCTCGTCGGTCATCCGGAACATCCCGATGGCCCGGCAGGCGATCAGGCACCCGGGGAAGGTGGGCGCCTGGAGGAGCACGAGCGCGTCGAGCGGGTCCCCGTCCTGGCCGAGCGTGTGCTCGATGAAGCCGTAGTCGGACGGGTACTGCGTGGAGGTGAAGAGCATCCGGTCCAGGCGCATCTTCCCTGTGTCGTGGTCCAGCTCGTACTTGTTGCGCTCGCCCTTGGGGATCTCGACCAGCACGTCGAACTCGAACACGTCTGACACCGTCTACTCCTTGCCTGAAGCGTCTCGTCTGGCCACGCGCGACGCCGCGGCCCACCGGGCCCGCGACCTGCCGGGGGCTAGTCTCCCGCATCATGGCCCTTCTCGCGCACCCGAGGAGGTGATCGGTGTCCCGACGTGACTCACGCCACGCCGCCTCCGCCGGCGACCGGCGCCTCGGCACGTGGCCCGTGGTTCTGGTGATCGTGCTGCTCGTGGCCGCCGGCGTCGCCTGGCAGTCCGACCTCCTCGGCGACCCGCTGGCCCCCGACCCGGCGACCGAGCCGGAGGCGGTCCCCCCGCCGCCGGGCCTCGAGCTCCCGACCCCCGCCGACCCGCCGCAGGTCGTGCGGCCCGTCGAGGCGGCCGGCGCCGGGAGGGTCGCGCCCGCCGCCGTGCGCCGCGTGCTGGGCGGGCGTCTGCGCGACCGCGAGGACCTCGGTCGGCGCGGCGTCGGCGCCGTGGCCGGCCTGGCCGGTGGTCCGGTCACCCGGGTCGGACCGCCCGGGCCCATCACCCCCGCCTCCCTGACCAAGCTCCTCACGGCCGCGGCCGCCCTGACGGTCCTCGGGCCCGACGCCACCTTCACCACCCGCGCGGCGATCGGTCCGGGAAACCGGCTCACCCTCGTCGGCGGCGGCGACCCCTTCCTGGCCCGCCGGCCCGTCTCCGGTGACCAGGTGCTGAGCACCTATCCGGCGCGCGCCGACCTGCGCACGCTGGCCCGGCGGACGGCGCGCGCGCTGCGGGAGCGGGGCGTGCGACGGGTCCGGCTCGCCTGGGACGACACCCTCTTCAGCGGACCGCCCGGGTCCTCGGGGTGGCGGGCGGACTACCTGCCCGACGACATCGTCGCCCCGATCGGCGCCCTCTGGGTCGACCAGGGCCGGCCCCCCGACGACGACGGCTTCGTCGACGACCCGCCGCGCGCCGCGGCCGCGGCCTTCGCCGGGGCGCTGCGCCGCGCCGGTGTCGCCGTGCCGGGCGCCCCGCAGCGCCGTCCGCTCGGGCCGGCCGCCGAGGAGGTCGCCACCGTCTCCAGCGCGCCGGTCGCGCAGATCGTGGAGCGCGTCCTCGCGGTGAGCGACAACGAGGGCGCGGAGGTGCTCGCCCACCACGTCGGGCTGGCGGCCGACGGCCAGGGCAGCTTCGCCGGCGGCGCCACCGCCACGGTCGAGACCCTGCGCGGCCTCGGGGTGCCGGTCGCGGGGCTGCGGCTCCTCGACGGCAGCGGCCTCTCCCGCCGCAACCGCGTGCCGCCCGGGACCCTGCTCGCGGTGCTGCGCCGCGCCGCGGCGGCGGAGGGGACGTCGTCGTTGCGGTGGATCCTCAGCGGCCTGCCGGTGGCCGGGTTCAGCGGGTCCCTGGGCAGCCGCTTCGACACCGGCGCCGCCGAGGGTCCCGGAGCCGTGCGGGCCAAGACCGGCACGCTGACCGGCGTGCACGGCCTGGCCGGCCTCGTGACCACCCGCGACGGCAGCACGCTGGCCTTCGTGCTCGCGGCGGACCGCGCGCCCGAGGGCAAGGCTCTCGAGGCGCGGGTGGCGCTGGACGAGGCGGCCGCGGCGCTCGCCGCCTGCTCCTGCGGTCGACCGGCCCCGTAGGCTCGCGGCATGAACCAGATGGTCGACTGGGACCTCGCGGTCCGGATGGGCACCCGGCTGGCGGGGGAGGGGCCCTCGGTCTCCCGGGGCGAGGCGGACGCGGTGGTGGCCGAGCTGCGTGCCGGCGCGGAGCGCGCCACCGGGCTGGTGCGCGACCACACGGGTCTCGAGGCCGGCCAGGGCACCGCTCCGGTGCTCGTGATCGGCCGCGAGGGCTGGGTGCAGGCCAACGCCGACGGCTTCGCCCACGTCCTCGCCCCCCTGGTGGCCAGGCTCACGGAGAAGAAGGGCGCGCCGTCCGGCGTCACCGCCGCCGTGGGCTCACGCGTCACCGGCACCGAGGTCGGCGTCCTGCTGGGCTTCCTGGGCAGCAAGGTCCTCGGCCAGTTCGACCCCTTCCACGAGCCGGCCGGGCGGCTGCTGCTCGTCGCACCGAACATCGTGCACGTCGAGCGTGAGCTCGGCGCCGACCCGCACGACTTCCGGCTCTGGGTCTGTCTGCACGAGGAGACCCACCGCGTGCAGTTCACCGCGGTGCCCTGGATGCGCGAGCACCTCTTCGCCCAGATGCAGGCTCTGATCGAGACCGTCGAGCCCAGCGCCGCTCTGGAGGACCTGCTGCGCCGCGCGGTGCAGCAGATCCGCTCCGGTGAACGCCGCGGCGGCGGCGGGGGCGGCCTGCTCGACCTGGTCGGCACGCCCGAGCAGAAGGAGATCCTCGACCGGGTCACCGGCGTCATGTCCCTGCTCGAGGGGCACGCCGACGTGGTGATGGACGGCGTCGGCCCGGCGGTCATCCCCAGCGTCGAGAAGATCCGGCGCGCGTTCAACGAGCGCCGCCAGGGCATCGGCCCCCTGGACCGCCTGCTGCGCCGCCTCCTCGGCCTCGACGCCAAGATGGCCCAGTACCGCGACGGGGCCGCCTTCGTGCGCGCCGTCGTGGACAAGGTGGGCATGGCCGAGTTCAACGCGGTGTGGTCCGAGCCCGCCCACCTCCCCTCCATGGCGGAGATCCACGACCCCGAGGCGTGGGTCACCCGGGTCCTGGGCTGAGGCCGTGCCCCGGCTGGATCCCGCGGTCGCGGCGGTCCGCCTCGCGGTGCGGCGCAGCCTCTCCGGGGGGGACGACGTGCCGGCCGGCGCCGTGCTGGTCGCCTGCTCCGGCGGCCCGGACTCGACGGCGCTGCTGGCCGCCACCGTCTTCGAGCTGCGGCGCACGGCGACCCGCGTCGTCGGCGCCGTGGTCGACCACGGCCTCCAGGAGGGTTCCGCGAGGCACACCGCCGCGGTGGTGAGGCGCATGGCGGCGACGGGGGCCGACGAGTCCGCGTCCGTGCGCGTGCGGGTCGACGCCGGTCCCCGCGGCGTCGAGGCGGGGGCGCGGGAGGCCCGGTACGCCGCCCTCGAGGCGCTGGCGGAGAGGTTCGGCGCCGGTCTGGTGCTGCTCGGCCACACCCGCGACGACCAGGCCGAGACCGTGCTGCTCGGACTGACGCAGGGCTCCGGTGGGCGGTCGCTGTCGGGGATGCGCCGGGGGGTCCGCGGCCCGGGCGGTCGGCGCCTCGAGCGCCCCCTGCTGCAGGTGACCCGCGACCAGACCCGGCAGGCCTGCGCCGCCGAGGGGCTCGAGGTGTGGGACGACCCGCACAACACGGACCCGCGGTTCGCCCGGGCGCGGGTGCGGCACGTCGTCCTGCCCACCCTGGAGCGCGAGCTCGGCCCGGGGGTCGCGGCGGCGCTCGCGCGCACCGGCGAGATGCTGCGGGAGGACCTCGACGCGCTCGACGAGATCGCCGCCAGGGGCCTGGCCGAGCGGGACTTCGCCCGGGGCGAGGCCGTCGGCACGCTCGCGGTGCTGCCGGGGGCCCTCCGCACGCGGGTGCTCCGCCTCGCCGCCCTCGCCGCCGGCTGCCCGCCGCGGGACCTGACCCGCGGGCACGTCGAGGCGCTGGACGCGCTGGTCCGGGACCGGCGGGGCGGCACGCTCGCGCAGGACCTGCCCGGCCCCGTGCGCGCGGTCCGCGAGGACGGCGCCCTGCGGCTCGAGCGGACCGCCGCGCCGGGGAGCGGACCCACCGCCTAGGCTCGGCTCATGGACGCCGAGGACGCCGGGACCGACCTCGTCGAGATCCTCTTCACCGAGGAGCAGATCCAGGCCCGGTTGCGCGAGATGGCCGAGCAGATCGCGGCGGACTACGAGGGCCGCGACCTGCTGCTGGTCGGCGTCCTCAAGGGTGCCGTGATGGTGATGGCGGACCTGGCCCGATCCCTGCCCCGCCCGCTCGAGATGGACTGGATGGCGGTCTCCTCCTACGGGTCGGGCACCAAGTCCAGCGGCGTGGTGCGCATCCTCAAGGACCTCGACACGGACATCTCGGGGCGGCACGTGCTGGTGGTCGACGAGATCATCGACACCGGCCTGACGCTCTCCTGGCTGATCAGCAACCTCTCCAGCCGCGACCCGGCCAGCGTCGAGATCGCCACGCTGCTGCGCAAGCCGGAGGCGCTGGCCATGCCGGTGGAACCGCGCTACGTCGGGTGGGACATCGGCACCGAGTTCGTGGTCGGCTACGGCCTCGACTACGGCGAGCGCTACCGCAACCTGCGCTGCATCGGGACGCTGTCGCCGCAGGTCTACGGCTGAGCCGCGCGTGCCGGCGGGGCCCCGCGGCGACCCCGGCGCGCGCCTCGTAGTTGGGCGCTGACGTGTACCGTCGTCAGGTACCGAGACGGACACAGGGCCGCCCCGTCGGCCCGTGCTGCCCGTCGCACACCTCACGAGGCAGGAGCCTGTGAAGCGGATATTCAAGGGCCCGCTGGCCTGGAGCCTGCTCGCCGTCGTCGGCGTGGTGCTCCTGCTGCAGTACGTCGCGCCCGGGGGTGACCGCGACGAGATCGCCACCTCGCGGATGGCCGACTACATCACCTCCGGCCAGGTCGAGGAGATCACCTTCGTCGACCGCGACCAGGAGATCCGGGCGACGCTCGACAAGGACGTGGACCGTGAGGGTGGCCGGGAGGTCCGGGCGTACTACATCCAGGGCCAGCAGGGACGGCTGCTGAACGCGGTCGACGAGCAGATCGAGGCCGGCACCATCGAGGAGTCCACCTCGGAGAACCCGCAGCCGGGACTGCTGGGCCAGATCCTCCCGATGCTGATCCTCTTCGGGGTCATCATCCTCGTCTTCTTCTTCTTCATGAACCAGACGCAGGGCGGCGGCCGCGGCGTCATGCAGTTCGCCAAGTCCAAGGCGAAGGTGATCTCCAAGGACATGCCGAAGTCGACGTTCACCGACGTCGCCGGCTGCGAGGAGGCCATCGAGGAGCTCGGCGAGATCAAGGAGTTCCTCTCCGAGCCCGCCAAGTTCCAGGCCGTCGGCGCCAAGATCCCCAAGGGAGTGCTGCTCTACGGCCCGCCCGGCACGGGCAAGACCCTGCTCGCCCGGGCCGTCGCCGGCGAGGCGTCCGTGCCCTTCTACTCCATCTCCGGCTCCGACTTCGTCGAGATGTTCGTCGGGGTCGGCGCCTCCCGCGTGCGCGACCTCTTCGAGCAGGCCAAGGAGAACGCCCCGGCCATCGTGTTCATCGACGAGATCGATGCCGTCGGCCGGCATCGAGGGGCGGGCATGGGCGGCGGGCACGACGAGCGCGAGCAGACCCTGAACCAGCTGCTCGTCGAGATGGACGGCTTCGACGTCCGCGGCGGCGTGATCCTGATCGCCGCCACCAACCGGCCCGACGTCCTCGACCCGGCGCTGCTGCGGCCCGGCCGCTTCGACCGGCAGATCCAGGTGGACGCCCCCGACCTCGCCGGTCGGCACGAGATCCTCCGGGTGCACGCCCGGGGCAAGCCGATGGCTCCCGACCTCGACCTGCAGGGCGTGGCGCGGCGGACGCCCGGCTTCACGGGGGCCGACCTCGCGAACGTGCTCAACGAGGCCGCCCTGCTCACGGCCCGCAGCAACCAGAAGCTGATCACGCGCGAGTCCCTCGACGAGGCCATCGACCGGGTCATCGCCGGCCCCCAACGCCGCACCCGGCTGATGAGCGAGAAGGAGAAGCTGATCACCGCCTACCACGAGGGCGGCCACGCCCTGGTGGCGGCGGCGCTGCCGGGCAACGACCCGGTGCACAAGATCACGATCCTGCCGCGCGGCCGCGCGCTCGGCTACACGATGGTCCTGCCCGACAGCGACCGGTACTCGCAGCCGCGCTCCCAGATGCTCGACCAGCTGGCGTACATGCTGGGCGGCCGCGCGGCCGAGGAGCTGATCTTCCACGACCCCACGACCGGCGCCGGCAACGACATCGAGAAGGCGACGGGCCTGGCCCGGGCGATGGTGACCCAGTACGGCATGACCGAGCGCCTCGGCGCGATCAAGCTGGGCGAGTCCGGGTCGGAGCCGTTCCTGGGGCGCGACATGGGCAGCACGCGCAACTACTCCGAGGACGTGGCCGCGGCCGTCGACGAGGAGACCAAGCGGTTGCTGGCCGTCGCCCACCAGGAGGCCTTCGACATCCTCGAGGAGAACCGGGACGTCCTCGACGCGCTGGTCCTCGAGCTGCTCGACAAGGAGACGCTCGACAAGGAGCAGGTCGCCCGGGTCTTCGAGCCGCTGCGCATCCGTCCGCACCGACCCGCCTGGACCGGCTCCCCGCACCGGACGCCGTCCGACCGGCCGCCCGTGGAGATCCCCCAGGAGATCCGCGAGCGCGCGGGGAGCAACGGCAGCGGTGACCGAGGCGGGGCGGTGCTCACCCCGCCCGGGTCGGGGGGCGACGTGCACGAGCCCGGCCTCGGCGGCCCGGACGCGCCGGCGCCGGGGGCGTCCGGCGGGGGTGACGGTCCCGGGGCGGGCCCGTGATCGACCCGATCGGCCTTCCCGGCCTCGCCCCCGAGGCCCACCCGCCCTTCGACCACGACCGGGCGGCGGCGGCCGTGCGCGAGCTGTTGCTCGCCATGGGTGAGGACCCCGACCGCGAGGGGCTGCGGGAGACCCCCGGGCGCGTGGCGCGCGCCTTCGAGGAGGTCACCTGCGGGCTGCGCCGCTCGCCCGAGGAGGTGCTCACCACCACGTTCGACCTCGGCCACGACGAGCTCGTGCTGGTGCGGGACATCGAGCTGTGGTCGATGTGCGAGCACCACCTCGTGCCCTTCACCGGGGTCGCGCACGTGGGCTACATCCCCTCGGAGACGGGCAAGATCACGGGCCTGTCCAAGCTCGCGCGCCTGGTCGACGTCTACGCGCGGCGGCCGCAGGTGCAGGAGCGGCTGACCACCCAGGTCGCCGACGCGCTGATGCGGATCCTCGAGGCCCGCGGCTGCCTCGTCGTGATCGAGGCCGAGCACCTGTGCATGACGATGCGCGGGGTCCGCAAGGGGGGCTCGCAGACCGTGACCTCCGCCGTGCGGGGGATCATGCACAAGCCGGCCACCCGGGCCGAGGCGATGTCGCTGATCCACGCGCGCCGCTGAGCCCCCGCGCAGGCGGGTCAGACGACCAGCGCCGCCCGGGGCCACAGGGCGACGACCCGGTCGCGGCCGAAGCGCTCGGCCACGGCGGCGTACACCTCCGCGTAGTGCCGGGTCAGGGCGCGCTCCGTCTCGGGGCCGAGCCGGGCCGACCGTTCGGAGGCGTTGGCGCGCACGTCGAGCCGCGGCGGGTGGGCCTCGATCCCGACCATCTCGCACAGGCGCGCGACCTCCGACTCGCTGAAGAGCTCCTCGTAGAACGCGTAGAACACCTCGTCCTCGGGGAAGGCGTCGTCCAGTGCGCTGATCGTCTCGCCGTAGCGGCTGCGCCGGTCGTAGACGTCGGTGCTGACCATGCGGAGCAGGGCCTCCTCCTCGTCGATCTGCGCCACCTGCCACTCGGGGTGGCGCTGCCGGCGCATCCGCAGCTGCGACCAGGTGCGCTCGACCGGGTCGCGCAGCACGAAGCAGGCGCGGGCCGCCACACCCCGCTCCGCGAAGGCAGAGCGGATGCCGCGCAGCCGGCTCGCGGAGAGCCGGCTGTAGTCCGGGGTGACGTCGGCCGAGAGCACGGCGTCGGAGCGCCGGAGCAGCATGGCGAAGTAGTCGTAGTACACGTCCTGGTCGAGGACCATGGCCAGGCGCTGCAGGTGGTGGGCGCGGCCGCCGTTGCCCTCCGCGTAGTTGGTCAGGGCCTGCTGGGCGAGCTGGACCACGCGGTTGCGCATGAAGTCGTCCTCGGGGAAGTCGGCCACCGAGAAGACGTGGAACTCCTTGGTGAAGCCGGGGACGAACTGCGGCGAGCCCGAGAGGTAGTCGTAGAGCCAGGTGGTGCCGCCCTTCTGGCAGCCGACCCCGAGCAGGAAGCGCTTCGGCCCGCTCGCTCCCGACCCCGCTGGCACGGCCCGAGTCTAGGCGGCGGCCCGTGGCCAGCGCGCCCCGTGGGTAGCGTGCGGGGCGTGCCACTCCACTCCCGCCCCCTGGTGCTGGGGGTCCTCAACGTCACGCCGGACTCCTTCTCCGACGGCGGGCGTTGGGCCGACCGCGACGACGCGGTCGCCCACGGGCTCCGGCTCGCGGCCGACGGCGCGGACGTGGTCGACGTCGGCGGCGAGTCGACGCGGCCCGGTGCCACCCGACCGCCGGCCGAGGAGGAGCTCCTGCGCGTCCTGCCGGTCGTGCGGGAGCTGGTGCAGGCCGGGGTCGCCGTCTCGGTCGACACGATGCGGGCCGAGGTGGCCGAGGCCGCGCTCGGGGTCGGAGCCACCTGGGTCAACGACGTCTCCGGCGGCCTCGCGGACCCGCGGATCCTCGAGGTCACCGCGGCGTCGGAGGCGACCTACGTCGCGATGCACTGGCGCGCCCACGGGGACCGGATGGACCAGCTGACCTCCTACGAGGGCCCCGGCGGCGTCGTCGGCGAGGTGTGCCGGTCGCTGGCCGCGCGCGTCGAGGCGGCCGTCGCGGCCGGCATCGACCCGGGTCGGCTGGTGCTCGACCCGGGGCTCGGCTTCGCCAAGACCCCCGAGCACAACTGGCAGCTGCTCCGCTCCTGGGCGCTGCTCGAGAGCCTGGGGCTGCCGCTGCTCGTCGGGGCGAGCCGCAAGCGCTTCCTCGGGGAGCTGCTGGCCGACGCCGGTGGCACCCCCCGGCCCGTGGACGAGCGCGAGGTCGCACACGCCACACTGGTGGCCCTGCTCGCCCTGCGGGGCGTCTGGGGCGTGCGCGTGCACGACGTCCGCGCCGCCCGGGACGCCCTGGCGGTGGTGGCGCGACTCGGCGACGAGCGGGCAGGCGAAGGGGGGACCGGATGAGTGGCTCGGAGGGGCCGGGCGTGGCGGATGGGCCCTCCTTCGTCCCGAGGGATGAGATCTCCGTGACCGGCATCGAGTGCTTCGCCCACCACGGGGTGCTGCCGCGGGAGCGACGCGACGGGCAGCGCTTCGTGGTCGATCTCGCGATCGGCCTGGACTCGCGGCGGGCCGCCGCCACCGACGACTTGCACGACACGGTGGACTACGGGAGTCTCGTGGCTTCGGTGAAGGCCGCCGTGGAGAGGGAGCCGGTCCATCTGCTCGAGACCTTGGCCCAACGCCTCGCGGACACCTGCCTGTTGGGTGCCCCTGTTGAATGGTGCCGAGTGACCGTGCACAAGCCCGACGCCCCCGTTGACGCGACCTTTGCCGACGTGACGATGACGATCACCCGGACTGCGAGGCCCCTGTGACTGAGACCCCCAACCCGAACATCGTCGACGCCGACGCGCTGACGGGCGAGATGCACCCGATCCGACGGGTCGTCATCTCCCTCGGGTCGAACCTGGGCGAGCGGATGAACAGCCTGCAGGGCGCCGTGGACTCGCTCGCCGACACCCCCGACGTGTGGGTCACCGCGGTCTCGGGCATCTACGAGACCGAGCCGGTCGAGTGCCCGCCGGGCTCGAAGAACTTCCTGAACGCGATCCTGCTGCTCGACACCACGCTGCCGGCGCGGCGCCTGATGGAGCGGGCCATCGCCATCGAGGACGCCTACGCGCGGGAGCGGGGCTCCGACGCGAACGCGCCGCGCACCCTCGACATCGACCTCATCGTGGTGGGCGACCGGCGGAGCACCGACCAGGCGCTCTACCTGCCGCACCCGCGAGCGGGGGAGCGCGCCTTCGTGCTGCAGCCCTGGCACGACCTCGAGCCCGATGCGGAGCTGCCCGACCAGGGGCCCGTCGCCGAGCTGCTGGAGAAGGTCGACCGCTCGGGGATGAAGCGTCGGGACGACCTGAGCCTCGACGTCCAGTGACCTCTCTCCCGTGACCGCGCGGGGTCTCCCGGACCCCGAGGATCCGGACGAGCCCGACGGCCCCGAGCCGGGAGGCCGGCTCCGGCCGACGAGCGCGGTCCTCCTGACGGTCGCGGCGGGCACCGGCATCGTCGGCGGGTGGCTGTTGCACCCGGTGGGACGTCGGATCTGGGGCACCCCCCCGTTCGTCAGCGGGCTGCAGGTCCTGGCGCTCGCCTCCCTGGCCGCTGCGCTGGCCGTGACCGCCTGGGCGACCTGGCGCACGGTGCACCAGCGCCGCCAGCGGATGGAGCCCCACGTCGCGGTGAACCGGTTCGTGCTGGCCCGCGCCTCGGCCGTCGTCGGGGCGCTGGTGGCGGGGGGCTACGCGGGGTACGCCATCAGCTGGCTCGGCGTCGGGGCGCAGCTCGCGGGCGAGCGGCTGTGGTCCGCGCTGGCCGCCTCGGGCGCGGCGCTGCTCGTGCTCGGCGCCGCGCTCCTGCTGGAGCGCGCGTGTCGCGTCCGCTCCGGTGACGACGACGCCTAGCCTCGGGAGCATGGACAGCGAAGGGGCCACGGTGGCCGCGTCGAGCGGCGGGCGCCGTCGCCGTCGCAGCGCGCGGCTGGGCCTCGCGGCCGTGCTCCTCGTGGTAGCGGCCGCCGCCGTGGCTGCCGCCCTCCCCACGGGTTCCCCGGTGCTGCTCTCGGTGGTGGCCGCGGCCGCGACCGGCCTCGGGGCCGCCGCGACCCTGGTCACCCATGCCGAGCTGCTGGCCGCGCGGCGCGAGGCGGCCGCCGACCGGGCCGAGCAGGCGCAGGCCTACCGGGTGCTGGCCGAGCGCCGCACGGCCGAGCACCGCGCCGGCGCGGCCCTGGCGGCCGAGCGTGCCGCCGCGCTCGAAGCCGAGCTCGACGCCACGCGGCGCGAGCTCGACGCCGTGCACGACGAGCTGTCCGCCCGCCGCGCCGGCGTCGGCATGACGCTGCGGACCACGTACCCCGCCTGAGGCGCACCGGCCCGCCGGTGGGGCCGGCGTACGGCAGAATGGGTCGACGTGATCCCCGAGGAGAACCGGTTCGAGTCCGACCCTGAGGACGTCCTCACCGACGACCACTCGCTGCCGGAGGGCTGGACCTACGGCCCGCCCGACCCCGGTCTCGAGGACGACGTGCGCGCGCTCACCGCGCTGCTGCGGGCGCACGAGGAGGCGGCGCGCGGCTGGGCCTCGGCCGACCGGGACGACGTGCTGGTGGAGATCGGCGAGGTCGGTCAGAAGATGCGGGAGAACATCGTGCTCCGCAACTCCTCCGGGCGGATCCGGGCCTGGGGCAGCGTGCACGACCGTGCCGCCGGCCGGATGCTCTACGTGCACGTGGTCGCGCGCGACCTGAAGGAGGACGTGGCTCGGCGCTGCTCCGACATCCTCGTGGAGTGGGCCCGCGCGCAGGCCCGGTCGGTGGGCGAGGGCCGCGACCTGCCGGTCCAGCAGATCGACACGGGGACCTTCCAGGGGGACACGCGGCAGGCCGAGTGGCTCACGGCGTCCGGCTTCGCGATGGTGCGCACCTGGTGGCAGATGGACCGCCCGGTCTCCCCGGAGGAGAAGCAGCTCGTCGCGGACCCGGAGGAGTGGGAGAAGAAGGGCGTCCGCTTCCGCCTGGTGGACCGGGAGGGCGGTGCCCTGCCGGACGAGGAGGACCTGCGCTCGGTGCACGACGTGCTCGAGGGCGCGTTCCTCGACCACTTCAACTCCTTCGAGGAGAACTTCGCCGAGTTCCTGCACCGCCTGCGCGAGGACCCCGGCCACCGCTGGAACCAGTGGTGGCTGGCGGAGCTGCTCGACCGGACGACCGACAGCGGCCGGCCGCTCCCGGTCGGCGCGCTGATCGGCACGGTGTCGACGAGCAAGGAGGGGCCGGACAGCTCCTACGTCTCCTACATCGGCGTCCTCGAGGAGGCGCGCGGCCGCGGCGTCGCCAAGGGCCTGCTGAACACCATCATCTGCGACGCGGCCCGCCGCGAGCGCCGCGGCGTCGGGCTCGAGGTCGACGCCGACTCCTCGACCGGCGCCCACCGGCTCTACACGTCGATGGGCTGGGAGACGAAGTACGTCACGCAGTCCTGGCACCACGACGTGCCCGTCAGCTGAGCGCGCGCTCCTCGGCGTCCCGGGCGACGGAGGCGCGCAGCGCGCGGTGCACGCCGTTGGGCGTGAGGACGCCGAGGAAGACCGGGCCGCGGCGGACGCCGAGGACCGCGCGGTCCTCGCGCATCATCAGCGCCAGCGCCTCTTCCAGGGTCGGCTGCTCCTGCTCGAGGTCGACCGTCCCGGCCAGGTCGCCGGTGGAGAGGCCGTCCAGCGGCTCGAGGTGGTCCGGGTCCACCGGCGTCACCGCGAGCCGGCGCAGGCCGCGCGAGCTGCCGACGAAGCCGGCCACGAACGCGTCGGCCGGCTCGCCGAGCAGGGTCGCGGGCACGTCGTACTGCGCGAGCCGCCCTCCACCCTCGAAGACCGCGACGCGGTCGCCCATGCGCACGGCCTCGCCGATGTCGTGGGTGACCATCACGACGGTCTTGCCCAGGTCGCGCTGCAGCCTGAGGAACTCGTCCTGCAGCTTCCCCCGCACCACGGGGTCGACGGCGCCGAAGGGCTCGTCCATGAGCAGCACCGGCGGGTCGGCCGCCAGCGCCCGGGCGACGCCCACGCGCTGCCGCTGCCCGCCCGAGAGCTGGTGCGGATACCGCTCGCCGTGCGTGGACGGGTCCAGGCCGACGGTCGAGAGCAGCTCCGTGGCCCGCTCGCGCGCCGCGTGCTTCGTCTGACCGGTCAGCACCGGGACGGTCATCACGTTGGTGAGCACCGACTGGTGCGGGAAGAGCCCGACCTGCTGGATCACGTAGCCGATCCCGCGGCGCAGCTCGACGGGGTCGGCCTCCGTGACGTCCTGGCCGTCCAGGACGATCCGGCCGGTCGTGGGCTCGATCAGCCGGTTGATCATCTTCAGCGTCGTCGACTTGCCGCAACCCGAGGGGCCGACCAGCACGACCATCTCGCCGCGGCGCACGTCGAGGGTGAGCTCCTGCACGGCGACCGTGCCGTCCTCGTAGGTCTTGCCGACCCGGTCGAGGTGGATCATCACCCGTGCGTGGTCCCGGCCGGCGCCGGCGGCGGGTGGGTGGTCGCCGACGTCCCGACCGGTAGCGTCCATGCCGTGACCCTACTGGTGCCGCTGCTGGGGCCTGGCCTCCCGGCCGCGGCGGCGGAGCCGTCCTGCTACAGCCGGACCGTCAACGACTGGATCTGCGGCGAGTACCTGGTCGACCGGCGCGACGAGCTGGTGGACGCGACCGTCCAGCATCTCTGGATCACCGGTGCGGCCCTGGCGCTCGCCGTCGCGATCGCCTTTCCGATGGCGTTGCTGGCCCGCCGCGTGCCGCGCACCGAGACGACCGTGCTGGGTGTCAGCACGGGGCTCTACACGGTGCCGTCGCTGGCCCTCTTCCCGCTGCTGGTGCCCTTCACGGGGCTCTCCGCCCTCACCGTGATCATCGGACTGGCGCTCTACTCCCTGACGATCCTGGTGCGGGCGATGCTCGACGGGTTGCGGGCCGTGCCGGACGACGTGCGGGAGTCGGCCGACGGCCTCGGCTACTCCCCGACCGGCCGGCTGCTGCGCGTCGAGCTGCCGCTGGCGCTGCCGGTGATGCTCGCGGGGCTGCGCGTGGCGGGGGTCTCCACGGTCGCGCTCACCACGGTGGGCGCGCTCGTCTCCTTCGGCGGCCTGGGCAACCTGCTGGCGCAGGGCGTCTCCACCAACTTCCGCGCACAGCTGCTCGTGGCGGCCGTGCTCTGCGTGGTGATCGCGGTCGCGCTGGACGCGGCGATCGTGCTGACCCAGCGCCTGCTCACCCCGTGGACGCGGGGGGCGTCGGCCTGATGGGCATCGTCGGCGACGCGTGGGCCTTCCTGACCGACTCCTCGAGCTGGACGGGCAACGGCGGGATGCTGCGGTTGCTGGTGCAGCAGCTGCTGGTCACCTTCACCGCGCTGCTGCTCGCCTGCGGCGTGGGGCTCCCGATCGCGCTGTGGCTGGGCCACGTCGGCCGCGGCGGCTTCCTCGCCATCAACATCTCCAACATGGGCCGCGCCGTGCCGACCTTCGCCCTGCTCGCGCTGCTGGTCGCCGCCGACTGGCCCGGCACCGGGACGCTGGGGCCCTACGGACGCGCCGGCCTCGCGACCCTGATCGCGCTCACCCTCTTCGCTCTCCCGCCGATCATCACCGGCTGCTACACCGCCGTCCGCGAGGTGCCGACCGAGGTCCGCGGCGCCGCGCTCGGGATGGGGATGACCGGCTGGCAGCTCTTCCGCCGCGTCGAGCTGCCGCTGGCGCGCCCGTTGGTCCTGGCCGGCGTCCGGTTGGCGCTCGTGCAGCTGTGGGCCACCGCGACGATCGCCGCGCTGGTGGCCGGGCCGGGCCTCGGGCGCGTGATCACGGACGGCTTCTTCCGCAACCTCTACGGCCAGGGAGTCGCCGGCGCGTTCGTCGTGGCGGTCGTCGCCCTGCTGCTGGAGGTCGGCGCGGCGGGGGTCCAAAAGGTGAGCGACCCCGTGCGCACCGCGTAGGTTCGCCCGCACCGGCCCGCGGTGGCGGGAGCCCGCCGCATCCCCCAAGGAAAGACCCCGAGGAGAAACCGTGCGCATCCGAGGAACCCTGCTCGCCGGCGCGGCCGCCCTGTCCCTCACGCTCGCCGGCTGTGCCGGCGACGACCTCGCCGCCGACGAGGAGCCCTCGGGCGGCTCCGGGGGCTCCGGCGGAGACCAGGTCACCCTGGCCAGCCAGAGCTTCGACGAGGCGGCGCTGGTCACGGCGATGTATGCCGCCGTGCTCGAGGACGCCGGCTACGCGGTGGACACCAAGCTGGTCGACAGCCGCGATGTCTACTTCGCCGAGTTCCCGGGTGACGTCGACGTGGTGCCCGAGTACGTCGGCGGCATCACCGACTTCCTCAACACGACCGAGAACGGTGCGGACGCGGAGTCGCTGACCACCGGGGACCCCACCGAGACGATCGAGAACGTGCAGCCGCTGCTCGAGGACCAGGGCATCACGCTGCTCGAGCCGTCCGAGGCCACCAGCCAGAACGCGTACTTCGTCACCCAGGAGGACGCCGAGAAGAACGACCTGGCCGCGCTCTCCGACCTCGAGGGCGAGTCCGTCGTCCTCGCCGCGGCGCCCGACTGCGAGGGCCGTTCCGACTGCGAGGCCGGGCTCTCGGAGGTCTACGGCATCGACATCACCAAGGTGCTGCCGCTGGGCTTCGGGTCGCCGCAGACCTACCAGGCCGTCAAGCAGGGCGAGGCCGAGCTCGGCCAGACCGGCACGCTCGACGGCACGCTCGAGGACCAGGGCCTCGTGCTGCTCGAGGACGACGAGGGGATCCAGCCGGCGCAGAACCTCGTGCCGGCCGTCTCCCGGGACTTCCTCTCGGAGCACGAGGACGTCGAGCCCCTGCTCAACGAGCTGATGGGCACGCTGGACAACGAGACGCTGGCGCCGCTGATCGTCCGGGTCTCGGTCGACCGCGAGCAGCCGGAGACCGTGGCCGAGGACTTCCTCACGCAGCAGGGCCTGCTCTGAGGGTGCCGCTCAGCCCTCGTGCTCGCGCACGGCCAGGGCGCTCGGCGGGACGCTGCTGACGTCGAGCACGTCGGGCGGCAGGTCGAGTCGCAGCCCGACCTCGTGGTCGGGGACCCGGGGCAGCGGCCCGTCGAGCCGGGCGGCGTGCCGCACGACCCGCCCGGCCTCGGCGCGACGGTCCTGCTCCACGAGCCAGCCCACGAGCCGGTGGGCGGGCAGCAGGCCGGAGTGCACCAGGGACCGGTCGCCCCAGAGCTCGCGCACCCCCGAGACCAGCAGCTCCCACCAGGCGTCGGCGCAGCCGGGGATCTCTGCGAAGTAGCGGTGCATGTCGCCGGGGAGCACGAGGTCGAGCGTCGCCTTCTCCACCTCCAGCGAGCCGTGCTCGCGGACCGCGGCGAGCACCATCCGCTTGGTCTCCAGCCGGTCCGCCAGGTCGGTCGCGCTGGAGCGCTGCTGGGTGATGGAGGAGCCGTCGTGGCGGATCCGCCACTGGTAGACGACCTCGGGCAGCACGTCGAAGCTGCCCGAGAGGTAGGCCCGCGTCGTCGTCGGCTGGTCCTCGTAGCGGATCCCCTCCGGCCAGCACAGCCCCTGCTCCTCCCACCACGACCGGCGGTACACCTTGTTCCACGCGAAGACGTCGCCGAGCAGCTCGGGGTGGTCCTCGATGGCCATGGCGGTGCCGCTGCGGGCGTGCAGGCGCCGCATCCACGGGGGCTCGGACTTCTGCTCGCCCTCCCAGCGCACGATGCTGCCGACCGCGAAGTCCGACCCGCTGGCGCGCAGGGAGCGGATCATCCGGGCGTAGGCGTCGAAGGGCACCAGGTCGTCGGAGTCGCAGAAGGCCAGGAGCTCGCCGTGCGCGTGCGCCGCGCCGACGTTGCGCGCAGCGCCGAGGCCCCCGTTGGGCACGTGCAGGGCCGTCACCCGGCGGTCCCGGCGGGCCCAGTCGTCCGCGATCTCGCCGCAGCGGTCGGGTGAGCCGTCGTCGACCACCACCACCTCGAGGCGGTGGTGGGAGGAGCCGAGGACCGAGCGCAGGCAGGTGTCGAGGTAGTCCTGGGTGCCGTAGGCCGGCACCACGACGCTCAGGAGCGGCCGGCGCAGCACCCGGTCGAGCAGGCGCGGTCGCGGGCCGGGCGGCTCCGGGCGGGGCACCTCCTCGCCCGCCGCCTCCCGCCGCTCGCGCTCGCGGGCATCCTCCTCCTCCCGGGCGCGCAGCGCGATGCGCTCCGCGACCCCGCGGGCGCCGTACGCCGCCACCGTGCCTCGCGGAGCGTCGTCGGGATGGGGGTCGTCCGGCCCGCCCGTCACGGGCTCCAGGTCGCGCAGGTCACCGTGGACCACGTGCCCGGCGTCGGCCAGCTCCTCGCGCCAGCGGGCCGTGACGGTGAGCAGTCGCGGCCGCAGCGAGTAGGGCGTCCGCGGCGCGGGCGAGCCGGCGGCGGCCGAGGCCCGGGCGAGCTCGCCCTCGGCGTACTGCCGCTTGACCAGGCGCCGCCGCGCGTCGGGCGTGATCCGCTCGGCGAGCGCTCGGTGCACGTCGCGCAGGTGCGCGATCTCGGGGGTGCCGAGCGAGGCGTTCGAGCCCCCCGCCGCGGCGGCGGTGTCGACGAGGTCCGGGTCGACGCCCAGCGCCTCGGCGAACCGCCGCCAGAGCACGTCCGGGGCGGCTCCCGGGCGGGGCGCGACGACGAGGTGCCCCCGGCCCGCCGGCAGGTCCCGGGTCCACCGGGCCAGCGTGTCGACGGGGTCCACCCGCTGCCAGAACATGGTGCGGTCCCCGTCCTCGCGCCGCCAGGGGCCGCCGACGGTGTCGGCCTGCCAGTCCGCGAACGAGCGCCAGTCGCCGTGCTTGACCCGCTCCTGCCACTGGGCCGTCACGAGCCGGCCGAGGTCGCGGGCCGTGACCACGACGTGCACCTCGAGCCCGGCGAGGGGCTCGAGCGCGCCGGCCACCTCCTCCGGCGTGGCGAGCGCGAGCACCTCGTGGCTGATCACGGCGGTGCCCCGCGTGGCCGCGTAGTCGGCGGCGAGCGCGCACAGGCGCGGCCAGGTGCCCGCGACGTCGTCGCCGGTGATGCCGTAGAAGTGCTTGGCACCGCGAGCGTCGAGGGCGGCGTGGAAGTGGGCGCCCGGCGCGGGGAACGGGTAGAGCAGCCCCGCGCCCTCCAGCTGCTCCTGGTGCACCTGGAGGATGCGCTGCAGGAAGGTGGTCCCGGTCTTGGGAAGCCCCACGTGGACCACGACGCGGCCCGTCCCGCCGCCGTCGGGGGGCACCGGTGTCTGGGTCACGCCGCGATCCTCGCACGGCCGCTACCCTCGTCGTCCGTGACCGACCCCGCGACGCCGCCCGCTCCCGCGTCCCCCCCGGAACCCGGGTCCGAACCGGGGCCGGACCCGGGGCCGGACCCGGGGGAGCACCCCCGCAAGCTGCTGCTGGTCGCCGGCGCCGGCCGCAGCGGCACCAGCACGCTCGCCGGGATCATGAGCCTGCTCGGCCTCCACGTGCCGCAGCCCGAGGTGGTCGCCGACGACTCCAACCCGAAGGGCTTCGGCGAGCCCCGCTGGGTCGTCGACCACCACGACCGCCTGCTGGCGGAGGTGGCGGTGACGGTGAGCGACAGCCGTCCGTCGGCGTGGTTCGAGACCGGCCGCATCGCCACCCGCGAGCCCGAGCGGATCCGCACCGCGGAGTGGCTCGAGCCGCACTTCGCCGAGGGGCGCGAGCTGGTCGTGAAGGACCCGCGCCTGAGCTGGTTCCTGCCCCTGTGGCGCGTGGCCGCCGTGCGCACGGCGGCCACGCCGGTCTTCGCCACGATGCTGCGCCCGCCGGCGGAGGTGGTCGGCAGCAAGCAGCGGTACTACCGCAACCGCCTGGGCTCGGCGCACCTCGCCGCGTCCTGGGTGAACATGCTGCTGCACACCGAGCGGGCCACGCGCACGGTCGGCCCGGGCCTCCCCGGAGCCGGCGGGGACGCGGCAGGGGCGGACGATGCCGGCGGGCGCGTCTTCGTCCGGTACGCCGACCTGCTCTCGGACTGGACGCGCACGACGATGCGCGTGGGCGAGGAGCTGCAGCTGCAGCAGGTGCTGCACGCCGGCTACGAGGCGATCCGCGACGTGCACCGGTTCGTCGACCCGTCGCTGCGCCGCGTGAACGTCACCCTCGACGACCTGGAGCTGCCGACCCGGCTGCACGAGCTGGTCGGCGAGACCTGGGCCCAGCTGGACCGGCTGGCCGAGCCGGGGGGCGACACCCCCGCCGCGCGCCGGACGATGGACCAGCTGCGCGAGGAGTACGTGGCGCTCTACGACGAGGCCGAGGCGATCAGCCGCTCCTCCGTGGTCGCGGCCACGACCCGCGCCCGGCGCGAGGGGCGCGAGGCGGGCCGGGCGGAGGGCGGCCCGGGGCCCGGCGCGCAGGGCGACGGCGGGGGGCTCGCCGACCGCATCCCCCACGGGGTGCGCTCGAAGATCCCGCCCGGGGTGCGTCGCGGGATCCGCCGCGTGGCCCGCCGACCCCGCCCCGGTCAGTGAGCAACCGGTGAGCCCGCGGCCGCCCGGCGCCACGGCGACCGGCATCGCCAACCTCGAGGGCCACGAGGAGTACGACGTCACCTGGCCGTGGGCCCGCCCCGAGCCGCTGGCCCTCGGGGGCACCGCCGTGCTGCGCGTCAAGGACGAGGCGCGGTCGCTGCCCTTCGGCCTGCCCCCGCTGCTGCGCGCGCTCGACGCGGTGGTGCTGGTCGACAACGGCTCGAGCGACGACACGCCCGCAGTCGCCCGCGAGACCGCGGAGCGCGCCGGGCTGGCCGACCGGCTCACCGTGACGTCCTACCCCTTCGACGTCGCGCGCGCGGGCCGCGAGCACCTCGCGGTGCACGAGCACTCCGTGCACTCGCTGGCCTACTTCTACAACTGGTGCTTCAGCCAGGTGCGCACCCGCTACTCCTGGAAGTGGGACGGCGACATGGTGCTCTCGACCGAGGGCGAGGTCTCGCTGGCGGCCCTGGCCTGGCAGGTGGGCGACGTGCCGGCGGTCGTCCGCGTGCCGCGGCACGGGCTCTACGTCGCGGACGAGCGGACGGCCTACCTCGACCTGGGCCTGCGCAACGCGGAGGAGTGGGGCTTCCCGGTGGGCCCGGACTTCGTCTTCACCAAGGCCTTCGAGTGGGAGATCCAGACGACCCCGCCCGGTGTGCGCCGGGTCGCACTGCCGCACGGGCTGTGCGTCGAGCTGAAGTGGCTCGACGGGGACGAGTTCGCGCACTGGACCGATCCCGAGTCCTTCGCGACGAGCGTCCGAAACCGCCGCAAGCGCCGCGAGTGGGAGGTCTTCACGGCGCTCTCCGCCGGCCGCGGGATCGACGACGTGGAGCGCATCGACTCGCCGGAGGGCGTCCACGTCGTCGACCACGTGACCCGCACCTGGTTGCCGCGGCACCCGCGCCCGTTCTTCGCGCCCGCGACGGAGGAGGGCCGCCAGGCCTTCCGCGGCACCTCCGCGGGCTGACGGGCGCGACGACGCGGCTCAGCCGCACTCGACCCGGGTGAGCTCCCCGTCGTGCACGACCCGGCCGTCGGTGGCGGCGGCGACGGCGTCGAGTGCGACGTCCGCGCTCAGGTCGCGCTGCCCGTCCGGGAGGCACCGGTCCGTCGCGCCCGCGGCCGCCGCCGGGGAGTGCAGTGAGCCGAGCCGTGGCCGGGCGCCCGCGACGTGCCCGCGCTCGACCGCGAGAGCCCGTCCGCCAGCCAGGCGGCGGACGACGTCGCGCCAGGCGGCGTCCCGTCCGGTGCCCACCTCGGCGCGGGCCCCGGGGCCGCCCTCGGCCACGGGCCACCACTCGTGCAGCCACAGCCCGATGCCCTGCGGCACCACGGTCTCGGAGAGCCGGGCGCCGGGGCGCTCGCGGCCGGTCACCGGGTCCACGTGCAGGATCCGCGGATGCCCCTCGTCGTCGACGCGGACGACGTGAGCCGGCACGTGCGAGAGCCAGTCCACGCCGAGCACCAGGCCCGCGAAGGCGTCGGGGAGGTCGTGGCGCACCTGCACGCCGGGAAGCGCGGCCGCCAGCCGCGGGGCCAGCACCCCCGCGGCCCCGAGCAGGACCACCTCGTCGGGGGCGTGGGCCGCGACGAGGGCTAGCAGGGCGTCGGCGTCCCGCTCGAGCACGGGCGGGTGCCGGCGCAGGTAGCCGTCCGTCCCGAAGAGGGCGGCATCCCAGGCCTGCTTCCAGGTCGGCTCGGTGGGCGGCGGCGCCACCGGCATGCCCAGCTGCGTCATGTGACCGAGGTTACGGAAAGCCTTCGCCGCGCCCGGCAGGTGGTCCAGGTCACGCCGGCGTCCGGTGTGCTGCGGGCCGTCGCCCACGTAGGCTGGGGAGGCAATCGAGCACACGTCCGGTACCCGATCCGGCTCCCCGAGAGTGGGCGGCGGGACTGGAACGAAAGGTTCGCTGAAACCATGACCGACCCCCTCCGGGTGGGCGTCGTCGGCGCGGGTCGCGTCGGCGCTGTCCTCGCCGCCGCCCTGCGCTCCGCGGGCCACGACGTGGTTGCCGCCGCGGGCGAGTCCGACGCCTCGCGCGACCGGCTCGAGGCCCTGCTGCCGGGCGTCCCTCGGCGCAAGCCCAGCGACGTCGCGCGGGCCGCCGATCTGCTGCTGCTCACGGTCCCGGACGACATGGTGCCGAACGTCGTCCGCGTGCTCGCCGGGGCCGGCGCCCTGCGCCCCGGGCAGGTCGTCGTCCACACCTCCGGCCGGCACGGGCTGGCCGTCTTGGCCCCCGCCGCCGAGCTCGGCGCCCGGGTGGTCGCGCTGCACCCGGCGATGACCTTCACCGGGACCGCGGCCGACCTGCCCCGCCTGTCCGGCTGCGTCTTCGGCCTCACGGCCGCCGACGCCGAGCTGCCCCTCGCCGAGGGGCTCGTCGCCGACGCCGGTGGCGTTCCCGCGCGCATCGCCGAGGAGCACCGCAGCCTCTATCACGCGGCGCTGGCCCACGGCGCGAACCACCTCGTCACCCTGGTGTCCGAGGCCCGCGAGATGCTGGCCGCCGCCGGGGTCGACGAGCCCGCAGACACCCTGCGCCCGCTGCTCTCCGCGGCGCTCGACCACGCCCTCGACCGCGGCGACGCGGCCCTGACCGGGCCGATCGTCCGCGGCGACGTCGGGACCGTCTCGGCGCACCTCGACGACCTGCTGCGGCACGCGCCGCAGACGGTGCCGACCTACGTCGCCCTGGCCCGCGCCACCGTCTCCCGCGCGCAGACCGACGGACGGCTGCTGCCCATCCGCGCCGACCGCATCGCCGCGGTCCTCCGGCACGCCGAGGAGGCCGCCGCGCCCGTGGGCCGGGACCGGGGGGCTCGCTGATGGCCGCCTCCCCCGGCAGCACCGCCACCGCCGGCACCGCCGCGACCCCGACCCGGGTGGGGCGGGGCCGGCCGGTGCTGTCGCCGACCCGGGCGGACCTCGCGAACCGCCTCGGCCCCGCGCGGCGCGAGGACCGCACGATCGTGCTGGTGCCGACCATGGGTGCCCTGCACGAGGGTCACGCGAGCCTGCTGCGGGTCGCCCGCGAGCGGGCGGGCGCCGATGGCGTGGTGGTCGCGTCGGTCTTCGTCAACCCCCTGCAGTTCGGCGAGGGCGAGGACCTGGACCGCTACCCGCGCACGCTCGAGGCGGACCGGGCCGTCTGCGCCGAGGAGGGGGTGGACCTCGTCTTCGCCCCCTCGGTCGACGAGGTCTATCCGGGGGGTGACCCGGTCGTCACCGTGGCGCCGGGGCCGCTCGCCGACGTGCTCGAGGGCGCCACGCGACCCGGCCACTTCGCGGGCGTGCTCACGGTCGTCGCGAAGCTCTTCGGCCTGGTCCGGCCCGACGTCGCCGTCTTCGGGGAGAAGGACTACCAGCAGCTCGTGCTGATCCGCCGGATGGTCTCCGACCTGTGCCTCGGCGTGGAGGTCGTCGGCGCGCCGACGGTCCGCGAGGAGGACGGGCTGGCGCTGAGCTCCCGCAACCGCTTCCTCGAGCCCGACCAGCGCCAACGGGCCACCGCCCTCCACCGCACCCTCGTCGCGGCCGCCTCCGGCGCCGCTCGCGGGGTCGGCTCGGCGCTGGCGCAGGCCCGCGCCGAGCTGCGCTCCGCGCACGGGGTGGACCTCGACTACCTGGCCCTCACCGACGAGGAGCTCGGCGACCTCACCGGACGTGCCCCGGCCCGCCCGGTGCCCGGCCGCGCGCTCATCGCCGCGCGCGTCGGCAGGACCCGTCTGATCGACAACGTGCCCCTCGTCGTCGGGGCGCCCGGTCACCCCGCCGACCCCGCCACCCACCCGGCCGCCGACCACCCCACCCACGAGGGAGAGCACTGATGCTGCGCACCATGATGAAGAGCAAGATCCACCGCGCGACCGTCACGCAGGCGGACCTGCACTACGTCGGCTCGGTGACCGTGGACGAGGACCTGCTGGACGCCTCCGACCTGCTGCCCGGCGAGCTGGTGCACATCGTCGACATCACCAACGGCGCCCGCATCGAGACCTACACGATCGCCGGCGAGCGGGGCTCCGGCGTGATCGGGATCAACGGTGCGGCGGCCCGCCTGGTGCAGCCGGGGGACCTGGTCATCCTGATCGGCTACGGCCAGATGGAGACGGCGGAGGCCAGGGACCACCAGCCCTGCGTCGTCTTCGTCGACGCCGACAACAAGATCATGGCCACTGGGTTCGACCCGGCCGAGACGTTCGACGGCCCCCGGCTGGTGCGCGGCGACACGGTCGCCGGACGCTGACCGGGCAGGGACGCCGGGGCACGCGGACGACGGTGGCGGGCGTCGTGGCCCCTATCCTGCTCTGATGACCAGCAGCTCCGCGCGAGACGGCGCCACGCCGCTGGCCGGCCTGCTGCGGGCGCCCCGCCCCGGGTGGACCCGTCGCGCCGACGTGGTGGTGGTCGGTTCCGGCATCGCCGGCCTCACGGCGGCGCTGCGGGTGCACGCCGCGCTCGGCGGCGGTGACGGCGGTCCGGGGCCCCGCGTCGTGGTCGTCACCAAGGACGTCCTGGACGCGGGCTCCACCCAGTGGGCGCAGGGCGGGATCGCGGCCGCCCTGGGCCCGGGTGACAGCCCCGCCGAGCACGAGCGGGACACGCTGGTCGCCGGGGCGGGCGCGTGCGACCGGGAGGCCGTCCGGGCCCTGGTGACCGAGGGGCCCGAGGCGGTGCGCGAGCTCATCGCGCTCGGCACGGTCTTCGACCACACGGACGGTGTCCTCGCGCTGACCCGCGAGGGCGGCCACCACCGCGACCGCATCGCCCACGCGGGCGGCGACGCGACGGGACAGGAGATCCAGCGGGCGCTCACGACGGCGGTCGCTGCGGCTCCCGAGATCGAGGTGATCGAGCACGCCCTGGCCCTCGACCTGCTCCTCGACGACGACGGCGGGGTCGCCGGCGTGACGCTGCACGTCATGGGGGAGGGGCAGACCGACGGCGTGGGGGCGCTGCACTGCCGGGCGCTGGTGTTGGCGAGCGGCGGGCTGGGTCAGGTGTTCCGGCAGACCACCAACCCCGCGGTCTCCACCGGCGACGGCGCCGCCCTGGCCCTGCGCGCGGGTGCCGCGCTGCGGGACCTGGAGTTCGTGCAGTTCCACCCCACCGTGATGTGGCTCGGCCCGGAGTCGCGCGGCCGCCAGCCGCTGATCTCCGAGGCGCTGCGTGGCGAGGGCGCGGTGCTCCTCGACCACGACGGCGACCGGGTGATGGCGGGCGTGCACGAGCTCGGGGACCTCGCCCCACGCGACGTGGTGGCCCGCGCCATCACGCGGCGGATGGCCGAGACCGGGCGTCCCCACCTGTGGCTCGACGCGCGCCATCTCGGCGCCGACTTCCTCGAGCGTCGCTTCCCGACCGTGCGCGCCGCGTGCCTCGAGCACGGTGTCGACCCGGCCGCGGACCTGATCCCCGTGGCACCCGCCTGTCACTACGCCTCCGGGGGGGTCGCCACCGACCTGTGGGGGCGCACCGGGGTGCCCGGCCTCTACGCCACGGGCGAGGTGGCGTGCTCCGGGGTGCACGGCGCCAACCGGCTCGCGTCCAACTCGCTGCTGGAGGGCCTGGTCTTCTCCCGCCGCATCGCCCAGGTGCTGCCCGGCGAGCTCGGGCCCTGGCGGTCGCCGGCGGCGGGCGACGGCCGCCCCGAGGTCCTCGTCCCCGGCGCCCGGCGCGCCGAGCTGCAGGAGGCGATGTCCGAACGCGTCGGCGTCCTGCGCTCCGCCGCGGGCATGGCGGAGGCGGCCGAGCGGCTCGCGGCGCTGGCCGCACCCGGCTCGGGCCCGGGGTCACGGGGGGAGGCCGCCCCCGGCGTCGCGGCCTGGGAGACCACGAACCTGCACCAGCTCAGCAGCGCCCTGACGGCCTCCGCGACCCTGCGGTGCGAGACCCGCGGCTCGCACTGGCGCGAGGACCACCCCGACCGGGACGACGCGCACTGGGCCGGCCACGTCGACGCGCGCCTCGTCGACGGCGTGGTCGAGGTGTCGTTCCGCCCCGCGCCGGCCACCGACGGGCCCGGGCCCGCCACCCCGGCCCGCGAGGCGGTGCTGCGGTGAGCCCGACGGTGCGCGCCGCGGCCCCCGGCGAGGTGCCCGGCCTCGCGGCCTACGACGACCTCCCCGTCGCGCTGCTCGAGGAGCTCTCCGCGGCGGGGCTCGACGCCCGCCGGCTGCACCGCGACGTGACCGAGGCGCTCGCCGAGGACCTGCCCGGCCCGCACCACACGGACGTGACCAGCCGCGCCACCATCCCCGAGGGCGCCCGCGCCCACGGCGACGTCGCCGCGCGGGAGGCGGGGGTGGCGGCCGGGCTGGGGGTGGCCGAGCTCGTGTTCCGCGTGGTGCTGGGCGATCGGCTCGAGCTGGCCGCGCGCGTGCCGGACGGTGCCCGGGTCGCCGCCGGGGACGTCGTCCTGCGCGTGACGGGCCCGACGCGTGGGCTGCTGACGGCCGAGCGCACCGCGCTGAACTACGCCAGCCACCTCTCCGGCGTCGCGACCGCGACGGCCGCCTGGGTGGAGGCGCTCGCGGGCAGCCGCACGCGCGTGCTCGACACCCGCAAGACGCTCCCCGGCTGGAGGGCGCTGCAGAAGTACGCCGTCCGCTGCGGGGGCGGCCTCAACCACCGCTCCGGGCTCTCCGACCTGGCGATGGTCAAGGACAACCACGTCGTGGCGGCGGGCGGCGTCGTGCCGGCCTGGCGCGCGGTGCGCGCGGCCTACCCGGACCTCGGTGTGGAGGTCGAGGTCACCGACCTCGACGAGCTGGCCGCGGTGCTCGAGGCGGGCTGCGACCACGTGCTGCTGGACAACATGGACGACGCGACGCTCGAGCGGGCCGTGCGCCTGACCGCGGGTCGCGCGACGCTCGAGGCCTCGGGCGGGATCACGCTCGAGCGGGCCGCGCGGGTGGCCGCGACCGGTGTCGACCACGTCTCGAGCGGGGCGCTGACCCACTCGGTGACGGGCCTCGACCTGGGCCTCGACCTGGGCCCGGACCTGGGCCCCGACCCGGGCGACGGTCCCGCCCCGGAGCCGGGGGGTCCGGGGTGAGCCTGCTCTGCGCCGACATCGGCAACAGCCACACCACGCTCGGCCTGCTCGCGGACGGGGAGGTTCTCGCGCACTGGCGCGTCTCCACCGACGAGCGCCGCACCGCCGACGAGTGGGCGGTGCTGGTGCGGGGCCTGCTCGCCGAGGCCTCCGCCCCTGCGCCGTCCGGCATCGCCGTGTGCGCCACCGTGCCCGCGGTGCTGCACGAGTGGCGCGACATGCTCGCCCGGCACTTCGCGTCGCTGCGGGCGGTGGTCGTCGAGCCGGGCGTGCGCACCGGTGTCCCGGTGCTGATGGACAACCCGCGCGAGGTCGGCGCCGATCGCATCGTCAACGCCCTCGCCGCGGCGCACGACCACGGGGGACCCGCCATCGTGGTCGACTTCGGCACCGCCACCACCTACGACGTCGTGAACGCGAAGGGTCAGTACGTCGGGGGCGCCATCGTCCCGGGCATCGAGGTCTCGCTCGAGGCCCTGGGGCGCCGCGGCGCGCAGCTGCGCAAGGTCGAGCTCCTGCGCCCGCGCACCGTGATCGCGCGCAACACGGTCGAGGCCCTGCAGTCCGGCGTGCTCTACGGGACCGCTGCCCAGGTGGAGGGGCTGGTCGCGCGGATGGTCGGCGAGCTCGGGCACCGGCTCGAGGAGGTCCAGGTCGTCGCCACCGGCCACCTCGCCCCGCTCGTGCTTGCGGAGTGCACGTGCTTCACCGCGCACGCCCCCTGGTTGACGCTGCGGGGTCTCGAGCTCGTGCAGGCGCGCAACGGCTGAGCCCGGCCATTCCCCGGCCCTTTTCGACGGGGCTTTCGGCTGGGAATCCCCGGGCCGCTGGAATGTGACCGAATGCCCGGGCGAATGCATTCGCGGGCCCCCCACACCGGGCTGTGAAGAATTATTCATCGCGCGAGACGTGTGACACGATGGTCACCGGTGGTCATCACGATTACCGGTCCCTGCAGGAAAAGCACGGAGAAAGGCATCCCCATGGCACAGAAAGTCCACATCCAGCTCGTGGACGACTTCGACGGCTCCGACGCGACCGAGACGGTTGCCTTCGGCCTCGACGGAGCGAGCTACGAGATCGACCTGAACGAGCAGCACGCATCCAAGCTGCGCGACGCGCTCGCGGCGTACGTCGGCCACGCGCGCAAGGCGGGCGGGCGCAAGGGCGGCGGGCGCAAGGCATCCACCGCCAGCAGCAACGGCTCCGGCCCGTCGGCCAAGGTCATCCGGGAGTGGGCGCGCGACAACGGCTGGGACGTCCCCGACCGCGGTCGCGTCGCCGCCGAGGTGCGAGAGGCGTACGCCGCCGCTCACTGACGCGGTGACCGCCGGGCTATGGGGAGGTCCGGCGGCCCCCGGATGAAGGCCGTCAGGCGCCCGCTCCGCACGCCGGGGCGGGCGCCTGTTCGCTGTCAGCGGACCGACGGGTGTGCGGGCGGTGGAACACGTAGGGTGGAGCGCGAGTTGGACTGAACGTCGCGCGACCGGCCCCGGTCCGCGCACGTCGCGGAAGTTCGAGGAGCGCACATGTTCGAGCGGTTCACAGACCGAGCCCGCCGGGTGGTCGTGCTGGCCCAGGAAGAGGCCCGCATGCTCTCCCACAACTACATCGGCACCGAGCACATCCTGCTGGGCCTGATCCACGAGGGCGAGGGTGTCGCCGCGAAGGCGCTCGAGAGCCTCGACATCTCGCTGGAGGCGGTGCGCGCCCAGGTCGAGGAGATCATCGGTCAGGGTCAGCAGGCCCCCTCCGGTCACATCCCCTTCACCCCCCGCGCCAAGAAGGTCCTCGAGCTCTCGCTGCGCGAGGCGCTGCAGCTCGGCCACTCCTACATCGGCACCGAGCACATCCTGCTCGGCCTGATCCGGGAGGGCGAGGGCGTCGCCGCGCAGGTGCTGCAGAAGCTGGGGGCGGACCTCAACCGCGTGCGGCAGCAGGTCATCCAGCTGCTCTCGGGCTTCCAGGGCAAGGAGAGCGCCGCGGCGGGCGCCCCGCAGGGGCAGGGCCAGGACGCGCCGTCCTCGTCGCTGGTGCTCGACCAGTTCGGCCGCAACCTCACCCAGGCCGCCCGCGAGGGCAAGCTCGACCCGGTGATCGGCCGCGAGACCGAGATCGAGCGGGTCATGCAGATCCTGTCGCGCCGCACGAAGAACAACCCGGTGCTCATCGGCGAGCCGGGCGTCGGCAAGACGACCATCGTCGAGGGCCTGGCCTCCGACATCGTCAAGGGCAACGTGCCCGAGACGCTGAAGGACAAGCACATCTACACCCTCGACCTCGGCGCCCTCGTCGCCGGGTCGCGCTACCGCGGTGACTTCGAGGAGCGCCTGAAGAAGGTGCTCAAGGAGATCCGCACCCGCGGCGACATCGTCCTCTTCATCGACGAGATCCACACGCTCGTCGGCGCCGGCGCGGCCGAGGGCGCCATCGACGCCGCCAGCATCCTCAAGCCGATGCTGGCCCGCGGCGAGCTGCAGACCATCGGCGCGACGACGCTCGACGAGTACCGCAAGTACCTCGAGAAGGACGCCGCGCTCGAGCGCCGCTTCCAGCCCATCCAGGTGGCCGAGCCCTCGATCGCGCACACGATCGAGATGCTCAAGGGGCTGCGCGACCGCTACGAGGCGCACCACCGCGTGACGATCGCCGACGAGGCGCTGGTCTCGGCCGCCACCCTGGCCGACCGCTACATCTCCGACCGCTTCCTCCCGGACAAGGCGATCGACCTGATCGACGAGGCGGGCTCGCGCCTGCGCATCCGGCGGATGACGCAGCCCGCGGACCTGCGGGAGTTCGACGACAAGATCGCCGAGGTGCGGCAGCGCAAGGAGGCGGCGATCGACGGCCAGGACTTCGAGGCCGCCGCGTCGCTGCGCGACGAGGAGAAGCAGCTCATCCAGGCCAAGTCCGAGCGCGAGAAGCAGTGGCGCGCCGGCGACATGGACGAGGTCGCCGAGGTCGACGAGGAGCTGATCGCCGAGGTCCTCGCCGTGGCGACCGGCATCCCGATCGTGAAGCTCTCGGAGGAGGAGTCGACCCGGCTGCTCAAGATGGAGGACGAGCTGCACAAGCGCGTCATCGGCCAGGAGGAGGCCGTCAAGGCGCTCTCCCGGGCGATCCGCCGCACCCGCGCCGGCCTGAAGGACCCCAAGCGTCCCGGCGGCTCGTTCATCTTCGCCGGGCCCTCGGGCGTCGGGAAGACCTGGCTGTCCAAGACGCTCGCGGAGTTCCTCTTCGGCGACGAGGACGCGCTGATCCAGCTCGACATGTCGGAGTTCAGCGAGAAGCACACCGTCTCGCGGCTCTTCGGCTCCCCGCCGGGCTACGTGGGCTACGAGGAGGGCGGCCAGCTCACCGAGAAGGTGCGCCGCAAGCCCTTCTCCGTCGTCCTCTTCGACGAGGTCGAGAAGGCGCACCCGGACATCTTCAACAGCCTCCTGCAGATTCTCGAGGAAGGCCGGCTGACGGATTCCCAGGGGCGGTTGGTGGACTTCAAGAACACCGTCATCATCATGACCACCAACCTCGGCACGCGGGACATCGCGAAGTCGGTGAACCTCGGATTCCAGCAGGCCGGTGACGCCGCGGGATCCTACGAGCGGATGAAGAACAAGGTCCAGGACGAGCTGAAGCAGCACTTCCGCCCCGAGTTCCTCAACCGCGTCGACGAGGTCATCGTCTTCCCGCCGCTCTCCCAGGAGCAGATCGTCTCGATGGTCGACAACATGGTCGCGGCGGTCGAGACCCGGCTCAAGGACCGCGACATGTCCCTCGAGCTGACCCAGGCCGCCAAGAACCTGCTCGCCAAGCGCGGGTTCGACCCGGTCCTCGGTGCCCGGCCGCTGCGCCGCACGGTGCAGCGCGAGGTCGAGGACGTGCTCGCCGAGAAGATGCTCTTCGGCGAGGTCGGGCCCGGCCAGATCGTGCTGGTCGACGTCGACTCGGACGGTCCCGACGCCGGCTTCACCTTCACCGGCCAGAAGGTGGGCCAGCTGCCGGACGTCCCCCCGCTCGAGGGGGCAGGCGTCGAGCACGGCGAGGACCTCGGCACGGAGGGTCCCACCGACGTGGAGCGCGGCTCCGGCGAGGAGTGATCCCCGCCCGGTCGCGGGCCCGCTGAGGGCGTGGGCGCCCCCCGGGGCGCCCACACTCGGGGCCCGGCCCCGGCGCTAGGGTGCGCCCATGCTCGTCACTGCCAGCACGGTCAAGGACACGCTGCCGAACCTGCAGCGGTTCGTGGCCCGCAACCTCGCGGGCGGCGTCGACCACCTCGTGGTCTTCCTCGACGCCGGCGACCCGCCGGTCCGCGCCTGGCTCGACGAGCACCCGCACGTCACCTGCGTCCGCACCGACGCGCACTGGTGGTGCGGCGACCGGCCCGAGCAGCTCAACGTGCGGCAGCGGATCAACGCCAACGTGGTGCGCTCGCTGATGACCGTGCTCGATCCGGACGGCTGGACCTGTCACGTCGACGCGGACGAGGTCGTGCAGGTCGACCGCCCGCGGCTGGACGAGCTCGGTCGGGAGGTCGAGGTGGTCCGCATGGCCCCGCTGGAGGCCGTGAGCCGCCAGCACTGGGAGGGCGAGGTCACCCACTTCAAGCGGCTGCTGCCCAAGGACGACCTGACGCTCCTGGCGACCCTGGGCGTGATCGACAAGCCCCACAACAAGACCTACTTCCACGGCCACGTGACCGGCAAGTGCGCGATGCGGCCGTCGCTCGAGCGCTGGCACGGGCTGCACAACGTCGTCGACGCCGACCGGCAGCCCCTCGAGCCGCACAGCCCCGCGTGGGCGCAGGTGCTGCACTACGAGTCCTACTCGGGCGAGGACTTCGTGCGCAAGTGGACCTCGATCCTCGCCGCCGGCCCGCTGGCCAGCTTCCGGCCCAACCGGGAGCCGACCGCCGTCGCGCTCCGCGCGCTGATCGCCAAGGACCTCACCGAGGAGCAGGCGCGGTCCTACCTGATGCGGATCTTCGAGC
This sequence comes from uncultured Actinomycetota bacterium, assembly GCA_963832415.1. Taxonomy (GTDB): domain Bacteria; phylum Actinomycetota; class Actinomycetes; order Propionibacteriales; family Nocardioidaceae; genus Nocardioides. The sequence goes on along the minus strand of CAWHTZ010000014.1, from coordinate 577,429 downwards.
GGACCACCGAGGACGACTTCGAGACACTGCGCGATCTCGGCCTGCTCGAGCAGCGCGACCCCGACCGTGGCGCGCACACCCCCGAGCCGCTCGGCGACGAGCGTCGTGCGGCGCTCGACACCATGCTGGCCGGCCTGTCCGGGCAGGCGAAACGCCTCTTCCACCCGGGCAACCCGTCGGCGCCGGTGGCGCAGCTGGTGCGGCGGCTTGCCGCCGACGCGGGCCGGGAGTGCCCCGCTCCCGCCGGCGGTCCGGCGAGCAGGGGCGCCCGCAGCGAGGGGCAGGACGGCCGGTCCCGTCTGCCCTGGCGCCGCTGACCCCGGTCAGGTCGGCAGCGCCACCGTGCCGGGCGAGGGGCGCACGGCCAGCCCGTCGGACACGAGCGAGTCCAGGCATCGCTGCCGCTGGGCCGCGACGTCCCAGGCCGCGTCGAGCCGGGAGGCGGCCACCGGCCCGTCCGCGGCCCGCAGCACCGCGAGGAGCCGGCCGCGGCACTGGCGGTCGGTCCCGGCCCAGGCCTGGCCGCGCCGCGGCGGGCCGTCGTACGCCGGGCGCCCGGCCCGGAGCCAGGCGCACCGGTCCGCCACGGGGCAGCGCGCGCAGGCGGGGGAGGCCGCCGTGCACACGAGCGCACCGAGCTCCATCGTCGCCGCCGACCACGTCGCGGCGGTCGGCTCGTCCGCCGGCAGCAGCCCGGCGGCGAGGTCGCGCTCGGCGCGCGTCACCGTGCTCGGGGGCAGCTCTGCGCCGGCGACCGCCCGCCCCAGCACCCGCCGCACGTTGGTGTCCAGCACGACGTGGCGGCGCCCGAACGCGAAGGTCGCGATCGCCGCGGCGGTGTAGTCGCCGACGCCCGGCAGGGCGAGCAGGGCCTCCCGGTCGGTGGGCACCTCGCCGCCGTGACGCTCGACGACGACCCCGGCGGCGGCGTGCAGCCGCAGCGCGCGCCTCGGGTAGCCGAGCCGGCCCCACGCGCGCACGGCCTCGCCGCTCGGGGCGGCAGCCAGGTCGGCGGGCGTCGGCCAGGCCTCGAGCCATGCCCCGTGCACCGGCAGCACCCGGGACACGGGCGTCTGCTGGAGCATGAACTCGGAGACCATCACCGACCAGGGCGTCGCCTCGGGGCGTCGCCAGGGCAGGTCTCGCGCGTGCTCGTCGTACCAGGCCAGCAGGGGCGGGACGAGGGGGTGCAGCTCCTCCACCGGGCCGATCCTAGGCAGGTGCTCCACCGGCCGGCGGAGTGGCACCGCGATCGCCGTCGCCCCGCTGCGTAACGTGCAGGCATGCGTGCTCACCGGTCGTCCCACCGGTCTGCCGCCCCCGTCTCGCGGCGCCGTCACCCGACCCGGGTCTACTGGGTCCGGCGTCTGCTCGCCCTGTCGGTGCTGGCTGCCGTGGTGCTCGGGGTCGTCGGTCTCGGCCGCGCGCTGACCGGCCTCTCGGACGGTCGGGAGAGCCAGGACCAGGCGCGCGCCACCTCGGCGGAGGCGACCGAGCCACCTGCCGACGGTGGCGGCCCTGCCGCGACGACGGGGAGCCCCGGCGCGTCCGCCTCGGCCGGCTCGGGGCGGGGCGGGGGAGCGGCGCCGAAGGCGCCGAGCCCGCCGCCCGCCTCCCCCGAGGGCCCGTGCGCGGAGGAGGACGTGCTGGTGACGCCGTCGGTGAAGAAGGCGGTCGGCGGCCGGCCGATCACGATTCGTCTCGACCTCACGACCTCCGAGAGCGAGGCCTGTTGGTGGCAGGTCTCGCCCGCGACGCTGACGATGCGCATCACCAGCGGCAGCGACGAGATCTGGACCAGCCGGGAGTGCCCCGGCGCGATCCCCGAGCGGGCCGTGGCGGTGCGCCAGGACCGCCGCCGACGCATCCGCGTCGAGTGGACGGCGCGGCGCTCCGACGAGGGCTGCACGGACCGGACCGGGTGGGCCCTGCCCGGCTTCTACCACGTGGAGGCGGCGGCGTACGCGGGCGAGCCACGCGACGCGCAGTTCGAGGTCACGGCGCCGGAGCCGACCGTGGTCACCCGGACCGCCGAGCCGGAGAAGCAACCGGCCCCCGGGCCGGGCTGAGGATCAGGCGCAGGTCGGCGCGGGCCTCACACGTAGCGCTCGAGGATGCTGGACTCGGCCAGCCGCGACAGGCTGTCTCGCACGTTGCGGGCGCGCAGCTCGCCGACCCCCTCGACCGTCTGGAGGTCCTCGACGCCCGCGGCGAGCAGCTTCTGCAGGCTCCCGAACTGCTCGACGACCCGGTCCACGATGCCGGGCGGCAGCCGCGGGACCTTGGAGAGCAACCGGTAGCCGTGCGGGGACACCGCGCCGTCGAGGTGCTCCCCGGACCCGAGGCCGACCACGCGTGCGACCGTCCCGGCGTCGACGAGCTCGGTCGCGCTGAGTGCCGAGAGCCGGGCCAGCAGCTCCTGCGACGTGGCGGCCGAGGGGCCGCGGGTGGGCAGGTAGTCGCGGACGACGAGCTCTCGCTCCGTCTCCACGCCCGCGATGAGCTCGACGAGCTGCAGCGACAGCAGCCGGCCCTCGGTGCCGAGCTCGAGCACGTAGTCCTCGATCTCCTCGGCGATGCGGACGACCATCTCCAGCCGCTGCGCCACCACGGCCACGTCCCGGACCGTCACGAGGTCCTCGACCTCCAGCGCGGAGAGCGTGCTGGAGACCTCGTCGAGGCGCTGCTTGTATCGCTCAAGGGTGGCCAGCGCCTGGTTGGCGCGCGAGAGGATCTGGCCGCCGTCGTCGAGGACGTGGCGGCGGGTGCCGACGTAGGCCGCGATGATCCGCATCGACTGCGAGACCGAGATGACGGGGTGGCCGGTCTGGCGGGCCACGCGGTCGGCCGTGCGGTGCCGGGTGCCCGTCTCGCTCGACGGGATCGCCGGGTCCGGCATCAGGTGCACGGCGGCGCGGTGGATGCGCGTCAGGTCCGCGTCGACGATGATCGCGCCGTCCATCTTGGCCAGCTCGCGCAGGCCGGTCGCGCTGAAGGGCACGTCCAGCTCGAAGCCGCCCGAGCAGATGGACTCCACCAGCGGGTCGTGCCCGAGGACGATCAGGGCGCCGGTGCTGCCTCGCAGGATCCGGTCGAGACCGTCGCGCAGCGCCGTGCCCGGGGCGATGGCGGCCAGGGTGGCCCGCACCGCGAGGGCGTCGTCGGACTTGTCGGGACCGTCCACGGGCGCCTCCTCTGCTGGGGCGGTCGAGCGGGCCGACGACTGCCGGACCGTCGCGCTGCCAGTCTAGGGTGACCGGCCCGGCGGCGGGGACTACAAGGCCTCGACGCGCTGAGGGCCGCGCTGCAGGTGCAGCAGCCGCAGGGCGGTGCCGATGTCGGGCACCCCGATCGTGCGGATGCCGTCGACCTCGGGCACGACGCCCTGGGGGCCGCCCCGCTCGCCGGAGTGTGGCACCACCGCCACCCGGAACCCCAGCCGCGCCGCCTCCGCGACCCGCTGCGGCAGGTCCTGCACGCGGCGCAGCTCCCCCGCGAGCCCGAGCTCGCCCATGGCCACCACGCCCGCCGGCGGCGCGGCGCCGAGGTGCGAGGACGCGAGCGCGACGGCGACGGCCAGGTCGCTCGCGGGCTCGGTGAGCCGGGCGCCGCCCACCGTCGAGACGAAGACGTCCGCCTGGTGCATGCGGATGCCGCAGTGCTGCTGGAGCACGGCAAGGACCATTGCCACCCGGGAGGAGTCGAGCCCCGACGTCGTGCGGCGCGGCCGCTCCGCCATGGTCGGCGTCACGAGCGCCTGCACCTCGGCGGGCATGGGCCGGCGGCCCTGCATCGTCACGGCGACGCACGTGCCCGGGACCTGCGTCGCGTGGTGCTCGACGAAGAGGCCCGTCGGGTCCGTGACGGCCGTGATCCCGTCGGGACCCAGGTCGAAGCACCCGACCTCGTCCACGGGGCCGTAGCGGTTCTTCATCGCGCGCAGCATCCGGAAGCGGCTGTTGCGGTCGCCCTCGAAGTGCAGGACGACGTCGACGATGTGCTCGAGCACCCGCGGCCCGGCGATGCCGCCGTCCTTGGTCACGTGCCCCACGAGGACCGTGGCGATGCCACGGGTCTTGGCCACCCGCACGAGCGCGCCGGCCACCTCCTTGACCTGGGTGACGCCCCCAGGCACGCCGTCCACCCCCTCCGCGGCGATCGTCTGGACGGAGTCGACGACCAGCAGCGCCGGCCGCACCTCCTCGATGTGCGTGAGCACCGCGCCGAGGTCGGTCTCGGCGGCCAGGTAGAGCTCGTCGTGCACGCCGCCGGTGCGGTCGGCGCGCAGCCGCACCTGGGAGGCCGACTCCTCGCCGGTGACGTAGAGCGTGCGCCCGCCCACGCGCGCCGTCTGCGCCGCCACCTCGAGCAGCAGGGTGCTCTTGCCGACGCCCGGCTCCCCGGCAAGCAGGACCGCGGCCCCGGGGACCACGCCGCCCCCGAGCACGCGGTCGAGCTCGGGCACCCCCGAGGAGCGCGACGCCGAGGCGTCCACGGGCACCCGCCCGATCGGGATCGCGGCCGAGGAGACCGGCGCCGCGGCGCCGCGGCCCGACGGCGCGGCGGCCTCGGCGACCGAGCCCCACGCCTGGCACTCCCCGCAGCGGCCGACCCACTTGGCCGTCTCCCACCCGCACTCGCCGCAGCGGAGCGTCGCGCGCGCCCGCCCACCCCTGGTGCGGCTGGAGGCGGCGCCGGCCTTCGAGGTCGTCATGGCGAGGACGCTAGAGGAGCGCGCCGACAGCGGCCGGCCGCCGCGCGGCGTCTCCCTACTCCGTCCCGATGGCCTGGAGCACCTGCATCCGCGAGGCGCGGACGGCGGGCACGATCGCGGCCAGCACCCCGACGACGACGGCGACGACGAGGAACAGCCCGAGGCTGGCCAACGGCAGCGACAGCACCGTGACGTCCTCGGCCAGCGACTGCCGCAGCAGCACCCCGATCGCCAGCCCGAGGGCCATGCCGAGCACCGAGCCCAGCAGGGCGATCACCACCGACTCCAGGGTCACCATCCGCCGCAGCCCGCCCCGGGACAGGCCGATGGCGCGCAGGAGCCCGATCTCCCGCGTCCGCTCGATCGCGCTCAGGCCGAGGGTGTTGGCGATCCCGATGACCGCGATCACGATCGCCAGCGCCAGCAGGCCGTAGATCATGCTGAGCAGCTGGTTGATCTGTCCCCTGAGGGACTCGGCGAACTGCTCCTTGTCCTGCACGGTCACGATCGGGACGTTCGCGACCACCTGCTCCAGCTGCGACTGCACCGCCCCGACGTCGGCGCCGTCCGCCACGTTGATGCTGAGCGAGGAGTCGGTGCGCCGCAGGCCGGCGTCGGCGAGCACCTGCAGCGGCACGTTGACCGCGCCGACGACCGGTGTCGGCTCGATGATGCCCACCACCTCGACCGAGACGGACCGCCCCCCGGGGAAGGCGAGGTCGAGGGTGCCGCCCAGTCCGACCCCGTAGTCGGCGGCCGCGTCGTCGGTGATCACCGCCTGCCTCCCCCCGAGCGACTGGGTGCCCTCGACCGGGTCGAGCTCGTAGATCTGGTCGTACCCCGGGTCGACGCCGAGGATCGCCGCCTCCTGGCCCTCGACCAGGGCGGGGGTGTACTGGTCGCGGGTGAGGGTCTCGACGCCGTCGACCCGGGCCATGGCGTCGCCGATCCCGGTCGGGAAGCTCTGGAAGTTCGCCGACTGCACGAGGAAGTCGGCCGCGAACTGGTCGTCCACCAGCTCGTCCGTCGTGGCGCTGAGCGACGCGGCGAGCGTGCCGACCGCGGCGACCAGCGCCAGGCCGATCATGAGCGCCGAGGCCGTGGCACCGGTGCGCCGTGGGTTGCGCAGCGCGTTCTGGCCCGCCAGCCGTCCGGTGGCGCCGAAGACCCGGGAGAAGAGCCACCGACAGGCCACGAGCAACGGGTGACCGAGGACCGGGCTGATCGCCGCGGCGGTGAGGATCCAGATCACGGCGGCGGCCCCGATCCAGGCCGCGTCGTTGCCGGGAGCGCCCACCAGCCCGGCGGCGGCGAGACCGGCGCCGACCAGCAGCGCCGCCCCGCCGATCGCGGCCCGGCGCCCCAACGAGCCGTCGGCCGCTGCGGCCTCGTCCCGCATGGCCGCCACCGGCGCGATCCGGGAGGCCCGGCGCGCCGGCACGTATGCGGACCCGAGCGTGACGACGAGCGCGACCCCGTAGGCGAGCGCGATGGTCCAGCCCGTCAGCCCGAGCACGTCGCCGTTCACGGGCAGGCCGATCGACCGGAACACCGCGGCCAGACCGCGGGCCAGGAACAGGCCGACGGCGATGCCCAGGGAGGCACCGAGCACGGCCATCACCGCGGCCTCGAGCAGCACCGATCGCCGGACCTGGGCGGCCCCGGCGCCGAGCGCCCGCAGCAGCGCCAGCTCTCGGACCCGATGGGCCACGAGGATGGAGAACGTGTTGGCGATGATGAATCCGCCGACCAGGATCGCGATCACGGCGAAGGCGACCAGGAACGTCGAGATCACGTCGAGGAACTGGCCCACGGCGTCCTGCGACTCCTCGGCGACCGTGTCGCCCTCGACGGCCTCGTACCCCTGCGGCAGCACGCCTTCGGCCGCGCCGACCAGCTCGGCCTGGGAGACCCCCGGCGCCGCCGTGAGCGCCGCGCTGGTGAAGGCGTCGCGCCCGTCGAGGAACAGGCGTTGGGCGCCGCGCTCGGAGAAGATCAGCAGCACCGCGCCCGCGGTGCCCCCGCCGTTGAACTCGGCGGTGCCCGTGAGGTCCAGCGTCGCCCGGACGCCGTCGACGGAGTCGCCCGAGGGGGCGATGACGCTCACCCGGTCTCCGACCTCGTAGCCCGCGTCCTCCGCCGTCCCGCTGTCGAGCACCACGTCGGTGGGCTCGGTGGGCCACGCGCCGTCGACGAGCAGGAGCGACGGCTCGCCCAGCAGGTTGGGCGTGTCGGTGTAGTTGAAGGCGATCGTGGGGGCGCCCTGGCCGCCGACGAGCTTGCCGTCGCTGTCGAGGAGGTACATCCCCAGCCCGTCGACGTTGCCGTCGGCCTGCTCGACCTCGGGGAGCCCGGCCAGCCGGTCGACGTCGGCGGGGCTCATCGTCGTGCTGTTGCCGGCACCGACCCCCTCGAAGGACCCCGTCCCCTCGGGGCGGACCAGCGCGTCGGGGGTGGATCCCTCGATGATGCCGTCGAACGTGGCACCGAGGCCGCTGTTGAACGTCAGCACGCCGCTGAGGAAGCCGATGCCGAGCACGATGGCCAGGGTGCTCATCAGCAGCCGGACCTTGCGGCCCAGCAGGTTGCGCAGGGTGAGCCGGATCATGTCAGCCGGCCCGCGGGGTCAGCCGGGCCATCTTGTCCAGCACCGCGTCGCGATCGGGGTCGCGCAGCTCGTCGACGATCCGCCCGTCGGCCAGGAAGACGACCCGGTCGGTCCAGGCGGCGGCCACGGGGTCGTGGGTCACCATCACGATCGTCTGGCCGAACTCGTCGGCGCAGCGCCGCAGGAAGCCCAGCACCTCGGCGCTGCTGGCGCTGTCGAGGTTCCCGGTCGGCTCGTCGGCGAAGACGATCGACGGCCGGCTCACGAGCGCCCGCGCGCAGGCGGCGCGCTGCTGCTGGCCGCCCGACATCTCGCTCGGCTTGTGATCGAGCCGGTCGCCCAGCCCGACCGCCTCGACGACGCGCTCGAACCACTCCCGGTCGGGCTTCCGGCCGGCGAGGGAGAGCGGCAGCGTGATGTTCTCCTCGGCGCTGAGCGTCGGGATGAGGTTGAAGGCCTGGAACACGAAGCCGATCTGCTCCCGGCGGAGCCTGGTCAGCGCCTTGTCCTTGAGCTGTCCGAGCCGCTGGTCGCCGACGACCACCTCGCCGGACGTGGGGGTCTCCAGGGCGGCGAGGCAGTGCATCAGGGTCGACTTGCCCGACCCGGACGGTCCCATCACGGCCGTGAACTCCCGGGCGGCCACCTCGATGGTGACCCCGTCGAGCGCTCGCACCTCCGACTCCTCCCGGCCGTAGACCTTCACCAGGTCCCGGGCGCTGGCGGCGATGTCGGGGGACCCGCCGTCGGACATGCTGTCGGACCCGCTGTCCGCGGGCAGGCTGCTCATGGGTTCAGTCTTCCGGGTCCGCCAACCCTCCGCCAGCGGGGGGTCCCCCCGCGGAGTTGACGGCCGCCGGGCGTGGCCGGACCATGTGCCCGAGCGATTGGAACGATCAAGGGGGCGGTCGATGGCAGGGTCGAGGCCCGGCCCGCCCGGGGGTCCGGCGCGCGGCACGCCTCGCCGCGCGGCGCCGACGGCGACGCTGGCGGACGTGGCCGCGCGCGCAGGCGTGTCCCGGCAGACCGTCTCGAACGCGATCAACAACCCGGGGTTGCTTCGCGGGGACACGCTCGAGCGCGTGCGGGTGGCCGTCCGGGAGCTCGGCTACTCGCCCAACCGCGCGGCCCGCAACCTGCGCACCCGGTCCTCGCAGCTGGTGGGCATGCGGTTCCCGCCGCGCGAGGAGGGCACGGCGAACGCGACCATGGACCGGTTCCTGCACGAGCTGGTGCAGCGCACCAGCACGGCGGGCTACCACGTGCTCCTCTTCCCCGGCGTCCCCGACGACCCGGTGGCCGGCTACGAGGAGCTGCTGCGCTCCCTGACCGTCGACGCGTTCGTCGCCAACGACACGTGGCTCGGCAACCCGCAGGCGGCGTGGCTGGAGGAGCACGAAGCGCCCTTCGTGGCGTTCGGCCGGCCCTGGGACAACCCGCAGGCCCGGCACCCGTGGGTCGACGTCGACGGCGCCGCGGGCACCCGCCGCGCCACCGAGCACCTGCTGGAGGCCGGCCACAGGCGCATCGCCTGGATCGGCTGGCGCCGGGAGAACTGGGTCGGCGAGGACCGCCGCTCGGGCTGGGCCGACGCGCTGCGCGGCGCGGGCCTGTCGACGAGCGGGCTGGCCTCGCGCGTGGAGGACCTGGTGGGAAGCGGGCGCGACGCCGCCGACGCCCTGCTCGCGGAGGCGTCGCCGACGGCCTTCGTCTGCGCCTCGGACACGCTCGCGGCGGGAGTCCTGGACACCCTCGGCGGGCGGGGGCTGCGGCCGGGCGCCGACGTCTCGGTGGTCGGCTTCGACGACTCCCAGGTCGCCCAGGTCGTCCCCGGCGGCCTCAGCTCGCTGCGCCAGCCGCTGGACGAGGTCGCCGCCGCCGTCGTGGACGCGCTCGAGGGGCTGCTCGGCCGCCCCCCGCGCGAGCCCGCGCGGGTGCTGCTGCCCCCGACGCTGATCCTGCGCGGATCGACCGGCCCCGCCCCCTCGGGCGGGCCGCGCTAGCCAGAGCGGGGGGTCAGGCCCGCTTCCACCACAGGTTCACGGCGTAGTCGACCTCGGTCCCCGCGTGCTCGACGAGGGCGGCGGCGGCGGTGGTGGGGTCGAGCTCGATGCCCACGACCGCCTCCAGGTCCTCCCGCCGCGCGAAGGACCAGCGCGTCGTCAGCCGCTCCCGCTCCCAGCCGTGGCGCGACCAGAAGGAGGCGACGGCGTCCGGGTCCACGCTGGGGAAGGCACGCCGGAACCAGCCGCCGAACGTCGACCGGCTGGCGTCGTTGTCGAGGACGAACGCGACCCCGCCCCGGCGCAGGACCCGGTCCACCTCCGCGAGCCCGGGCTCGCAGCCGGGGCCGAAGAAGTACGCCCAGCGTGCCTGCACGACGTCGACGGACGCGTCGGGGAGCGGCAGGTCCTGCGCGGTGCCGGGGAGCACCCGCACGCGGCCCGGGGCCGTGCCCGGGCGACGGATGCGACGGCGGGCCAGCGCGACCAGGTCGGGGTGCGGCTCGACGCCGGTCACCTGCGCGGCGTCGACCGCCCATCGCGGCAGGTGGTAGCCGGCGCCGCAGCCGATGTCGAGCAGGTGCCGCCCGCTCCACTCGGCGATGCCGCGCATCGCCGCCTCGACGCGACCGTCGGGGTCGAACGCGCGGTTCTCGAGCTCATAGGTCGCCGGGTGGTGCCAGATGTTGGGGCTCGGGACGGCCCCGGGGAGCACCCCCGCCCCGGCGGCGCGACCCCGCCGGCTCAGATGCGGACCAGCCCGCGCGGGGTCTGGAACTGCGCGGCGATGATCCCGGGGGTGCCGTGCGGCGCCACCCACTCGACCTTCACGTCCTCCAGCGGGGCCTCGACCGGCTCGCCGAGCCACTCGCTCACGCGTGCCGGGTCGCCCGCGATCTCCAGGCAGGCCAGGCCCCACGCCGGGTCGGCACCGGCGCTGGGGTGGAGGGCTCGCGGCGACTCCCACTGCACGAAGAACGGCAGCTGGGGGTCGGCGAGCGTGCCGTTGACGCCGATCTGACGCCAGCGCAGCTCGGTGCCGTCGGGACGGTGCCGGTTGCCCCGGACGGCGTCACGGCCGAGCCGGCCCTCGACGGGCAGCAGGTCGTTGACGGCCACGACCCAGCCGAGCCAGCCGCCGCCGAGCGCCGACCGCGCGCGCACCGCCTGGCCGAACGGGGCCTTGTCGGACGCCGGATGGTCGAGCACCTCGACCACCTCGAGGTAGGTGTCGCCGGCCAGTGGGAGCGTCATGTTGCGGGTGCCGAAGCGTGGGTGGACGCCACCGTCCACGAAGTCCCGTCCGAGCAGTTCCCCCAGGCGCTGGGCAGTGCTGACCAGGCCATCCGGGCCGGCCGCATAAGAGAGGTGGTCCAGGCGCATGGCCTCATTCTGAACCGGGCGCGATCAGCCGCTCACGCCGGGGTCGGCCGCCCCGAGGTCGGCTGCGGGCGGGTCCGGAGCGCGGCTCGCGTCAGCGGCGGCGACGCTGCGGGTCGGCCGGGTGGCGGGCGACCCGGGTCTTCGCGCGCAGGTGCGCCTCGCAGTGCCGCACCAGCTCGACGTACGCCTCGCGGCCCATCAGCTCGGTCAGCTCGGGCTCGTTGGTGAGATAGAGCGGGTCCGGCGCGACGTGCGCCTCGGTGTTGCCGGAGCAGTACCAGTCGTGGTCGTGGCCGCCCGGCCCCCAGCCGCGGCGGTCGTACTCGCTGATGGTGATCTCGAGGTACTCGGTGCCGTCCGCCAGCTCCACGTCGCGGTAGGTGCGGCGGATCGGCAGCTGCCAGCAGACGTCGGGCTTGGTCTCCAGCGGCTCGCGGCCGGTGCGCAGGGCGAGCCCATGCAGCGCACACCCCTTGCCGAGGGCGAAGTCGTCGCGGTTGGCGAAGACGCACGCCTGCTGGCCCTCGTGGATCGTGGTCGCGGTCTTGCGCTCGCCGTCGTCGTCCTTCTCCACCCAGTCCTTGGTGCGCACCTTGGCGCGGCCCTCGGTGTTGGCGGGGTGGAACTGCCAGGTCTCGGGCGTCAGCTCCGCGACGAACCCGGCGACGCGCTTCTCGTCGTCCTTGTCGGAGAAGTGCGCCCCGAGGGTGCAGCAGCCGTTGTCCGGCGACTCCCGGTATATCCCGGGGCACCCCTGGCCGAAGATGCACAGGTAGCGCGACGTCAACCAGGTGAGGTCGCAGCGGAACACCTGGTCACCGTCGGCGGGGTCGGTGAACTCGATCCAGGCACGGGGGAAGTCAAGGTCGACCTCAGGCATGGGCACAACCCTACGGCTACGGTGGGGCCATGCGGCTGGGCGTCCTCGACATCGGCTCCAACACCGGTCACCTGCTGGTGGTGGACGCGCACGGGGGAGCCGCGCCCCTGCCCGCCTACTCCTACAAGGAGTCCCTGCGGCTCGCCGAGCACCTCGACGGCGAGCGCGCGGTCACCGAGCAGGGGGTCGACGCGCTCGCGGACTTCACCGCCCAGGCCCTGCAGGTGGCCGAGGACAAGGGGTGCGAGGAGATGCTCTCCTTCGCCACCTCGGCCGTCCGCGACGCCAGCAACTGCGACGACGTGCTCGCGACCGTGCGCGAGCGCACGGGCGAGACGCTCGCGGTCCTCTCGGGGGAGGACGAGGCCCGCCTGACGTTCCTGGCCGTGCGCCGCTGGTTCGGGTGGTCCGCCGGCCGGATGGCGGTCTTCGACATCGGCGGCGGGTCCCTCGAGGTGGCCGGCGGCACGGACGAGTGGCCCGACGTCGCCTGGTCGTTGCCGCTGGGCGCGGCCCGGCTCTCGCGGGAGTGGCTGGACAGCAAGCCCCCCGACAAGGACGACCTCAAGCAGCTGCGCAAGCACGTCCGGGCCGCCATCGCGAAGGACGCCGGCCACCTGCTGCGTCCCGGCGTCCCGCACACGGCGGCCGCCACCTCGAAGACCTTCCGCTCGCTGGCGCGGATCTGCGGGGCCGCGCCCTCGGCCGACGGCCCGCTGACGCCGCGGTCGCTGCCCGCCTCCGAGCTGTCCGCGTGGATTCCCAAGCTCGCCCGGATGGACGGGGCGGCGCTCTCCGACCTGCCGGGCGTCTCCTCCAGCCGCACCCACCAGATCCTCCCGGGTGCGCTGGTCGCCGAGGCGATCATGGACATCTTCGACCTGCCCTCGCTCCAGATCTGTCCGTGGGCCCTGCGCGAGGGCGTGATCCTCGAGCGCTTCGACCGGCTGGGCCACCCGGGGGTCCCGTGACCGGGCAGGCGCTCTCGGAGGGGGCGGCGTCGGAGCGGGGGCTCCCGGCACCGTCGGGGCGCGACGCGCCCCTGGTCGGGCTCTCCACGAGCTCGGTCTACCCGGAGTCGACCGCCCACGCCTTCGCGTGGGCCGCGCGGCTCGGGTACGACGCCGTCGAGGTGATGGTCGGCATCGACGCGCTGAGCCAGCAGATCTCCGCGGTGCGCCAGCTCTCCGAGCACCACCGCGTGCCCATCTGCGCCGTGCACGCGCCCTGCCTGCTCTTCACCCAGCGCGTCTGGGGGACCGACCCCTGGGGCAAGCTCGAGCGCTCCGCCGAGATGGCCCACGAGGTGGGCGCCGACGTCGTCGTGGTGCACCCGCCGTTCCGCTGGCAGAAGGACTACGCCGCGGGATTCGTCAACGGCATCGCCGCGCTGGAGGAGTCCACGGGCCTCGCCTTCGCGGTGGAGAACATGTATCCGTGGCGCGCGCGCAAACGGCAGGCCGAGATGTACCTGCCGGGGCGGGACCCCTCGGAGGAGAACTACGCCAACACGACCGTGGACGTCTCGCACGCCGCGATCGCGGGGGACGACCCGCTGGCGATGGCCCGCCGCCTGGGCGGGCGCCTGCGCCACGTGCACCTGACCGACGGCAGCGGGTCGGTCAAGGACGAGCACCTCGTGCCGGGGCGCGGCGTGATGGACCCCGCGGCCCTGTTGCGCCACCTGGCCGGGGCGGGGTTCGTGGGGCACGTGGTGCTCGAGATCAACACGCGCCGCGCCGGGGACCAGGAGCAACGCGAGGCCGACCTGCGGGAGTCGCTCGACTTCGCGCGCGAGCACCTCTCGTTGGCGACGGCGCCCGGGACCTGACACAGTTCCCTCGGTCCCCGACCGACCGCCTTGCCTGATTGCCCGCTCGCCCAGCCGCGCCGGAGGTAGCCGTGAGCCAGACCGACGACGTCGCCGTCCTCGGCGGCGGGATCATGGGCGAGACGGTGCTCGCGGGCATGCTCCGGGCGGGCCGCGACCCGGGCTCCGTGCGCGTCGGCGAGAAGCGAGCCGACCGCGCCGAGGAGCTGGCGGGCCGGTACGGCGTGCGCGCGGTCGACAACCCCGAGGCGGTCCGGGGCGCGGGCACCGTCCTGCTCGTGGTCAAGCCCGCCGACGTCCCGGCCGTGCTCTCCGAGGTGGCCGGCGAGATGGCCGGCGGTCAGCTGCTCGTCTCCCTCGCCGCCGGTGTCACGACGCGCTCGGTCGAGGGGCAGGTCCCCGACGGGGTCGCGGTGGTGCGGGTCATGCCGAACACCCCGGCCACGGTCGACGAGGGGGTCTACGTCGCCTCGCCCGGGTCGCAGGCCGGCGAGTCGCACCTGGACGCGGCCGAGGCGCTGCTCGGCGCCAGCGGGCGCGTCATCCGGGTGCCCGAGTCGCAGCAGGACGCCGCCACGGCGCTCTCCGGCTCCGGGCCCGCATACGTCTTCCTGGTGGTGGAGGCGATGGTCGAGGCCGGCGTGCACCTGGGGCTCCCGCGCCCCACCGCCACCGAGCTCGCGGTGCAGACCGTCTACGGCGCCGCCCGCATGGTCCGGGACACGGGGGAGCACCCGGGGGTGCTCCGCGAGCGTGTCACCTCGCCCGGCGGCACCACGGCGGCGGCCCTGGGAACCCTCGAGCGGCACGGCCTGCGCGCGGCCTTCCTCGACGCCCTGGCCGCGGCGCGGGACCGTTCGCGCGAGCTCTCCGGCGAGTGATCCGCCCGGGCTCGTGGCTGGGTAGGGTCGCGGCATGACCTCGCAGGACCCGATCCCGGGAGGAGGGGCCGGCGGCGCCTGCGCCGGCCCCGCCTCGGTCGTCTTCGACACTCGGCTCACCTCCTACGACTTCGGCCCCGGCCACCCGATGTCGCCGGTGCGCGTGGACCTCACGATGCGGCTGGCCGAGGAGCTCGGCGTGCTGGGCCCGAGGCTGCGCTCGGTGCCCGCCCCGGTGGCCACCGACGACCAGATCGCCACCGTGCACGAGGGCGCCCTGATCGAGGCGGTCCAGCGGGCCGGCCGCGACCCCGACCGGGTCGACCTGCTGCGCGGTATCGGCACGGACGACAACCCGGTCTTCGCGGGCATGCACGAGGGCTCCGCGCACGTGGCCGGGGCGACCCTCGAGGCCTGCCGGGCCGTCTGGACGGGCGAGGCCCTGCACAGCGCCAACGTGTGCGGAGGCCTGCACCACGCGATGCCCGGAGCGGCGAGCGGCTTCTGCGTCTACAACGACGTGGCCATCGGCATCCGCGACCTCCTCGCGCGCGGGGCGCAGCGCGTCGCCTACGTCGACGTCGACGTGCACCACGGAGACGGCGTCGAGCGGATCTTCTGGGACGACCCCCGGGTGCTGACGATCTCGCTGCACGAGACCGGCCAGATGCTGTTCCCGGGCACCGGCTTCCCCGAGGACCTCGGCGGCCCCGACGCCCGGGGCTCCGCCGTCAACGTCGCGCTGCCCCCCGGCACCTCCGACGCCGGGTGGATGCGCGCCTTCCACGCGGTGGTGCCGCCGCTGCTGCGGGCCTTCGACCCCGACGTGCTCGTCACCCAGCACGGCTGTGACTCGCACGTGGACGATCCGCTCGCGCACCTGAACCTGACCGTCGACGGCCAGCGCGCGTCCTACCAGGCGCTGCACGACCTCGCCCACGAGGTCGCGGACGGTCGCTGGGTCGTCACCGGCGGCGGCGGCTACGCCGTCGTCGAGGTCGTGCCCCGCGCCTGGGCCCACCTCCTCGCGATCGTGGCGGGCGCGCCGCTCGACCCGGCGACGGAGACCCCGGGCGCCTGGCGCGACCACATCCGCACCCGGCTCGGTCGCGTGGCGCCCTACCGGATGACCGACGGGCGGGACGTGCAGTGGCGCAGCTGGAGCGCCGGCTACGACCCGGCCACCTGGCTGGACCGCGCCGTCCAGGCCACGCGCCAGGCCGCCTTCCCGCTGCACGGGCTCGACCCCTCCGCCTGGTGAGCGGGGCCGAGCCGGCAGGTGGTCTGGCCCACCTGCCGATACCCGGGATGAAAACACGGGTTTCTTCCGTCACAGGCTTCCCCGCTGTCACAGGGAGTCCTATCCTCACCAGATAGATACGCGTGCCACGTGGGTCGCCGGTGGGGAAGCCGGCGGCGGGGCCCGCAGAAAGCCCGGTGCCGCATGGCTGCTCACTCCTCCGGCGACATGTCCGACGCGACGTTCCTGACGGTGGCCGAGGTCGCGACGATGATGCGCGTGTCGAAGATGACCGTCTACCGCCTGGTGCACAGCGGCGAGCTCCCGGCGATCCGCGTCGGCCGCTCCTTCCGCGTCACCGAGCAGGACGTCGACGACTACCTGCGCAAGAGCTTCTTCGACGCCGGCTGACCGCACCCCGGGTTGCCGCGCCGCGGCCTCCGGAGCGGGGGCGTCCGGAGCGGGGGCGTCCGCGCGTGCCCGCGGTTGCGGGGCACGCGCGGGAGGCGGCTAGGCTGTCCGCGTCCGCCCGGCCGACCCGTCCGGGCGCCCCTGCTGGAAGGTCACTCGTGGGTTCTGTCATCAAGAAGCGCCGCAAGCGCATGGCGAAGAAGAAGCACCGCAAGCTGCTGAAGAAGACGCGGGTGCAGCGCCGCAAGCTCGGCAAGTAGGGACACCACGGGCCATGGGACGGGTCGTCCTCGTCACCGGGGTCTCGCGCGACCTCGGGCGCCGTTTCGCGCGCTCGGTCGCCACCGACCCCGACGTCGACCGGGTCATCGGGGTCGACGTGGTGCCGCCGCGGGGGGACATCGGGGCGGTCTCCTTCGTGCGCGCGGACATCCGCAACCCGATCATCGCGAAGGTCATCGCCAAGGAGGACGTCGACACCGTCGTCCACATGAGCGTCATCGCCACCCCCGGCAGCACCGGTGGGCGGAACACGATGAAGGAGCTCAACGTCATGGGGACCATGCAGCTCCTCGCGGCGTGCCAGAAGGCACCGGGCCTGCGCAACCTCATCGTCAAGTCGACGACCACCGTCTACGGCTCGAGCAGCCGTGATCCGGCGATGTTCACCGAGGACATGCAACCGCGGCGCAGCAACAGCTCCGGCTACGCCAAGGACGCCGAGGAGGTCGAGGGCTACGTGCGCGGCCTCGCCCGGCGGCGGCCCGACGTGCGGGTGACGATCCTGCGCGCGGCCAACGTCCTCGGCCCGGACGTGACCAGCCCGATCACCGCGTTCTTCCGGCTCCCCGTGATCCCCACCGTCCTGGGCTTCGACCCCCGGCTGCAGTTCGTGCACGCGCAGGACCTGCTCGGCGTCCTGCGCCACGCGGTGACGAACGACGTGGCCGGCACCTTCAACGTGGCGGGCGACGGCGTGATCACGCTGGCCCAGGCGGTCCGCCGTCTCGGC
The DNA here is from genome assembly GCA_963832415.1 of uncultured Actinomycetota bacterium. Classification (GTDB taxonomy): domain Bacteria; phylum Actinomycetota; class Actinomycetes; order Propionibacteriales; family Nocardioidaceae; genus Nocardioides. The sequence goes on along the minus strand of CAWHTZ010000014.1, from coordinate 560,466 downwards.
CGCCCGTCGGTCTCGGTGCCCGGCTTCGCCCTGAGCTCCTTCGGTTCGCTCGTCCGGCAGGCCCGCGTCAGCGAGTTCTCGCCGGAGCTGCGCAGCTTCCTCACCTACGGTCGCGGGGTGGACACCACCCGCATGCGGCACCAGCTCGGCTTCCAGCCGGCGTTCACCACGCCCGAGGCGTTCGCCGACTTCGGCGCCCGCCTCACGCCGTCGCTCGGCGGCGTCGCCCGGGTCCCTGCGCGCGCGGTCGGCGGCCTGGCCGACGCGCTCGGGTCCGGGTCGACATCGCGGGCCAGCATCTCGGGAGGCCCCCATGGGTGATGCGGAGATCATCCCGCTCGGCACCCGCGGCCGTGCCGGCCGCGGCAGCGGACAGCGGCGCCCGTCCGCGGCGTCGCGCAGCTTCACGCCGCAGGGGCGCGACCGCCCGCCGGGAGAGGAGGACGCGGTGAGCCCCGAGGCCGGGGCCGACCCGCGGGCCGACCACCCCGCCGGCGGAGCGGGTCGGCGCCAGCCGCCACCCGCGCACCCGCCGTCGCGCGCGCCCGTCGTCGCGTCGGGGACGACCACCGCCCCCGACCGTCCGGGCATCCCGATCGGTGACTGGATCGCCGCGGTGCACAGCGCGGCGCGCGAGGTCTTCGGCGACCAGTGGGAGCGGCGCCTCGCCGAGTTCCTCGCCTTCCTGCGCCGCCGTCTCCAGGGTGACTACGTCATCGACGAGTACGGCTTCGACCAGGAGGTCACCCAGCGCTTCTTCATGGCGATGGTGCGGCCCCTCGCCCGGACGTGGTTCCGCGTCGAGGTGCGGGGCGCCGAGAACATCCCGGCGCACGGCGGCGCGCTGGTGGTCTCGAACCACTCGGGCACCGTGCCCGTGGACGGCGTCATGACCATGGTCAGCATGCACGATGCGACCGGGCGGTTCCTGCGGCCCCTCGGCGCGGACCTGGTGTTCAACATGCCGGTGATCGGGACCATGGCCCGCAAGGGCGGGGCCACGCTCGCCTGCGGCGAGGACGCGGAGCGGATGCTCCGGGGCGGCGAGCTGGTGGGCGTGTGGCCGGAGGGCTTCAAGGGCATCGGCAAGCCCTACGCCGAGCGGTACAAGCTGCAGCGCTTCGGCCGTGGCGGCTTCGTCTCGGCGGCGCTGCGCACCGGCGTGCCGATCATCCCGGTCTCCGTCGTCGGGGCCGAGGAGATCTACCCGCTGGTCGGCAACGTGCCTTCCCTGGCGCGACTGCTCGGGGTGCCGTACATCCCGATCACGCCCTTCTTCCCGCTGCTGGGGCCGCTGGGCCTCGTGCCGCTCCCCTCGAAGTGGATCATCGAGTTCGGTGAGCCGATCCGCACCGACGAGTTCGACGAGCAGTCCTCGGAGGACCCGATGCTCGTCTTCAACGTGACGGACCAGGTGCGGGAGACGATCCAGCAGACGCTCTACCAGCTGTTGATGGACCGGGGCTCGGTCTTCGGCTGACGCCCGTCGGCAAGATCGGCGCGGGAGGGCGGCGGGTCAGTCGCCCAGCAGTCCGTCGAGGGCGCCGCCGGAGCCCCCGCCGGAGCCCCCGATCTTGCCGCCGCCGGGGCCGCCGGTCTTCCCGCCGCCGGGGCCGCCGGTCTTGCCGCCGCCGGAGCCCTTGGACCCCGACCCCTGGTTCAGCTTCTTGGTCGGCTGGCCGTCCACCAGGCCGCTCTCCGAGAGCAGCTGGTCGACCTGCTCGCCGGTCTCCTTCAGCGGCTGCAGGAGCTGGTCAGAGCCCTCGCCCGCCGGGCCGCCGTCCCCCAGGACACCCCCGGTGAGGTCCTCGACGACGCCGCCGGCCCCGGAGCCGCCGTCGCTCGTCACCGAGCCCGGGGGCAGCACGCCCCCGAGGTCGGGCAGCTGGATCCCCCGGTCCGTGCTGCCGTCGCCACCGGAGGAACCGCCCCCAGCCGAGGTCTCCGCCCCCGCCTCGGAGGGCTTGGGCTGGAACGGCTGACCGGGCTGCACCGGCTGCACCGGCTGCCCGGGCTGCGCGGGCTGGATCGGCAGCGAGCTGGTGCCCGCGGCCTCCTCGCCGGTGATCGCGGAGGCCAGCGACGGCGGGATCTCGGCGATCCCCAGCCCACCGCAGGTCGGGCAGAGGGCGGCGGCGCGGGCGTCGATCTCGGCGAGCACCTCGGCCGCGCGGAGCAGCTCGTCGTCGGCGTCGGAGGGCAGCTCGCCCTGGAGCGTCTCGAGCACGGCGAGGCTGGTGCCGGCGAAGTCGCGGACGGTCTCGACCGAGGACGCGTCGCCGGTCTCCTCGTAGTCCGCCAGGAGCAGCGACGAACCCTCCTGGGCCTGGTCGACGAAGTCGACCAGGGCCTCCGGCGCACCGGCGAGGCTGTCCTCGGTGCCGATCCGCGCGAGCTCGGATGCCTCGTCGAGGCGTCCGGAGGCGTTGGCAAGCAGGGTCGAGCCCCGGGCGGCGTCGCCCATCGAGACACCGGCATGCACGTCCTCGAGGGCGCGCTTGACGGGGTAGAGCGTGTCGCCGGGGAGGGCGGTCTGTGCGGCCACCGCCATGGAGGTGGTGGCGCCCACCATGGCGAGGGCCCCGGCCGCGACCGCGAGCCGGCGGTCGCGAGGCGACCGCGCGGTCCGCGCCGTGCGGGTGGGGAGGGTGAGCCGGTCGTCGGCGGCACGGTCGTGCGGGAGGAGGACGGTGTCGGCCTCGGCCATCAGGTTCTCGCGCAGAGAGGCCGAGAAGTTGGCGCGGGGCCGCGGGGGCTGCACGTCGCGCAGCTGCGAGACGACCTCGAGCAGCTCGGCGAACCGGGGATCGTCGCTCCCTGCGCCGGGGTCGCCGAGCAACGCGTCGAACCTGTCGGCTCGGCGTCGCGTGGTGAACCCGGTGCTCATGGCGTCCGTCCTGCGGGGTCGGGCACCCCGGAGGGCCGGGGCGCTGTCGTCGTCTTCACCCTGGTCAACGACGCGTGTCGGGGGGAGGTTACGGCGGTCGGCGAGGAGTGTGCGGCCTCGCGGTGGTCGGCCTGGACCGAGGCGAGCGGGCGGGTCGTCATTCCCTCAACCCCTCCGGCATGAGCTTGGCGAGGTTGCGCACCGCGCGCAGCTGCAGCTGCTTGATGGCGCCGTCGCTACGACCGAGGGACGTCGCGGTCTCGGCGATGCTGAAGCCCTGGAGGAAGCGCAGGACGAGGCACTCCTGCTGCTCGGGCGGCAGGGAGCCCAGGGCCTCCATCAGCACCTCGTTGGTGAGGCTGGCGAGGACGGTGCCCTCCGGGCCGTCGTCGGACGACTCGTCGTGCACGGACATGTCCTCGGTCGTCATCTCGAGGCGGGTGCGCCCGGCCTTGAAATGGTCGGTCGTCAGGTTGCGGGCGATGGTCATGAGCCACGCGCCGAAGTCCCGACCCTGCCAGCGGAAGTTGTTCATGCTCCGCAGCGCCCTGAAGAACGTCTCGGAGGTGAGGTCCTCGGCCAGCTGTTGCGAGCGGGTGCGGTAGAACAGGAAGCGGTAGACCGACACGTGGTAGTGGTCGTAGAGGAGGCCGAAGGCCTCCTTGTCCCCGTCCCGGGCCAGCTCCACCAGCGCGATGAGGCGTTGCTGCTCGCTCTCGTCCAGCTCGGTCGAGGTGGCCTGGTCGTGGTCCCCGCGGCCCTGGCGCGTGGGGGGCGCCTCGACGGGCGCCGCCTCGGTCCAGAGGACCCCGCGCACCGCGCCCCGCGACGGTGCGGCTCCGCCGGCGGCGGGCACCAGCGAGGGGGCCAGGGGCGGGCGGCCGGTGAGCACCTCGACGACGGCAGCGCGCAGCCGGTCGAGACCGTGCTGGTGGTGCTGCCGGTCCATGTGCATGCTGCGCGGAAACCCTCCCATGGGCAGCCCCGTTGGCTCGTCCCCCCCGGAGTCGGCTTCCACGATAGGCGGCGGCGCCGGGGATGGGAACCGAAGCGGTCCAAACGCGGACAATTCCCGCGCCCTCCCCGCTCAGTCGAGCATGCGCCGCAGGCGTCCGGCGCGCGAGCCCCGGAGTGCGACCCCGGCGGCCACGGCGCCGCCCACGGCGCCCCCGGCGGCGCCGATCACGAGGCCGACGCGAGCTGCCTTGCGGCCCGTGCGGTAGTCACGGATCCGCCACCCCGCCTCGCGCGCGTGGAGGCGCAGGCGCGTGTCGGGATTGATGACGCACGGGTCGCCCACCAGCGAGAGCAGCGGCAGGTCGTTGAAGGAGTCCGAGTACGCCGAGCAGCGCTTCAGGTCCAGCCCCTCCCGCTCGGCCAGGGCACGCACCGCGGCCGCCTTGGCCGGTCCGTGCAGCATCTCGCCGACCAGGTCGCCCGTGTAGACGCCCTCGCGGTGTTCCGACACGGTGCCCATTGCCCCGGTCAGGCCCAGCCGGCGGGCGATGATCTGGGCGATCTCGATCGGCGCCGCCGTGACCAGCCAGACGCGCTGGCCCTGGTCGAGGTGCAGCTGGGCGAGCGCCCGCGTGCCGGGCCAGATCCGGTGCGCCATCGCCTCGTCGAAGATCTCCTCACCGAGCTCCTCCAGCTCGGCGACGGTGTGCCCGGCGATGAAGCTCAGCGCCGAGGCGCGTGCCTCGGCCACGTGCTCGGGGTCCTCGATCCCGGCGACGCGAAAGTAGGCCTGCTTCCACGCGGCGCCGAGGATGTCGCGGGTCGTGAAGAACTTCCGGCGGTACAGGCCCCGGGCGAGGTGGAAGATGCTCGCGCCCTGCATCACCGTGTTGTCGACATCGAAGAACGCGGCGGACGTGGCATCGGGCCGCACGTCGAGAGCAGACTCCACCTCGGCGGCTGCGGCCGCGGCCTCGCCGGCCAGGGTGGAGCGGCGGGTCAGGTCCGGGCGGTGCGCCCGGCGTTCTCGCTGGTGACCCGGGTGCTGGTCCGGGTGCTGCTCGGGGTGCTGCTCGGGGTGCTGGTCCCCGTGCGGGGGGCGTTTTCCTGGCTCGCTCACACCGCGGAGAATAGGGCTTGGGGCGACGACGAGCCCACCGGCGAAGCCCCTTTCGAGCGGATCGTCGGTCGGGTGCGGCCAGTGCCCGAGCCGGTCACGGGGAGGCCCCCGACACCCGGGAGCAGTGTGCGAGGATCCCCCGCATGCACGGCGTGGCGGATCTCCTGACCGACGCCGCCGGGGACCGCCCGGACAAGCTGGCCCTGGTCGAGGACGGGGGGCGCAGCCTCACCTGGTCGCAGCTGGACGACGAGGTGACCCGCGTGGCCACCGGCCTGGGGCTGGCCGGGGTCGTCGCCGGCTTCCGGGTGGCCCTGGCGATGGAGAATCGGATCGAGTTCGTCACCACCTACCTCGGCACGCTCCGGGCCCGCGCTGTCGCCGTGCCGCTGAACCCGCGCAGCACTGCGGACGAGATGGCCCGCGTGCTTGCCGACTCCGGCGCCCGTCTCGTGTTCGCCGACGCCCCGAGCATCGCCACGGTCCGCGCCGCCGTCGCCCTGCTGGAGCGGGCGCTGGCCGGCGAGCCGCGGCCCGAGGACGGCACGCCGCTCGGCGACGTCCTGCTCGCGCGGGCTGTCCAGCCCCACACCGTGGTGGTGGGGGCGGCCGCGGAGCCCGGAGAGCGCTCCTACGACGACCTGCGCTCGACTCCGCCCCGACCGGTCCCCTCGGTGCCCGACCCCGACGCGCTGGCCACGCTGCTCTACACGAGCGGGACATCGGGGCGACCGCGGGCCGCGATGCTGAGCCACCGGGCTCTGTTGGCCAACGTGGACCAGGTCGCCCGGGTCGAGCCGCCGATGCTCCGCGGCGACGACGTGGTGCTCGGCGTGCTCCCGCTCTTCCATGTCTATGGGCTCAACGCCGTGCTCGGCGGAGTCCTGCGCCAGCGGGCCAAGCTGGTGCTGACCGACCACTTCGACGCCGACGGGACCCTCGACCTGGTCGAGGACGAGGCGTGCAGCGTCGTCCCCGTGGCTCCGGCGGTCTTCGGGCACTGGCTGGCCGATGACGACCTGGCCGAGCACCTCGGGCCCGTCACCGCTGTCATCTCCGGGTCGGCGCCACTGGCGGCGGAAGTCGTCGAGCGCTTCACGGAGCTGACGGGCGTCCCCGTGCACCAGGGCTACGGACTGACCGAGGCGGCACCCGTGGTGACCAGCACGCTGTGCAGCGAGGCCCCCCAGCCCGGCTCGGTGGGAGCCCCGTTGCCCGGGATCGAGCTGCGCGTCGTGGACGACGGGGGTCGCCCGGTCGAGCCCGGCGACCCGGGCGAGATCGAGATCCGGGGGGAGAACCTGTTCGACGGGTACTGGCCCGACGCCGTCGACGGCCCGCGCGAGGACGGCTGGTGGGCCACCGGAGACGTGGGCCTGCTCGACGAGCGGGGCGACCTCGTGCTGGTCGACCGCCTCAAGGAGGTCGTCCTCGTCTCCGGCTTCAACGTCTACCCGGTCGAGGTCGAGGAGGTCCTGCGCGAGCTCGACGGGGTCGGCGACGCGGCGGTGGTCGGCGTCGAGGACGAGGAGACCGGCGAGGCGGTCGTCGCCTTCCTGCGGCCGGTCGACGGCCGCGCGGACGAGGCGGCCCGCCGGGCGCTGATCCAGGCCGCGACCGACCACTGCGCGGATCGGCTGGCGCGCTTCAAGCGCCCCCGCCGAGTCGAGGTGGTCGACGCGCTGCCCCGGACGGTCACCGGCAAGGTGCAGAAGGGCCGCCTGCGCGGGCTGGCCCGCCGCCAGGCGCTGGGCCTCCTGGAGTGAGGGGCACGGCGTCGTGAGCGCGGGGGCCGGGGGCGTGGAGCCCCGCGTGCGGCTGCTCGGCAAGCCCGGGTGCCACCTGTGCGAGGACGCCCGGGCCGTCGTCGACGCCGTGTGCGCCGAGCTCGGTGAGGACTGGGAGGAGACCGACGTCACGGCCGATGCCGACCTGCTGCGGCGCTACGGCGACGAGATCCCGGTGACCTTCGTCGACGGGCGGCAGCACGACTTCTGGCGGGTGGACCCCGGGCGGCTGCGCGCTGCGCTGTCCACGCCCTCCGGCCGGGCGTAGCGGGCTCCCCCGGGGCGGCCTCGCGACGCCTGAGCGTGGGGTGGCTCACAGCGCCCACCGGGCGGGGCCGCTCGTTTTGTTCTCACGTTCACAAACTTCTAGAGTGGCTCTGCCGTCCGGCATGCCGAAACCCTGGCGAACGAACCGCTGACCGGGGGTCGGGCGGTGAGGATCGAGAGCTGCTCGTGAGTGCACGGACCCCCGCAGAAGCGGGCCGGGAGATCCCGGAGGCCACGGTCGCCCGGCTTCCGGTCTACCTGCGCGCCCTCACGTCGCTGGCCGAGGAGGGCACGGCGACGTGCTCGAGCGAGGACCTCGCCGCCACGGTCGGCGTGAACAGCGCCAAGCTCCGCAAGGACCTCAGCTACCTCGGCAGCTACGGCACGCGCGGGGTCGGCTATGACGTGGAGTACCTGCGCTATCAGATCGCCCGCGAGATCGGACTGACCCAGGACTGGCCGGTCATCATCGTCGGGATCGGCAACCTCGGCCACGCGCTGGCCTCCTACTCCGGGTTCCGCAGCCGCGGCTTCCGCATCGTGGCGCTGCTCGACGCCGACCCCGCGCAGCACGGCGAACAGGTGGCCGGCCTGCGCGTGCGGCCCTTCGAGGAGCTCGAGCGGATCGTCAGCGAGCACGGCGTGGCCATCGGGGTCATCGCGACGCCCGGCGACGCGGCCCAGGCCGTGGCCGACCGGATGGTCAGCGCGGGGATCACCAGCGTGCTGAACTTCGCCCCGGGCGTCCTGCAGGTGCCCGAGGGCGTCGACGTGCGCAAGGTCGATCTCTCGATCGAGCTGCAGATCCTCGCCTACCACGTGCAGCGCAAGAGCCCGCACGGCTCCGAGCACCCCGTCGAGCCCCCGCCGGGCCCCGGGATCGACCAGGCCCGCCTCGGGGCCCCGCTGGGCACGGAGGCGTCGGCATGAGCGTCCTCCTCGTCGGTGTCTCCCACCGCTCCGCCCCGGTCGCCGTCCTCGAGCGGCTCGCCCTCGACGAGGACGGCGTGCAGAAGCTCGTGACCGACGTCGCGGACTGCGCGCACGTCGGTGAGGCGGCGGTGGTCGCGACCTGCAACCGGCTCGAGGTCTACGCCGAGGTCGACCGCTTCCACGGCAGCGTCGAGGAGGTCTCCCGGCTGCTGATCGAGCGGGCCGACGACGGCGCCGACGACCTGCTCACGCACCTCTACGTGCACTACGACGACGGCGCCGTCTCGCATCTCTTCCAGGTCGCGGCCGGGCTGGACTCGATGGTCGTCGGCGAGGGACAGGTGCTCGGCCAGACGCGGGAGGCCCTGCGGACGGCCCAGGAGCTCGGCACCGTGGGGCCGGCCCTGAACGCCCTCTTCCAGCAGGCGCTGCGTGTGGGCAAGCGGTCGCGCGCCGAGACGGGCATCGACCGCGCCGCCCCCTCGCTGGTGAGCGCGGCCCTGGACCGGGCGGTCGACGCGGTGGGCGCGCTCGCCCACACGGACACCGTGGTGGTCGGGGCCGGCTCGATGGCCGGGCTCGCCACGGCCACCCTCGCGCGCGCCGGCGCCGCGAGCGTCACGGTGGTCAACCGCACCGCAGAGCGCGCCGACCGGCTCGCCGAGACGTACGGAGCGCGCACCGCCGCCCTCTCCGACCTGCCACGGCTGCTCGCCGACGCCGACGTGCTCGTGTCCTGCACCGGCGCCCACGGCCTGCTGGTCACACGCGACATGCTCGAGGGGGCGCGCCGCGCGGCCGCCCGACCGCTCGCGGTCGTGGACCTCGCCCTGCCCCACGACGTGGAGGCGAGCGTCGCGGACCTGCCGGGCGTGACCCGGATCGACCTGGCCCGCCTCGCCCACGAGCTGCGCGACAGCGACGCGGCCCGCGAGGTCGAGGGCGTGCGCGGCATCGTGGCGCAGGAGGTCTCGGCCTTCCTCGCGGCACGGCACCAGGCCAGCGTGACCCCGACCGTGGTGGCGCTCCGCTCCATGGCGACGAACGTCGTGGAGGCCGAGGTCGAGCGCCTCGACGGGCGCCTGCCGGACCTCGACCCCGCCGTGCGCGACGAGGTGCTGCAGGCCGTCAGCCGCGTGGCCGACAAGCTGCTCCACCAGCCGACCGTGCGGGTCAAGGAGCTCGCCGGCCGGGACGGGACGGTCTCCTACGCGACGGCGTTGGCCGAGCTGTTCTCCCTCGACCCGGACGCCGTCGACGCCATGACCCGGCCGGCCGTGACCGACGACCTGGGGACGCACGCCGGCTCTGGCGAGGCGGGTGGCGCGCCATGACACTCCCGCTTCGCATCGGGACCCGCGCCTCCCGTCTGGCCACCACGCAGGCGCGCCAGGTGGCCGCGCTCCTCACGGAGCGCCTGGGCCGCGAGGCGACCCTCGTGGAGGTGCGCACCGCCGGCGACCGCAGCCAGGCCGACGGCACGCCCCTGACCGACGCCGGCGGCGCGGGCGTCTTCGTCTCCGCCCTGCGCGACGCGCTGGTCGCGGGCGAGGTGGACGTCGCCGTCCACTCGCTCAAGGACCTGCCCACGGCCCCCTTTCCCGGGGTGGTGCTCGCCGCGGTGCCGGCCCGCGAGGACCCCCGGGACGCGGTCGTCGCGCGTGACGGCCTGACGCTCGGCGAGCTGCCTCCCGGCTCGCGCGTCGGCACCGGCTCGCCCCGTCGGGCCTCGCAGCTGCGCGCGCTGGGGCTCGGCCTCGAGGTGGTCGGGGTGCGCGGCAACGTCGACACCCGTGTCGGCAAGGTCGCCTCCGGCGAGCTCGATGCGGTCGTGCTCGCCCGCGCCGGGCTGGCGCGCATCGGCCGGCTCGACGCCGCCACCGAGGTGCTGGACCCGCTGCAGATGCTGCCGGCGCCGGGGCAGGGCGCGCTCGCGATCGAGTGCCGCGACCCCTCGCAGCACCCGGCCGACGAGTCCGCCGCCCTCCTGGCCGACCTCGCGACTCTCGAGGACGCGCCCAGCCGCGCGGCGGTGGACGCCGAGCGCAGCGTCCTCGCCGCCCTCGAGGCCGGTTGCTCGGCGCCGCTGGGCGCGCTCGCCGAGATCGCCGAGGGCGACGACGGCGAGGAGCTCTGGATCCGGGCCGTGGCCCTGTCCGACGACGGCGCGCTGACCGTGCGCCTGTCCACCACCGGCTCCCCGCGCGACGCGACCCGCGTCGGTGCAGGCCTGGCCGAGCAGATGCTCGCCGAGGGTGCCGCAGACCTGATGGAAGACCCGACCAGAAAGCAGCACGCATGACTCGACGCACCGATGATCGCACCAGCGCGACGACCGCGTCCGCGCCCAAGGCGCCCCAGACACCCCGTGGCTGGGTGTCCTTCGTGGGCGCCGGTCCCGGCGACCCGGGGCTGCTCACCGTCCGGGCCGTGGAGCTGCTCCGCGAGGCCGACGTGGTCGTCACCGAGCTTCCCGAGCACGAGACGATGGTCCGCATCGTGCTGGGAATGCCGGCGGCCGACGACGGCGGGGAGCCGGCCGGTCCCCAGCTCGTGGACGGCGGCTTCGGTGAGGACGGCCAGCCCCTCACCCATGCGGCCCGGGGCAAGGTCGTGACCCGCCACGCCAAGAAGGCGCGGGTCGTCCGGCTGATGTCGGGTGACCCCTTCCTCTACGCCTCGGGCCCCGAAGAGGCGCAGGCCTGCGTCAAGGCCGGCGTCGGCTTCGAGATCGTGCCCGGCATCTCCTCGGTCACCGCCGTGCCGGCCTACGCCGGCATCCCGCTGACCACGAAGGGCAACCGTGAGGTCGCCGTGGTCACCTGTGGGGAGAAGGTCGACTGGTCGCAGTACGCAGACGACCGCACCCTGGTGCTGCTCTCCGCGGTGGGGTCGATCGCGGGGATCGCGGAGGCGCTCGTCGACGCGGGTCGTCCGGCCACGACGCCGGTCGCCATGACCACCGTGGGGACCACCACCAGCCAGGCCACCGTGACCTCGACGCTGGCCGACATCGCGGAGGACGCCCGCGCCGCACGGATCGAGCCGCCGGCCATCACCGTCGTCGGGGACGTCGTCGGCCTGCGCGAGACGCTGTCGTGGTTCGAGACCAAGCCGATGTTCGGGTGGCGCGTGCTGGTCCCGCGGACCAAGGAGCAGGCGGCCTCGCTCTCGCAGCGACTGCGCGGCTACGGCGCCGTCCCGGAGGAGGTGCCCACCATCTCCGTCGAGCCGCCCCGCAATCCGCAGCAGATGGACAAGGCCCTGCGCGGGCTCGTGGAGGGCCGCTACGAGTGGATCGCCTTCACCTCGGTGAACGCCGTGCGCGCGGTCCGCGAGAAGTTCGAGGAGTACGGCCTGGATGCCCGTGCCTTCTCCGGCCTGAAGATCGCCGCGGTCGGCGACAAGACCGCCGAGGCGATCGCCCACTGGGGCCTCAAGCCCGACCTCGTGCCCTCGGGCGAGCAGTCCGCGGCCGGGCTGCTCGCGGACTGGCCGCCCTATGACGAGTCGCTGGACCCGATCAACCGGGTCTTCCTGCCGCGAGCCGACATCGCCACGGAGAACCTCGTGGCCGGCCTGATCGACCTCGGCTGGGAGTGCGACGACGTCACGGCCTACCGGACCGTGCGTGCCGCCCCGCCGGCGGCGCCCATCCGCGAGGCGATCAAGAGCGGCAAGTTCGACGCGGTCGTCTTCACCTCGTCCTCCACGGTGCGCAACCTCGTCGGCATCGCGGGCAAGCCGCACCCGTCGACGGTGATCGCCGTGATCGGCCCGGCGACGGCAAAGACGGCCGAGGAGCACGGGCTGCGGGTCGACGTGATGGCGGCATCGCCGTCCGTCGAGGAGGTCGTGGACGCGCTCGCCGGCTTCGGCGCGGCGCGCCGGGTCTCGTTGCTCGAGTCCGGCCAGCCGGTGACCAAGCCGTCGGAACGCAAGAGCCAGACCCGCCGCAAGGCCACGAGCTCCTGAGGGACGGTCGCTGATGGTCGCGGAGCACCCGCAGCACCCGCCGGAGGTGCGTCGCCCCCACGTGCGCCCGCGCCGCCTGCGGGGCACGCGGGCGCTGCGCGCCATGGTCGCGGAGACGAGCCTGGCCCCGCGTCAGCTCGTGTTGCCGGTGTTCGTGCGCGAGGGCATCGACGAGCCCCGCCCGATCTCGTCGATGCCCGGTGTCGTGCAGCACACCCGCTCCAGCCTGCTGCCGGCGGTGACGGAGGCGGCGGAGCTCGGGCTGGGCGGGGTCATGCTCTTCGGGATCCCCGCGGAGAAGGACGCCGTGGGCTCGGGTGCCGTGGATCCGAACGGGATCCTCAACCTCGCGATCACCGACGTGGTGGCCGAGGTCGGCGACGCGCTCACCGTGATGAGCGACCTCTGCCTCGACGAGTTCACCGAGCACGGGCACTGTGGGCTGCTCACCCACGACGGCAGGGTCGACAACGACCAGACGCTGGTCGTGTACGCCGAGATGGCGCGCGCCCAGGCCGCGGCCGGGGTCGACATGGTCGGTCCGAGCGGGATGATGGACGGCCAGGTGGAGGTGGTCCGCGAGGCGCTCGACGGGGTGGGGGCGACCGACGTGGGCATCCTCGCCTACTCGGCGAAGTACGCCAGCGCGGCCTACGGCCCCTTCCGCGAGGCCGTGGACTCCTCGCTCCAGGGGGACCGGCGGACCTATCAGCAGGACCCCGCGAACGCGGTCGAGGGCGTGCGTGAGGCGCTGCTCGACGTCGCGCAGGGCGCCGACCTGGTGATGGTGAAGCCGGCCCTGGGCTACCTCGACGTGGTCCGCCGGGTCCGCGACGCCGTCGACGTGCCGGTCGCCGCCTACAACGTCTCGGGGGAGTACGCCATGGTCGAGGCGGCCGCCGAGCGCGGCTGGATCGACCGGGAGGCCGCGATGCTCGAGACGCTCACATCGATCCGGCGGGCCGGCGCGGACGTGGTGCTGAGCTATTGGGCCGCCGAGGCGTCCCGCCTGCTCGCCCGGCGCTGACGCGCCAGGTCGTCACCCCTGCCCGGGGGTGGCGTCGCAGCCCGGCTCGTCGCCCTGGGGCTCCGACGCGCACTCAGCGCTGCCGGGGCCACCAGTCGCCGCCGCGGTCGCCTTCGCCGGGGCCTTGGGGGCCTTGGGCGCGGGCGGGGCCTTCGGTGCCTTGGGCGCGGGCGGGGCCTTCGGGGCCGGCGGGGGAGTGGGCGCCGGCGGAGCCTTCGGAGCGGGCGGGGGCGTCGGGGAAGCCGCTGCGGTGGAAGCGGGCTTCTCGGGGGCCGGCGGGGCGGGGTTCGACGGCTGGGCCGGCTCGCTGGGCTCGGCCGGCTGCTCGTCGGTCGTCGTGTCGCTGCCCTGCTGGCTCCCGGGGTCCTTCACCGGGTCCTTGGCGGGGTCCTTGGCCGGGTCCTGGGCGGGGTCCTGGGCGGGGTCCTGGGCGGGGTCCTGGGCGGGGTCCTTGGCGGGGTCCTTGGCGGGGTCCTTGACCGGGTCCTTGACCGGGTCCTTGACCGGGTCCTTGACCGGGTCCTTGGCGGGGTCCTTGACCGGGTCCTTGACCGGGTTCTTGGCGGGGTCCTCGGCGGGGTCCTTGGCGGGCTTGCCCTTGGGGCCGTCCGCTGCCTTCGCCTTCGCGGCCGCCTTGGCCTTCGCCTTGGCCTTGGCGGTCGCCTTGGCCTTCGCGGCCGCCTTGGCCTTCGCCTTGGCCTTCGCGCTCGCCTTCGCCTTCGCCGTCGCCTTGGCCTTGGCCTTCGCCTTCGCTTTGGCCTTCGCCTTCGCCTTCGCCTTGGCCTTGGCCTTGGCACCCTTCGCGAGACCCTTGTCGACGGCGTCCAGCACGGCAGCCGGGTCGTTGATGGCCCAGGCGCCCAGGCCGGGGGCGGCGCTCCAGGTCTCGCCCGAGGCCTCGGGGGGCTTCGGGGTGTCGGCGACGTAGTCGCCCCGCACCCGCAGGACGAGGTTCACCCAGACCTGGTTCTTCTCGAGCCGCCGCAGCGCGGCGCGCTGTCCGTCGGCCGTGGACAGGTCTTCCTTGCCGGAGCACAGGTGCACGGCGCTGGACAGCGCCGCGTCGTTGACGTTCTGCGGGTTGCGGTTGCCATCGCCGTCAGCGTCGACGCCGACGACCGACCAGGTGCTCGGCAGCACCTGCATCGGGCCCACGGCCCGGTCGAACCGCCGGTCGCCGTCGAGCAGGCCGGCGTCGGTGTCCGGGATGCGCGCGATGCCGCGGCGGCCGTCCAGGCGCCGGCCCACCAGGGCCGGGCGAACGACGCCGGAGGACCTGAGGCGGCCCCCGTCGCTCCGGCCGTGGTCCGAGCGGACGCGACCGAGTGCGGCGAGCAGCTGCCAGTCGAGGGCGCAGGCCTGGTCGGCGGCCTCCATCACCACGGCCGCGCGCTGGTAGGCCACCAGCGCGGGACCCGGCAAGCCGTCGTAGGTGGCCGTGGGGATGTTCGCCGGCTGCGCCAGCCGCTGGGCGGCACCGCCCCCACGCGCGGCCGTGGGCACGGAGACGGGCGCGCGGAGCGACCTCGGCTGCACCGGCGCCGCGAAGGCATCGTTGAAGGCCTCGGCGCCGATCCCGGCGTCCGTGAGCGCGTCCTCGGCGCCGGCCGTGGTGCCGGGCTCGCTGGTGGGGCCGGCGGCGAGGGCCGGGCCACCCTCGGGAGAGAGGTCGCCGGTGAGGGCCGCTGCGGCCGCCGCGGCCGACAGCGTGAGGCCGGCCACGATTCTGCGCGACCGAATCGCTCGAGACTTGTGCGACATCCTAGCCCTCCCACGCGGCCGACCAGCCCCCGTTGGGGTCGGCTGCGACATCCTAGACCGCCCGTGTGCGAGGCGACGAAACAGATCATCGGTCGTCTATGCCACCGCCTGAGGACTTTTCCGGAAACCGGCCGAAATCGGCCGAGGGCCCGGCTCCGCTGTGCGGAGCCGGGCCCTCGGACGGTCGCGGGGGCTCAGGGGAGGACGCCACCGCCGCCACCGCCGCCGCCACCGCCGCCACCGGTGACCTTCTTGGTGGTGTTGTTGACGGTGTTCTTGGCCTTCTTGGTGGTCTTCTTGACCGTGTTGGTGGCCTTCTGGGTGGTCTTCTTGACCGTGTCGGTGGCCTTCTGGGTCGTCTTCTTGACCGTGTCGGTGGCCTTCTGGGTGGTCTTCTGGACCGGGTCAGGCGCGGGGGCCGGGGCCGGGGCCGGGTCCGGGGAGGAGTCGACCGGGTTGCTGGTGGTCGTGCTGCCGGAGGAGCCGCCCGAGCCGGAGCCCGAGGAACCCACGTTCTGGGTCTTGCCCTTGTTCTTGTTCTTGCCCTTGCCCTTGTTCTTGTTCTTCGGCTTGTCCGGGGTGGGCGGAGGCGTGAACGCCGGGGTGAAGTACGACGCCGAGCTGGTGCTGTTCGGCACCTCGGAGAAGTCACCCATGGTGTAGGCCCGCATCACCGAGAGGACCAGGTCCACGTAGGACTGGGAGTGGTTGTAGCGGTACACGGCCTTGCGCTGGCCCTCGGTGGTGGACAGGTCCTCGCTGCCGGAGCAGAGGTAGACGGCCGTGGCCAGCGCGGCGTCGTTCACGTTCTGCGGGTCGCGCTTGCCGTCACCGTCGGCGTCCACGCCCACGACCGACCAGGTCGAGGGGATGAACTGCATCGGGCCGACGGCGCGGTCCCACTTCTTGTCGTTGTCGAACTGGCCGGCGTCGGTGTCGCTGACCTTGGTGGTGTTGCGCTTGCCGTTCAGCGGGATGCCATAGATGCCGGGGGTCGCGACGCCGTCGTCGCTCAGCGTGTTGCCGCCGTAGCGCCCGTGGTCGGACTCGACGCGGCCGATCGCCGCGATCAGCTGCCACGGGACCTGGCAGCCCTGGTCGGCGGCGTTGATGACGGTGCTCGCGCGCTGGTAGGCAGCCAGCGCGGCGGCGGGGATGCCATTGGTCGAGGCGGTGCGCACCACGTTGGCCGCGCCGGCGCGGCCGGAGGGGACGCCCGGGGCGTAGACGCCCGGCCGGGACACGCTGGCAGGGGCCTCGATGGCCTCGGACGGCACGCTGGTGCCGTCGGGCAGGCTCGGGGTCTCGCCGTCGGCCTGCTGCTCGGCCGCCGTGGAGGCGGACACGGTGGCAACACCTCCGGCGCCCGCGATTCCGGCAGTCCACGCCGCCGACAGCAGCGCGAGCGGCACCAGAGCCGTCGCCTTCTGCACGCGTCCGAATCGAGTAGGCATCCATCTCCCCTAGTGCTTTACGGTGTCCTCCGGGCCCGCCCTGCTCCCATGTGAGCCCGATGTCCCTCCAACGACCGATGGTGCACCGGGGTTACTCGCCGGGTCAGTGACCCGGGTCACGCTGAGCGGCCCGGCTTCGGTCGCCCGGAGCCGTCCATGCTCTCGCATCGCCCGACGGCGGCGCGACCCCCCCTTGGGCTGTCACGGCCCCGTGCACCCATTGTTACCCGGGAGTGGTGGCTCTCACACATCGCTTCGGGTGACGAGCTTGGGACCGGTCGCCGCGCTCCGGGACAATGGGCGCGTGACCCCTGCTGCCGAGTCCACGCCTGCCCCCGCCCCGAAACGGGAGTGCTCGGCGTCCGCCGCCCTCTTCGACCGGGCGCGCCGGGTGACGCCGGGGGGCGTCAACTCGCCCGTGCGCGCCTTCAGCGCCGTGGGCGGCACCCCCCGCTTCGTGACCTCCGCGCGCGGCGCCTGGCTCACGGACGCCGACGGGCACGACTACGTGGACCTGATCGGCTCGTGGGGCCCCATGCTGCTCGGCCACGCCCACCCCGAGGTCGAGGCGGCTGTGCTCGATGCGGTGCGGCGCGGAACCTCCTACGGCACCCCGACGGTCCCCGAGGTGGAGCTCGCCGAGGAGATCGTGGCGCGCACCAGCGCCGACACGGTGCGCTTCACCTCCTCGGGGACCGAGGCGTCGATGTCGGCGATCCGGCTCGCTCGCGGCGTCACCGGGCGCGACGTCGTCGTGAAGTTCGCCGGCTGCTACCACGGTCACGTCGACAGCCTGTTGGCCTCCGCGGGCTCGGGACTCGCCACCTTCGCGGTGCCGGGCACGCCCGGGGTGCCCGAGTCCTCGACCGCGCTCACCCTGGTGCTGCCCTATCACGACCGCGCCGCCGTCGAGCGGGCCTTCGCGGAGCACGGCGACCGCATCGCCTGCCTCGTCACGGAGGCCGCGCCCGGCAACATGGGCGTGGTCCCGCCCGAGGCCGGCTTCAACGCCTTCCTCGCCGAGACCTGCGCGCGGCACGGCGCCCTGTTCATCAGCGACGAGGTGATGACGGGCTTCAGGGTCACCCGGCGCGGGCAGTGGGGGCTCGACGGCGCGGTCGAGGGCTGGCGGCCCGACCTGACCATCTACGGCAAGGTGATGGGCGGCGGGTTCCCGGCCGCCGCCTTCGGCGGACGGGCGGACGTGATGGCCTCGCTCTCGCCCGAGGGTCCCGTCTACCAGGCCGGCACGTTGTCGGGGAATCCCGTGGCCACGACCGCGGGGCTGAGAACGCTCCAGCTGGCCACCGACGAGGTGTACGAGCGCATCGGCGCCGCGGCCGAGACGGTGCGCCACGCCGCCTCGGAGGCCCTGGCGGCACGGGGCGTGCCGCACCGCGTGCAGCACACGGGCACCATGTTCTCCGTGTTCTTCACCGATCGCGAGGTCCGGGACTTCGACGACGCCTCGAGCCAGGACCTGCCCGCCCACGCCGCGTTCTTCCACGCCATGCTCGAGGGCGGTGTGCACCTGCCACCTTCGGCGTACGAGGCCTGGTTCCTGTCGGCGGCGCACGACGACCGTGCCGTCCAGACGGTGCTCGACGCGCTGCCGGCCGCCGCCGCGGCCGCCGCTGCCGCCTCGGCCGGGGAGGCGTGAGCCCGGTGCCCACGGATCCCGCGCCCGGGGCGACCCCCGTCGAGACCACCGTCCACCTGCTCCGGCACGGTGAGGTGCACAACCCCGACGGCGTGCTCTACGGCCGGCTGCCGGGCTACCGGCTCTCGGATCTCGGGGTGCGGATGGCCGAGCGGGTCGCGGAGGCCGTCCGGGACCGCGACATCACCCACCTGCGCGTCTCGCCGCTCGAGCGCGCCCAGCAGACCGCGGGCCCGCTCTCCGAGGCCCTGGGCCTCGAGATGGTCACCGACGACCGCGTGGTGGAGTCGACCAGCGTCTTCCAGGGCCAGCGGTTCTCGAAGGGGGCGAAGACGTTGCTCGACCCGAGGACCTGGCGCCACCTGTGGAACCCGTGGCGGCCCTCGTGGGGCGAGCCCTACAAGGAGGTCGCCGTCCGCATGCTCGCCGCGGTGGGGGACGCGCGCGACGCCGCCCGCGGCCACGAGGCGATCGTGGTCTCCCACCAGCTCCCGATCTGGGCCACCCGACTGTGTGTCGAGGACCGCTCGTTCCTGCACGACCCCCGCCGCCGCCAGTGCACGCTGTGCTCGCTGACCTCGCTGCACTTCGAGGACGACGAGCTGGTGCGCGTCTCCTACTCCGAGCCGGCGGGCGACCTGATCCCCGTCCGGGACCGCGAGACACCCTTCTCCGCGGGTGGGGCACCCCCGGAGGAGTCGAGCTGATGCGGCCCGTCGGACGCGGTCGCCTCGGGTCACCGGCCGCCCTGCCCGGCGCAGCCCTGGCCCTCGCTGCCGCCCTGGCGCTCGCAGGCTGCACCTCCATGCAGGACAGCGGCGGCAAGGGCTACGTCTCCGCCGATGGCCAGGTGACTCAGGTGGCCCGCGCGGACCGCGGCGACCCGGTGGAGGTCTCCGGCGAGACCGTCGACGGCGAGGAGGCCTCGCTGGCCGACCTGCGCGGGCAACCCGTGGCCGTCCCCGTGTGGGGCCCGTGGTGCGCGCCGTGCGTGAAGGAGGCGCCCGTGCTCGCCGGGATCGCGCGCGAGTACGACGGTCGGGCGTCGTTCCTCGGCATCGCCATCAAGAACGACGGCCGGCGTGCCGACTCCCTGGCCTTCCAGCGCGAGCACGACCTGCCCTATCCCTCGCTCTACTCCGCCGACGGCAGCGAGCTGCTCGCCTTCGACGGGGGCCCGCGGCCGCGCGCCGTCCCCTCGCTGGTGCTGCTGGACGGCGAGGGCCGGGTCGCCGCGGTGATCCTCGGCGACCTGCCCTCCCGGAGGACCGTGACCACGCTGCTCGACGACCTGGTTGCGCAGGCCGACCCGGACGGGACCGAGCCCGCGGACGCGGCGGGCGCCTCCGATGGGTGACTGGTTCCGCGAGACCGCGGCGTCGGGCTCCCTGGCGCTGGCGCTGCCGGTGGCCCTGGTGGCGGGGTTGGTCTCCTTCTTCAGCCCCTGCGTGCTCCCGCTGCTGCCCGGCTATCTCTCCTATGCCACGGGGCTCTCGGGTGCCGATCTCGCGGCAGGCGAGGCCGACCGGCAGCGCGGCCGGATGCTCGCGGGCTCGGTGCTCTTCGTGCTCGGGTTCGCCGCGGTCTTCGTCGTGATCGGCAGCGTCTTCGGCGCCGTCGGCAGCTTCCTGCTCGACTGGGAGCGGACGATCACCGTCGTCCTGGGCGTCGTGGTCATCGTGCTCGGCCTGGCCTTCGCGGGCCTCGTGCCGCTGCTGCAGCGCGACTGGCGGGTGCACACCGTGCCGGCGGTCGGGCTCGGCGCCGCGCCGCTGCTCGGCTTCCTCTTCGGCCTGGGCTGGACGCCCTGCATCGGTCCGACGCTCGGCGCGATCTACACGCTCTCGCTGAGCGAGGCCACCGCGGCGCGCGGCGCCGTGCTCGCCGGGGTCTACGCGCTCGGCCTCGGTGTGCCGTTCATCCTCGCGGGGCTGGCCTACCGGCGCGCGCTCGGTGCGGTCGGCTGGGTGCGCCGGCACCAGCTCTGGGTGATGCGGTTCGGCGGCCTGATGCTCGTGGCGGTCGGCCTCCTGCTCGTCACCGGCTGGTGGGACGCCATGGTCACCTGGCTCCAGGTGCGCCTGATCTCCGGCTACGAGGTGAGCGTGTGACCAGCAAGGGCCCCGCCCCGCCCGGCCGGGCGGAGGCGGCACCGGGCCGGCCGGGCGCCGACACGCGCCCGCTGGACCCGCCGCAGTCCCCCGGGCGCCGCCCCGGCGAGCTCAGGCCCGGCGAGCTGCTGCGCTGGGCCTGGCGCCAGCTCACCTCCATGCGCACCGCGCTGGTGCTGCTGCTCCTGCTCGCGCTCGGGGCGATCCCGGGCTCGGTGATCCCGCAGTCGGGCGTCGACTCGCAGGCGGTGGCGGCCTGGCGCGCCGAGCACCCCACGCTCACGCCCGTCTACGACCGCCTCGGGCTCTTCTCGGTCTACGACTCGCCGTGGTTCTCGGCGATCTACCTCCTGCTGATGGTCTCGCTCGTCGGGTGCATCCTGCCCCGCACGCGGGTCTATCTCCGCGGCCTGCGGCAGCGCCCCCCCACCGCCCCGCGACGGCTGGAGCGCCTGGGCGACCACACGTCGTACACCACCCAGGAGGAGCCGGACGCCGTGCTCGAGCGGGCGGCGCGGGTGCTGCGCCGCCGCCGCTTCCGCGTCGTGGCCGCCGGGGCCGAGGGGCGCCCGGGCGACGCGGTCTCCGCCGAGCGCGGCTACCTGCGCGAGGCCGGCAACCTGCTCTTCCACGTGGCCGTGCTGGTGGCGCTGGTGGGCTTCGCCGTGGGCAGCCTGCTCGGCTACAAGGGCGGCGTGATCGTGATGGTCGACGAGGATCAGGGCTTCACCAACCTGCCCACCTTCTATGACGACTTCGTCCCCGGCAGCCTCTTCGACCCCGACAAGATGGAGCCCTTCACCTTCTCCATCGACGACTTCGAGGTCGAGTGGCTGCGCGAGGGGCCCGGCGCCGGCACGGCGCGCGGGTTCGTCTCGCAGCTGCGCTACCGCGCGGAGCCGGGGGCCCGGGAGCAGGAGTACGAGCTGAAGGTGAACCACCCCCTCTCGATCGGGAGCACCGAGGTCTTCCTGATCGGCCACGGCTACGCCCCCGACGTGACGATCCGCGACGGCAACGGCGACGTGGCCTACGACGGCCCGACGGTCTTCCTGCCCGAGGACCCGAGCTTCCGGTCGTTCGGCGTGGTCAAGGCGCCCTCCGCGGAACCCCGCGAGATCGCGCTGGAGGGGCTGTTCTTCCCCTCCTACGTCAAGGTCGACGGCGACCCGGCGAACTTCTCCGGCGAGCTGCGCAACCCGACGCTGTCGATGCTGGCCTACGCCGGCGACCTGGGGCTCGACGACGGCACGCCGCAGTCGGTCTACGAGCTGCGCAAGGAGGGCGTGGAGCGCCTGGAGAAGCCGGACGGCTCGATGTTCCGCGTCGACCTGCAACAGGGGCAGACCGTCCAGCTGCCCGACGCCGCCGGGACCGTCACCTTCAACGGCGTGGAGCGCTGGAACCGGCTCCAGGTGAGCAAGAGCCCCGGCAAGCTGGTCGCGCTCGGCGGGGTCGTGCTGGCCCTGGTCGGGCTGCTCGGCTCGCTGTTCATCCGGCCGCGCCGCGTCTGGGTCCGGGCCCGCCGGGGAGCCGGTGACGAGGGGGCAGGCACACTGGTGGAGGTCGCCGGCCTCGACCGCTCCGGCGGCGGGGACGTCGCCGCGGAGCTCGACGAGATCGCGCGAGCCCTGCGACCCGCCGGTCGCGTCGACCGCACCGCAACCGAGGAGGACTCGTGACCCAGCAGGCGTGGGAGACGCTGAGCAACCAGGCGGTCGCCGCGTGCGGGTTGGTCTACTTCCTGGCCCTGCTCGCGCACCTGGTCGAGTGGAGCGCCCTGCGCCGCCTGCCCGCCGCCGCGGTGCCCGTGCCCGCCGGTGTGCCCGTCGGTGCGGGCGGCGGCTCCGGTGCTCCGCGCGGGTCCGGCGCCGAGCCGCCGACGACGTCCGGGGACGGCGACCGGGCGGCGCTGGTCGGCCGGATCGGCGTGGCGCTCACCGTGGTCGCCGCCGCGATCCAGCTGGTCGCGCTGGTCGCGCGGGGCCTCGCGGCCGACCCGGCCCGCGTGCCGTGGGGCAACATGTACGAGTTCACGCTCTCGGGCACCTTCATGGTCGCCCTGATCTACCTCGTCGCCCATCGGCGCTTTGCGCTGGGCTGGATGGCGCCGCTGGTCGTCGGCTTCGTGCTGGCCCTCCTGATGGTCGCCGTGATCTGGCTCTACGAGCCGGTGGCGCCGCTGTCGGAGGCGCTGAACTCACCGTGGCTGGTGATCCACGTCGTGAGCGCCGTGATCGCCACCGGCGGCTTCACCATCGGCGGCCTCTGCTCGGCGCTGTTCCTCGTGCAGGAGCGGCGGGCGCGCCGCGGCGAGACACCCGCCGGCTACCTGGCCCGCGTCCCGGCCCCGGCCGTGCTGGACCGGGTGGCCTACCGGATGCACGCCTTCGCCTTCCCGGTGTGGACCTTCGCCGTCCTCGTCACCGGTCCGATCTGGGCGCACCAGGCCTGGGCGTCGTACTGGAACTGGGACCCCAAGGAGGTCTGGGCCTTCATCACCTGGGTGGTCTACGCCGCCTACCTGCACGCGCGCTCGACGGCCGGCTGGCGCGGCCGCAACGCGGCCTGGCTCGCGCTGCTGGGGCTGGCCACGCTCTGGTTCAACTTCATCGGGATCAACTACTTCTCGTCCACGAGCCAGCACTCCTACGCCGCGCCGGCCCCGGCCGTCGTGCAGGTCGTCGGGGAGCGGGCCGCGGACCAGCAGGCGGTGGAGTAGCAGGCGGTGGAGCAGCGGGCGGTCCGGCGACCCGGGCTCAGGAGCCGCCGGAGTCGTCGTCGCTCTTGCGCGGGTGGCGCTTGCGCTTGTCGAGGTCCCAGAGGAAGTCCGGGTCGTCGTCGGGGCCGAGCGGGCGCGGGGGCGGGCGCCGTGTGCCGCCGGCCGGTCCCTCGGGGCCCCTGAGGCCCCGCCGCTGGATCACCCGGATCACGAGGTAGACCGCGACCGCGAAGACCACGGCCACGAGCACGAACTTCAGCACCCCACCAGCCTAACCATGGCGCCCAGCGCCGTACGCTGGGTGCGTGAAGGAGTTCGCGATCTACACCGGGCTGCGGCTGGGCCTGCTCGCGGCCGCGTTCGCCGTCGTCGCCGGCATCTGGCTGCTCGCCACGGGCGGAGACCTGCCGATCCTGCCGCCGCTGCTGATCGCCTTCCTCGTCTCCGGCGTGGGGTCGTGGTACCTGCTGGACGGGCAGCGCCAGGCCTTCGCCTCGAAGGTCGACCGCCGGGCGCAGCGGGTGGGCCAGGCGATCGCGAAGCGCCGCGCCGCCGAGGACGAGGACGAGGACTGATCGGTCCCCGGCGCAGCGACTGAGCGGGGCTAGCCCAGCGCGAGCCCGAGGCCCAGCCCCACGCCGTACAGCAGCTCGGCGCCACCGGACGCGGCGAGCGCCGGCACCAGGGCCCGCCCGGTCGCGCGCAGCACCAGCACGCGGCGCACCGCCCGGCCGGCCGGCAGCAGGAACGCCAGCGACAGCAGGGCCCACGGCGTGGTGGTGAGCGCCAGCGCCAGGCTGGCGAGCAGCGCCAGCCCCACCAGCTCGGCGTAGAGCCACCGGGTGTGCGCGTCGCCGAGCAGGACCGCCAGGGTGCGCTTGCCCGACACGCGATCGGTGGGGATGTCGCGCAGGTTGTTGGCCACGAGGATGGCGCACGCCAGGGCCCCGACCCCGATGGCCGCCACGAGCGCGGGCCCGAGGAGGTCGCCGTCCGTCCCGCGCTCGGGCCCCGCCTGCACGAAGGCGGTGCCGGTGACGGCGACGAGGCCGAAGAACACGAAGACCATCACCTCGCCGAGGCCCAGGTAGCCGTAGGGCCGCGACCCGCCGGTGTAGAACCACGCCGCCAGCAAGCACGCGAGGCCGACCAGCACCAGCCACCACGCGGTGGTCGCGGCCAGGACCAGGCCGGCGAGGGCGGCGACGCCGAACGACAGGAACGCCGCCCGCCGCACGGCGCTGGGCTCGGCCAGGCCCGAGCCCACCAGGCGCAGCGGGCCGACCCGGTCGGTGTCGGTGCCGCGGAGGCCGTCGGAGTAGTCGTTGGCGTAGTTGACGCCGACCTGGAGGGCGAGCGCGACCACGAGAGCGAGCAGGGCCTTCCAGGCCACCGCGACATCGGCGTGCGCCGCCGCTCCGGTGCCGGCGAGGACGGGCGCGAGGGCGGCCGGGAGGGTGCGCGGACGCGCGCCGGCGAGCCATTCCTGGGGCGTGGGCACGGGCGGGATTCAAGCAGGCGGGCCCCCCGCTAGCCTCGGGCGGGTGGACCACCTGCGCCCCGTGCACGGCACGCCGAACGAGGTCGCCCGGGCGCTGGAGGAGTGGCTCGCAGCGGCCGACCCGCAGCCGCTGGTGGTCGAGACCTCCGGCTCCGCGGGACTCCCGAAGCGGGTGCTGCTCCGCCGGGAGGCCGTGCTCGCCTCGGCGCGCGCCACGGCGGCCAGGCTCGGCGCCGAGGGCCGCTGGCTGCTGGCGCTGCCGCCGTCCTACGTCGCCGGCGTGCAGGTGACGGTGCGCTCGCTGCTGGCGGGCCGCCCGCCGGTCGCGCTCGAGGACCATCCGTCGCTGGCGTCCGCGGTGGAGGCCGTGGGGCCGGACGACGGTCCGGCCTTCGCCTCGCTGGTGCCGACCCAGCTGCACCGCTGGCTCGACGACCCGGGGGCGGCCTCGGCCCTGCGCAGGCTGCGCTCCGTGCTGCTCGGCGGGGGGCCGGTCGACCCGGCGCTGCGCGAGCGGGCCGCGGCCGCGGGCGTGCGGGTGGTCGCGACCTACGGCGCGAGCGAGACCGCGGGTGGCTGCGTCTACGACGGCCTGCCGCTCGACGGGGTCGCGCTCGAGGTCGGGGAGGCGGGGCGGATCCGGATCGCCGGGCCGGTGCTGTTCTCGGGCTACGAGGGCGACCCGGCGCTGACCGCCGAGGTGCTCGCGGACGGCTGGTTCCGCACCGCCGACGCGGGCGTGCTCGACGCGGACGGGCGGCTCACCGTGCTCGGACGCGTGGACGACGTGGTCGTCAGCGGCGGCGTGAACGTGCCCGGCCCGGCGGTCGCCGCCCGGCTGCGCGCGCACCCCGGGGTGGCCGCGGCCGAGGTGCTCGGCGTCCCGGACGAGGAGTGGGGCCGGCGGCTCGTGGCGTTCGTGGTCGGCGCGCTCTCGCTCGAGGAGGCCCGAGACTGGGTCGGCGCGGAGCACCCGCGGGCCTGGGCACCGCGGGAGGTGCGCGTGCTCGACGCGTTGCCGCTGCTGGAGACCGGCAAGCCCGACCGCCGGGCGCTGCTGCGGCTGGCCGGTGACGGCGGGTGAGCGGGGCCGGGCCGCGGGGGCTCGAGCTGCACCCCTTCGACGTGCCGCTGCGGCTGCGGTTCCGCGGCCTGACGAGCCGCGAGGGGGTGCTGCTGCACGACCCGGCGACCGGCCGCTGGGGGGAGTGGAGCCCTTTCGCGGAATACGACGACGAGGTCGCCGCGCCCTGGCTGGCCTGCGCGCGAGAGGCGATCGCCGACGGCTGGCCCCCGCCCGTGCGCGACACGGTCCCCGTCAACGTGACCGTCCCGGCCACCGACCCCCAGCGGGCGCACGACCTCGTCGCGCGCGGCGGCTGTCGCACGGCCAAGGTCAAGGTCGCCGAGCCCGGGCAGACGCTCGCCGACGACGTCGCCCGCGTCGAGGCGGTGCGCGATGCGCTCGGACCCGGCGGCGCCCTGCGGGTGGACGCCAACGGTGCCTGGGACGTCGACGGTGCCGCCCTGGCCGTCGCGGCGCTGGACCGGGCCGCCGCGGGGCTGGAGTACGTCGAGCAGCCCTGCGCCAGCGTCGAGGAGCTCGCGGCGGTGCGCCGTCGCGTCGACGTGCCCGTCGCGGCCGACGAGTCGATCCGGCGGGCGGCCGACCCCTACCGCGTGCGCGACCTCGAGGCCGCGGACGTCGCCGTGCTCAAGGTGCAGCCGCTGGGCGGGGTGCGCGCCTGCCTGCGGATCGCCGGGGACCTCGGGATGCCGGTGGTCGTCTCGTCGGCCGTCGAGACCTCGGTCGGCATCGCGGCCGGCGTGGCGCTGGCGGCCGCCCTGCCCGAGCTGCCGCACGCCTGCGGCCTCGCGACGGTGCAGCTGCTGGCCGACGACGTGGCCGCCGAGCCGCTGCTGCCGGTCGACGGCGCGCTCGGGCTGCGGCGCCCGGCGCCCGACCCCGGGGCGCTGGCGCGCCTGGCGCCGGCGGCGGAGCGCGCCGCGTGGTGGCGGGAGCGGCTGGAGCGGGTCGCCGGCTCCGCATGGTCGCGCGAGGATGGGTCCCCATGAGCGCCACCCGCACCGCCCGCGCCGTGCTGGAGACCCTGCTGCGGCACGGCGTGCGCGACGTGGTCGTCGCGCCGGGCTCGCGCAGCGCTCCGCTCGCGTACGCCGCGTGGGAGGCCGCCGAGGGCGGGCTGGTCCGGCTGCACACCCGGATCGACGAGCGCTCGGCGGGGTTCCTCGCGGTCGGGCTGGGCCGGACGGGGGCGCCCGCGGCCGTCGTGTGCACGTCGGGGAGCGCGGTCGCGAACCTGCACCCGGCCGTGCTCGAGGCCGCGCACGCCGGCCTCCCGCTGTGGGTCCTGACGGCGGACCGCCCGGCCCGCATGCGTGGCACCGGCGCGAACCAGACCACCGACCAGGTCGGGGTCTTCGGGCGGCTCGTGGCCACGGTCGACGTCGACGGCCCGGCGGCGCTCGACGGGCCGGCGTCCGAGCACGGGCCCGTGCACCTGAACGTGCCGCTCGACGAGCCGCTCGTGCCCGACGGGCCCTGGGACCCGCTGCCGGACCCGCCGACGGCGCCGGCCGGGCGCGGCGCGCACGGACCCCAGGAGGAGCACGTCGAGCACGTCCCCGACGAGGCCGCCGCCTGCGGCACCGTCCCGGCGCTCGCGCAGGGCCCGCCGACGGTGGTGGTCGCCGGCGACGACGCGGGCCCCCCCGCCCGCGTGCTCGCCGAGGCGGCCGGGTGGCCGCTGCTCGCCGAGCCCACCAGCGGCTCCCGGACCGGTGATCACGCGATCCGCGGCTACCGCCTGCTGCTCGACGGCCCGCTCGGCCAGGCCGTCCGCCGGGTGGTCGTCTGCGGGCACCCCACGCTGTCGCGACCCGTCTCCCGGCTGCTGGCGCGCGGGGACGTCGAGGTCTGGTCGACCCCGGGGCGGGGCGCGTGGCCCGAGCGGCCGTTCGCGGTCGACCACCGGCTGCCGAGCGCCCGGGTCGAGGTCGCGGGTGAGCACGACCCCGCCTGGCTGGAGGCGTGGCGGGCCGCGGACGCCGAGCTCGGCGTCCGCCTCGACGCGCTGCTGGGCGCGGAGCCGGGCATCACGCCGTACGAGGTCGCCGGGGCGGTCAGCCGCGCCGTCCCCCCGGGCGGGCTGCTGGTCGTGGGAGCCTCGAACCCGGTGCGCGACCTCGACCTGATGGTGGCGCCGTACGCCGTCGGTGACCGCCGCAAGGTGATCGCCAACCGGGGGCTGTCCGGGATCGACGGCACCGTCTCGACCGCGATCGGGGCCGCGCTCGGTCGGCCGCACGGCACCCGCAACCTGGCGCTGCTGGGGGACCTGACGTTCCTGCACGACGCCGGGGGGTTGGTGCTCGGGCCCGACGAGCCGCGGCCCGACCTGACGCTCGTGGTGGTCAACGACGACGGCGGATCGATCTTCGCGACCCTGGAGCCGGGGGAGCCGGAGCGCAGCGCCTCCTTCGAGCGGCTCTTCGGGACGCCGCACGGCGTGGACCTGGCGGCGCTGTGCGCCGCGACCCGCACGCCCTACCTGCGGGCCGACTCGCTGCCCGAGCTCGAGGCGCTGCTGGCCTCGCCGACCGGTGGCGTCGAGGTGGTCGAGGTGCGGGTCGACCGCGCGGGACGCCGGGACCTCGACGCCCGGATTCGCGCCCTCGCCCAGTCGGCGTGAGTTTCCGCCTTCTGGGTGGAAGCTCACGCCGACTGGGCCTCTCGCCCTGCCGAGCCGGCGTGAACTTCCGGCCGTCAGCCGCGCTGCAGCCGGACCTCCCACGCGTCGAGCGGGTCGAAGCGCCGGCGCCCGGTGAGCTCGGTGAAGCCGCGCTTGCCATAGAAGGAGCGGGCGCGCGCGTTGTCCTCGAGAACCCACGCGCAGCACGGTCCCGGCTGCACCACCGCGTCGAGGAGCGCGTGACCCAGGCCCGTGCCGTGCCAGGCCTGAAGGACGTAGAGGCCGTAGAGCTCCACCTCGCTGTCGCCCTCGTGCCGGCCCGGCCCGGCCACGGCGAAGCCCACGAGCTCGCCCGCATCCGGGCCGGGACCGACCTCGGCGACCATCCGTGGGGGGCGATCCGGGCCCGGGCGCGCCCAGCGCTGCTCCCACGAGAGGGCATCGCGCAGCTGCGCCTCCAGCAGGCCGGGGTCGACGATCGAGGCGTACGACTCCCGCCAGCACGCGCGGTGCAGCGCGGACCCGGCCGCCGCGTCGCCGGGCGTCGCCCAGCGCAGCGTGACGCCCGGGGCGCCGGGGGCGGTCTCGGCCATGGCGCGATCCTCCCAGTCCCGGCGCGCTCGTGGTCGCGAGCTTCCTGGGTGCTGGTCGCTCACCGGACGAGCGCGAGCCCGGCCTAGGCTCGGGGGGTGCTGCTCGCCCTCGACACCGCCACCCCGCTGGTCACCGTCGCCGTGCACGACGGGACCGACGTGGTGGCCGAGCGCTCGGGTGAGAGACCCCTGCGGCACGGCGAGCAGCTGGCACCCGCGATCGAGCAGGCACTGGCCGACGCGGGCGCCGGCCGGCTCGACCTGACGGCCATCGCGGTCGGCACCGGACCCGGGCCCTTCACGGGCCTCCGCGTCGGCCTCGTCACCGCGCGGATGTTGGCGCACGTGCTCGGCATCCCCGTCTACGGCGTGTGCACCCTCGACGTGCTCGCCGTCGAGGCGGTCGCGACCGGCTCGGTGGAGGGCAGCTTCCTGGTCGCCACGGACGCCCGCCGCAAGGAGGTCTACCTCGCCTCCTACGACGGGGGCGCCATCCGGATCGAGGGCCCCGCCGTGCACCGCCCCGCGGAGGCGGGGAGCGACGCGCCGGTCGTCGGCGAGGGCGCCCTGCTCTACCCGGATGCCTTCCCGCACCCCGCCGGGCCGACGCGCCCCAGCGCCGGCTGGCTCGCCCGCACCGTCGTCGGCGAGCACGCCGAGGTCACCGACCCCGACCCGCTCTACCTGCGCCGTCCCGACGCCGCGGCGCCCGGTGCTCGCAAGCCGGTCTCGTGACGGCGACCCCGATCACGGTCCGGCCCGCGACGACGGGTGACCTCGAGCGGGTGGCGGCCCTCGACGTGGCCTGCTTCCGCGAGGAGGCCTGGGACGAGGCGTCGCTGCGCGGCGAGGACGGCGGCCCCAGCCGCGGGCTCCTGGTCGCGGAGGTCGCGGGCGAGGTCGCGGGGTACGCCGTCGTCTTCGTCGCCGGCGACGTCGCCGACCTGCTGCGCATCGGCGTCGACCCTGGGTTTCGGCGCGGCGGCGTCGCGACGGCGCTGCTCGACGGGGCGCGCCGGTTCGCCGGCGAGGGCGGCGCGGACCGGCTGCTGCTCGAGGTCGCGAGCCGCAACACCGGCGCCCTCGCCTGCTACCGCGCCGCGGGCGGCGAGCTGATCGACACGCGGCCGCGCTACTACCGCGACGGCGACGACGCGTACGTCGTCCGCCTGCCGCTGGCCGAGGATGCGCCGGTGTCGTGACCCGCTTGGCCCGGAGCACCGACCCGGCGCGAGAATGGCCCCATGGGCGGGACGGGAGCAGCGCGCGACGACGGTCCGCTCGTGCTCGGCATCGAGACCTCCTGCGACGAGACCGGGGTCGGGATCGTCCGCGGGCGCGTCCTGCTCGCCGACGCGATCGCCAGCAGCGTCGAGGAGCACGCCCGCTTCGGCGGCGTGGTGCCCGAGGTGGCCAGCCGCGCCCACCTCGAGGCGATGGTGCCCACCGTGGAGCGCGCCGCGGACGAGGCCGGCGTGCGCCTCGAGGACGTCGACGCGGTCGCGGTCACGAGCGGCCCCGGCCTGGCCGGCGCCCTGCTCGTCGGCGTGGCGGCCGCCAAGGCGCTCGCGCTGGGCCTCGGCAAGCCGCTCTACGGCGTGCACCACCTGGCCGCCCACGTCGCGGTCGACCAGCTCGAGCACGGGCCGCTGCCGGAGCCCTGCGTGGCGCTCCTGGTCTCGGGGGGTCACTCCAACCTGCTCCGGATCGAGGACATCACCACCGGCGTCGAACCGCTCGGCGCGACGATCGACGACGCGGCGGGGGAGGCCTTCGACAAGGTCGCCCGGGTGCTCGGGCTGCCGTTCCCCGGCGGCCCCCACATCGACCGCGCCGCGCGGGAGGGCGATCAGGTGGCCATCGACTTCCCCCGCGGGCTGACCTCGCGCCGCGACCTCGAGCGCCACCGCTTCGACTACTCCTTCTCCGGCCTCAAGACCGCGGTGGCCCGGTGGGTCGAGGCCCGGGAGCGGGCCGGCGAGCCGGTCCCGGTCGCCGACGTCGCCGCGAGCTTCCAGGAGGCGGTGTGCGACGTGCTCGTCCGCAAGGCGCTGGACGCCGCGGCCGACCAGGGCATCGAGGACCTGCTGATCGGCGGCGGCGTGGCCGCGAACTCCCGGCTCCGGGCGCTCGCCGAGGAGCGCGGCGAGCGCCTCGGCGTGAGCATCAGGGTGCCGCGGCCGGGCCTGTGCACCGACAACGGGGCCATGGTGGCCGCGCTCGGCGCCGAGCTGGTGGCGCGCGACCGCGCGCCGTCGGCGCTCGACCTGCCCGCCGACTCCTCGCAGCCGATCACCCACGTCGTGGCGTGAGGCTCCTCAGCGGACCTGCAGCTGGTAGGCCGCCAGGGACGGGATCTCGTCGTCCACCGGGCCGGCGACCTCCTCGGTCCCGCCGCCCACGGTGTGGCGCACGATCCGCGACTGTCCGGCGTCGGTGCCCGCCACGCTCAGCCAGGTGCTCGCCGACTCCCACTGCTCGTCGTAGAGGGTGCCGCGGTGCTCGTCGACCACCGCGCCGTCGCGGGCGTCGAGCACGATGTTGAGCGTGTGGTTGGCCCCGTCGAGGAAGGGGTCGACCCCGAGGACCAGCGCGCCGTCGGGGGAGAAGGTCAGCCCCGAGGCGTCGCAGGTCTCCCAGAGCATGCGCCCGGCGTCGCGGTCGTAGACGCCACTGCAGGACTCGGCGGCCGCCTCGTCCACGGAGACGGTGCCCGCGGCCAGCCTGCCGTCCGGCGAGACGTCGCTGAGCGACTCGAAGACGTCGTCCAGGAAGGGCTGCGACCCGCCCCCGGCGACCCGCGCGATGCGCCTCCCCGAGCGCCCGGAGGTCTCCTCCAGGACCTCGCAGCCGGACTGCGCGGCGCAGTCGCCGCGGACCTCGATCAGCTCGGTGTCGGCGGTGCCGTCGCCCACCTGGACCGGGCGGTCGGACCCCGCCTGCAGGACCCGCACCCCACCGTCCCGGTCGATCCAGCCCACGGCCCGCTCACCGTCGTCGGCGGTGGTGATGGGGCTCTCGGAGCCGGCGTACTCCTGCAGCACCGCGCCCTGCTCGTCGAGCACCCAGATGCCGGTGCCCGAGGGCGACTGCTCGTCGTAGGTCTGGACGACCCAGCGGCCGTCGCCCAGCGGGGCGAAGGCGAACGGCGTGCCGTCGACCTGCGGGCGGAAGGACGTCCCGTCGGCGCGGACGATGCGCCCGTCGACCAGGTGCGCCAGGCCCGCGCCCGCCGTCGCGTCGCCGCCCCCGTTCGCGTCGGTGGCCACGGGCGACCGGTCGGCGGGGTCGCCGCCGACCATCGTCGCGAGGCCGACCGGCGCCAGCACCGCGACCACGGCGAGGGCGCCGACGCCGGCGGCGATCCGGCGGCGCCGGCGGATGCCGCCCGCACGGGAACGCACCTCGTCCAGCGTCACGGGTGCGTCGTGCAGCGTCTCGGCCCGCTCGTGCAGCGCCTGGCGCAGCGGCTCCGTGTCGTCGTGGCGGTTCATCGGTCCTCCTCGCGGCCCCGGTCGGGGTCGACGTGTGGGGCGGTGGGGTCGGCGTAGGCCTGCAGGGCCTGCGGTGCGCGTTCGCGCAGGGTGGCCAGCGCGCGGCTGGCCTGGGACTTCACGGTTCCGGGGGAGATCCCGAGCAGGTCGGCGATCTCGCGTTCGCCGAGCTCCTCGTAGTAGCGCAGGACGACGACGGCGCGCTGCTTCGGCGGCAGCGAGCGGACGGCGTCCCAGAGGGCGGCGCGGCTGCCGTCGTCGTAGGCGTCGTGGTGTGGCTCCTGCTCGGGCACCGTGTCGGTGCTGCGCTCCAGCCTGCGCCAGGCGCGGCGCCATGCGGAGCGGTGCTCGTTGACCAGGATCCGGCGCACGTAGCCGTCCAGCGCCTCGCGGTCGCGGACCCGGTCCCAGGAGAGGAAGAGCTTGGCCAGCGCGGTCTGCACGAGGTCCTCGGCCGCGTGCCGGTCGCCGGTGAGCAGGTACGCCGTGCGCAGCAGGCTCGGCTGCCGTGCCCGCATGTAGGCGGCGAAGTCGTCGGCCGCCGGCCGCCCGGAGGCGTCGGCCGTCTGCGCGGCGCGCTGCCGGCGTCCGGTCCCGGACACGACGCCTCCTTCCCGGGGCGCCTCGACTGGTGCGGCGTGCATCCCGATCACCATCCTTCCGCCCTCCCAGACGCGATCGGGGGCAGATCGGTTGCATCGGGGCGGTGTGTCGCGCTCCGGTGCTGACTAGCGTGGGCGCCATGCATGAGGTCGCGGCAGTCGTGAGCAAGGCGAAGGGGGCACCGGTCGAGCTCGTCACGATCCGGGTGCCCGACCCGGGCCCGGGGGAGGCGCTGGTGCGCGTGCAGACCTGCGGGGTCTGCCACACGGACCTGCACTACCGGGAGGGCGGGATCAACGACGAGTTCCCGTTCCTGCTGGGCCACGAGGCGGCCGGGGTCGTCGAGTCGGTCGGCGAGGGTGTCACCGAGGTCGCGGCGGGGGACTTCGTGGTCCTGAACTGGCGCGCGGTGTGCGGCGAGTGCCGGGCCTGCCGGCGCGGCGACCCGCAGTACTGCTTCGCCACCCACAACGCCACCCAGAAGATGACGCTCACCGACGGCACGGAGCTCTCGCCCGCGCTCGGCATCGGCGCCTTCGCGGAGAAGACGCTGGTCGCCGCGGGGCAGTGCACGAAGGTCGACGCGGATGCGCGGGCCGCCGCCGTGGGCCTGCTCGGCTGCGGCGTGATGGCCGGCATCGGCGCGGCGATCAACACCGGCGGCGCGACCCGCGGCCGGTCGGTCGCGGTGATCGGCTGCGGCGGCGTGGGCGCGGCGGCCGTCGCGGGCGCGGCGCTGGCCGGGGCCTCTCCGGTGATCGCGGTGGACGTCGACGGCCGCAAGCTCGAGTGGGCCACCGGCCTCGGCGCGACGCACACGATCGACGCCGCCGGCGAGGACCCGGTGACGAGGATCAAGGAGATCTGCGCCGGGTACCACGAGGGCGCCGAGGGCGCCGACGTGGTCATCGAGGCCGTGGGTCGACCCGAGACCTGGAAGCAGGCGTTCTATGCCCGCGACCTGGCCGGGACGCTCGTCCTGGTCGGGGTGCCCACGCCGGACATGACGGTCCCCGACCTGCCGCTGATCGACGTGTTCGGCCGAGGCGGGGCGCTGAAGTCGTCCTGGTACGGCGACTGCCTGCCCAGCCGGGACTTCCCGATGCTGGTCGACCTCTACCGCCAGGGCCGGCTCGACCTCGACGCGTTCGTGAGCGAGGAGATCGGGATCGGCGACGTCGAGGAGGCCTTCGACAAGATGCACCGCGGCGACGTGCTGCGCTCGGTGGTGGTCTTCTGATGAGCGGGCTGCGCGTGGACCACGGCGTCGTCGCGGGGACCTTCAGCCTCGACGGCGAGACCCACGAGGTCGACAACAACATCTGGGTGGTCGGCGACGGGCGCGAGTGCGTGGTGATCGACGCCCCGCACGACGTGGACGCGATCCTCGGCGTCGTGGGCGACCGGACCGTGAAGGCCGTCGTGCTCACCCACGCCCACGACGACCACTGCCGCGTCGCCCCTGCGCTGCGCGAGCGCGTGACGGCACCGGTGCTGCTGCATCCCGCCGACCGCCCGCTGTGGGAGCTGACCCACGGCACGGGGGTGGGCGGCGAGCTGTGGGACGTCGACCTCGCCGACGGGCGCCAGATCGAGGTGGCCGGGACGGTGCTGCAGGTCCTGCACACGCCGGGCCACGCCCCTGGCGCCGTCTGCCTGCACGCGCCCGACCTGGGCTGCGTCTTCACCGGGGACACGCTCTTCAACGGCGGGCCCGGCGCCACCGGCCGGAGCTACAGCGACGAGGAGGTCATCAAGGAGTCCATCGCCGCGCGGCTCTTCACGCTGCCCGGCGAGACCGTCGTCCACCCCGGGCACGGCGACGACACCACCATCGCCGCAGAGCGCGACCGGGGCTGAGCCCGTCGCCTGGCACCCCGGCTACCCCGCCCGGCCCAGCGGCCGCACCAGCAGCGCCGTACCCGTGCCCGCGACCCGGGTGAGCACGAGCGTGCCCTCGTCGTCACCGCGGAGCGCGAGGCGCTTGCGCAGCTGCTCGGGGACGGCGTCCACGCCCCGGGTCTTGATCGCCAGCCGGCCGATCCCGCGCTCGCGCAGGGCGGCGCGCAACGCCTTCTCGCGGTAGGGCAGCTGCTCCAGCACCTCGTATGCCCGGGCGAAGGGGCTCCGCCCGGCCTCGTCCGTCGTCACCCAGGCGATGTGCTCGTCGACGAGGCCGCCCCCGACGGTCGCCGCGACCGCGGTGACCAGGCCGGCGCGGATCACCGCGCCGTCGGGCTCGTGCAGGAAGCGGCCGACCGGGCGCACCGGCCGCGTCGCTGTGTCGTAGGGGTCGTCGGCCTCGGTGAGGCTGCGGGCCGTTCCGTCGGCGTCCAGCAGCGTGGCTCGGCGCCGGGCCGTGGCCAGGCCGGCCGACCAGAGCGCCGCCTCCTTGACCTCCCCCCGCGTGCTGACCCACTCGGCCTCCGCGGCGTCGGGGACCATCGCGTGCGGCAGCCCGGGCGCGACCTTGACGACGGCCGCCGGACCTCGCGAACCGTCGAGCAGCCCCGCCACGAAGGGCCACGGGGGAGTCCAGCCCGCCGCATCGAGCTGGCGCCCGCGGGCCGAGCGGCGGGCCGGGTCAGCGAACGCCGCGGCGAATCCGGCGAGCGGCCCCCACCCCGACTCGGACTCCGCGTCCCCGACGCGCACCTCGCCCGCCAGCCCGTGCGCCGCGAGGTTGGCGCGGGCGACCTCCACGCGCAGCGGGTCGACGTCCACCCCGGTCACGCGCAGCCCCGCCCGGGCGAGTGCGACCAGGTCGCCGCCGATGCCGCAGCCGAGGTCGACGACGCGCGGAGCGCCGGCGAGACCCAGCTGGCGGGCCAGCCGCCCGGCCCGGTGCCGAGCCACCGCCGGTCCGGTCGCCTGCTCCAACCCCTCGGGCGTCAACCACCAGCGGTGAGCCTGCGGACCGAGCTTGGCCTCGGCCCGCTCGCGCAGGCGCACCTGGGTCAGCGCCGCGGCGGCGCGGTCCGGGTCGGCCTCGTGCCGGCGTACGCCGGCCGCGGCGCGCACCGGGTCGCCGCCGGCGTCGCGCAAGGCCCGCGCGGCCACCGCCAGCAGCTCCGCCCCGGGCTCGGTGAGCAGCCACCGGAAGGCGTCGACGTCCACGGCCGGGATCCTCGCAGAGCGCCGGTCCGGGCGGCTCCGGACGCGGGGGAGGAGGTCGTTGGCACTCCGATTGGGCGAGTGCTAAGTTTCGCATTGGCACTCTCCGCGTGAGTGTGCCAGCGACAGGCAAGCAGGTGGACGACCCCCGCGACGGCGTACCGCCCGGCTGCTGTCACCCCGACCATCAGCCAGCATGTACGGAAAGTGGAGGTCGACATCGTGTCGGTCAACATCAAGCCCCTCGAGGACCGCATCGTCGTCAAGCCGCTCGACGCCGAGCAGACCACGGCCTCCGGCCTGGTCATCCCGGACACCGCCAAGGAGAAGCCCCAGGAGGGCGAGGTCGTGGCGGTCGGTCCCGGCCGGTTCAACGAGGACGGCGACGAGCGCATCCCCATGGACGTCTCCGTGGGCGACAAGGTCATCTACAGCAAGTACGGCGGCACCGAGGTGAAGTACGCCGGCGACGAGTTCCTGATCCTCTCGGCGCGCGACGTCCTCGCGGTCGTCTCCTGACCCACCCCCGGCACGCGCCCGGCTCCGCGCCGCGTCGACACCCGTCCCCCGTGGGCGGGTCGGCACGCCGCGGAGCGGGCGCTCCGGACCCCTGCACGTCCGTAACCGGAAGGAGCATCACACCCGATGCCGAAGATCCTGGAGTTTGACGAGGACGCCCGCCGCGCGCTCGAGCGCGGTGTCGACGCCCTCGCCAACGCCGTCAAGGTGACGCTGGGCCCCAAGGGCCGCTACGTCGTCCTCGACAAGAAGTGGGGCGCGCCCACCATCACCAACGACGGCGTGACCGTCGCGCGCGAGATCGAGCTGGACGACCCGTTCGAGGACCTGGGGGCGCAGCTCACCAAGGAGGTCGCCACCAAGACGAACGACGTCGCCGGTGACGGCACCACCACCGCGACCGTGCTGGCCCAGGCCATGGTCCACGAGGGCCTGCGCGCCGTGGCCGCAGGCGCGAACCCGATGAGCCTCAAGCGCGGCATGGACGCCGCGTCGGAGGCCATGGGTGACGCGCTGCGTGCCGCGGCCCGCGAGGTGGAGACCAAGGAGGACATGTCCTCGGTCGCCACCATCTCCTCGCGCGACCAGCACATCGGCGACCTGCTCGCCGAGGCCTTCGACAAGGTCGGCAAGGACGGTGTGATCACGGTCGAGGAGTCCAACACCCTGGGCACCGACCTCGAGTTCACCGAGGGGATGCAGTTCGACAAGGGCTACATCTCGCAGTACTTCGTGACCGACCAGGAGCGCATGGAGGCCGTCCTCGACGAGCCGTACATCCTCCTGCACCAGGGCAAGATCTCCGCGGTCCAGGACCTGCTGCCGCTGCTGGAGAAGGTCATCCAGTCGGGCAAGCCGTTGTTCATCCTCTCCGAGGACGTCGAGGGCGAGGCCCTCTCGACCCTGGTCGTGAACAAGATCCGCGGCACCTTCAACGCCGTGGCGGTGAAGTCCCCGGCCTTCGGTGACCGCCGCAAGGCGATGATGCAGGACATCGCGACCCTCACCGGGGGCCAGGTCGTCGCGCCCGAGGTCGGCCTCAAGCTGGACCAGGTCGGGCTCGAGGTGCTGGGCCAGGCCCGGCGCATCGTGGTGACCAAGGACGACACGACCATCGTCGACGGCGCGGGCGACGCGTCGGAGGTCGAGGGCCGGGTCAACCAGATCAAGGCCGAGATCGAGAACACCGACTCCGACTGGGACCGCGAGAAGCTCCAGGAGCGTCTCGCGAAGCTGGCCGGCGGGGTGTGCGTGGTCCGCGTCGGCGCCGCCACCGAGGTGGAGCTGAAGGAGAAGAAGCACCGCATCGAGGACGCAGTCTCCGCGACGCGCGCCGCGATCGAGGAGGGCATCGTGGCCGGCGGCGGCTCGTCGCTGGTGCACGCGGTCGCCTCCCTCGACAAGGACCTCGGCCTCACCGGCGACGAGGCCGTGGGCGTGCGCGTGGTCCGCAAGGCGGCCGACGAGCCGCTGCGCTGGATCGCCGAGAACGGTGGCGAGAACGGCTACGTCGTGACCACCAAGGTCCGCGAGCTCGGGGTGGGCAACGGCTACAACGCCGCCACCGGCGAGTACGGCGACCTGGTGGCGCAGGGCGTGCTCGACCCGGTCAAGGTGACCCGCTCCGCGCTGGTCAACGCGACCTCGATCGCCGGCATGCTGCTCACGACCGAGACGCTGATCGTGGACAAGCCGGAGGAGGACGACGAGGAGGCCGGCCACGGGCACGGTCACGGGCACGGCCACTGAGGCTGAACCGCTCGTCGCACCGCTGACGACGCCCCCGCACCCCTCGCCGGGTGCGGGGGCGTCGTGGTTCCCGCCGAGGCGGCGTGAGTTTCTGGGAAGTTCACGCCGACTCGAGGAGGCGACGCCGAGGCGGCGTGAGTTTCTGGGAAGTTCACGCCGAGTCGGCGCGGTCAGTCGCCGCCGGTGCAGTCGGGGGTGAGCACCGGGCGCTCGACATCGGCGCGCAGCCACACGCGGTGGTCGCCGCAGGCGGGGCCGTGGACGACGTACCGCGACTCGACGACCTCACGCAGCCGCTCGCCGTGCTCGCCGTACCCCGCGTCGAAGCTCGCCCACTGCACCAGCCACTCGGGCGCGTGGTCGCCCGCGAGCAGCGCCTCGAGCTCGCGCAGCTCGGGGTCGAGCACCCGCATCGGCAGGCTCCACAGGTAGGGGTAGACCGGCTCGAGCCCGCTGGCGTACTGGGCGTCGGCGCGCCCACCGAAGACCGTCAGGGTGTCGCCGGGCGCGGCCGCCTGGGCGATGGCCGCACCGGTGCGGGCCGCGTCGTGCTCCACCCTGCCGGTCGCGTCCGACCAGGCCCACCAGCCGATCGAGACGATGCTCGA
Organism: uncultured Actinomycetota bacterium; assembly: GCA_963832415.1. Classification (GTDB taxonomy): domain Bacteria; phylum Actinomycetota; class Actinomycetes; order Propionibacteriales; family Nocardioidaceae; genus Nocardioides. The sequence continues at coordinate 521,911 of CAWHTZ010000014.1, read as the reverse complement.
CAGCACCGCCCCGACCACCACCGCACGCATGGCGACGCCCCGACCGGACCGGCGCCTCGCCAGCAGCGCCACGCACAGTGCGGCCGACACCACCAGCGGGAAGAGGTAGTGCTGGTGGTACTGACCGCCGCCCACCACGCCGACCACGTCGACGGCGAGCATCGCGAGGACGGCGGTGACCAGCGGGCCATCCTCGCGCCACTCCGCCCGCAGGTGCACGAGGAACCCCCCGATCACCGGCACCAGCCCGACCGCCAGGGCCCGCACGGCGAGGGTGTCCGCGCGCGTCCCCGGGTCGCCGAGCAGGACCGCGGCGGCGTCCGAGCGGAAGCCGGCGACCGCGTACCAGAGGGTCTCCAGCCGGACACCGGCCGAGAGCGCCCAGCCGACCGTCACCGCGGCGGGCACCAGGAAGCCCGCGAGGACGGCGGCGGCGAGCCTGCCGAGTCGCCGGCTCTCGTCGGGGCCTTGCCGTGCGGCTGCGGAGGCTGCGATCAGCACGAGCGCGAAGACGAGGCTGCCGCCGTAGTTCTGCTTGAGCCCGACCGCCAGGCCGCTGGCCAGGCCGGAGAGCAGCGCCCAGCCTGGTGCCCCGCGCCGCAGGGCGACCAGCGCCGCCCACACGCCCAGCATCAGCAGGGGCAGCGCCAGCATCCCGCTCTTGACGGCCACGGTCCCGATGAGCGGGTTGACGCAGAGCGCCGCGACCGCCAGCGCCGTCCACCGGGCGGCGAGGTCGTCCGCGACGAGCCGCGCGGTCGCCGCGGCGAGCAGCACGACCAGCCCGGCGCAGACGGCCCCCAGCACCCGCAGCGCGTAGGGGCCCGCCACCGCGTCGGCCACGCGGACCAGGGCGATCAGCTCCGGCGGTCGCGCCACGAAGAACGGCCCGTAGAGGCTGCCGGGCTCGGGCGACCAGCTGCGGGCCACCAGCAGGAAGCCCGACTCGTCCGGGGAGAACGGCTGGGTCAGCCCGGGCAGGCGCAGGAGGAAGGCCGCGAGCGCGACCGCGGGGACGAGGTGGCGCGCCCGCACCCAGCGGCCGATCCGGGGACGGAGGTGGGCCGGCCCCCTCTCGAGGAACGCGGCGGGCCGGCGCGGGGTCGGGTCGACCGGCGCCTGGACCGTTCCCATGCGCCCACGATCCCAGAGCGGGCGCCCGCGCACGGGGAAACGGTCGCTCCGTCTGGAGCCGCCTGGCCGGCGTGGATGGTGCGGCGGCAACCCCGCGGGTGCCGACCCGAGGCTCAGTCGCCGCCGGTGCAGTCGGGGGTGAGCGCCGGGCGCTCGACGTCGGCCCGCAGCCACACGCGGTGCTCGCCGCAGGCCGGGCCGTGGAGGACGTACCGCGACTCCACCGCGAGCCGCAGCCGCTCGCCCGCCTCGTCCTGGCCCCAGGCGCTGAAGCCGACCCACTGCGCCAGCCACTCGGGTGCGTCGTCGCTGCGCAACAGCTTCTCGAGCTCGCGGTAGTCCGGGTCGAGCACGCGCATCTGCAGGCTCCACAGGTAGGGGTAGACGGGGTCGAGCCCGCTCGCGTACTGCAGGTTCGGCTGCCCACCGAAGACCGTGAGGGTGTCCCCAGGGCCCGCCGCGCCGGCGATGGCGGCGCCCGTGGTCGTGCTGTCGGCGGGCGGCCGCTCGGTCGCGACGTTCTCGACGGCCCACCAACCGAGCGAGACCACGCTCGAGATCACCATGCCCAGCACCACGCCGCGCATCGCCAGACCACGCGCCGAGCGGTGCCGCGCCAGGACGGCGGCGCACAGGGCGACCGGGACCAGGAGCGGGAAGAGGTAGTCCCTCCAGTACTGGCCGCCACCGACGACGCCGGCGAGGTCGAGGGTGAGCATTGCCAGCACCGCCGCGGCGAGGGGCGCGTCCTCCCGCCACTCGGCGCGCAGGTGCACGAGGAACCCGGCGATCACGGGGACCAGGCCCACCGCCAGCGCGGCCCGGGCCAACGAGCCGGCGCGGGCGGCGGAGGCGCCGCCGTCGTCCGCCAGCACGGCGGACGCGTCGGCGCGGAACCCGACGACCGTGTACCAGAGCGTGTCGAGGCCCACCCCTCCCACCACGGCCCACTCGACGGTGGCCACGACCGGCACGAGTGCCCCCGCTGCGACGCCCACGAGGAGGGTCGCCGCTCGGCGCAGCGCACCAGGACTGCGGTGGGCCACCGCGGTCGCGACGATCAGGGTCACGGCGAAGACGAGGCTCCCGGCGAGGTTCTGCTTCATCCCGACGGCGAGCCCACCGGCCAGGCCCGAGCAGATGGCCCACCCGGGTGCCTGCCGGCGGACGGCGACCAGCGCCGACCACACGCCGAGCATCAACAGGGGCAGCGCGAGCAGCTCGCCCTTGACCGCCACCACGTCGATCAGCGGATTGGCGCAGACCGCGGCGACGGCCAGGGCCGTCCAGCGCGCGGTCAGGTCGTCCGCGATCAGCCGCGCCGTCGCGGCCGCGAGGAGCACCAGTGCGGCGCAGCCCACCGCGCCGAGGACGCGCAGGGCGTGTGGACCCGCGAGGGCGTCCATGCCCCTGACCAGCCCGAGCAGCAGCGGCGGCCGGGCGACGAACAGCGGGCCGTAGACGCTGTCCGGCTCCGGGGACCAGGTGCGCGCGACCAGCAGGAAGCCGGACTCGTCGGCGCCCAGGGGAGCGGTGAGCCCGGGCAGGCGCAGGAGGAACGCCGCGAGGGCCGCGGCCGGCACCAGGAACGGCACCCGCACGCAGCGGCCGACGCGGGGACCGGCGGCGGCGAGGACCCGCTCGCCTCGTGCGGCAAGCTCGCGCACGGCGCGGCCGCCCGGCCCGGGGCCCTCTCCCATGCGCCCACGATCCCAGAGGGTCAGTGCACCCGGGGAGCGACCCTCACCCCGGCCGGGTCTGCCGACCCGGGTGACCCGCATGGTCGCGCGACTGGGCCCGGCTCGCTGGTCAACCGGGGCAGTCGGGGGTGAGCGCCGGGCGCTCGACGTCGGCGCGCAGATAGATCGGGCGGCCGCTGCAGCCGCGGCCGTGGATGACGTAGCGCGCCTGCACGGCCTCCCGCAGTCGCGACCCGCCCACCTCGGTCCACGCCTCGAACGGGACCCACTGGACGAACCACTCGGGCGCGTCGTCGCTCCGCAGCAGCGCCACGAGGTCGTCGAGGTCGGGGTCGAGCACGCGCATGGGCAGGCTCCAGAGGTAGGGATAGACGGGGTCCAGCCCGCTGGCGTACTGCACGTCGGCGCGGCCGCCGTACACGGTCAGTGTGTCGCCGGGCTCCGCGACGGCGGCCACGGCGTCGCCCGCGGCGGCCTCGTCAAGCTCCTGCCCCCCGGTCGAGTTCACCCAGGCCCACCACCCGAGCGACGCGATGCTCGAGACGACCATCCCGAGCACGACGACGCGCATCGCCAGGCCCCGGGCGGAACGACGCCGCGCCAGCACCGCCGCGCACAACGCCGCCGGCACCACGAGCGGGAAGAGGTAGTCCCTCCAGTAGCTGCCTCCGGCGACCAGGCCGGTCAGGTCGAGCGCGAGCATCGCCAGGACCGCGGCGGCCAGCGGTCCGTCCTCCTTCCACTCGGCGCGCAGGTGCACGAGGAAGCCGCCGATCACCGGGACCAACCCGGCGCCCAGGGCGCTCAGGGTGAGGACGATCGCGCGGCTGGCGGGGGCGTTCGTCGGGCCCTCGGCGAGCACGACGGCGGCGTCGGAGCGGAAGCCGACGACGGTGTACCAGAGCGTGTCCAGCCGTACGCCGGTCAGCACGGCCCACTCGACCGTCGCCACGGCCGGGAGCACTGCGGCCGCCGCCACGGCGACGATCAAGGTCGCCGCGCGGCGCAGCTCCCCCGGCTGCCGCCGCGACACCGCGGTGGCGACGATCAGCGCGAAGGCGAAGACGAGGCTGCCCCCCAGGTTCTGCTTGAGCCCGATCGCGAGCCCGCCGGACAACCCGGAGACGAGGGCCCAGGCGGGCGCCTGCCTCCGGACGGCGACCAGCGCCGACCACACGCCGAGCATCAGCAGGGGCAGCGCGAGCAGCTCGCCCTTGACCGCGACCACGTCGATCACAGGATTCGCGCAGACCGCGGCCACGGCGAGGGCGGTCCACCGCGCGGTCAGGTCGTCGGCGATCAGCCGGGCGGTCGCGGCGGCGAGCAGCACGAGCGCCGCGCAGCAGAGCGCCCCGAGGACGCGCAGGGCGTAGGGCCCGGCGATGGCGTCCGTGGCCCTCACCAGCGCGATCAGGGCCGGCGGACGGTCGACGAAGAGCGGCCCGTAGACGCTCTCGGGCTCCGGCGACCAGGAGCGCGCGACCAGCAGGAACCCCGACTCGTCGGAGCGCAGCGGCCGCGTGAGCCCCGCCAGCCGCACCAGGAACGCCGCCAGGGCCGCGACGAGGACCGTGTGCCGCGCCCGCACCCAGCGGCCGACCGTCGGGGCGACGGCGGCGTGCAGGCGCGCGTGCGCGGCGCGGACCTCGGGCCGCGAAGCCCCTCCCATGCGCCCAGCCTCCCAGACCGCGGGCCGATGGCGACGCCGATGAGACACCGGTGCGACGCGGTGAGAGGCGGCACAGCTCGACGCCGAGTCGGTCCCGATGGGCCTCAGGCGCGACCGACCCAGCGGCTGAACCGGCGGTAGCCCGGCGCCCAGTCGCGACGCACCTCGAAGCCGTCGTGAGCCGTCTGGACGCTCACCCGCAGCCGCTTCGGATAGCCGAAGCAGGCGCGGGGTATGTCCACGTCGATGACCCGGTAACGGCGGGTGCGGTAGTGGTTGCCGCAGGTCCGGCGGCCGAGGCCTCCCGCCTTGGGATTGTTGGTGTCGAAGAAGCGGTCGACCTTGCTCACCTGGAACGTCCCGGTTTCCGCGACGAAGGTGATCAACCGCTCGGGGCCGGGATTCCAGGGCTTCGTGTCGACCCAGACGTCGGTGAAGTCACCGAAGGTGTCGCGCTTGGCGTTGAAGAGCCGGAACCGCACCTTGCGCCACTTGTGGTCGACTCGGAAGCGCTGGACGTCCGCGCGGCGGCTCCACTGCGGGTCACCCGCATACCGGACGCCGTCGCCGACCCTGTCGAAGACCTTGACCGTCTCGGCCGTGGCCGACCCGGCGGTGCCCGTCAGCATCGCGGTGGCCGCTGCCACCGCCAGCACGGTCCGCGGGCCGCGCCGTCGTTCGTCGCGCTTCATGTGTTCCCCCTGGCCGGGATGGACGCGGATCAGGCCCGCGGGCCTGATCCGAACGGCGCCGGCTGGGCGCAGCATACGCCCGCCGCGGCCGGTTCGGGAGTGACCGCTCGCGCCCCTAGACTGGCGGTGTGGAGATCCCCGACAAGTTCGCAGCCCTGGGCCTCACCTACGACGACGTGCTGCTGCTGCCCGGCGAGACGGACCTCACCCCTGACGAGATCGACACCACCTCGCGGCTGACCCGCGACCTGACCCTGCGGGTGCCGCTCGTCTCCGCGGCGATGGACACGGTCACGGAGTCACGGATGGCGATCGCCATGGCCCGCCAGGGCGGGCTCGGGGTGCTGCACCGCAACCTCTCCATCGAGGACCAGGCCTACCAGGTCGACCTGGTGAAGCGGACCCAGACGGGGATCATCTCCAACCCCGTCACCATCGGCCCCGACGCGACGCTGGAGGAGCTCGACCGGATCTGCGGCGAGTACCGCGTCTCCGGGCTCCCCGTCGTCGATGCCGACCAGTGCCTGCTCGGCATCATCACCAACCGCGACCTGCGGTTCACCCCCGTCGCGGAGTGGGCCACGACCAAGGTCGACGAGATGATGACCCCGATGCCGCTGGTGACCGGGCCGGTGGGGATCAGCCGCGAGGACGCCACGACGTTGCTGCGGCAGCACAAGCGCGAGCGCCTCCCGCTCGTCGACGGCGACGGCCGGCTCGCCGGCCTGATCACGGTCAAGGACTTCGTGAAGTCCGAGCAGTTCCCGCATGCCACCAAGGACGGCGATGGCCGGCTCATGGTCGGCGCGGCGATCGGCTACTTCGGCGACGCCTGGGAGCGCGCCACGCGGCTGGTCGAGTCCGGCGCCGACGTGATCGTCGCCGACACCGCACACGGCCACGTCCGGCTCCTGCTCGACATGGTCCGTCGCCTGAAGTCCGATCCCGCCACGCAGCACGTCCAGGTGATCGGCGGCAACGTCGCGACCCGCGAGGGCGCGCAGGCCTTCGTCGACGCCGGCGCGGACGCGGTGAAGGTCGGGGTGGGGCCCGGGTCCATCTGCACCACCCGCGTGGTCACCGGGGTCGGCGTCCCGCAGATCACGGCGATCCACGACGCCGCGCAGGCGACCCGACCCGCCGGCGTCCCCCTGATCGCCGACGGCGGCATGAAGCACTCCGGCGAGATCGCCAAGGCGATCGTCGCCGGCGCCGACAGCGTGATGCTCGGCTCGCTGCTGGCGGGCTGCGAGGAGAGCCCCGGCGAGCTGGTCTTCGTCAACGGCAAGCAGTACAAGTCCTACCGGGGGATGGGCTCGCTCGGGGCGATGTCCAGCCGGGGCAAGAAGTCCTACTCGAAGGACCGCTACTTCCAGGCTGAGGTCACCAGCGACGACAAGATCGTGCCCGAGGGCATCGAGGGCCAGGTGGCCTATCGCGGACCGCTGGCGGCCGTCTCGCACCAGCTGATCGGCGGGCTGAACCAGTCGATGTTCTACGTCGGCGCGGCGACCGTCCCCGAGCTGCAGGAGCGCGGCCGCTTCGTGCGGATCACCGGCGCCTCGCTGGCCGAGAGCCACCCCCACGGCGTGCAGATGACGGTCGAGTCGCCCAACTACGCCGGCCGCTGACGCCGCCGCCGCGTCTGTAGCCTGCTCCCCGTGACCGAGATCCAGATCGGCCAGGCCAAACGCGCCCGGCGTGCCCACGCCTTCGACGACGTCGCGATCGTGCCCTCCCGGCGCACGCGCGACCCGGAGGAGGTCAGCGTCGCCTGGCAGATCGACGCCTACCGTTTCGAGATCCCCGTGGTCGCCGCGCCGATGGACTCGGTGATGTCGCCCGACACCGCGATCGCGCTGGGCCGCTTCGGCGGTCTCGGCGTCCTCGACCTGGAGGGGCTCTGGACCCGGTACGACGACCCCACGCCGCTGCTGGACGAGATCGCCGGCCTGCACGGCTCCGAGGCGAACCGGCGGATGCAGCAGATCTACGCGGAGCCGATCCGCGAAGAGCTCATCCGCGACCGGCTGGCGCAGATACGCGAGTCCGGGGTGACGGTCGCGGGGTCGCTCTCGCCGCAGCACACCAAGGAGTTCGCGGACTGCGTGGTCGAGGCCGGCGTCGACATGTTCGTCATCCGCGGCACCACGGTCTCCGCAGAGCATGTCTCGAGCCAGTCCGAGCCGCTGAACCTCAAGCAGTTCATCTACGAGCTCGACGTGCCGGTGATCGTGGGCGGCTGCGCGACCTACCAGGCGGCCCTGCACCTGATGCGCACCGGCGCGGCCGGCGTCCTCGTCGGGTTCGGCGGCGGCGCCTCCCACACCACGCGGACGGTTCTCGGCGTCGCCGTGCCGATGGCCTCCGCCGTGGCCGACGTGGCTGCCGCGCGGCGCGACTACCTCGACGAGTCGGGTGGGCGCTATGTGCACGTGATCGCCGACGGCTCCATCGGGCGCTCCGGCGACCTGGCCAAGGCCATCGCCTGCGGGGCGGACGCCGTGATGGTCGGTTCGCCGTTCGCGCGCGCCGACGAGGCGCCCGGCCGCGGATTCCACTGGGGCGCCGAGGCGTGGCACCCCGAGCTGCCGCGCGGCGAGCGCGTCGAGTTCGGCACGGCCGGCCCCCTCGAGCAGGTCCTCTTCGGCCCCTCGCGCGTGGCCGACGGCACGCAGAACCTGATCGGCGCCCTGCGCCGGTCGCTGGCGACGACGGGCTACACCGACCTCAAGGAGTTCCAGCGCGTCGAGGTCGTGCTCACCGAGTAGTCGGGAAGCTCACGCCGACTCGGCGGGGTGGAAGCTCACGCCGACTCGGCGGGGTGGAAGCTCACGCCGACTCGGCGGCCGGCTGCTCCGCGTCGAGGCGGGCGGCCAGGCCGTCCAGCACGAGGTCGAGGCCGACCTCGAACTCCTCGCCGAAGTCGTAGCCGGGCTGAAGCGCGTGCTCGAGGGCGAACTCCCGGAGGTAGGGGAGCTCGTCCGCCGGCATGGCCTGGACCATCTGGGCCGCCACCTCGCCGAGGTCGTCGTCCGCGCGCGTGCCCGGCAGCGCGAGCTCCTGCACGAGGAAGCCGTAGAGGTGTGCGTCCAGCGTCGCGAACGCGTGGCCCGTCAGGGCCAGCGAGAACCCCGCCTCGCGCAGGCAGCCGAGGACGGCGTCGTGGTGCCGCAGCGTCTCCCACCCCGCCTGGGTGCGCGAGTCCATCAGCCCCACCGCCCAGGGGTGCCGCTTGAGCGCCTCGCGGCCGGACCGCGACCGCTCGCGGAGCTCGGCTCGCCAGTCGCCGCCGACCGCGGGGGCGTGGAACTCCGCGTGCACGGCGTCGACCATCCCGTCCAGGATCGCCTCCTTGTTCGCGACGTGGTGGTAGAGCGACATCGCCTCCACGCCCAGCCTCCGCGCGACCGCGCGCATCGACAGCGCGGGCAGCCCGTCGGCGTCCGCGATCGCCACGGCGGCGCCGACCACCGCGTCGCGGTTCAGGGCCGGCTTGCTGCGTTGGGCCACGGTGCCTCCTCCTGAGGACCCGAGGGGCCCTTGACTTCTCTTACAACGTAAGGCTACTCTCCTCGAGTCGGACTTACAACGTAAGGCAGGAGAACACGATGCGCGCAGTCACCCAGAAGGGCTTCGGGGGCACCGAACAGCTCGAGATCGCGGAGGTGCCGGCCCCGGCACCCGGCCCCGGTGAGGTGCTCGTGGACGTGCGCGCCGCGGGACTGGACCGGGGCACGTGGCACCTGCTCACCGGCCTGCCCCTGATCGGCCGGCCCTTCTTCGGCTACCGGACGCCCAAGGTGCCGATCATCGGGCGCGACCTCGCCGGGGTCGTGACCGCCGTCGGCGAGGGCGTCACCGACGTCCGGCCCGGCGACGAGGTGATCGGCACGGCGGACGGCTCGGTCGCGGGCCACGCGGTGCTGCCGGTGAAGCGGCTCGCGCCGAAGCCGGCGTCGCTCACCTGGGAGGAGGCGGCGGTGCTGCCGATCTCGGGCCTGACCGCGCTCCAGGCCGTGCGTCACGACCCGGACCTGGGCCCGGGCAAGCGGGTGCTGGTCCTCGGGGCCTCCGGCGGCGTCGGGTCGTACGCCGTCCAGGTCGCCGCCGCCACGGGCGCCGAGGTCACCGGCGTCTGCAGCGGCGCCAAGGCCGACCTGGTCCGCGGCCTCGGCGCGACCCACGTCGTCGACTACACCCGTGAGGAGCCGGGCGCCGACGGGACCCGGTACGACCTCGTCGTCGACATCGCCGGCAACCGGCCGGTGCGCCGGCTGCGCCGTCTGCTCACCCGGCGCGGCGTGCTGGTCATCACCGGCGGCGAGGACGGCGGTCGCGTGCTCGGGGGCATGGGTCGCAACCTCCTCGCGCTGGCCTGGTCGCCGTTCGTCAGCCAGCGCCTGACGATGTTCATCAGCTCGGAGAACAGCGAGGGCCTCCGCGAGCTGGTCCACCTGGTCGAGTCCGATCGGGTGCGGCCCGCGCTCGAGCGGACCTACGCCTTCGACGAGACGCCGAAGGCGCTGGAGCACCTCGCCGCGGGCCACGTCCGCGGCAAGGTCGCGATCACGGTCTGACCGCACCGACCCCCTCACTCGCGCCCCCGTCACCAGGAGCCCCCATGACCACGACCTCTCGCTCGATCGCTGCCGGCGGACGCGTCCCCACCCAGGGGCCCGCGCGGTCGGCCCCCACCACGTCGCCCCGCGCGGGCGCCGGCTGGGCCGCCGGCGGCTACGTCGCGATCTTCGTCCTCGCGATCTTTGCCAACTTCCTGGCGGTCGGCGCCGTGCTCGACCCCGGCGACGCCGCGGCCACCACGGCGGACCTCGCCGCGGCCGAGACGACGTTCCGCGTCGGGGTCGTGGCGTTCCTGGCCATCTTCCTCGTCGACCTGGTGATCGCCTGGGGTCTGCACATGCTGTTCCGCGGCGTCCACGCGGACCTGTCGCTCCTGGCCGCGTGGGCCCGCGTCGTCTACACCGTCTTCCTCGGCGTCTCGCTGGTCTTCCTGCACGCGGCGCTGCAGGTCGCGGACGGCAGCGTGGGCGGGGCCGCGGTCGACGCCGAGCCGGCCGTGCTGCTCGCGCTTCAGGCGTTCGACTTCACCTGGGTGGTCGGGCTCGCCTGCTTCGGCCTGCACCTGGCGCTGCTCGGCGTGCTGCTGCTGCGTGCCGTGGGGGCGCCGCGGATCCTCGGCTGGCTGCTGCCCGTCGCCGGCCTCGCCTACGCCGCCGACACGGTGGCGCGCATCGCGCTCGCCGACTACCAGGCCGTGGCCGACGTGTTCCTGGTGGTCGTGGCGGTGCCCTCCGTCGTGGCCGAGCTGGGCCTGACGGTGTGGCTGGTGCTGGTCGCGACGGGTCGCCGCCCCGTGCCGGTCGCCCGCGGCTGAGCCGCCGCCTGCCGGATCGAGGGGCTGGGCCCGGCGTTGCCGCACGCCGTCTGGAACAGTGGTGCCATGCGACCGGCCAGCGCCCCCGCCAGCGCCCTCTCGCCCGACGCCCGCGACCGGTCCATCGCCGCGATGACGGGGATCGAGGGCGAGGGGGAGCTCGACGTCCTCGTGGTCGGCGGCGGCGTCGTCGGGGTCGGGACCGCGCTGGACGCCGTCACCCGCGGGCTCAGCACGGGCCTGCTGGAGCAGCGGGACCTCGCCTCCGGCACCTCGAGCCGCAGCAGCAAGCTGCTTCACGGCGGGTTGCGCTACCTCGAGATGCTCGACTTCGCCCTGGTCCGCGAGGCGCTGCAGGAGCGCGGGCTGCTCTACACCCACCTGGCGCCGCACCTGGTGCGCGCCGTCCCGTTCCTCTACCCGCTGACGCACCGGGTCTGGGAGCGGCCCTACGTCGGTGCCGGCCTCGCGCTCTACGACGCGATGGCGATGCTGGGCAGGCAGGAGATGGGCGTCCCGCGGCACAGGCACCTGACCCGCCGCCAGGTCGCCCTGATGGCCCCGGACTTCAACGCCGACGCCATCGCGGGCGCCATCCGCTACTACGACTGCCAGGTCGACGACGCCCGGATGGTCGTCGAGGCGGCCCGCACCGCCGCGGCCCACGGCGCCCACGTCGCGACGCGAGTGAAGGTCACCGGGTTCCTGCGCGAGGGGGAGCGGGTCGTCGGCGTGCGCGCCCGCGACCTCGAGCACGGCCGCGACCTCGAGGTGCGCGCCCGCGTGGTGGTCAACGCCGCGGGCGTGTGGACCGACGAGATCCAGGAGATGGTCGGCGGCCGCGGCGCCCTGCACGTGCAGGCCTCGAAGGGCGTGCACGTGGTCGTGCCGCGCGACCGGATCCGCTCCGAGGCCGGCTTCATCGTGCGCACCAAGACCTCGGTCCTCTTCGTGATCCCGTGGGGCCGGCACTGGATCATCGGGACCACCGACACCCCCTGGGGCCTCGACAAGGCGCATCCGGCGGCCAGCCGCGCGGACATCGACTACATCCTCTCCCACGTCAACGCGATCATGCGCGAGCCGCTCGACCACACCGACGTCGAGGGCGTGTACGCGGGGCTGCGCCCGCTGCTCTCCGGGGAGTCGGAGCCCACCTCGAAGATCTCGCGCGAGCACACCGTGGTCACGCCCGTGCCCGGCCTGGTGATGATCGCGGGCGGCAAGTACACGACGTACCGCGTGATGGCCCGGGACGCCGTCGACGCGGCCGGGCACTCCCTCGCGACGACCGGCCGGAGCATCGGCTCGCCCTCGGTCACGGAGAAGGTGCGCCTGCTGGGCGCGGAGGCCTACGAGGTGCGTCGCAACCAGCGCGTCGCCCTCGCCCGCCGCTCGGGCCTGCACGTGGCGCGGATCGACCACCTGCTCGGCCGGTACGGCGGCATGGTCGACGACCTGCTCGCGCTGGTCGCCGAGCGCCGGGTGCTCGGGCTGCCGCTGGAGGGCGCCGAGGACTACCTGGCCGCGGAGGTGGTGTACGCCGTCACGCACGAGGGTGCCCGGCACCTCGACGACGTCCTGACCCGGCGCACCCGCATCTCCATCGAGACCTTCGACCGCGGCCTCGCGGCGGCCGAGCCGGCCGCGCGGCTGATGGCCGGCGAGCTCGGCTGGGACCAGGAGCGCCTCGTCGACGAGGTGCAGCACTACCGCCGCCGCGTCGAGGCCGAGCGCCGGTCCCAGGCGATGCTCACCGACCAGGAGGCCGACGAGGCCCGCGTCGCCGTGCGCGACATCGTCTGACCGGGGCCGGCGGCCGTCGGCCGGCGGTCGGGCCGGTTGACACCAACATGTGATTTGTCAAACGGGCCGAGGCGTGGGCGAGGGGTGGCCGGGGTCGCCCGCGAGACATACTCTCGGTACATGAGCGCCCAGCAACCCGACCCCACGCTGTCCGGACCGCACGACCCGGAGCACGACCCGAGGGCGTCGTACGCCCTCGAGCCGGCCTACGTCCGCCGCCTGACCGACCACGTCCTGGCGACCGGCGCGGAGACCAAGCCGACGGAGTCGCCGATGCACGGGCAGCCGCTCGCGCACGTGCCCCAGTCGAGCGACGAGGACGTCGACGAGGCCTTCCGGCGCGCGCGGCGAGCCCAGGAGGACTGGGCGCGACGGCCGCTGGACGAGCGTGCCGCCACCCTGATGCGCCTGCACGACCTCGTGCTGGACCGCCAGGACGAGATCATCGACATGATCGTGCTCGAGTCGGGCAAGGCGCGCAAGCACGCCTTCGACGAGCCGCTGCACATCGCGCTCACGGCGCGGTACTACGCCCGGACGGCCCACGAGCACCTCGACACCCGGCGGGTGCGCGGCGTGGTCCCTGGCCTGACGCGGGTCGACGTCAACCGGGTGCCCAAGGGCGTCGTCGGGATCATCTCGCCCTGGAACTACCCCTTCACCATGGCGCTGTGCGACGGGCTGCCCGCGCTGCTCGCCGGCAACGCGGTCGTCGCCAAGCCGGACGCCCAGACCATGCTCTCCGCGCTGCTGGCCAAGGAGCTGCTCGTCGAGGCCGGCTTCCCCGAGGACCTCTGGCAGGTCGTCGCCGGGCCCGGCTCGCGGGTGGGCACGTCGATCATCGGGCAGGCCGACTACGTCTGCTTCACCGGCTCGACCGCGACGGGCAAGCGGGTGGCGACCGGTTGCGCGGAGCGCCTCATCGGCTGCTCGCTCGAGCTCGGCGGCAAGAACCCGATCCTCGTGCTGCGGGACGCCGACCTCGAGCGCGCCGCCGAGGGCGCGGTGCGGGCCTGCTTCTCCAACGCGGGCCAGCTGTGCGTCTCCATGGAGCGGATGTATGTCGCCGACCATGTCTACGACCGCTTCGTGGACCGCTTCGTCGCCAGGACCAAGTCGATGACGCTGGGCGCGACCCTCGACTGGGGGGTCGACATGGGCTCGCTGATCAGCCAGGACCAGCTGGACACCGTGCAGGCGCACGTCGACGACGCGGTCGCCCAGGGGGCCCGGGTGCTGGCCGGTGGCCGGCACCGCCCCGACCTGGGGCCCTACTTCTACGAGCCGACCATCCTCGAGGGCGTCACGCCGGGCATGACCTGTTTTGGCGACGAGACCTTCGGCCCGGTCATCGCCCTGTACCGCTTCCACGACGAGACCGACGCCGTGTCGCGGGCCAACGAGGGCGACTACGGGCTGAACGGCTCCATCTACAGCCGGGACACCGCGCGGGCGCGGGCGCTGGCGGCCCGGATCCGCTGCGGAACCGTCAACATCAACGAGGCCTTCGGCGCCACCTTCGCCTCCATCGAGTCGCCCATGGGGGGCATGCGCTCCTCGGGGATGGGCCGCCGCCAGGGCAGCGAGGGCATCCTGCGCTTCACCGAGACGCAGTCCGTCGGCACCCAGCGGGTGCTGCGGTTCGCGCCGATGCTCGGGATGTCCGACAAGGCCTATGCGCGCACCATGACCGCGAACCTGCGCCTGATGAAGAAGCTCGGCCGGGCCTGACCGCCGGCCCGGGACCCCGTGCGGGTCCGGCGGGTGCAAGGGCTGACCAGGGCCTGACCGCCGGCTACCGGCGGGTAGTCGATGTCACATACCCTCGGTACACACGTGTGACCGGCTCCCCGTCGAGACCCGGGCCGGGTGCCACGCGAGGACGGCCACGGACCGGTGGCCGGAGGACAGACCGGAGGACCAGATGGCGAACCCGCCCGCAGAGACGACCACGGACACGTCGGCCAACCGTGACTTCGACTACGACGTGCTCGTCATCGGCTCCGGCTTCGGCGGCTCCGTCACCGCGCTGCGGCTGACCGAGAAGGGTTACCGCGTCGGGGTCCTCGAGGCGGGCGCCAGGTTCAGGGACGAGGACTTCGCGAACTCCTCCTGGGACATGCAGAAGTTCCTCTGGGCCCCGGCGCTGGGCATGTACGGCATCCAGCGGGTCGACGCCGTCCGCGACTGCGTGATCCTGGCCGGAGCGGGCGTCGGCGGCGGCTCGCTGGTCTACGCGAACACCCTCTACGAGCCCCTCGAGCCGTTCTACCGCGACCCGTCGTGGTCGCACATCACCGACTGGAAGAGCGAGCTGGCGCCGTACTACGACCAGGCCAAGCGGATGTTCGGCGTGGTGGACAACCCGGTGCGCACCCCCAGCGACGACGTGATGCAGAAGGTCTCCGAGGGGATGGGTGTCGGCCACACCTTCCACCCGACCCCGGTCGGGGTGCTCTTCGGGCAGCCCGGCGAGGAGGGCGGCCAGGACGTCGGCGACCCCTACTTCGGCGGCGTCGGCCCCGACCGCAAGACCTGCCTGAACTGCGGTGAGTGCATGAGCGGCTGCCGCCACAACGCCAAGAACACGCTGGTCAAGAACTACCTCTACCTCGCCGAGAAGGGCGGGGCCCGGGTGCACCCGCTCACGACGGTCACCCGGGTGCGCCCCCGGGACGGCGGTGGCTACCGCGTCGACGCCCGGTGGACGAAGGCCAAGCTGTCGCGGCGATCCGCGGTGACCAGCTTCACGGCGCAGCACGTGGTCTTCTCCGCGGCGTCGCTCGGCACGCAGAAGCTGCTGCACAAGCTGAAGGGCGAGGGCGACCTGCCCGGGATCTCCGACCGCCTGGGCGTGCTGACGCGCACGAACTCCGAGTCCATCCTCGGCGCGATCGCGCCCCCCAGGGCCGGGCACGACTTCACCCAGGGCGTGGCGATCACTTCCTCCTTCCACCCCGACTCCGACACCCACATCGAGCCCTGCCGCTACGGCAAGGGCTTCAACGCGATGGCGATGCTGCAGACGGTGCTCACCGAGGAGACCGACGCCGAGCCCCGCTGGCGCACGTGGCTGAAGGAGCTCTGGAAGCAGCGGCGCAAGGTGCCGGAGTTCTACGACCTGAAGCACTGGTCCGAGCGGACCGTGATCGCGCTGGTGATGCAGACGCTGGACAACTCGATCACCACGGTCGGCAAGCGCACCCCGCTGGGCTGGTTGATGACCTCCAGGCAGGGGCACGGCCTGCCTAACCCGACCTACATCCCGGTGGCGAACGAGGCCGTCCAGCGGATGGCCGACGAGATCGGCGGGACGGCCGGCGGCAGCATCGGCGAGCCCTTCAAGATGCCGCTCACCGCGCACTTCATCGGTGGCTGCACCATCGGGGAGACCGCCGAGACCGGCGTCGTGGACCCCTATCACCGCGTCCACGGCTACCCCGGGCTGCACATCGTCGACGGCTCCACGATCTCCGCGAACCTGGGCGTGAACCCGTCGCTGACGATCACCGCGCAGGCCGAGCGGGCGATGGCACTGTGGCCCAACAAGGGTGAGCCCGACCGGCGCCCGGCGCCCGGGTCCTCCTACGAGCAGGTGGCCGCGGTCCCGCCGCGGCGGCCGATGGTGCCGGAGGCCGCCCCGGGCGCGCTCCGGCTGCCCATCGTCGACGTCTCCTGAGGCACCGGGGGCCCCGCAAGGCGCCCGTCGGACCACCGAAAAGTTCGCCGCCGGAGGCGTAACCCCCCTCACGGCCTCTCGTTGAGCGGATTGGGTCCGGCAGTCTTGCTCCCTCTTGCGCCGGACCCCGCCGTCCGGTCAGCTCCGCGCAGATGGCCGGACAGTCAGGGCCCGGCCATCCTCCCTCCCCGGCCGGGCCCTGGCGCGGGCGGTCCCGGGGGCGCGCCCCCGCGGCGATACGATCGAGGCTCGCCGCCCGCGGGAGAGAGGCCACCGCTCGATGACGACGCGCACTGCCCGGCGCACTGCCCGCGAGGGCTCGGCCCGGGGCCCGAGCGGCCCCGGGGGGACCGACCACGACCTCGTCCTCGTCGTCGACTTCGGCGCCCAGTACGCCCAGCTCATCGCGCGCCGGGTGCGGGAGGCGCGCGTCTACTCCGAGATCGTGCCGCACACGACGCCGGTGGCCCAGATGCTGGAGCGCCGCCCGAAGGCGATCGTGCTCTCCGGCGGGCCCTCCTCCGTGTACGCCGAGGGCGCGCCCGGCATCGACCCCGACGTGTTCGCGGCGGGGGTGCCGGTCTTCGGGATGTGCTACGGCTTCCAGCTGATGGCCCAGGCCCTCGGGGGGCGGGTCTCCCCGACGGGGGCGCGGGAGTACGGCCGCACCGGCGTCGCCGTCGGCGACGCCGGCACGTTGCTCGCCGACCTGCCGGCCGAGCACACCGTGTGGATGTCGCACGGTGACTCCGTGACGGAGGCGCCGGCGGGCTTCCGCGTGCTGGCCGCGACCGGCGCGACCCCCGTGGCCGCCTTCGAGGACGTCGAGCGCGGGCTGGCCGGCGTCCAGTGGCACCCCGAGGTGATGCACACCGAGCACGGCCAGCGGGTGCTGGAGCACTTCCTGCACGACATCGCCGGCTGCCGCCAGACCTGGACGATGGTCAACATCGTCGAGGACCAGATCGACGCGATCCGCTCGCAGGTCGGGCCGGAGGGCCGCGCCATCTGTGGCCTCTCCGGCGGCGTCGACTCCGCGGTGGCGGCGGCGCTCGTGCAGCGGGCCATCGGCGACCGGCTCACCTGCGTCTTCGTCGACCACGGCCTGTTGCGCAAGGGTGAGGCGGAGCAGGTCGAGCGGGACTTCGTCGCCGCCACCGGCGTCTCGCTCCACGTCGTCGACGCCCAGAAGCGCTTCCTCGACGCCCTCGCGGGGGTCTCCGACCCCGAGGAGAAGCGCAAGGCGATCGGACGCGAGTTCATCCGGGTCTTCGAGGCGGCCGAGGCCGAGGTGCTCGACGCGCAGGCCCGCGAGAGCGGGGCCGCCCTCGGCGACGAGGTGGCGTTCCTGGTGCAGGGGACGCTCTACCCCGACGTCGTGGAGTCCGGCGGCGGCGCCGGCACGTCCACCATCAAGTCGCACCACAACGTCGGCGGCCTGCCGGAGGACCTCGAGTTCTCCCTGGTGGAGCCGCTGCGGACGCTGTTCAAGGACGAGGTGCGCCTCGTCGGGGAGCAGCTGGGCCTGCCCGCCGACATGGTGTGGCGGCACCCGTTCCCCGGCCCGGGCCTGGGCATCCGGATCATCGGCGAGGTGACCGCCGACCGGCTGGAGATCCTCCGCGAGGCCGACGCGATCGCGCGGGCCGAGCTGACCCGCGCCGGCCTCGACCGCGGCATCTGGCAGATGCCGGTCGTGCTGCTGGCCGACGTGCACTCGGTCGGCGTCCAGGGCGACGGCCGCACCTACGGACACCCCGTCGTCCTGCGCCCCGTCACCTCGGAGGACGCGATGACCGCCGACTGGGCCCGCCTCCCGTACGAGGTGATGGAGCGCATCTCGACCCGGATCACCAACGAGGTCACCGAGGTGAACCGCGTGGTCGTGGACGTCACGTCCAAGCCGCCGAGCACCATCGAGTGGGAGTAGCCCTCGCCCGGACCCGCCCACCTGGGCGCCGCTGCCAGGAGACGAACGCCATGAGTGCTCGCCGCACCCCCCGTCCGCACGGAATGGCCCTCGCCGTTGCGCTCGTCCTCGCCGCCGGGATGGCCTGGCTCGGGGTCGAGGTGGCCGCGGACGACAGCCCGTCGACGTCCGGGGACGTCTACGACCGGATCGACGCCGTCGTCGCCGACGAGCTGGACGACTCCCGCATCCCGGGAGCGTCGCTGGCCGTCGTGGAGGACGGGCGGACGGTTCACGCGGCCGGCTTCGGCACGGACGGGCGCGGCAACCCGGTCACCGCCGAGACCCCGTTCTGGATCGGCTCGAACACCAAGTCGATCACCGCCCTGGCCGTGATGCAGCTGGCCGAGGACGGGGTCATCGACCTGGACTCACCGGTCCGACGCTACCTGCCCGACTTCCGGGTCGCCGATCCCGCGGCGTCGGAGGCGATCACGGTGCGTCACCTGCTGAACCAGACGAGCGGGATCGCTCGAGTGGACGGCATCAAGGCCGTCGCGCGCGGCGGCGAGGAGTCGATGCGCGAGACCGTGGCCGAGATGGCGCACCTGCAGCTCAACCGCCCGGTCGGGTCGTCCTTCGAGTACGCCAACCTCAACTCCGTCGTGCTCGGCGTGGTCGTCGAGGAGGTGAGCGGCCGGACGTGGGAGGACTACGTGGAGGACCGGGTCTTCGGACCGCTGGGCATGGACACGACGTTCACAGACCGCGACGCCGCCGAGGACGCCGGCCTGACCTCGACGCACCGGTCGTTCTTCGGCTTCCCCCTCGAGACCGACGGCGAGCACCTCGACGGACTGGTCGCCAGCGGGTACGTGTACTCCACCGCCGCCGACATGGCCCGCTACCTCGCCATGTACCTCAACGGCGGAAGCCTGGAGGGAAGTCGGGTCCTCGGCACCAGCGCCGTCGAGGAGATGCTGCGCCCCGCGACCGATTCCCGGACCTTCGCGCTGCAGAGCCAGGAGTTCACGGCGAGCTATGGAGCCGGCTGGTTCGTCGGTCCGTTCGGTGCGGTGGAGAACGCTCGGTGGCACCAGGGATCGCTGCCGCACTTCACCGCCTGGATGGTGCTGCTTCCCGGCTCCGACAGCGGCGTGGTCGTGATGCTCAACGAGGGCAACCAGCTCGAGGTCGCGGGAGCCAATGCCACCTGGAGCCGCATTCCGCAGACGGTCGTGAACCTGCTCGTGGACGAGGAGCCGGTCGACGGCCCCAGCTCGACGCCGGTGTACATCGTCTTCATGACGCTGGTGGCCGCCCTCGTCACCGCGCAGGTGTGGAGGCTCGCGAGGTTGGCGCGCCACGGGATCCCCGCGGGCAGGGGCACGCCCCGGGCGGCCGTGCCGTTGATCTGGGAGCTCGGCCTCGCCGGGGCGGTGCTCCTCCAGTACCCGGCGGCCCTCGGCGGTCTGGGGTGGTCGGCGACCTTCGCGTTCGTGCCCGACCTGACCCTGGTGGTGGTCGCGGTGGCGGGCCTGGCCGTGGTCACCGGTGTCGTCCGGGTCGCCCTGGTGGCGCGTCGCCACCGCCGTGCGCGCGCCGACCGCGCGCCCGAGGGTCTCCCTGGCCCCCCGGGCGTGGTCACGGAGAAGTAGCGCGCTGCGGGGGCGGCCCGTAGAGCGTGGTGCGCTCGCGCACCGGCCGGCCGACGCCGGCGGCGATCGCGGTGAGCTCCTCGACCGTCTTGGCAGAGCCGTGCTCCGAGCCGGCCATCCGCGAGATGGTCTCCTCCATGAGGGTCCCGCCGAGGTCGTCGGCGCCGGCGCGGAGCATTCGCCGCGTGCCCTCGACGCCGAGCTTCACCCAGGAGGTCTGCACGTGGTCGATCCGCCCGTGCAGCAGGATCCGGGCGAGCGCGTGCACGGCGAGGTTGTCGCGGGGGGAGGGACCGGGCCGGGCGACGCCCGCGAGGTAGATCGGCGCCGAGGTGTGCACGAACGGCAGCGGCACGAGCTCCGTGAAGCCACCGTCCCCCCGTTCCCGCGCCGCGTCCTGGATGCGGGAGAGCACCCGCAGGTGCGCGACCCAGTGGCGCGGGTGGTCGACGTGGCCGTACATCATCGTCGCCGAGGACCGCAGGCCCACGCGGTGCGCCGTGCTGACCACCTCGACCCAGGTCTCGGCCGGCAGCTTGCCCTTGGTCAGCACCCAGCGCACGTCGTCGTCGAGGATCTCCGCGGCCGTGCCCGGGATGCTGCCGAGGCCGGCCTCGCGGGCCTTGATCAGGAAGTCCTCGATGCTCAGGCCGGTGCGGGCGGCGCCGTTGACGACCTCCATGGGCGAGAAGGCGTGCACGTGCATGTCGGGCACGCGCCGCTTCACCGCCGTCACCAGGTCGACGTATGCCGTCGCCGGGAGGTCGGGGTCGATGCCGCCCTGCATGCACACCTCGCTGGCGCCGAGACGCCAGGCCTCCTCGGCCCGGTCGGCCACCTGGTCCAGCGAGAGGGAGAAGGCGTCGGCGTCGCTCCGGCGCTGCGCGAAGGCGCAGAAGCGGCAGCCGACATAGCAGACGTTGGTGAAGTTGATGTTGCGGTTCACCACGTAGGTGACCTCGTCGCCCACGACGTCGCGGCGCAGGTCGTCGGCCAGCCGCGCCACGGCCTCGAGGTCCTCGCCCTCGGCGGTCATCAGGGCCAGGGCCTGGTCATCGGTGATCCCGGCCGGGTCGCGCTCGGCCGCCCGGAGAGCCGCCGCGGCGTCTCCGGCGCGGGCCACGGCCGGCGCGGCGTCCGCCGACCGGTCGGCCGCCTGGCGCACGCTCTCCCAGTCGCCGTAGACCTCGGTGAAGTCGGAGCGGCGGTCGCCCGCGCGGCCCTCGGCGTCGACCCGGGTGTGCAGGTCGGTGCGGCCCGTCCCGCCGACGACCGCGAACCCTCCGTCGGGCTCCTGCCAGGGCAGGCCCACCGGTCGCGCGTCCTCGCGCGCCAGCCCGTCCTCGCGGGCCAGGGCCGCGACGTGGCCCGAGACGCGGGGGTCGAGCCAGGGCTCGCCGCGGAGCACGTACTCCGGGTGCACGGTGAGCCGCGGCGCCAGGTCGAAGCCGGCCTCGGCGGTCACGTCGCGCAGCCGGTCCAGCGACGGCCAGGGTCGCTCGGGGTTCACGTGGTCCGGGGTGAGCGGCGAGACCCCGCCCCAGTCGTCGACCCCGGCGTCGAGCAGGGCGCAGCACTCCACGAGGTCCACCAGGTTCGGCGGCGCCTGCACCCGGACCCGGGGGCCGAGGAGCAGTCGCGTGACGGCGATCGCGGCGCGGTGCTCGTCGAGGTCGAGGTCGTCGCGGTGCCGCATGGCCGTGTCGGGCTTGGCCCGGAAGTTCTGGACGATGACCTCCTGGAGGCCGCCGTACGCGCGGGCGACGCGGCGGAGCGCGAAGATCGTCTCCGCCCGCTCCGTCAGTGTCTCCCCGATGCCGACCAGCAGCCCGGAGGTGAAGGGGACGGAGAGCCGGCCGGCGTCCTCGAGCACGCGCAGCCGCACCGTCGGGTCCTTGTCGGGCGAGCCGTGGTGGGCGAGCCCCTTCGTCTCGTGCAGGCGAGACGAAGTCGTCTCGAGCATCATTCCCATCGAGGGTGACACCGGCTTGAGCCGGTTCAGCTCCTGCCACGACAGCACGCCCGGGTTGAGGTGGGGCAGCAGCCCGGTCTCCTCGAGCACCCGCACGGCCATGGCCCGCAGGTAGGCCGGTGTCGAGTCGTAGCCGCGCTCGTCGAGCCAGGCCCGCGCCTCGGGCCAGCGGTCCTCGGGGCGGTCGCCGAGGGTGAACAGCGCCTCCAGGCAGCCGAGCTCCGCGCCCTCCCGGGCGACCGCGAGGATCTCGTCCGGGGACAGGTACGGCGCGTCGCCCCGGCGCGCCAGGTGCCCCGGGGTCGTGACGAAGGTGCAGTAGTGGCACCGGTCCCGACAGAGCCGCGTCACGGGGATGAACACCTTCGGCGAATAGGTCACCACGCCGGGCCGGCCCGCCCGCTCGAGCCCGGCGTCGCGGACGCGCGCGGCGGCGGCGCACAGGCGGTCCAGCTCCGCGCCCGTGGCCGCCAGCAGCGCGGTGGCCTCCGGCAGGTCCAGCGCTGCGCCCCGCTCCGCGCGCGCCACCGCGCGGCGGACCTCCCCCGGACGGGGGCGATCGGTCTGGGGGGCGGGCTGGGTCATCCACCTCAGGCTAGCGACGGCTCACGCGGCTTCCCGGGTCGGTCCCGCCGACGGGGCGGGTCACGACCTCTAGGAGATCCATTCCTTGACCTGACGGATCGTCCCGGCGGGGTCGTCGCTGGCCGGGACCACACTGAGGCTCGTGACCCCGGCCTCGCGGAAGGCCTCGATGCGCTCCTTCACGTAGGACGCGGGCCCGACCAGGTTGGCCGCCTCGAGCCACTCCTGGGGGACCAGCGCCTCGGCCTCCTTCTTCTTGCCCTGGAGGTAGAGGTCCTGGATCTCCTCGGCCTCCCGCTCGTAGCCGTAGGCCTTCGCGACGTCGTTGTAGAAGTTCTTGCCCTTCGCGCCCATCCCTCCGACGTAGAGCGCGAACATCGGCCGGACGAAGTCCAGGAGCGCCTGGGTCTCGGGGCCCTCGCCGATGGCGACCATGCCGCCGGCGTTGATCTCCAGCTCCCCCAGCTCGACCGGCCGCTTGGCGCGACCCGCGGCCAGTGGCTCCCCCCAGACCAGGTGCGCCTTCTCCGGGTGGAACAGGTGCGGCAGCCACCCGTCGGCGTACTCGGCCGTGTGCTCGACGTTCTTCGGCCCGAGGGCGGCGATCCAGATCGGGATCGTGTCGCGCTCGGGCCGGGTGAGCAGCTTCAGCGGCTTGCCGAGGCCGGTCACGGCCCCGTGCTCCGTGTCGAGCGGCAGGTTGAAGTGGGGGCCCTCGGCGTGCAGCGGCTCGCGCCGCAGACCCTCCCGGATCAGCCGGACGACCTCGCGCGTGCGCCCCAGCGGCTTGGCGTAGGGGACCCCGTGGAAGCCCTCGATGACCTGGGGGCCCGAGGCGCCCAGGCCGATGATCGCCCGGCCGCCGCTGACGTTGTCCAGCCCGGCGGCCGTCTGCAGCAGCGCGCCCGGGGTGCGCGAGAAGATGTTGAGGATGGCGGAGCCGATCTCGACGCGCTCCGTGCGCGCGGCCAGGTAGCCCATCAGCGTCGGCGAGTCGAAGCCGTAGACCTCTGCGACCCAGACGCGGTCGAGGCCCGCCTCCTCCAGGGCGGCGACCTGGTCGGCCGCCTCGCGCGGGTTGCCGTCGTACATCAGGGTGTAGGCCAGCTTCATGTGGCTCACCCTGACAGCGCTGTCGGCGCAGCGGCAAGCGGCCGGTGGTGGGGCCCGTCCGGTCGACCGGGTCGGCCCGGGTCAGTCCGGGTCGACGGCCTGGGCGTCGGCGGGCAGCAGACCCAGCGCGCGGCCGAGCGGCAGGGCCAGCTCCTCGGCGTACGTCGCCGTGATGTGCCCCGGGTCGCGGTAGGTCAGCGTGCTGCCCACGACGGCGGGGCACTGGCCCTGCCAGCACAGCCACTTGCGGGGGTTCACCACCTGGAGCCCCGCCGCGCGGGCGGCGTCCACCGACTGCTGGGCGAGCAGCTCGGCGCGCTCGACGGGGCGGAACATGCAGCGACCGAGCTGGTCGTCGCCCTCGGTGAGGCAGACCGCGGGGTCCTCGGGGGCCTTCGGCACGTCCCGCAGCAGCACCAGCCGGTCGGTCGTGGGCGCCACGCGCTCGAAGAGACGGTCGTAGCCGGCGCGCATCTCGTCGGCCACCGGCTCGGTGCCCAGGCGTCGCGTGCCGTCCACGTAGACGCCGTTGACCGGCGGCGACGTCGAGACGACCACGAGATCGGGCTGGATCTCCTCGAGCTGCTGGTAGGTCCACTCGTGGAAGTCGGTGCAGTCCTCCCACGCCTCTCCGCTGCCGAGCTTGGCGACGGTCACGTCCGCGGCGGTGCACTGGACCTTCACCAGGTGGTAGGTGCGGTAGCCCGCCCGCTCGGCGATCTCCTCGAAGGCCGGGATCCACGCCCGGCCGTGCGAGTCCCCGAGCACGACAAGGGTCTTCTCGCCGTCGGGGTCGCCGCCGGGGCAGAGGTCGCGCGAGCCCTTGCCGTAGTCGCAGTCACCGATCGGGGCGATGTCGTCGCGCAGCGAGAGCAGGTCGGGGGACAGGTCGCTGGGCCGCGTGTCGCCGCGGCGGGCCGCGAGGACCGACGCCTGCACCAGCGCGACGGCCTGCTCCTCGGCGAAGTCCACGCCCGAGACCTCCTCGCGCACGCCCTCGACCGTGATCGCCGGGTCGTCGCCGAGCTCGCCGCCGGCCCAGCGGACGTAGTACCAGCTGCCCGTGGCGGCGCCGGCGACCAGGGCCAGCGAGACCGGGTAGAGCACCAGCGACCGGGGCACCGTGAGGCGCGCGCCCGAGCGGAAGGGGGTCTCGACGTAGCGGTAGGTGAGCGCCGAGAGGACGAAGACGAGGGCGACGGCGGCCGCCACCGTGAGCGGAGCCGGGTCGCCGGCGCGCGAGTCCAGGACGATCAGCACCGGCCAGTGCCACAGGTACAGCGAGTAGGACCAGTCGCCCACGACCCGCATCGGCGGGACGCCGAGCGCCCGCACCGGGAGAGGGGGCGGGCGGTCGCCGGGGAGGTCGATGCCGGCGAGCAGGACGGCCGCGCTCCCCAGCACGGGAAGCAGGGCGGCGTACCCCGGGAACGGGGTGGTCTCCGTGAACATCACGCAGGCCAGCGCGATGGCCGCGAGCCCGCCGGCGGCGAGCACGCTGCGGGCCGCCCCGGAGAGGCGACGTGCGAGCGCCGGCCCGCCCAGCGCGGCCAGCGCACCGACGCCGAGCTCCCAGGCCCGCGCCAGCGTCGAGAAGTAGGCCGTCGCCGGCGACGTGCTCGTGGCGAACAGCGACCAGGCGAGGCTGGCGGCGCAGACCACGGCCAGGGTTGCCACCAGCCCGCGGACGGGGAGGGGGTCCCCGGCCGTGCGGTCGGGAGCGTGGCCACCGGAGGCGCGCCGCCGCGCGAGCGCCGCTGCGGCGGTCACCACGCCGAGCAGGAGCAGCGGCCACACGAGGTAGAACTGCTCCTCCACCGACAGCGACCAGTAGTGCTGCAGCGGCGAGGGCGCCTGGCCCTGCGCGAAGTAGTCGACGCCGGTGATCGCGAAGCGGATGTTCGCGGCGAAGAAGGCCGCCCAGACCGCGTCGTCGACCACCGCCCGGGCGTCCACCAGGCTCAGCAGCGCCGACGCGGCGGCCAGGGTGGCGAGCGTGACAACGGTGGCGGCCGGCAGGATGCGGCGGGCTCGCCGGGCGTAGAAACCGGAGAGCGAGATCCGGCCGTCGCGGCGCACCTCGCGGTAGAGCAGGTGCGAGATCAGGAAGCCGGAGATCACGAAGAAGACGTCGACCCCGACGAAGCCTCCCTCCAGCCGGGTGATCCCGGCGTGGGAGGCGATCACGGTCAGGACGGCGATCGCGCGCAGCCCCTGGATGTCGGGGCGCAGCTGGTGAGGTCGGGGGGCCGGCTGGCCCGCAGGCGCGCCGGAGCCGCCCACGCCGCTCGCTGCCAACGCTTCACTCCCCAACTCGGACCCGTCACCGCGACGGTACCAATCGCCGAGGGGCGGGAGAGCCCGCGGCGCCGCGCCACCCGGGAGGCGCGGGCGCTCCGCTCAGCCGGCGAGCCCGGCCACGACCTCGGCCCCCGGCAGCTCCGCCAGCACCGCGCCGGGGACCAGCAGCTTGGAGCGCCGCACCCCGGAGCCGACGACGGCCACGTCCATGGCCGGGACCCGGTCGTCGACGAGCAGCCGCCAGCCGGGCGGGAGACCGAACGGCGTGATCCCGCCGTGCTCCATGCCCGACTCCTCGACCGCGCGAGCCAGGGCGAGGAAGGAACACTTGCGCACGTCGAGCGTGCGCTTGACCAGGGAGTTCACGTCGGCCCGGGTGTCGGCCCGAACCAGGCAGGCCGCGACGCGCTCCTCCCCGCCGCGGCGCCCCGCGACGACGACACAGTTGGCGCCCGTGTCCAGGCCGAGGTCGTACGCCGCGGCCAGGTCCGCCGTGTCGGCGAGGTCCGGGTCGATCTCGACGACGCCGACCTCGTCGGCTCGGGACCAGCCGGACAGCGCCGCGACGACCGGCGCGGCGAGCAGGTCGGACCGGTCCAGGGCGGGAACGGGCTCGAGGCTGCCCAGGCGGGGCGGGGGCACGGGCCCATGGTGCCGACCCGGCCACATCGCCGCGACGGCGCCCCCGAACGAGGCGAGCCCCGCCTGGGCGAGGGATCAGCTCCGGCGTCGGGCGTTGCGCCCGGCAGCGACCAGGCCGGCCGTGCCGGCCAGCAGCCACGGCAGCGGCAGGAGCCACCGCACGTCGTCGCCGTCGGAGACGCCCGTGTAGAGCAGCGCCCAGACCAGCAGCAGCCCGGCGAAGGCGATGCCCATCACGAGGTGGGCCACGTGCACCGGGTGCCGCCCGTCCTGCCAGAGGCTCGGCGGCGCCGGGTCGTCGACCAGGGTGTCGTGCGCGGGCCCGGGGACGGGCTGGGTGTCGCTCACGGGGTCCTCCGGGGGCTCGTCGGGCGGCTGCTGGGGGCCGTTCTGCTGGGGGTGGGGCGGCTGCTCGGTCATCGGGTCCTCACCACGATCTCCCCGACGCCGACCTCGGCGTCGATGCTCAGGCGCGGCACGTCCGCGCCGCCGTCGTGCTGTGCGGTGACGCTGGCGTCGACCCCGCCGGTGTCCTGGCCGAAGATCGTCAGGCCGCCGGGCCCGTTCGTCCGGGCCGTGGCATCGGCGTCCATGTCGTCGGGCAGGATCACCTCGATGGCGCCGAGGTCGGCGCGGAGGGCGATGGTCCGCCCGTCGAGCGCCTCGAGGTCCTCGACCTCGCTGAGGTCGAGCTCCATCTCGCCGATCCCCAGCTCGTAGCGCGGCTGCACGTCGCTCGCGGACGTCGGTCGGAAGACGGTGTGCTCTCCTTCGACCTGGTCGGCGGCACTGGTCCCGCCGAGGACGAGGGCGCAGAGCAGACCGAGCGCGATCAACCCGCCCCCCCGACCCCACACGGAGGCGAGCAGCAGGGCCAGGGCGGTGACCCCGAGCGCGATGGCGGGGTAGGCCGCCGGCGCCACGGCCGTGCCGGCGACGTCGATGACGCCGAGCACGCCCACGGCGAGGGCGATGGCCGCCAGGGTGGCCGGGAAGAGGCGCGGGCCCCGGCGCCGCGGGTGACGAGGCAGGGGTGCCGCGGGAGGGGGCGGCGACCAACCGGTGGCCGGCGGGGGGCCCGGGGGGCGGGGAGGCCCGTACGCGGCAGGGGGCGGGCCGTAGGGCTGGCGGGGGCCGTACGGACCTGGGGGCGGGCCGTAGGGCTGTCGAGGGCCGTACGCACCTGGTGGCGGGCCGTAGGGCGGGGGCGGGGGTGTCGCGCGGCGGTCGCGGCGCGTCACCACGAGGAACACCAGCAGAGCGACGAGGGCCAGGGGCCAGGGGAACCAGTCGCCGCCCAGCGTGTCGCCCAGCAGCGCCAGGGTCGCGAGCACGCCGGTGCCCGCGAGGGCGACCGTGCGGCTGCGTGCGTCCAGGGAGAGCCGGGCCCGCTCGGCGCCGTCCTCCGGCACCACCAGCCACGCGACGCCGTAGAGCAGCAGGCCCGCGCCACCGAAGAACGCGAGCACCGCCAGGGCGACGCGGACCACCACCGGGTCCACGTCGAGGTGGCGCGCCAGGCCGCCGCCGACACCGGCGACGTACCGGTCCGGCCCGACCGTGCGGCGCATGCGCCCCAGGTCGCGCACGTCGGCGGCGCCCACGCGGGGGCCCTGGTCGTCCTCGCCGCGTTCGGAGGGGTCCGCGCCGGGCTGGCCGGTGGTCGCGCCGGGACGGGGAGGCGGGCTGGGCTCGCCGCCGGGAGGTGTCGTCGTCATGCCACCAGACTGGGCGACCGGGGCCCCTCCCACCATCGGGGACAGCCCTGATCCACGGCGGGTCCGACCCTGAGAGCGCCGGGCGCGGACCCGGGCGACGCCGGGGTCCACTCGGGGTCGTTCCTCATGGAGGCCACCCGGGCGCTGCGGCAGGATGGGCGCACCATGACCGGTGCCCCCGCCCCCAGCGCTCCGATCGGGCCGCCGGCGCCGCCCGGTCCGCCCGGGCCTCGCCGCGCCTACCGCGACGCGCGGGAGCCGGTGCTCGGGGGCGTCGCGTCGGGCCTGGCCCGCCACCTCGGCGTGCCGGTGCTGTGGCTGCGGGCGGGCTTCGTGGTGCTCACCGCCCTGAGCGGGCTCGGCATCGCGCTCTACGGCGTGCTGTGGCTCTTCCTGCCGGCCGACCGGGGCTTCGCCCACGAGGCGCCCGGCCTCGAGGGGGCGCGCCGCGAGGGTCGCCGGCCCGGACGGGTGCGCCGCCTGGGCGACCTGGGGCCGGCGCTCGCGCTGGCGGCCCTCGCGCTCGGGGTGCTGCTGACCGTGGACGCCGTCGTCGGGGGCGGTGACCTGCTCTGGCCGCTGGCGCTGGGGCTGGCCGGGCTGGCCCTGCTGTGGCGGCAGGCCGACGAGGTCCAGCGCGAGCGGTGGACCGACAGCTCCGGGCGGCTGGCCCCCGGGCGGCTGGTCTTCGGCAGCGGCGGGTGGGCGTCGTACGCCCGGGTCGCGGCGGGGGCCCTGCTGCTCGTGGGGGGTTTCCTGATCCTGGGCCTCGACCTGGGCTCCGGGCAGGCGCGGGGCGTGCTGCTGGCGGGCGGCCTCGGCGTGGCCGGACTGGCGCTGGTCTCCGGGCCGATCGTGGTGCGGCTCGCGGCCGACCTGTCGGCCGAGCGGGCCGAGCGGATCCGGAGCCAGGAGCGGGCTGACGTCGCTGCCCACCTGCACGACTCCGTGCTGCAGACGCTGGCGCTGATCCAGCGCAACGCCGACGACGGCCCCGCCGTCGCGCGGCTCGCCCGCGCCCAGGAGCGGGACCTGCGGAGCTGGCTCTTCGAGGGCGACGCCGCGCGCCCGGACAGCCTCGCCGCGGCGCTGCGCGAGGTGGCCGCGGCGGTCGAGGACGCGCACGGCGTGATGGCCGAGGTGGTCGCGGTCGGCGACTGCGATCTCGACGAGGTGCTGCGACCGCTGGTCGCCGCCGCCGGCGAGGCGGTCGCGAACGCCGCCCGGCACGCGGGGAGCGGGCACGTGGACGTGTACGCCGAGGTGGGCCCGCGGCAGGTCGAGGTCTTCGTGCGCGACCGCGGCGTGGGCTTCGACCCCGACGACATCCCGGCCGACCGGCTGGGAGTCCGGCACAGCATCGTCGCGCGGATGGAGCGGCACGGCGGCACGGCCCGGGTGCGCAGCACCCCGGGTGAGGGCACCGAGGTGCGGCTGGCGATGCCGCGGGAGGAGCAGTCATGACGCAGACGCAGGCGATCCGGATCCTGATCGTCGACGACCACGCGATGTTCCGGTCCGGGGTCCGCGGCGAGCTCGCGGGCTCGACCGCGGTCGAGGTCGTGGCCGAGGCGGCGGACGTGGCCGAGGCCGTGGCGGCGCTGCGGGCGCACGCGCCCGACGTGGTGCTGCTCGACGTGCACCTGCCCGGCGGTGGGGGAGCCGAGGTGATGCGCCGGGTGCCCCCGCCGTCCGCGGGCCCCGCGGCCGGTGCCACCGGACGCGACCCCGCACCTCCACAGGGCCCGCGCTACCTGGCGCTCAGCGTCAGCGACGCCGCCGAGGACGTCATCGGCACCATCCGGGCCGGCGCCCGGGGCTATGTCACCAAGACGATCACCGGCCCCGAGCTGGTGGACGCCGTGCGCCGCGTGGCCGAGGGGGACGCCGTGTTCTCCCCGCGGCTGGCGGGGTTCGTGCTCGACGCCTTCGCCGGCAGCGTCGAGATCGCGGCCGTCGACGAGGACCTCGACCGCCTCACCGAGCGGGAGCGCGAGGTGATGCGGCTGATCGCGCGCGGCTACGCCTACAAGGAGGTCGCGCGCGAGCTGTTCATCTCGGTGAAGACGGTGGAGACCCACATGGGCAGCGTGCTGCGCAAGCTGCAGCTCTCCTCGCGCCACGAGCTGACCCGCTGGGCCTCGGAGCGCCGTCTGCTCTGACCCGCGCCGCGCTGGCTAGGGTGCGCGGCATGGACCTCGTGCGACAGGCGCTGCTCTTCCTGCACGTCCTCGGTTTCGCGGCGCTTCTCGGGGGCCTGCTCGTGCAGCTCGGGACCGGCGAGAAGCGGGTCCTGCCCGCCATGCGCGACGGCGTCGCCACGGCGTTCCTGGCGGGCATGTTCCTCGTCGGTGTCCTCGAGGCCGGGGACGCCCCGGTGGACCACGCCAAGGTCGCGGTGAAGTTCGGGATCGGCCTGGTCCTGCTCGTCCTGGTGATGGCCAACATGCGCAAGCCCCGGATCCCCGAGGGGCTCTTCTACGGGATGCTCGCCCTGAGCATCGCCAACGTGGCCGTGGCGATCTTCTGGTCCTCCGTGCACGCCTCCTGACGCTCCCCCTCCCCCTCCACCCCGGCGACGCGCAGCGCACGGGGCGGCGGCCCGGACGAACGACTGCAGGTCTGGGGCTCGCGCCCGCCCGCCGCGTCCGGCACGATGGGTGCGCCGGGAACGCCCCGCGAGGCGGCTCGCCCGGCCCGGACAACCGAAGAAGCATGGGGGACCGCCAGGCCAGGAGGACGTGTCGTGCCCGAGCTCTTCATCAACGGCAGGTGGCGTGATGCCGCCGACGGTTCGACGCGGGAGATCCGCTGCCCGGCCGACGGCACGCTGGTCGCCACCGTGGCCGAGGGCGGGGCCGAGGACGCGACGGCCGCGGTCCTGGCCGCGCGGCGTGCCTTCGACGACGGGCCCTGGCCCCGGTCGCCCGCGCCCGAGCGGTCCGCGCTGCTGCACCGCCTGGCCGACCGGCTCGAGACCGACAAGGAGGAGGTCGCCCGCCTGGAGTCCCTCGACACGGGCAAGCGGATGGTCGAGTCCCGCATCGACGTCGACGACATCGTCTCCGTCTTCCGGCACTACGCCTCGTTGGCCCAGGCCGAGTCCGGCCGCGTGGTCGACACCGGCATGCCGGGCGTCGTCAGCCGCGTGCAGCACGAGCCGGTGGGCGTCTGCTCTCTGATCACGCCCTGGAACTTCCCGCTGCTGCAGACCTCGTGGAAGGTCGCGCCCTGCCTGGCGGCGGGCAACGCGTTCGTGCTCAAGCCCAGCGAGCTCACCCCGCACACCGCGATGTGGCTGGTGGGTGCGCTCAGCGAGTGCGGCCTGCCCGAGGGTGTGGCCAACCTGGTCCTGGGCGCCGGGGACAGGGTCGGCCCGACGCTGACCGAGGCGCCCGAGGTCGACCTCGTCTCCTTCACCGGCGGGCTGGTCACGGGGAGGCGGATCATGGCCTCGGCCGCCGCGGGGGTGAAGAGGGTCGCGCTCGAGCTGGGCGGGAAGAACCCCAACATCGTCTTCGCCGACGCCGACCGCGAGGCCGCGATCGACAACGCCCTGACGGCGGTCTTCCTCGACTCGGGCCAGGTCTGCTCGGCCGGCACCCGCCTGATCGTCGAGGACACGATCCACGACGAGGTCGTGGACGCCCTGGTCGAGCGCGCCGGCCGGATCCGCCTCGGCGGCCCCTTCGACGAGGCGGCCGAGACCGGCCCGCTGATCAGCGAGGAGCACCGCGAGAAGGTGGAGAAGTACGTCGCCGCGGGGCTCGCCGAGGGCGCCGTGCTGCGGGTCGGCGGCGGTCGTCCCCAGGGTGCGGCGCACGACCGGGGGTTCTACTACCTGCCGACCATCCTCGACGAGTGCTTCGCGGACATGTCCTGCGTGCAGGAGGAGAGCTTCGGGCCGGTGCTCACGGTCGAGACGTTCACCGGCGAGGACGACGAGGCCAGGGAGGAGGCGGCCGTCTCGATCGCCAACGACACCGTCTACGGGCTCGCGAGCGCGGTGTGGACCTCGCACGCCGGCCGCGCCGAGCGGGTCGCCGGCGCGCTGCGACACGGCACGGTCTGGATCAACGACTTCCACCCCTACGTGCCGCAGGCGGAATGGGGCGGCTACAAGCAGAGCGGGGTCGGGCGCGAGCTCGGGATCGCCGGGCTCGAGGAGTACCGCGAGACCAAGCACGTGTGGCACAACACGCGACCCGCCCCGACCGGTTGGTTCGGCACCGGTTCGGGCGACGGGCAGGAGGACGCATGAGCGCGGGCGGCACCGGGGAGCGCTACGACTACGTCATCGTCGGCGGGGGCTCGGCCGGCTCGGCGCTCGCCAACCGCCTCTCCTCCGATCCCGGCACCAGCGTGCTCGTGCTCGAGGCGGGCCGCAACGACACCAAGCTCGACCCCTTCATCCACATGCCGGCCGCGCTGCCGTACCCGATCGGCAACCGGTTCTACGACTGGAAGTACGAGTCGGAGCCGGAGCCCCACATGGGCGGACGGCGGGTCTACCACGCGCGCGGCAAGGTGCTCGGCGGGTCGTCGTCGATCAACGGGATGATCTTCCAGCGCGGCAACCCGATGGACTTCGAGCGCTGGGCCCGCGACCCCGGCATGGGGCACTGGGACTACCGGCACTGCCTGCCGTACTTCCGGCGGATGGAGACCCGGATCCTCGCCGACGGGACGATCGGCGCGGACGCGTGGCGCGGGGGCGCCGGCCCGTTGGTGCTCGAGCAGGGGCCCGCGAGCTCGCCGTTGTTCAACGCGTTCCTGGAGGCCGCCCAGCAGGCGGGGCACCCCCTGACCGACGACGTCAACGGCTACCGGCAGGAGGGCTTCGCCAGGTTCGACCGCAACGTGCACCGCGGTCGCCGCCTGTCCGCGAGCCAGGCCTACCTGCACCCGGTGATGAAGCGGAAGAACCTCACCGTGCACACGCTCGCGCACGTCACGGGCCTGCGCCGCCGCGGCAACCGGGTCACCGGCGTCGACTACCTGCGGGGCGGCCGGCTGCGGCGCACCGCCGAGGCCGGCGAGGTGATCCTCTGCGGCGGCGCGATCAACTCCCCCCAGCTGCTGCAGCTGACGGGCATCGGGCCGGCCGACCTGCTCACCGGGCTCGGCATCGACGTGGTCGCGGACCTGCCCGGGGTCGGCGCCAACATGCAGGACCACCTCGAGGTCTACATCCAGCACGAGTCAAAGCAGCCGGTCTCGATCGCGCCCTGGCTCAAGCACCGCCACAAGCCCCGGATCGGCCTGGAGTGGATGTTCGGCCGCACCGGCGTCGGGGCCTCGAACCACTTCGAGGCGGGCGGGTTCATCCGCAGCAACGACGACGTCGAGTACCCGAACCTGATGTTCCACTTCCTGCCGATCGCGATCCGCTACGACGGATCGCAGCCGGCCGCCGAGCACGGCTACCAGGTGCACATCGGGCCGATGTACTCGGACGTGCGGGGCCACCTGCGGATCCGCAGCACGGACCCGATGGAGCACCCGGCGCTGCTGTTCAACTACCTCTCCACCGACAACGACCGACGCGAGTGGATCGAGATGATCCGCGCGGCCCGGGAGATCCTGGCGCAGCCGGCGTTCGCGCCGTTCTCGGCCGGCGAGCTCTCGCCCGGGCCCGGCGTCGCCACCGATCAGCAGGTGCTCGACTGGGTGGCCGAGGACGCGGAGACCGCGCTGCACCCCAGCTGCACGGCCAAGATGGGCGTCGGCGACGACGCCGTCGTCGACCCGAGCTCCATGCGCGTGCACGGCGTCGAGGGGCTCCGTGTCGTCGACGCGTCCGTGATGCCGTACGTGACGAACGGCAACATCTACGCCCCGGTCATGATGCTCGCCGAGAAGGCGGCCGACCTGGTCGCGGGCAACACCCCGCTGGAGCCGCTCGACGTCCCGTTCTACCGCCACGGCCACGGCATGCCGCTGTGGCCCGAGGGCGATCCCCGCAACGACGCCGCCCCCGGGACGGTCGCCGCCCACCGCTGAGCCCCCTTCCTCTCGAGCCCTTTCCTTCCCGAACCAGGAGACCAGACATGAGTGCAACCGCCGAACAACCGGTGTCATCGGGATCTCCTGCCGACGACCGCCCCGACTGGACGCTGAACAAGCCCGTCTTCTACTCCGCGGCGGCGGTGACGCTGGCGGTCACGCTGTGGTGCGTCATCGCCCGTGCGGTGCAGAGCGACGCGGCGATCGAGGCCGGGGAGCCCTCGCAGGCGCTGTCCACGCTCGGGGACGTGGTCGGGTGGGTCTCCACCTGGTTCGGCTGGTACTACGTGGGACTGACCACGATCGTGCTGGTCTTCGTGCTCTTCCTCGGCTTCTCGCGCTACGGCAAGGTGCGCCTGGGTCCCGAGCACTCCCGGCCGCAGTACTCCACGGGCGCCTGGGCCGCCATGCTCTTCGCCGCGGGCATCGGGACTGACCTGATCTTCTACGCGGTGTACGAGCCGGCCTACCAGTTTCTCAACCCGCCGGTGATCGAGGGCGGCACGGTGCAGGCTGCGCGCGAGGGCACCACCTGGACCCTCTTCCACTACGGGCTCTCCGGGTGGGGGATGTACTCCCTGATGGGCATGGCGCTTGCCTACTTCGCCTACCGCGTCGGCCTCCCCCTCGCCGTCCGCTCCGCGCTCTACCCGCTGATCGGGAAGAAGATCAACGGACCCATCGGCACCGCCGCGGACACCGCGGCGATCCTGGGCACCATCTTCGGCGTCGCCACCTCGCTGGGCATCGGCGTGGTCAGTCTCAACGTCGGGCTCGACATCGTCTTCGGCCTCTCGGTGGGGCTGCCGGTGCAGGTCGGCCTGATCGTGCTGGCCATCGCCATCGCCACGGTGTCCGCGGTCACCGGCGTCGACAAGGGCATCAAGCGGATCTCCCAGCTCAACGTGCTCCTCGCGATCGTCCTGGTCCTCTACATCCTGATCACCGGCAAGACGGCCTACCTGCTCAACGCCGTCGTGCTCAACGTCGGCGACTACGTCCGGATGTTCCCGGGCATGACCAACCAGACCTTCGCCTACCAGGACACGGGCGACTGGATGAGCTTCTGGACCCTCTTCTTCTGGGCCTGGTGGATCGCCTGGGCGGCCTTCGTGGGCCTGTTCCTCGCGCGCATCTCGCGGGGCCGCACGATCCGGCAGTTCGTGGCCGGCACGATGATCATCCCGTTCAGCTACATCGTCATGTGGATCTCGATCTTCGGCAACGCGGCGCTGGACGAGATCCGCAACGGCAACACCGACCTGCGCGACATCGTGAACGACGCCAGCGGCCCGGACACCGCCCTGTGGTCGCTGCTGCAGGAGTACCCGGCGTTTCCCGTGGTCGCGACGCTCTTCATCCTGATCGGCCTGCTGTTCTACGTGACCTCGGCCGACTCGGGCGCGCTGGTGATGGCGAACCTCTCCAGCACGCTCAAGACGGCCAACCACGACGCCGGGGCGCCGCTACGGATCTTCTGGGCCGTCGCGACGGGCGCCCTGACCCTGGCGATCCTCGGTGCGGGCGAGATCTACGCGCTGCAGTACGCCACGATCATCATCGGGCTGCCGTTCGCCTTCGTGATGATCGGCGTGATGTGGGGCCTGTGGCGGGCCCTGTCCATCGAGGGCAACATGGCCGACAGCCGGGCCGGGTCGCTGCCGGCGGCCCTCTCGGGTCGCAGCAGCCCCGACCCCACGGCCGAGGACGACGACCCCCGCGCGCGGCACCACGTGCCGTGGCAGACGCGGCTGCGGCGGGCCATGGACTTCCCCGATGCGGCCAAGGCCGAGGACTTCCTGGCCTCGGTCGTGACCCCGGCGCTCGAGGAGGTCGCCACCGAGCTGCGCAGCCAGGAGGTGGACGTCGTCGTCGAGTCCGTCGTGGACGAGCTGGGCGAGCCCGCGATCTCGCTGCGCGCGGGCGTCGGCGTGCTGCCGTTCCTCTACTCGGTGCAGCGTTCGTCGGCCCCGATGCCGGCCTACGGCGGGAGCGCCCCCCGCGGGCAGTCGACGTACTCGCGGCTCGAGGTGCACCTGCGCGACGGCGGCCAGGGGTACGACGTGATGGGCTACTCCCGCACCCAGCTCATCGACGACGTGCTCGACCAGTACGAGCGGCACCTGGACTTCCTGCGCCGCAACGACGGCGTCGGCATCTGACGGGCGCCCGGGCCGGCGGGGGATCGGGGACACTGTCCTGGTGACCCCGCCGGCGCCCGAGTACGTCCTGACGCTCTCCTGTGCTGACGGGCCCGGGATCGTGGCGGACGTGAGCCGCCTGCTCGCCGACGCGGGCTGCAACATCGAGCAGTCCCAGCAATACGGGGACCCGGGCACGCGCACCTTCTTCCTGCGCGTCCAGGTCGCCGACGTGGCCGCGGAGCC
Source organism: uncultured Actinomycetota bacterium (assembly GCA_963832415.1). Lineage (GTDB taxonomy): Bacteria > Actinomycetota > Actinomycetes > Propionibacteriales > Nocardioidaceae > Nocardioides. Next base: position 485,542 of record CAWHTZ010000014.1, on the reverse strand, counting down.
GGTGACGCTGGAGGGGCTGCGGCGGGCGTTCGCCCCGGTCGGCGAGCGGCGGGGCATGGCGTGGCGGCTGGTGGACGCGGCGGAGCGCCAGCGGGTGCTCGTGCTGGTCAGCAGGGCCGGCTACTGCCTCAACGACCTGTTGTTCCGCTGGTCGACCGGAGCGCTGCCCGTGGAGGTGGTCGGCGTCGTCTCCAACCACACCGACCTCGAGCGGCTGGCCGGCAACTACGGGGTCCCCTTCCACCACGTGCCGGTGACGGCGTCCACGAAGGCCGCGGCGGAGGCGCGACTGCTGGAGCTCGTGCGCGCCGAGCGCGTCGACCTGGTCGTGCTGGCGCGCTACATGCAGATCCTCTCCGACGACCTCTGCCGCGAGCTCGAGGGGCGGGCCATCAACATCCACCACTCGATGCTGCCCAGCTTCAAGGGCGCGCGGCCCTACCACCAGGCGCACGACCGCGGCGTGAAGCTGATCGGCGCGACGGCGCACTACGTGACCTCCGACCTCGACGAGGGGCCGATCATCGAGCAGGAGGTCACCCGGGTCGACCACGCCATGAGCGTCGACCAGCTCGTCGCGGCCGGGCAGGAGCTCGAGTCCCAGGCGCTGGCGCGCGCCGTGCGCTGGCACGCCGAGTCCCGCGTGCTGCTGAACGGGCGCCGCACCGTCGTCTTCCGGTGAGGCCGGCGGGATGGGCCGGTGGGAGCGTCGGCGAGCGGACGTAGGCTGGGTCGCGCGATGAGCAGCCCGTACACGCTCCCCGGTCTCGACCTCCCGACAACCGCGGAGGAACCCCGTCGGCGACGGCTCTCGGCCGACGAGCTGCTGGAGGGGATGAACGAGCCGCAGCGCGCCGCCGTCGTGCACGCGGGCGCGCCGCTGCTGGTCGTCGCGGGCGCCGGGTCCGGCAAGACCCGCGTGCTGACCCGGCGGATCGCATGGCTGGTCTCGGAGCGCGGAGCCCACCCGGGCTCGATCCTGGCGATCACCTTCACCAACAAGGCCGCGGCCGAGATGAAGCAGCGGGTCGAGGCGCTCGTGGGCGGCCGCGCGCGGATCATGTGGGTCTCGACCTTCCACTCCGCGTGCGTGCGGATCCTCCGCAAGGAGGTCACGCGCCTCGGCTTCAAGAGCTCCTTCTCGATCTACGACGCGGCGGACTCCAAGCGCCTGATGACGCTCGTGTGCCGCGACCTCGAGCTCGACCCGAAGCGCTACCAGCCACGCGCGGTGCTGCACTGGATCTCGGGCGCCAAGAACGACCTGAAGGACCCCGAGGACGCGGCGAAGGACGCGCAGAACTCCTTCGAGGAGGCCTACGCCCGGGCGTACGCGCTCTATCAGCGTCGCCTGCGCGAGGCCAACGCGCTCGACTTCGACGACCTGATCACCACGACGGTGCACCTGTTCCAGGCGTTCCCCGACGTGCGCGAGACCTACCGTCGGCGCTTCCGGCACGTGCTGGTCGACGAGTACCAGGACACCAACCACGCGCAGTACGCCCTCATCCACCAGCTCTGCGCGGCGGACCCCGAGGGGGAGGCGCCGCACGACGCCTCGGGTGAGGCGGTCGGTGGCAGCGAGCTGATGGTGGTCGGCGACGCCGACCAGTCGATCTACGCATTCCGCGGCGCGAACATCCGCAACATCCTCGACTTCGAGCAGGACTTCCCCGACGCCACCTCGATCCTGCTGGAGCAGAACTACCGCTCCACCGAGACGATCCTGGAGGCCGCGAACTCGGTGATCGCGCGCAACGAGGGCCGCAAGCCGAAGCGGCTGTGGTCGCAGGCGGGCAGCGGCGAGCGGATCGTCGGCTACGTCGCCGACGACGAGCGCGACGAGGCCCGGTTCGTCTCCGAGGAGGTGGACCGGTTGGTCGACGACCAGGGTGTCCGCCCCGGCGACGTGGCGGTCTTCTACCGGACCAACGCGCAGTCGCGCGTCTTCGAGGAGGTGTTCATCCGCACGGGCCAGCCCTACCGGGTGGTCGGCGGGGTGCGGTTCTACGAGCGGCGCGAGGTGCGCGACGCGCTCGCGTACCTGCGGATGCTGGTGAACCCGGCCGACGAGATCTCGCTGCGTCGGGTGCTGAACACGCCCAGGCGCGGCATCGGCGACCGCGCCGAGGCGTGCGTGGCCGCCCTGGCCGAGCGAGAGGGGATCACCTTCTGGGAGGCCCTGGTGCGCGCCGAGGACGCCCCCGGCCTGGCCACGCGTTCGCTCAAGAGCATCCGGGGCTTCGTGGCTGTGGTGGAGGAGCTGCAGCAGATGGTCGGGGCCGGCGAGCGCCCCGACGTCGTGCTCGAGACGACGCTGGACCGCTCGGGCTACCTGGCCGAGCTCGAGGCCTCCGACGACCCTCAGGACGAGACGCGCGTGGAGAACCTCGCCGAGCTGGTGGCCGTGGCGCGGGAGTTCTCCGACGACCCGGTCGCCGGCCCGTCGGCCGATCCCGCCGACGTCGACGCCGGGCTGGCCGAGCCGGGCCTGGGCGACTTCCTGGAGCGCGTGGCGCTGGTCGCCGACGCCGACCAGATCCCGGACGCGCCGGGGGAGGAGGTCCCGGGCGGCGACCAGGGCATGGTCACGCTGATGACGCTGCACACCGCCAAGGGGCTCGAGTTCCCGGTCGTCTTCCTCACCGGCCTCGAGGACGGCGTCTTCCCGCACTCGCGCTCCCTCGGCGACCGGCCCGAGCTGGAGGAGGAGCGGAGGCTGGCGTACGTCGGCCTCACCCGCGCCGAGCGGCGGCTCTACGTCTCCCGGGCCGTGGTCCGCTCGGCCTGGGGAGCGCCGGCGCACAACCCTGCGTCGCGGTTCCTCGACGAGCTCCCCGTGGACCTCGTCGACTGGCGGCGCACCGAGGCGGCCCAGACGAGCTGGTCCCGCCCCGACATGGCCAGCGGCTCGGCCGCGGCCACCGGCTTCGGCCAGCCCACCGCCGCCGGCCGCCGGAACTTCTCCTCGGCGGCGATGCGCGCCGACGCCGCCTCGAAGGCGAAACCGTCACGCGCGGTCCCCTCGCTGGCCCCGGGGGACCGCGTGGTGCACGACTCCTTCGGCATGGGCACCGTCGTGACGGTCGAGGGCGCCGCCGAGAAGGCGGTGGCCTCCATCGACTTCGGCTCCGAGGGGGTCAAGCGCCTGTTGCTGCGCTACGCGCCGGTGGAGAAGCTGTAGCCGGCCGGTCGAGAACCGATCAGGGCTTGACGCCGTGGAACTGGAGCGCCTCGTCCGGGTCCACGGGGTCGCCGGCGCCGGGGCGCACCTCGAGGTGCAGGTGCGGGCCGGAGGAGTTGCCGGTCGTGCCGACATACCCGATCACCTCGCCGGAGGCGACCTTCTGGCCCGGCTGCACGGCGAACTCGGTCTGGTGGCAATACCAGATCTCGGTGCCGTCCTCGAGCGTCTGCACGGTCTTGTTGCCGTAGGCGCCGGAGTAGCTGGCCGTGGTGATGGTGCCGTTGGCGACCGCGCGGATGGGCGTGCCGGTCGCGACCGCGAAGTCCAGGCCGGTGTGGTAGCCCGACGCGTAGTAGCTGCGAGCGACGCCGAACTCGTTCGTGATGCGGTAGCCCTTGACGGGCAGGGTCCAGGTGTTCTGCGCGATCTTCTTCGCCTGCTGCTCGGCCTGCTGCGCGAACTGCGCCAGCGCGGCGTTGCGCTGCCGCGCCTGTGCCTCGGCGACCTCGAGCTTCTTCTCGTCGGCCGCGTCCTTGAGGGCCTCGCGGCGGGAGTCACGACTGACGGCAGCCTCGCGCTTGGCGAGCTGCTCGACGCGACCGATGCCGCTGCTGCCGCCGACGGAGTCGGAGACGCTGATGCCGGCGCCGGAGAGGCTGGCGCTCGCCCGGGAGGCGGTGACCGCGGCGGGCTCGCCCTCGGTCACGACGCCGCCGACGGCGATCGCGAGGAGGAAGAGGCCCCCGACGAGCGGGGTGGACGGCAGGCCCCGGCCGCGGGAGGCGCGGGGGGCGGAGTGGTCGGTGACGCGGTGGCGACCGGTTGCCGCGGCGGTGGCGGAGCGGTCGTGGCGCGCGGATCGATCGGCGCGATGGGTGCCCATGGGGGTGCTGGGTATCCTTCGGTCGGGTGGTGGGCTCGGGGTAACTGAGCCACTACTTGAGAGTAACGAAGCGGGACGTGGCGCTGGAAGGTTGCTCGGGCGTGATGTGCATCGCGTCAGCTCTCCACAGGCGGGCCAGGAGCGGGGCGGCCGGGCGATCGTGACGTGTGCCACGCGGGTCCCCCCCGAACCGGCGTGGTCGTCGCGCGCGGCACGGGTCTAGGGTGCAAGGCGGCGTGCCCGGGCGCGTGACGTGAGTGCTGTCAACTGAAGAAGGACAGGGTGGATCGTGGACCTGATGGAACACCAGGCGAAGGAGCTCTTCGCCAAGCATGACGTGCCCGTGACCCTGGGCGTCGTCGCGGAGACCCCGGCCGAGGCCCGGGCCGCGGCCGAGGAGCTCGGGGTCGTCGTCGTCAAGGCGCAGGTCAAGGCCGGCGGTCGCGGCAAGGCGGGCGGCGTCAAGCTCGCCAAGACCCCGGACGAGGCGGAGCAGCATGCCGAGGCGATCCTCGGCATGGACATCAAGGGGCACACGGTGCACCGGGTCCTCGTTGCTCCGGGCGTCACGATCGAGGAGGAGTACTACTTCTCCTTCCTGCTCGACCGCTCGAACCGGCGCTACCTGTGCATCGCCAGCGTGGAGGGCGGCGTCGAGATCGAGGAGGTCGCGAAGACCAACCCGGACGCCGTCCACAAGATCCCGATCGACCCGGGCACCGGTGTCGACGAGGCCAAGGCCCGCGAGATCGTGGCCGAGGCGGCATTCCCCGAGGCGCTGACCGACCAGGCCGTCCAGACGGTGCAGGCCCTGTGGCAGGCCTTCGTCGAGGAGGACGCGACCCTCGTCGAGGTCAACCCGCTGGCACGCCTGGAGGGCGACCGGCTCGAGGCGCTGGACGGCAAGATGTCGCTCGACGACAACGCCGACTTCCGGCACGAGGACCACGCGGGGTATGAGGACGCGGCCGCCGCGGACCCGCTCGAGGCGAAGGCCAAGGAGAAGGGCCTCAACTACGTCAAGCTCGACGGCCAGGTCGGGATCATCGGCAACGGGGCCGGACTGGTGATGTCGACGCTCGACGTCGTCGCCTACGCCGGCGAGGCGCACGGTGGCATGACGCCCGCCAACTTCCTCGACATCGGGGGCGGCGCCTCGGCGCAGGTGATGGCCGACGGCCTGGACGTCATCCTCCACGACCCCCAGGTCAAGAGCGTCTTCGTGAACGTCTTCGGCGGCATCACCTCCTGCGACGCGGTGGCCAACGGCATCGTCGGGGCGCTCGACATCCTCGGTGACGAAGCCACGAAGCCGCTGGTGGTGCGGCTCGACGGCAACGCCGTGGAGGAGGGCCGGCGGATCCTGCGGGAGAAGGACCACCCGCTGGTCTACAGCGCCGACACCATGGACGGCGGCGCCGACAAGGCCGCCGAGCTGGCGCAGCAGGCCTGACCGGACCCGACCAACTCAGCGGACGAGAGAATACGAGAGCGACGGATGTCCATCTACTTGAACAAGGACAGCAAGGTCATCGTCCAGGGCATCACCGGCGGTGAGGGCAGCAAGCACACCGCCCTGATGCTCAAGTGCGGCACCAATGTCGTCGGCGGCGTGAATGCGCGCAAGGCCGGGACGACGGTCTCCCACCAGGACCAGGACGGCAAGGACGTCGAGCTGCCGGTCTTCGGCAGCGTCGATGAGGCGATGAAGGAGACCGGGGCCAACACCTCGGTGCTGTTCGTGCCGCCGGCCTTCACCAAGGCCGCGTGCATGGAGGCCATCGACGCCGGCATCGACCTGATGGTGGTGATCACCGAGGGCGTGCCCGTCCAGGACACGGCCGAGGTGGTCGCCTACCTCGACGGCAAGTCGACCCGGATGATCGGGCCGAACTGCCCCGGCATCATCACCCCCGAGGAGGCGCTGGCCGGGATCACGCCGGCCAGCATCGCCGGCAAGGGTCCGATCGGCCTGGTCTCCAAGTCGGGGACGCTCACCTACCAGATGATGTTCGAGCTGCGCGACCTCGGCTTCTCGACGTCCATCGGGATCGGCGGCGACCCGATCGTGGGGACGACCCACATCGACGCCCTCCAGGCCTTCGAGGCGGATCCCGAGACCTCGGCGATCGTGATGATCGGCGAGATCGGTGGCGACGCCGAGGAGCGGGCCGCGGACTACATCAAGGAGCACGTGACCAAGCCCGTGGTCGGCTACGTCGCCGGGTTCACCGCGCCCGAGGGCAAGACGATGGGCCACGCCGGCGCCATCGTCTCCGGCTCCTCCGGCACCGCCGAGGCCAAGAAGGAGGCCCTCGAGGCCGCCGGGGTCAAGGTCGGCAAGACGCCCTCGGCGACCGCCTCCCTGATGCGGGAGATCCTCGAGAGCATGTGATCCGCCCCGCCGAGTCGGCGTGGGTTTCCGCCCCGCCGAGTCGGCGTGGGTTTCCGCCCCGCCGAGGCGGCGTGGGTTTCCGGGCCGTCGAGGCGGCGTGGGTTTCGGGTCTTGTGCACAGTTCGGGCAGGTCAGGGGCTCTTCCACAGGGCTGGGCGGAGGGCGCGGGAGTGTCGGCGGGCGGTGGAAGAGTGTCGTCATGGCAGGCGGTGGCGAACCCGGCGGTGGTGGCGGGCACTCGGTGCTCGGGGCGATCGCTGCGGCGGGCGAGGTGTTCGACCACGCGGGCGAGCGGCCGCTGTGGGTCCTGGACGCCGCGGGCACCCGCCGGGCGCTGAGCGACCTGGCCTCGCTGGTCTCGCGGGTCGCCGAGCTCGAGGCGCGGTTGTTGTCCCACGCGGACACGGTGGAGGCGTACGCCGAGCCCGGCGCGACGTCCACGGCGGCCTGGCTGGGCCACACCACGCGGGTCACCCGCCGCGAGGCGCACGGCAAGACCCGGCTGGCCACGGCACTCCAAGCGCACCCGTTGACGCGGGAGGCGCTGGCCCGGGGCGAGGTCCGGGTCGAGCAGGCGCAGGTGATCTGCCGGGCCGTGGATGAGCTCAGCAAGGACCTGGAGGCCGACGCCGCCAGCGAGGACCCCGACGTGCGGGCCCTGGCCGCGGATCCCGACCTGCCCGAGCGGGCGGAGAAGCACCTCCTCGCCGCCGCGGAGCACCACGACGCGAAGGTGCTGCGGATCCTGGGCAAGCGGATCCTGGAGGTCGCCGACCCCGCCCGCGCCGACGCCCACGAAGCAAGGGCGCTGGAGCGGGAGGAGAAGCGGGCCGCGGCGAAGACCCGGTTCTCGATGGCCGATGACGGCCACGGCCTGAGCCACGGCCGGTTCGCGATCCCCACCACCCACGCCGCGATGCTCCGCAAGGCCCTGCTGGCCACCGCGGCCCCCCAACACCAGAACGCCGTGGGTGGTGCGGGCACCTGGCGGTTGGAGAAGCCCGGCCCCCAGCGGCTCGGGGAGGCGTTTTGTGAGTACCTGGCCCGCTACCCCGCCGACAAGCTCCCCCACGCCGGCGGCGTCACCGCCACCGTGGTGGTCACGATGACCCTCGAGAGCCTGCTCGGCGGGCTCAAGGCCGCCCAGCTCGACACCGGCGAGCGGATCTCGCCGGGCAGGCCCGCCGGATGGCGTGTGAGGCCGGTCTGGTCCCCGCGGTCCTCGGCACCCGCAGCCAGGTCCTCGACCAGGGATTCCGCACCCGGTTCTTCACCGACCCCCAGCGCATCGCCCGGATCGTGGAGCAGGCCACCTGCGAACACGGCACCTGCGACGTCCCCGCCGCGTTCTGCCACGCCCACCACCGGATCCCCTGGGCCCACGGCGGCACCACGAACAAGGACGACCTCCAGTGGCTGTGCCCGCGCCACCACACCCTCGCGCACCAGGCGATGGACAAAGCCGGGAAGCCACCCCACCAGCCGCCGCCGGACCCGCCCCGACGCACGTGAGAACGGGCACGCCCGGCCCGGGCGGCCGTTCAGACCCGCTGGTACGGCGGCTCCGGCGGCGGCGAGTTGCGCAGGCCCGGCAGCCGCTGGAGCAGCGCCCGCCCGCCGAGCCAGGCGAGCAGGAGCACGACGAGGAAGAAGGCGACGTCGGCGGCGAGGGCCGCCCCGTCGATCGTGGTGGGGGTCTCCCAGGGAGCCCCGGGTGGCACCTGCCCCGGCAGGTCGAACGGCGACGCAGAGCGATCCTGGTGCATCCAGGGCACCGGCAGCCCGAAGGACAGGTCGGCCTGGGCGTCCGCGCTCGTGACCTGCTCCCGGTCCAGTGCCGCTGTCACAGCGACCGCCAGCACGGAGACCACGACCAGCTCAAGCAGCATCGCCAGCAGGCGCTGGGCCCGCCCCTCCCGGCGACCACCCCCCTGAGACGTCATGGCGCCCATCGTCTCAGGGCTGGTTCCCGCCCGCGCCGGACCCACCGCCGGACCCACCGCCGGACCCACCGCCGGACCCACCGCCGGACCCACCGCCGGACCCACCGCCGGACCCACCGCCGGACCCACCGCCGGACCCGCCTCCGGCCACGGCGTACGACAACCGCGCCTGCGCCCGGCGAGCCAGCAGCAGGAAGTCGCGGGTGGAGATGGTGCGCTCGCCGGCGGCGACGAAGCCGACCTGGGCCACGACCCGCCCCCTGCGCACCACGGCCATCAGGTAGCGGACCGACCGGGCATCGGAGAGCTCGGTCACGACCCCCCAGGCGGAGAGGTCGGTCGCGCCGCGGGAGGTGCTCGCCAGGCCCCTGACCGTGCTGGCCGGGTCGTCGTCGGGGCAGCGGTCGAGCTTGCCGCGCACCCGCTGGACGAACTTCCGGGCCCGCTGGGGGTTCGGTAGCCGGGCGACCGACTCGGTCAGCCCGAAGGCGTCCGGGACCTTGGCGCCCGGGATCAGGAAGCTCCGCGTGCGGTTGCCGGGCAGGCCCCCGAAGGAGGTCTCGTCACAGGGGGTGGCGGCCGTGTTCACCTGCGCGGACGAGGGGTCGGTGGCCACCCAGTCGCGCGGGATGCCCGAGACGGCGGGCAGGTCGAACACCCCGACGAGCGCGGGCGCCGGCGAAACGGGCAGGGGGTCCCGGGGCTCCACGAGGGGGACCCCGGCGCAGCTCCCGGCGCCGGGCTGCCCGCACTCCAGATCCACCGCCTCGGCGAGCAGGGCGGCGACCGGGCGGGCGGAGGGTGAGGTCCCGCCCACGGCCGTCCGGGCCACGGTGTGCGTGAAGAGCCCGCTGCGGGCGACGGCCACCGTGGTGGTGGCGGCGGGGCGGAAGGAGCGCAGCACGAAGAGCCAGGCGCGGTCCCCGATCATCGGCAGCGCCAGCGTGGTGACCAGGCGCGTGCCGGGCGCGCTGCAGCCCGCATACCACGCCGCCGTCGTCCGGAAGGCCCGCCGGGCAGCCGCGGGCCGGTTCGACAGCTCGGAGAGCTGCACGGCACGGATGGTCGGCGGGCCGCTCCCCGGCGCGGTGGTGAAGCGACGCACGGCCGCGGCCGCCCCCTCGGGGTTCGCGAACCGTTCCTCCTGGCAGCGCACCACGAGGCCGTTGCCGCCGGTGTTGTCCCCCGAGGCCCGGGAAACCCAACGACGCCCCGGCGCCAGCTGCCGGACCTGACGCAGCGACACCAGGTCGTCGGGAGCCAGGGAGGGGGTCGACTCATCGTCCTCGGGCGACCCGGTGACCTGCTCGGTCTCCAACGTCGGCCGCACGTCCCCCGGCTCCTCGCCGACGACGAGGGTCCCCGCCACCAGCAGGGCCGCGACGGCGCCGACGATCCCGGCCGCGGTGTGCGTACGTCGTCGGGAGGCCCCCGCTCGCCGCAGCAGCGGGGCGCGGGGCCAGCGCTCCTCGGCGACGACCGTGTCGAGGTGCTCGAGCGACGCGCGGATGCCGCCGCCGGGCACCCCGCGCTCGGCGGCGAAGTCCGACGAGGCCTTCTCCAGCTCGCGCTCGGCTGCCTGCCGGGGGAGCGAGACCTCGCGCGCCATGCGCCCCATGGGGACGTCGGCGAGGTGGGCGAGCAGGAGCAACCGTCGCTGGGTCGAGGACAGCGAGCCCAGTGCGGCCAGCGTGGCGCGGGCCTCCTCGTCCAGTCCCTTGGTGCGGTGCCACAGGCGCGCGGTGTGCCGGCGTCGCGCGTGCCGCCAGGCGTAGGGCCGCACCCACCCCTCGGGGTCCTCGGAGCGCGCGACCCGCGGCCACTGGTGCCAGGCGACGACGAACGCGTTGCGCACGGCGCTGCGGGACGCGCGGAGATCGCCGGTCAGCGCGTACGTCTGCAGCAGCAGGCGGTGGCGGGCGTCGGCGTAGAACGCGTCGAAGTCGTCGGGCGCAGGGTGGACCATGACGGGCCCACCGTACGTGGCCGCGGCGTGGGGGCGCCCCCCGTCGACTCGGCCGGTCCATCATGGCCGGACCATGACCTCGCTGATGCCGTCCCCCACCCGCCTGGTCCGCGGCGTTGCCGGCCTCCGCGCCGGGTGGTCCGGGCCCGGTCCGCTGCGCCGCCGTCCGCTGGTCCTCGTCAGCACCGCCGGCGGCGTCGCCGCCGCCGGCGCCACCCTCGCGGCCTGCCTGGCGCTGGCTCTGGCCGGCTGGTTCCTCACCGACGCCGGCGGTCACGGCGAGCCCCGCGACGCCCTGCGGATCGGGGCGCTGGCCTGGCTCAGCGGCCACGGGAGCGGCCTCACCGTGCGCGGCGCGGCGGTGACCATGGTCCCGCTCGGCCTGACGCTCCTCGCGGCCTGGACGACCTGGCGGATCGGCCACCGCGTCGGACACGCCGTCTCCGGGCACGGCCCCGACGCCGACCGGATCGCCGACGGCGAGCGCGACTGGACCGTCCCCGTCGGCGTCGGCACGTTCGCGGCCGGCTACGCGGTCGTCGCCGCGGTGACCGCCGTGCTCGCGGCGGACCCGTCGACCGACCCCTCGGCGGGTCGGGCCGTGGGCTGGTCGCTCGCGATCTGCCTTCTCGTGGGGGCCCCGGCCGTGGCCGCGGGGTCGGGGCGCCTGGCGATCTGGGCGACCTTCCTGCCGCCGATGGTCCGCGCCACCGCCCGCGCGGTGCGCTCCCTGCTGCTCACCTACGCCGCGGTCGCGGGGGTGCTGGTGCTGGTCGGGCTGGCGCTGCACGCGGGCGAGGCGGCGACCGTCTTCTCCCGCCTGCGGATCGACGCCGGGAGCGCGGCGGTGCTGGTGGTCGCCTGCGTGGTCCTGCTCCCGAACGCCATCGCCTTCGCCGGGTCCTACCTGCTCGGTCCCGGCTTCGCGGTGGGCGGCCAGACGATCGTGTCGCCGACGCTGGTCGTCGTCGGGCCCCTACCCCTGTTCCCGCTGGTCGCGGCGCTGCCCGACGGCGGCGAGCCGCCCGCCGCCATGACGGCCGTCCTCGCCGTCCCCTTCCTGGTCGCGCTCGTCTCGGTGATGCGCACCCAGCGCCGCCTGCCCTCGCTGCGCTGGGACGAGGGGCCGCTGCGCGGCTGCGTGGCCGGGGTGGTCTCCGGCGTCGCGGTCGGCCTGGCGGCGGCCCTGGCCGGCGGGGCCGTCGGTCCGGGGAGGATGGCCCACTGGGGCCCGGCCGCCGACGAGGCCCTGCTGCACGCGGTCACGGCCTTCGGCCTGGGTGGGCTGCTCGGCGGAGCCCTGGCGACCTACTGGCAGCGCCGCGCAGCCCGGGCGTAGCGGCGCATAGGCTGCGCCGCGTGCCCGAGCCCAGCCCCGCCCGCCTCGTCGTGCTGGTCTCCGGTGCCGGCACCAACCTGCAGGCCCTGCTCGACGCCGGCGCCGACCCGGCGTACGGCGCCCGGGTGGTGGCCGTGGGGGCCGACCGCGGTGGGATCGAGGGACTGGCCCGGGCCGAGCGCGCGGGAGTGCCGACCTTCGTGCACCGGGTGTCCGACCATGCGACGCGCGGGGAGTGGGACGCCGCGGTCGCGGCGTCGGTCGCGGAGCACGCGCCCGACCTCGTGGTCCTCGCCGGCTTCATGAAGCTGCTCGGCGCGGACTTCCTGGCGGCCTTCGGGGGCCGCACGGTGAACACGCACCCGGCGCTCTCGCCGTCCTTCCCGGGGATGCACGGACCGCGCGACGCGCTGGCCCACGGCGTCAAGGTCACGGGCTGCACGCTCTTCCTCGTCGACGCCGGCGTCGACACCGGTGCGATCGTCGCCCAGGCGCCCGTGCCCGTGGTCGACGACGACGACGAGGCCTCGCTGCACGAGCGGATCAAGCTCGCCGAGCGGGCGATGCTGGTGGACACGATCGGCCGGATGGCCCGCGAGGGATGGGTCGTCGAGGGCCGCCGCGTCCGCCTGGGGGCGTAGCGGCGCGACCGCTCCCGTCTCCTATGCTGGCCCGACGACGACTGGCGCGGGTGGGTCGACCACCGGGAAGTGACGTCGGGGGCATCGACCGCCTGGGTGCCGCTGAAGACCGATCAGGAGTGAACCCGTGCCCGAGAACCGTGTCCCGATCCGCCGCGCCCTGGTCTCCGTCTACGACAAGGCCGGCCTCGAGGACCTCGTCCGCGGGCTGCACGAGGCGGGCGTCGCGCTCGTCTCCACCGGCGGCTCCGCGCGGCTGATCGAGGGACTCGGCCTCCCGGTCACCAAGGTCGAGGACCTGACCGGCTTCCCCGAGTGCCTCGACGGGCGGGTCAAGACGCTGCACCCCCGGGTGCACGCCGGCATCCTGGCCGACCGGCGCGTCGAGGCGCACGTGCAGCAGCTCGCCGACCTCGGGGTCGAGCCCTTCGACCTCGTGGTCTCGAACCTCTACCCCTTCACCGACACCGTCGCCTCCGGGGCCGACGCCGATGCGTGCGTCGAGCAGATCGACATCGGCGGCCCCTCGATGGTGCGGGCCGCGGCGAAGAACCATCCGTCCGTCGCGATCGTCACCGCGCCCGAGCGGTACGCCGACGTGCTCGCCGCCGTCGCCGGCGGCGGCTTCACGCTGGCGGAGCGGCAGCGGCTCGCGGCCGAGGCGTTCGTGCACACGGCGAGCTACGACGTGGCCGTCGCCTCGTGGATGGGCAACGCCGTCGCCGACACCTCCGACGGCTCCGGCTTCCCGGCCTGGGCCGGCGCCACGTGGCATCGCCGTCAGGTGCTGCGGTACGGCGAGAACCCGCACCAGCCCGCCGCGCTCTACGCCTCGGACGGAGGGGCGCCCGGGCTGGCCGACGCGCAGCAGCTGCACGGCAAGGAGATGTCCTACAACAACTACGTCGACACCGACGCGGCCTGGCGGGCGGCGCACGACTTCGCCGAGCCGGCCGTCGCGGTGATCAAGCACGCGAACCCTTGCGGCATCGCCGTCGGCGCAGACGTCGCCGAGGCGCACCGCCGGGCCCACGCCTGCGACCCGGTCTCCGCGTTCGGCGGCGTCATCGCCACCAACCAGCCGGTCTCCGTCGCGATGGCCGGGCAGGTGGCCGAGGTGTTCACCGAGGTGGTGGTCGCGCCGGGCTACGACGACGGTGCGGTCGAGGTGCTGGCCCGCAAGAAGAACATCCGGCTGCTCGTCTGCGCGCCGCCGACCGGCCCCGGGGTCGAGATGCGCCAGGTCTCGGGCGGCCTGCTGCTGCAGCGGCGGGATGCCGTGGATGCCGCCGTCGAGGGGGGCGGCGACGACCCCTCCGCCTGGAGGCTGGCCGCCGGTGAGCCCGCCGACGACGCGACCCTCGCGGACCTGTCCTTCGCCTGGCGCGCCTGCCGGTCGGTGAAGTCCAACGCCATCCTGCTCGCGCGCGAGGGCGCCTCCGTGGGCGTCGGCATGGGGCAGGTCAACCGCGTCGACTCGTGCCGGCTGGCGGTCGAGCGGGCCGGGGACCGCGCGGCCGGCTCGGTGGCCGCCTCCGACGCCTTCTTCCCGTTCCCGGACGGCCCCCAGATCCTCGTCGACGCCGGCGTCCGCGCGATCGTGCAACCCGGCGGCTCCGTGCGGGACGAGGAGGTCGTCGCCGCTCTCGCGCGGGCCGGCGTCACGCTCTACCTCACCGGGACGCGGCACTTCTTCCACTGAGCTTCTTCCACCGACCCTGCAGGAGGGGTTCATGACTGCCCAGAAGCTGGACGGCACCGCCACCGCCAAGGCGATCAAGCAGGAGCTCACGGTGCGCGTCTCGGCGTTGCGCGAGCACGGCGTCGTGCCGGGGCTGGGCACCGTGCTGGTCGGCGAGGACCCGGGCTCGCGGTGGTACGTCAACGGCAAGCACAAGGACTGCGCCGAGGTCGGCATCGAGTCGATCCGCGTGGACCTGCCGGAGACGGCGAGCCAGCAGGAGATCGAGGACGCCGTCCGCGGCCTGAACGACGACCCCTCGTGCACGGGCTACATCGTCCAGCTGCCGCTGCCGCGGGGTCGCGACGAGAACGCCGTGCTCGGCCTCATCGACCCCGCCAAGGACGCCGACGGCCTGCACCCGACCAATCTCGGCTGGCTCGTGCTCGGCAAGGAGGCGCCGCTGCCGTGCACGCCGCACGGGATCGTCGAGCTGCTGCGCCGCCACGAGGTGCCGGTGGCGGGTGCGCACGTCGTGGTGGTCGGCCGGGGCGTCACCGTCGGCCGCCCGCTGGGGTTGCTGCTGACCCGGCGCTCGGAGAACGCCACGGTCACCCTGTGCCACACCGGGACCCGCGACATCGCAGCGCACCTCGGCCGGGCGGACATCGTGGTCGCGGCGGCCGGCGTGCCCGGCATGGTCACGCGCGGGGTGGTCAAGCCGGGCGCCGCCGTGCTCGACGTCGGGGTCTCCCGCGTCGACGGCAAGCTCGCGGGCGACGTCGCGGAGGACGTCTGGGAGGTCGCCGACTGGGTCTCGCCCAACCCCGGGGGCGTCGGCCCCATGACCCGCGCGATGCTGCTGGCCAACATCGTCGGCCTGGCAGAGGCGCGCTTCGCGGGGCAACTGGCAGGCTGACCGCGTGGCCCCCGACGAGCAGCCCCCGGACGAGGCGGTGTCCCCCCGGGACGGCGTCCGAGGCCCCGGCCCCGGCCCCGGCCCGCGTCGGTATCCCTCCACGCGCGGCGGGATGCTCTACCTGCTGGTCCTGACCGCGACCGCCGTCGGGATCCTGCTGGTGGCGTTCGTCGACTGGCGCCTCGGCGTGCGCGTCGAGGGCGGGGCGCTGCTCGGGGCGGCGGCGGTCCGGGTCGGCATGCCCGAGCGGGACGCCGGGATGCTCGCGGTCCGCCACCGGTTCTTCGACGCCGGGCTGCTGGTGCTGATGGGCGTGGCGCTGATCGTGCTCGCCGGCTCGATCCCGGAGCAGCCGACCCCGCTCCAGCTCAGATCAGGGCTCTAGCTCAGATCAGGCCGAGCCCGCTCACCGTGTCGCGCTCCTCGGCGAGCTCCGCGGCGGAGGCGTCGATGCGCCCGCGCGAGAAGTCGTCGATCTCGAGCCCCTGCACGATCTCCCAGTCGCCGTCCTTCGTGGTGACCGGGAACGAGGAGACCAAGCCCTCCGGGACCCCGTAGGAGCCGTCGGAGAGCACCGCCATCGAGACCCAGTCGTCGGCGGGCGATCCGTGGAGCCAGTCCCGGGCGGCGTCGATGGTCGCCGAGGCGGCTGAGGCGGCGGAGGACGAGCCCCGCGCCTCGATGATCGCGGCGCCGCGCTTGGCGACGGTCGGGATGAAGTCGTTCTCGATCCACGCCTGGTCGCCCACGGCCTCGGCGGCGTTGCGGCCGCCGACCTCGGCGTGGAAGAGGTCGGGGTACTGGGTGGCGGAGTGGTTGCCCCAGATCGTCATCCGCTTGATGTCGCTGACCGCGGCGCCGGTCTTCTGCGCCAGCTGCGACATCGCCCGGTTGTGGTCGAGGCGGGTCAGCGCCGAGAAGCGCTCGTTCGGGATGTCGGGCGCGTTCGACCGCGCGATCAGCGCGTTGGTGTTGGCCGGGTTGCCGGTGACCCCGACGCGCACGTCGTCGGCCGCGACCGCATTGAGGGCCTTGCCCTGCGCGGTGAAGATCGCACCGTTCGCCTCGAGCAGGTCGCCTCGCTCCATGCCCGGCCCGCGCGGCTTGGCGCCGATGAGCAGCGCCAGGTTGACCCCGTCGAAGACCTTCTCCGCCTCGTGCCCGATCTCGACGCCCGCGAGCCCGGGAAAGGCGCAGTCGTCGAGCTCCATGACGACGCCCTCGAGCGCCTTCAGCGCCGGCTCGATCTCGAGCAGCCGCAGCTCGACCGGTCGGTCCGGGTCCAGGGCGCCCGCGGCGAGGCGGAACAGCAGGCTGTAGCCGATCTGGCCGGCCGCGCCGGTCACGGCGACCTTGAGGGGGGTGGGGCTCACGTCGACTCCTTCGCAGGCGGGCGGGATTGTCCCGGACGGTAGCAGCGGCGGCGGCCACGCCCGGGCCCCGCCCGGAGGGGCGTTGCCGGGGTGGGGGTCGGGTGCCAAGGTGTGACCGGGTCCCCCTCAGGTATCTTGACGTCAAGAGGACGTCGGGACGCGCCGCGCCGGCGGGCCCCAGCTCCTCCCCGGCAGCCCCGACTGCAACCCCGACCTCAGGAGTCGCCCCTCCATGGCCAAGATCATCTACACGAAGACGGACGAGGCGCCGCTCCTCGCGACGTACTCCTTCCTTCCGGTCATCTCCGCCTTCGCCTCCACCGCGGGCGTCGACGTCGAGAGCCGCGACATCTCGCTGGCCGGCCGGATCGTCTCGCAGTTCCCCGAGCGCCTCGGCGAGGACCAGCGCATCGAGGACCACCTCGCCGAGCTCGGCGAGCTGGCCCAGCGCCCCGAGGCCAACATCATCAAGCTGCCGAACATCTCGGCCTCGCTGCCTCAGCTCAAGGCGGCCATCAAGGAGCTGCAGCAGCGCGGGCTCGACCTGCCGGACTACCCCGAGGACCCCGAGACGGACGACGAGAAGGAGGTCCGCGCCAGGTACGACCGCGTGAAGGGCTCCGCGGTCAACCCGGTGCTCCGCGAGGGCAACTCCGACCGCCGCGCGCCGGCGTCGGTGAAGGGTTATGCGAAGAAGTACCCCCACCGCATGGGCGAGTGGAGCAGCGACTCCCGCACCGAGGTCGCGACGATGGCCCACGACGACTTCCGCTCCAACGAGCAGTCCGTGGTGATCAACCACGAGGAGCAGTACCTCCAGGTCGTGCACACGGCCGCGGACGGCACCGAGACCGTGCTCAAGGACGACATCGCCGTCGACGTCGGCGACGTCGTCGACGCCACCTTCATGAGCGTGGGCTCGCTGCGCCGCTTCCTGGCCGAGCAGATCGCGCGCGCCAAGGCGAAGGACGTCCTGTTCTCGATCCACCTGAAGGCGACGATGATGAAGGTCTCCGACCCGATCATCTTCGGTCACGCCGTGATGGCCTTCCTGCCGACGCTCTTCGAGCAGTACGGCGACGCGCTCGAGGCCGCGGGCGTCTCCCCGAACGACGGCCTCGCCGCGCTGCTCTCGGCGGTCGAGGGCACGCCCGACGGCGAGGCCATCCACGCCGCGGTGCAGCAGGGCCTCGCGGAGGGGCCACGGATGGCGATGGTCGACGACCGGAAGGGCATCACCAACCTGCACGTGCCCTCCGACGTGATCATCGACGCCTCGATGCCGGCGATGATCAAGACCTCGGGCCACATGTGGGGCCCCGACGGCGAGGAGCACGACTGCCTCGCGGTGATCCCGGACTCGTCCTACGCCGGCGTCTACCAGGCCGTGATCGACGACTGCAAGGCCCACGGCCAGTTCGACCCGGCGACCATGGGGTCGGTGCCCAACGTCGGCCTGATGGCCCGCAAGGCCGAGGAGTACGGCTCCCACGACAAGACCTTCGAGGTGCCCGCCGCGGGCACGATGCGGCTGGTCACCGCCGGCGGCGAGACGCTCACCGAGCACACGGTGGAGCCCGGCGACATCTGGCGCGCCTGTCAGACGAAGGACGAGCCGATCCGCGACTGGGTCAAGCTCGCCGTCGTGCGCGCCCGGGCCACCGGCGTCCCGGCGATCTTCTGGCTCGACGAGACCCGGGCGCACGACCGGAACCTGATGGCCAAGGTCGAGGAGTACCTGCCGGAGCACGACACGGACGGGTTGACGATCGAGACGATGGGGCCGACCGAGGCGACGACGTACACGCTCGAGCGCGTGCGCCGCGGCGAGGACACCATCTCGGTGACCGGCAACGTGCTGCGCGACTACAACACCGATCTCTTCCCGATCCTCGAGGTCGGGACCTCGGCCAAGATGCTCTCGATCGTCCCGCTGATGAACGGCGGCGGCCTCTTCGAGACCGGGGCTGGCGGTTCGGCGCCGAAGCACGTGCAGCAGCTGATCGAGGAGAACCACCTGCGGTGGGACAGCCTGGGCGAGTTCTTCGCGCTGGCGGCGTCCTTCGAGCACCTGGCCGGGTATGCGGACAACGCTCGCGCACAGATCCTGGCCGACACCCTCGACCGGGCGACGGCGACCTTCCTCGAGGAGGACAAGTCCCCGAGCCGCAAGGTGGGCGAGCTGGACAACCGCGGCTCGCACTTCTACCTCGCGATGTACTGGGCGCGGGAGCTGGCGGAGCAGACCGAGGACGGCGACCTCGCCTCGGCGTTCGGCGAGCTCGCCGAGACGCTGACCAGCCAGGAGGAGACCATCGTCGGGGAGCTGGCCGCGGTGCAGGGCGAGCCCGTCGACGTGGGCGGCTACTACTGGCCCGAGGACGAGAAGGCCGACGCCGTGATGCGCCCCTCGGCGACGCTGAACGAGGCGCTCGCGCGGCTGTCGACCTGAGCGCCGAGTCCGGGCCGGGCGACGCCCCGCTCGGCGCGGCGCTGCTCGCGCTCGCGACGGGCGGGTTCGCCATCGGCACGACGGAGTTCGTGACGATGGGCCTGCTCCCGCGGGTCGCGGCGGGCGTCGACGTCTCCATCCCCGTGGCCGGCCACCTGATCTCGGCCTATGCGCTCGGCGTGGTGGTCGGGGCCCCGCTGCTCGCGATGGTGGGCGCGCGCCTGCCGCGGCGCGGGCTCCTCGTCGCGCTCATGTCGGGCTACGCCGCGTTCAACCTGCTCAGCGCGGCCGCACCGGGCTACGAGGTGCTGCTCGCGGCGCGCTTCCTCGACGGGCTGCCGCACGGCGCGTACTTCGGCGTGGCCTCCCTGGTGGCGGCCGGCCTCGTGCCGCGCGAGCGCCGGGGCCGGGCGGTGGCAGCGGTGATGCTGGGCCTCTCGGTGGCCAACGTGGTCGGCGTGCCCGCGGCGACGTGGCTCGGCCAGGCGCTCGGGTGGCGCGCGGCCTACGTCGCGACGGCGCTGATCGCCCTGGCCGCCGCGGCGATGGTGGTCGCGTTCGTGCCGTCGCTGCCCGGGGACCCCGCCGCGTCGGGACGCCGGGAGCTGCGCGCCTTCGCGTCCCGCCAGGTGTGGATCACGCTGCTCGCCGGCGCGCTGGGCTTCGGCGGCATGTTCGCGGTGTACTCCTACATCGCGCCGACGGTCACCGACGTCGCCGGGCTGGCGGAGTCCCGGGTGCCCGTCTTCCTGCTGGCCTTCGGCCTCGGGATGGTGGTGGGCACCGCCCTGGCGGGCCGGCTCGCCGACTGGTCGCTCTTCGGGTCGCTGCTCCTGGGGGCCGTCGCCTCGGTCGCGACGATGCTGCTGGCCTGGCTCGCCGCGCCGTACGGCTGGTGGCTGCTGCCCGTCGTCTTCGCGATCACCGTGTTCGGCTCGTTCCTCGTGATCGGGCTGCAGCTGCGGCTGATGACGGTCGCGGGCGAGGCCGTGACGATGGGGGCGGCGATGAACCACGCCTCCCTCAACGTCGCCAACGCGCTCGGCGCGTGGCTCGGCGGGGTCGTCATCGCCGCGGGGTACGGCTTCCGGTCGACCGCGCTGGTGGGCGCCGGCCTGGCGGTGGTGGGCGTCCTCATCGTGCTGTGGTCCTGGGTGGTGCACCGTCGGGACCTCGGGGTCTCGTCCGCCCGGGTTCGGGCCCCGGCTCAGGCGTAGACGGTCCCCATCCGCTTGCGGACCTCGGCGAGCGTGGCCTCGGCGATCTCTCCGGCCCGCTCGTTGCCCCGGCGCAGCACCGCGTCGACCTGACCGGGGTCGCGCTCGAGCTCGGCGCGCCGCTCGCGCAGCGGCGCGAAGTAGGTGTTCAGGGCGTCGGTGGCGCGGGCCTTCAGCGCGCCGGCCCCGCCGTCGCCGATCTCCTCGGCGATGGCCGTCGGGTCGGCGTCCTCGCAGAGGGCGGCGATGGACAGCAGGTTCGCGACCTCCGGCCGCCCCTCGGGGTCGTAGGTGATGTGCCGGTCGCTGTCGGTCTTGGCGCCCTTGATCTTCTTGGCGGTCTCGTCGGCGGTCATCCGCAGCTCGACCACGTTGCCCTTGGACTTGCTCATCTTCGTGCCGTCGGTGCCGAGCAGCAGCGGCGTGCTCGAGAGCAGGGCCCCGGGCTCGGGGAAGGTCTCGCCGTACCGCTCGTTGAAGCGGCGCGCGACCACCCGCGTCTGCTCGAGGTGCGGCAGCTGGTCGCGGCCCACGGGGACGATGTTGGCCTTGCAGAAGAGGATGTCCGCCGCCTGGTGCACCGGGTAGGTCAGCATGAGCCCCGAGATCGAGCTGATCCCGGCGCTGGCGGCCTCGTCCTTGACCGTGGGGTTGCGCTGCAGCTCGGCGACGCTGACCAGCGAGAGGAACGGCAGCAGCAGCTGGTTGAGCGCCGGGACGGCGGAGTGCGCGAAGATCGTGGACCGCTCCGGGTCGATCCCGGCGGCCAGGCTGTCCAGGAGCAGCTGGCGGGTGTTGCCGGCGATGTCGCCGGCGACCTCCCGGTCGGTGAGCACCTGGTAGTCGGCGACCAGCACCATGATGTCGGCGCCGCTGTCCTGCAGCCGCAGCCGGTTGGCGATCGAGCCGAAGTAGTGCCCGATGTGCAGGGCCCCGGTGGGCCGGTCGCCCGTCAGCATCCGGAAGGAGCCGGGATCGTCGGCGAGCCGCTCCTCGAGGTCGCGGCTGCGGGCGAGGGCGGCCTGGTAGGACTCGGTCACGGGGAGCGATCCTACGCAAGCGGGAGGGGATGGCCTGCGGCCACCCGATACTGTCTTGCTGTGCCCACCATCGGAGTCGCCCTGGCCCTGCCCGAGCCGTGGGCCCGGCAGCTCCAGACCTACCGCACGCGCCTGGGTGACGCCTCGGCCACGCGGATCCCGACGCACATCACGCTCCTGCCGCCGCTCGAGGTGGCCGGCTCGCTCGGGGACGTGGTGGCCCACCTCGCGGGCGCGGCGGAGGCCGTCTCCGCCTTCCCGGTGCACCTGCGGGGGACCGGCACCTTCCGGCCCGTGTCGCCCGTGGTCTTCGTGAACCTCGTCCGGGGGATCGGCCAGTGCGAGATCCTGGCCGGGGCGGTGCGCAGCGGCCCGCTGGCGACCGACCTGGCGTTTCCCTACCACCCCCACGTGACCGTGGCCCACGACCTGCCCGAGGACCGGCTCGACCGTGCCTTCGCCGAGCTCGCGGACTTCGAGTGCGAGTTCGAGGCGTCGGCCTTCTTCCTCTACGAGCACGACGAGGCGCGCGGATGGCGGCCCACGCAGGAGTTCCCGCTGCCGAGCCCGGCCGCCGTCGCCTCCTGAGGGGGCCGGGTGCCGGCGGGACGACACCGATGACGCAGCGTCAGGGCGGGCAACCGGGGCAGCCGACCCTCAAGCAGCGGATCGGCACCCGCGTCGAGGCCGCGCGCGGCCGGCCGCTCGTCGACCACGCGGTGCGCGTGGTGCAGCGCTACGGCGAGGTCAAGGGCAACCTCCAGGCCGGGGCGATGACCTTCTTCGGCTTCCTGTCCTTCTTCCCGCTCATGCTGATGGCGTTCACGATCGTCGGCTGGGTCTCGAAGGTCTACCCGCAGTCGCAGGGCGACCTCGTCCGGCTGGTGCAGGAGGTCTTCCCCGGCATCATCGGCCGGGACGAGGGCCAGATCCGGATGAGCGCGATCGAGGACGCCGCGGCGGTCACCGGCCCGATCGCCTTCGTCGGCATCCTCTACGCCGGGCTGGGCTGGGTCGCCGCGATGCGGGACGCCCTCGTGCTCGTCTTCGAGGTCGAGCGGAAGCCGCCGAACTTCCTCGTGACCAAGCTGCGGGATCTCGCCGTGCTCGCGGTCGTCGGCACGGTGCTGCTCCTCTCGGTGGCTGTCTCGGGCTTCCTCAGCTGGTTCGCGCGCCAGTTCCTCGACCTGCTCAGCCTGGGGAGCGAGCTGGCCCCGGCCGTCGTCCTGTTCTCGCTGGTGCTCGGCATCGCGGCGAGCACGCTCTTCTTCTTCCTGATCTTCAAGCTGCTGACGCGGCCGCCGGTCCCGGACCGGTCGCTCGCGAAGGGCGCCCTCGTGGGCGCCCTCGGGTTCGAGGTCCTCAAGCGGCTCTCGAGCCTGCTGATCGCGGGCACCGAGGGGAGGCCCGCCTTTCAGGCCTTCGGGATCGTGCTGATCCTGCTGGTCTGGATCAACTACTTCTCGCGCGTCGTGGTGCTGGCCGCCTGCTGGGCGTGGACGACCCGCGAGGCCCGGGGCGTCCGTGAGCAGCAGGGACGCACGGAGCAGTCCATGCGGGAGCTGGCACGGGTCGAGATGCGGGAGGCCCCCCTCGTGCCGGTGTCGCAGCCGGACCGCAGGCACCTTGGCGGTGCCTTCGCCGGGGGCGCCGCCAGCATGCTGGCGCTCGTCGCGCTCGTGCGCCGCCGGGGGAGCACCGACTGAGCCACCGGGGGGGTCGCGACCCGGCGGGTGGCTCAGCGGCCGTGGCGCATCGCGGTGCGCAGGTCCTTGTTCAGCCAGGAGATCACGTCGAGCGGGATCTCCTTGGGGCAGCTGCTGGTGCAGGCCCCGATGTTGGTGCAGCCGCCGAAGCCCTCGGCGTCGTGCTGCGCCACCATGTTGACCACCCGACCCTCGCGCTCCGGCTGCCCCTGGGGGAGCAGCCCGAGGTGGGTGACCTTGGCGCCGACGAAGAGCGAGGCCGAGCCGTTGGGGCAGGCGGCCACGCAGGCGCCGCAGCCGATGCACGTGGCCACGTTGAACGAGCGCTGCGCGTCGGCCTGCGGCACGGGGGTGGCGTGCGCGTCGGGCGCGGAGCCCGTGTTCACGGAGATGTAGCCACCGGCCTGGATGATCCGGTCGAAGGCGGACCGGTCCACCACGAGGTCCTTGATCACCGGGAAGGCGTCGGCGCGCCAGGGCTCGATGACGATCTCGTCGCCGTCAGAGAAGGTGCGCATGTGGAGCTGGCAGGTCGTCGTGACCTCCGGCCCGTGCGCGTCGCCGTTGATCATCAGGTTGCACGACCCGCAGATGCCCTCGCGGCAGTCGTGGTCGA
The DNA here is from genome assembly GCA_963832415.1 of uncultured Actinomycetota bacterium. Taxonomy (GTDB): domain Bacteria; phylum Actinomycetota; class Actinomycetes; order Propionibacteriales; family Nocardioidaceae; genus Nocardioides. The sequence goes on along the minus strand of CAWHTZ010000014.1, from coordinate 462,184 downwards.
AGGCAACGGGCTCCTCGCCCTCGTCGATGAGCTGCTCGTTGAGCACGTCGAGCATCTCCAGGAAGGACATGTCCTCCGAGACCCCGTCGAGGTGGTACGCCCTGAACCCCCCGGGCGCCTCGGCCCGGTCCTGGCGCCAGATCTTCAGCTTCAGTCTCACTTGTAGCTCCGCTGCTTCATCTCGATGTTCTGGTAGTCGAGCCGCTCCTTGTGCAGGACGGGCAGGCCGTCCTCGCCACCCCAGCCCCAGGCGGCGACGTAGGCGTAGTCGGTGTCGTCGCGCAGCGCCTCGCCTTCCTCGGTCTGGGACTCGACCCGGAAGTGACCACCGCAGGACTCGCGGCGGTTCAGCGCGTCGATGCACATCAGCTCGCCGAGCTCGAGGAAGTCGGCGACGCGGCCGGCCTTCTCCAGGCTCTGGTTCAGGTTGTCGGCGCTGCCGAGGACCTTGACATCGGTCCAGAACTCGCGCCGGAGCTCCCGGATCATGTCGATGGCCTTGCGCAGGCCCTCCTCGCTGCGCTCCATCCCGCAGTACTCCCACATGATGTTGCCGAGCTCGCGGTGGAAGCTGTCGACGCTGCGATCCCCCTGGATCGACAGCAGGGTCTGCACCCGGTCCTCCACCGCCGCGCGGGCCTCGACGACCGCCGGGTGGTCCTCCTCGACCGTCTCGTACGGCCCGTCGGCGAGGTAGTCGCGGATCGTGTTCGGCAGGACGAAGTAGCCGTCCGCCAGGCCCTGCATCAGCGCGGAGGCGCCGAGGCGGTTCGCGCCGTGGTCGGAGAAGTTGGCCTCGCCGGTGACGAAGAGCCCCGGGATGGTCGACTCCAGGTCGTAGTCGACCCACAGCCCGCCCATCACGTAGTGCACCGCGGGGTAGATGCGCATCGGCACCTCGTAGGGGTTCTCTCCGGTGATGCGCTCATACATGTCGAAGAGGTTGTCGTACTTCGCCGCGACGGCCTGGCGGCCGAGCCGCTCGATCGCGTCGGAGAAGTCGAGGTAGACGCCGCGGCGCCAGTCGCCGACGAGCGGGCCGACGCCGCGGCCCTCGTCGCACATGTTCTTGGCCTGTCGAGAGGCGATGTCGCGGGGCACGAGGTTGCCGAACGCCGGGTAGATCCGTTCCAGGTAGTAGTCGCGGTCCTCCTCGTCGATGTCCCGCGGGTCCCTGTCGCAGTCCTCCTTCTTCTTCGGCACCCAGATGCGGCCGTCGTTGCGCAGCGACTCGCTCATCAGCGTCAGCTTGGACTGGTGGTCCCCGGAGACCGGGATGCACGTGGGGTGGATCTGCGTGTAGCAGGGGTTGGCCATCAGGGCGCCCTGGCGGTGGGCCCGCCACGAGGCCGTGACGTTGCAGCCCATGGCGTTCGTGGAGAGGAAGAAGACGTTGCCGTAGCCGCCGCTGGCGAGCACGACCACGTCGGCCAGGTGGGTCTCGATCTCGCCCGTGACGAGGTCGCGGGCGATGATGCCGCGGGCCCGGCCGTCCACGACCACGAGCTCGAGCATCTCGTGGCGGGTGTAGGTCTCGACGGTGCCGGCCGCCACCTGGCGCTCCAGCGCCTGGTAGGCGCCGATCAGCAGCTGCTGGCCCGTCTGGCCGCGCGCGTAGAAGGTGCGCGAGACCTGCACGCCGCCGAAGGAGCGGTTGTCCAGCAGGCCGCCGTACTCCCGAGCGAAGGGGACGCCCTGGGCCACGCACTGGTCGATGATGTTGACGCTCACCTGGGCCAGCCGGAAGACGTTCGACTCCCGCGAGCGGTAGTCCCCGCCCTTCACGGTGTCGTAGAACAGCCGGTAGACGGAGTCGCCGTCGCCCTTGTAGTTCTTGGCGGCGTTGATGCCGCCCTGGGCGGCGATCGAGTGGGCCCGTCGCGGCGAGTCCTGGTAGCAGAAGGACTTCACCTGGTAGCCGGCCTCGCCGAGCGTCGCGGCGGCGGAGCCGCCCGCCAGGCCCGTGCCGACCACGATCACGGAGAGCTGGCGGCGGTTGGCCGGGCTGGCGATCCGGGCCTCGAACTGGCGGGTGCCCCACTTCTCGTCGAGCGGGCCCTCGGGCGCCTTGGTGTCCGCGATCGGCTCGCCGTCGACGTAGTACCCGGCCGCGTCGTCGTGCTCCTCCGCGTCGTGCGAGGGGCGGGAGCGGGAGGGGTCGAACGTGTTGGTGGTGTCCGGCATGTCGATGTCGGGCGAATCGGGCGTGTCGCTCATGGCTTCCCTACTTCGAGATGACGCCGGCCAGGACGAAGATCGGGACCAGGGAGAAGCCACCGGCGACCACCACGGACACGACCACCCCCAGCCGCTTCCAGATGGCGCGGGTGCGGGCGTTGTTCGTCAGGCCGAGCGTCTGGGCCGCGCTCCACACGCCGTGGTGCAGGTGCAGGCCCAGCGCCGCCATGGCGACGAGGTAGACGAGCGTCAGCCACCACACGCTGAACGAGTCCACCAGCAGGTCGTACGGGTCGTTCGTCGCGCCGCCCGAGACGTTGACCTTGCCGATCGAGAAGTTGAGCAGGTGCCAGAGGAGGAACAGCAGCAGCGTCACGCCGCCCCAGCGCATCGTCCGCGAGGAGAGGCCGGAGGGGTGCTTCTTCACGGCATAGCTCACCGTGCGGGCCTGCGCGGCCCGGCGCCAGAGCGTGAGGGCGGCGTAGAGATGGGCGGCGAGCGCGGCGACCAGGCCGACGCGCAGCACCCACAGGAGGCCCTCGCGGGGAAGCGTCGGCTCGCCGATCTCGCGCAGGTGCTCCGCGTACTCGTTGAACATGTCGTGGCCGCCGAAGGCCATCAGGTTGCCGTACATGTGCGCGAGCACGAACCCGATGAAGACGATGCCGCTGACGGCCATGAGGAGCTTCAGCGCGATGGTCGAGCGTGCCGCGCGAGCCCCCTTCACCAGTGTCGGTCGAGGGGAAGTGGTGACCACAGCAGTCCACGGTACCGCCCGGCGTGAGGGGCTCCCGCAGAGGGCAGCACCCCTCGCCACGGGTTGGTCTCTCTCGGTGTGGCCCCTTTCACTTCACGTCTCCAGGGGTCAGACTGCACCGACGTTGCGAGGACCCCGGCGAAGGAATGGCCAATGACAACAGGCGTGGACGGGCCCACCCGGGCCCGGATCGAGGCGCGGACGCTCCGGAGGGATCGCTGGTGGGCGCCGCCCCTCGCGACGTTCGTCGCGTTCTCGGCGTTCGTCGTCTATGCGACGGTCCGGGCGTTCAGCGGCGCGTACTACTACACCGAGCCCTACCTCTCGCCCTTCTACTCCCCCTGCCTCGGGGACTGCGTGGAGGGCGCCTCCGACTTCGGCCAGCCCTTCGGCTGGTTCCCGCTGTCGGCGGCCCTGATCATCCTGATCTTCCCGCTCGGCTTCCGGATGACCTGCTACTACTACCGCAAGGCCTACTACCGGGCGTTCTGGCTGAGCCCCCCGGCCTGCGCGGTGGCGGAGCCGCACCAGAAGTACTCCGGCGAGACGCGGTTCCCGCTGATCGTGCAGAACTCGCACCGCTACTTCTGGTACGCCGCCCTGCTCGTGACGACGATCCTCACCTACGACGTCGTCCTCGCCTTCGGCCCGGCCGAGGGCGAGCCCGACGGCATCCACATGGGCCTCGGCACCCTGGTGATGCTCGCGAACGTGGTGCTCCTGTGGGCCTACACGCTCTCCTGCCACTCCTGTCGGCACGCGGTGGGTGGTCGGCTCCGGCACTTCTCCAAGCACCCGGTGCGCTATCGGCTGTGGACCTGGGTCTCGAAGCTCAACACCCGGCACTCGACCTTCGCCTGGTACTCGTTGTTCTCGGTGGCACTGGCTGACCTGTACATCTACCTGGTCGCCGCCGGCGTCTTCTCCGACCCGAGGTTCTTCTGATGAGCGACACGAGCGGCAGCCGGCACCCGATGACCGGCAACGAGATGTCCGGCGCCCAGGCGGGCGGCATGGAGCACCACACCTACGACGTCGTGGTGATCGGGGCCGGCGGGGCGGGCCTGCGGGCGGCGATCGCCGCCCGGGAGGGCGGCTCCCGCACGGCCCTGGTGTGCAAGTCCCTGCTGGGCAAGGCGCACACGGTGATGGCGGAGGGCGGCATCGCGGCCGCCATGGGCAACCGCTGGCCGGAGGACAACTGGGAGGTGCACTTCCGCGACACCATGCGCGGCGGGAAGATGCTCAACAACTGGCGGATGGCCCAGCTGCACGCCCAGGAGGCCCCCGAGCGGGTCCAGGAGCTCGAGGACTGGGGCGCGCTCTTCGACCGCCTCGAGGACGGGTTGATCTCCCAGCGCGACTTCGGCGGCCACAAGTACGCGCGCCTCGCGCACGTCGGCGACCGCACCGGCCTCGAGATGATCCGGACCCTGCAGCAGCGCGCCGTCCAGCTCGGCATCGACGTCTTCATGGAGTGCACGATCACCGAGCTCCTGCGTGAGAAGACGGGGGGAGGCCCGGGCGGGGACGAGCCGCGGATGGCGGGCGCGTTCGGCTACTGGCGCGACACCGGCCGGTTCGTCACGTTCGAGGCGCCCAGCGTCGTCCTCGCCACCGGTGGCATCGGCAAGTCCTTCAAGGTCACCTCGAACTCCTGGGAGTACACGGGCGACGGCCACGCGCTCGCCCTGCGCGCCGGGGCGAGCCTGATCAACATGGAGTTCGTCCAGTTCCACCCCACGGGCATGGTCTGGCCGCCGTCCGTGAAGGGGCTGCTGGTCACGGAGTCGGTGCGAGGGGACGGCGGCATCCTGAGGAACTCCGAGGGCAAGCGCTTCATGTTCGACTACATCCCGGACTTCTTCAAGAACGAGACGGCCGACTCCGAGGAGGAGGCCGACCGGTGGTACGACGACAAGGCGAACAACCGCCGTCCCCCCGAGCTGCTGCCCCGCGACGAAGTGGCCCGGGCGATCAACGCGGAGGTCAAGGCGGGCCGGGGCACCCCGCACGGCGGCATCTACCTCGACATCGCCTCGCGGCGGGACTCCGACTTCATCCGCAAGCGGCTGCCCTCGATGTACCACCAGTTCAAGGAGCTGGCGGACGTCGACATCACGGCCGAGGCGATGGAGATCGGCCCCACGTGCCACTACGTGATGGGCGGGGTCGAGGTCGACGCCGACACCCAGGAGAGCGCGGTCACCGGCCTCTACGCCGTGGGCGAGTGCTCGGGCGGCATGCACGGCTCCAACCGGCTCGGCGGCAACTCGCTGGGGGACCTGCTGGTCTTCGGCAAGCGCGCCGGCGACGCGGCCACGGAGTACGCCCGCTCGCTGGGCGACGCCCGTCCCGTCGTCGACGAGGACGACGTGCGGGCGGCCGCGGCCACCGCGGTGGCTCCCTTCGAGGTCGAGGGAGGGGAGAACCCCTACACGATCCAGCACGACCTGCAGCAGGCGATGAACGACCTGGTCGGGATCATCCGCACCGGGTCGGAGCTCGAGGAGTCGCTCACGGTGATCGAGGACCTCAAGCGACGGGCGCGGACGATGGTCGTGGAGGGGAACCGCCAGTACAACCCCGGCTGGCACCTCGCGCTCGACCTGTGGAACATGCTCATCGTCTCCGAGTCCATCGCCAAGGCCGCCCTGGCCCGCGAGGAGTCGCGCGGCGGGCACACGCGCGACGACTTCCCCGCCACGGACCACGAGGGGTGGGGCCACAAGAACCTGGTGGTGCGCCCCGACGAGAGCGGGGCGGGCGTGGTCCTGAGCGAGAAGCCGCTGCCGCAGATGCCGGACGAGCTCACGAAGTACTTCGAGGAGAGCTGAGATGACCCACGACCTGAAGATGCGCATCTGGCGCGGCGACGCCGAGGGCGGCGAGTTCGGCGACTACACCGTGGAGGTCTCCGAGGGCGAGGTCGTCCTGGACGCGATCCACCGGGTCCAGGCCACCCAGGCGGGCGACCTGGCGGTCCGGTGGAACTGCAAGGCCGGCAAGTGCGGCTCCTGCAGCGCCGAGATCAACGGCCGCCCGCGGCTGCTCTGCATGACCCGGCTCTCGGACTTCGACGCCGACGAGACGATCACGGTCACGCCGATGCGCACCTTCCCGATCATCCGTGACCTCGTGACCGACGTGTCCTACAACTACGAGAAGGCCAAGGAGCTCCCCCACGCCGAGCTCGGGCCGCGCGACGCCGACGGGAAGCGCCGGATGGCCCAGGTCGACGTGGAGCGCGGCCAGGAGTTCCGCAAGTGCATCGAGTGCTTCCTGTGCCAGAACACCTGCCACGTGGTGCGCGACCACGAGGAGAACAAGCCCGTGTTCGCCGGGCCGCGCTTCTTCCTGCGCTACGCGGAGCTGGACATGCACCCGCTCGACACGCACGACCGGCGCGCGCTGGCGCAGGAGGCGGCCGGCATCGGGATGTGCAACATCACCAAGTGCTGCACCGAGGTCTGCCCCGAGGGGATCAAGATCACCGACAACGCGATCATCCCGATGAAGGAGCGCGTGGTCGACAAGAAGTTCGACCCGCTGGTCTGGCTCGGCAACAAGATCGGCGTGCGCAACAAGGACGACGACGGGCGCACCGAGGCCTGAGCGGGTCGGCCGGCGACGTCGTCGCGAGTGCCGGACGAAGCCCCGGGAGACGTACCGCACACCGGGCGGGCGACGCGCTCGGCCGCCCGACCTTCTATCGTGCGAGCCATGACGGACAAGTCCGGCGTCCCGGCCGAGACCGGGGACATCGAGGGCGGGCTCGACGACCCCGCCGACCTGGAGCCGGAGCAGGGCACGCTCGCCCTCGCCGCGCCGCAGGACACCGCGGACCGGGCCGCCTGGGAGGAGGCCGCCGCCGTCGTCCTCCGCAAGGCGGGGCGGCTCGGTGAGGACGACCCGGCGGAGCGCGTGTGGGAGGTGTTGACCCGCCGCACCCTCGACGGCATCGAGGTCGCTCCGGTCGGCCACCCGGGCCTCGTCGCCGACGTGCCCGGCGCCGGCGCCCCCGGCGCGGCGCCCTTCACGCGGGGTCGGCTCGCCGAGCCCCCCCAGGAGGGGTGGGACGTGCGCGCCGCCCTCGGCGGCCGGCCGGCACGGGCGCTGAACGAGGAGGCGCTGGACGACCTCGAGCACGGGGTCACGTCGCTCTGGATCGAGGTCGGGGGCCCCCTGGGCGCCGCGGACCTGCCGACCGTGCTCGAGGGCGTCTACCTCGACCTCGCCCCGGTGGTGCTCGACGCGCCCGCCGACCAGCTCGGTGCCGCCCGGGCGCTCGCCGCCCACCTCGCCGACGAGGGGATCACCCCCGCGCCCGGCACGAACCTGGGTGTCGACCCCGTCGGCGCCGCGCTGCGCGCCGGCGGCCTCGACGCGCGCCCCGGGGACGTCGCCGGCCCGGTCGCGGAGGCCGCCCGCGCGGCCCTGGACGCCGGCACGCTGGCGCTCGTCGTCGACGGCACCGCGCTGCACGACCGGGGCGCCTCGGACGCGCAGGAGCTCGGCTACGTGCTGGCGCTCGGGGCGGCATACCTGCGGGCGCTCGTCGCGGCCGGCCACGACGCGGACACGGCGCTGGGGCTGCTGGAGTTCCGCCTCGCCGCCACCGACGAGCAGTTCCCCACGATCGCGAAGCTGAGGGCGGCCCGCCGGGCCTGGGCCCGCGTCGCCGAGCTGTCCGGCGCCTCGGCCGGGGCGGGCGCGATGCGCCAGCACGTCGTCACCTCGCGGCCGATGATGACCCGCTACGACAGCCACGTGAACATGCTGCGCGGCACGATCGCCGCCTTCGCCGCCGGCGTCGGCGGCGCCGACGCCGTGACCGTGGTGCCCTTCGACGAGCCGCTGGGGATCCCCGAGGCGCTGGGGCGCCGCAACGCGCGCAACACCTCGATGCTGCTGGTGCACGAGTCGCACGTCGCGCGGGTGTCCGACCCGGCCGGGGGGTCCTTCGCGGTCGAGCGGCTCACGGACGACCTGGCGCACGCGGCCTGGGCCGAGCTGGGCCGGATCGACGGCGCCGGTGGGGTCCTCGCCGCCCTGGGCGACGGTTCGCTGGCCGCCCGCGTGCGCGAGGTCGCGGAGCGACGGGAGGCGGAGGTCGCCACGCGGCAACGCCCGCTGACCGGGCTGAGCGAGTTCCCGCACCTCGCCGAGCGGCTGCCCGAGCGCGAGCCGCACCCCGAGCCGCGGCCGGTGCGTCGCTACGGCGCGGCGTTCGAGGCGATGCGTGACGAGCCACCCGCCGTGCCCGCGTTCCTGGCCACGATGGGCGCCGCGGCCGACCACACCGCCCGGGCCACCTTCGCCGCCAACCTGCTGGCCGTCGGCGGCGTCGCCGTCGACGAGGCCGGACCCACCGAGGGGGCCGCCGACCTGGCGGCGGCGTACGACGGCCAGCCGGTGGCCGTCCTCGCCGGCTCCGACGCCGCCTACGCCGAGTGGGGCGCGGACGCGGTGCGTGCCCTGCGCGACGCGGGCGCGGCCCGGGTGGTGCTGGCCGGGAAGCCGGGGGAGCGCACCGTCGCCGCCGAGCTTCTCGACGACTCCTGCGCCGCGGGCGTGGACGCGCTGGCGTTCCTGGGCCGCACGCGCGAGACGCTCGCCGGAGGGTCTCCGGCCGGAGAGGACCAGGCATGAGCATCCCCGACTCCTTCGCCGACCTGCCGCTGGGCGGCGACACGCCGCCGCCCGCGGCGCCGCGCACGGACCGCGCGCCGTGGGCCACGCCCGAGGGCTTCGACGTGCTGCCCGGCTACGGCCCGGAGCACCTCGAGGGCCTCGACGCACTGGAGACCTGGCCGGGCCTGAGCCCCTACCTGCGCGGGCCCTACCCGACGATGTACACGACCCAGCCGTGGACGGTGCGGCAGTACGCCGGGTTCTCGACGGCCGAGGAGTCCAACGCGTTCTACCGGCGCAACCTCGCGGCCGGGCAGAAGGGCCTCTCGGTCGCCTTCGACCTGGCCACGCACCGCGGCTACGACTCCGACCACCCGCGCGTGCGCGGCGACGTGGGGATGGCCGGCGTGGCCATCGACTCGATCCTCGACACCCGCACGCTCTTCGACGGCATCCCGCTGCAGGACATGTCGGTGTCGATGACCATGAACGGCGCCGTGCTCCCGGTGATGGCGCTCTACATCGCCGCCGCGCAGGAGCAGGGGGTGGAGCCCGAGCAGCTGGCGGGGACCATCCAGAACGACATCCTCAAGGAGTTCATGGTCCGCAACACCTACATCTACCCGCCGCAGGCGTCGATGCGGATCATCTCCGACATCTTCTCCTTCACGGCGGAGCGGATGCCGCGGTTCAACTCCATCTCCATCTCGGGCTACCACATGCAGGAGGCCGGGGCGACCGCCGACCTGGAGCTGGCCTACACGCTCGCGGACGGCGTCGAGTACATCCGCGCGGGGCTCGGTGCGGGCCTGGAGATCGACCGGTTCGCGCCCCGGCTGTCGTTCTTCTGGGCGATCGGGATGAACTTCTCCATGGAGGTCGCCAAGCTGCGCGCGGCGCGGGCGCTGTGGTCGCGGCTGGTGCGCCAGTTCGAGCCCGAGAACCCGAAGTCGTGGTCGCTGCGCACGCACTCGCAGACCTCCGGCTGGTCGCTGACAGCCCAGGACGTCTTCAACAACGTGCAGCGCACCTGCATCGAGGCCATGGCCGCGACCCAGGGCCACACCCAGTCGCTGCACACCAACGCGCTCGACGAGGCGATCGCGCTGCCGACCGACTTCTCGGCGCGGATCGCCCGCAACACCCAGCTGCTGCTCCAGCAGGAGTCGCGCACCACCGAGGTCATCGACCCGTGGGCGGGCTCCTACTACATCGAGCGGCTGACCCACGACCTCGCCGAGCGGGCCTGGGCCCACCTCGAGGAGACCGAGCGCGCCGGAGGCATGGCCAGGGCCATCGAGCAGGGCATCCCCAAGATGCGCATCGAGGAGGCGGCCGCGCGCACCCAGGCCCGCATCGACGCGGGCAGGCAGAAGCTGATCGGGGTGAACACCTTCCGTCTCGCCGCGGAAGACAAGCTCGACGTGCTGCGCGTGGACAACGACGACGTCTTCTCCCAGCAGGTGGCCAAGCTCGAGCGGCTGCGCGAGGAGCGCGACGAGGACGACGTGCGCGCGAGCCTCGAGGCGCTCTCGAACGCCGCCGAGCGCGGCGGCGACTCCCGCTCGCTGGACGGCAACCTGCTCCAGCTCTCCGTCGACGCCGCCCGGGCGCGGGCCACGGTCGGCGAGATCAGCGAGGCGCTGGAGCGGGTGTGGGGACGGCACCGGGCCCAGATCCGTACGATCAGCGGGGTGTACCGCGACGAGTCCGACCAGGCCGGCGACGCCCAGACGCGGGCCGTCGTCGAGGCCACCGAGCGGTTCGAGGAGCAGGAGGGGCGCCGCCCCCGCATCCTCGTGGCGAAGATGGGCCAGGACGGCCACGACCGCGGCCAGAAGGTCGTCGTCACCGCCTTCGCCGACCTCGGTTTCGACGTCGACGTGGGGCCGCTGTTCTCCACGCCCGAGGAGGTGGCGCAGCAGGCCGTCGACGCGGACGTGCACATCGTCGGGGTCTCCTCGCTGGCTGCGGGGCACCTCTCGATGGTCCCCGCACTGAAGGAGGCGCTGGCCGAGCTCGGGCGGCCCGAGGTGATGATCGTGGTCGGGGGCGTGATCCCCCCGGACGACGTCGAGACCCTGCGGGAGATGGGCGCGGCCGCGGTCTTCCCGCCCGGGACCGTGATCGCCGACTCCGCCCTGGACCTGCTCGAGAAGCTCTCCGCCCAGCTCGCCCAGTGAGCGGGAACGGGGCCAGGCCGGTCGACGTGCCGGCGCTGGTCGACGGCGTCCGCGCCGGGCAGCGCGCGGCCGTCTCCCGGGCCATCACGCTGGTCGAGTCGCAGCGGCTCGACCATCGCGCCGCCGCCCGCGAGCTGCTCACCGAGCTGACCAGCCAGGCCCCGACCACGACCTCGCCGGCCGTGCGGGTCGGGCTCTCGGGCGTGCCGGGCGTGGGCAAGTCCACCTTCATCGAGGAGCTCGGTACCCGGCTGACGGGGGCCGGTCACCGCGTCGGCGTGCTCGCGGTGGACCCGTCCTCGATGCGCACCGGCGGCTCGGTGCTCGGCGACAAGACCCGGATGGGCCGGCTGACCACCGACCCGGAGGCCTACATCCGGCCCTCGCCCGCGGCCGGCACCCTCGGCGGAGTCGCCCGCGCGACCAGCCAGGCGATGGTGGTGCTGGAGAGCGCCGGCTACGACGTTGTGATCGTCGAGACGGTGGGGGTCGGCCAGTCGGAGGTGACGGTCGCCGGCATGGTCGACACGTTCTGCTTCCTCACGCTGGCCCGCACGGGCGACCAGCTGCAGGGCATCAAGAAGGGCGTGCTCGAGATCGCCGACGTGGTCGCGGTGAACAAGGCCGACGACGAGGGCGGCGACCGCACCGCCGAGGCGCGCAACGCCGCCCGGGAGCTCTCCCAGGCGCTGCGCCTGGTGCGCGGCCACGACGAGTGGTCGCCGCCGGTGATCACGTGCTCCGGGCTGACCGGGGCCGGCGTGGACGACCTGTGGGAGCGGGTGCTGGGGCATCGCGAGCACCTCGGCGAGGCCGGGCTGGCCCGCAAGCGCGCCGAGCAACAGCTCGACTTCACCTGGGCGCTGGTGCGCGACGAGCTCGACCAGCGCCTGCGCAGCCACGCGGGCGTGAAGCGGGTGCGCGAGGAGATCCGGCAGTCCGTCCTGGACGGCGAGGTCGCCGCGCCCGAGGCCGCCGACCGGATCCTGGCGGCCTACGACGAGCGCGACGGGGCCGGGCGGCCCGGAGACGGGCAGCCCTAACACCTTCTGTGCTGCCCGTGGCTTGTTCGGTCCTACCGGTCGGTGTGGTCTGCACCGGGGTTGCCTGTCGTAGCCGGGGGGGGGGCTTGGGTTGGCGCTCACTGCGGGGGCGGCTTGCTCTGGCGGGGGTGGGTTTGCCGGTCCTGTTGGGTCCGGTGGTGTGGGGAGCAGCGGATGGGTTTTCGGGTCTCGGGGTCTGTGTTCGCGTCGGCGGGGTCGGTCCGGCCGGTGTGGCGGTGGCGGCGGCCGGTGGTGTTGGGTTCGTTCTTGTCGGTGGTGGCGGCGGGGCTGGCGGTGTTGCCGGCGGCTGGTCCGGTGGCCGATGCCGCCCCGGTGGCTGCGCAGGCGGCCTCGGCGGCGGACTCGGTGCGGGTTCCGGAGCAGGCCGAGCTGGAGCCCAGGGCGTTGCCGGGTCGCGCGAACCGGTATTCGGCGACGGTGCGGCGCCCCGATGGCCGCTATGCGGTGGATTCCTCGGCGGGTCCGGTGAACTATCGGGCCGAGGACGGTTCGTGGAGGCCGGTCGAGACTGAGCTGGTGGTCTCCGATGCCCCGGGCTCGGCGGTGCTTAGATCGGCATCTGGCCGGAGAATCACCCACCAGTGTCGGCGTGCCTGAGCGACTTGGAGGTCGTTGCAGGTGTCGAATCAAAGGGTGTCGAAGAGGGCGACCGCGTCGAGCGGGCAGGTTCGGAAGCGGCGGGCGTTGCCGCCGAGCGAGAAGTACGAGTTGTGGGTCTCGGTGCTGACCGGGCAGGCCACGCAGCGCGAGGCCGCGGTGGCCCACAAGGTGGACCGGTCCACGGTGGTCAGCGTGTGCCGGACCGCGAGGCAGGGCGCGTTGGACGCGTTGGCTGCCGCTCGGCCTGGACGGCCGGGCCAGAGCCCGGAGCAGGCCGCGCTGGCGCAGGCTCGTGAGGAGATCGAGCGGTTGCGGGCCACGGTGACCGAGCAGGCCGTGGCCTTGCATCTGCACGAGGGAAAATTGCGTTGGGACTGACGGCCGGCCCGGTCCCGACACGCGTGGACGCCGCGACGTCAAGGCCGGGCTCCTGGACCTGGTCGAGCACGCCGTCGAGCGGGCTGGCCCCGTCGCCGTGCGTCCCCGCTGCTGGACCTGGAGGGGACCGCGACCTGCGTCTGTCAGCGGCCCGCCGCGCCGAGGGTGGGCCCGGCGGGCTCGAGGACGCCTCACCGGGCGGGAGCCCGGTCCACGGGATCCTCGAGCCCGAGCGCGAGGCGATCCTGGCGCTGTTCGAGGCCTGGGGCGGGGTCGACCGTTCGCACCGCAAGCTGGCCCATCGCGGTTCCCGGCTGGGTCTGGTGCACGTCTCCGAGTCCACAGTCCGTCGAGTTCTGGCAGGTCACGGGTCTTGTCCTGCCCGGACCCGCGGCCCGGGAGCCGGCCGAGAAGAGGCCGTGGCCGGACTGGCTGGAGTGGAAACCGGATCGCATCTGGGCATACGACTTCACCCACTTCACGCGCGCCAAGCGAGCGCGTCGTGGCGGTGCTGGACATGGTCTCGCGCAAGTGGATCGCGACGGTGGTCAGTCCCGAGGAGACCAGCACGCAGGTCGAGGTGTGCTTCCTCGCCGCGCTCGAGTCCGCAGGGGCTCCTCGAGCTTGCCGATGCCCGCGACACCGAGCGGCTGCGTGCCGTCGCTGACCTCGGGGCAGCCCGAGGAGGTCGAGGACGCCATCACCGACGGGCAGGTCCCGCTGCTGCTCGCAGTGTCTGACAACGGCCCGCAGATGCGGTCCCACTCGACCCGGGAGTTCCTCGCCGGGGTCCACATCGCCCAGCACTTCGGGCGACCGCACACCCCCACCGACCAAGCGTGGATCGAGACCCTCTTCGGCCACGTCAAGAGCGAGTGGCCCCACCTGGAGAAGATCGTCGACCCCGGCGAGCTCGACGCCGAGCTCGACCGCGTCCGGGCCGAGTACAACGGCGTGCGGTTGCATGCCTCGATCGGCTACGTCACCCCCGACGACGAGCACGAAGGCCGTGGCGACGCTCTCCGACTGCGTCGTCGCCACGGGCTCGAGCAAGCCCGCCAAGAACGCCTCGACTACCGTCGAGGGAACACCGGAGAACAACCATGAGCGACGACGCTCCTAGCTGGGTATTAATCCAGCTCCGTCCCGCATTAACTCAGACACACCTCGGGAGAACGCGGCGAATGCCTATGAGATCCGGATCCCGGAGGACGCGGCGAATGCGCCGGTGCAGTTCTTCGATGACGACGCGTGGGTCAAGGCGAAGATGCGCGGCTTGCGCGGGGCCCCGGAGGTGTCGGGCTCGGAGGCGGTCTTCGACGACCTCGCCGCGTCGGTGGGGGCGGACCGGGTGAGGCTCAGTGACACCGGCTCGGGGTTGAAGGAGGACATCCGCCTCGACGAGGCGCCCGCACCGGGCGAGGCGCCGGAGTTCGTCTACGACCTCACCGTCAGCCCGGGGGTGACTCCCCGTCTGACCGAGGACGGGCTGGTCGACTTCCGCCGTGACGGCGTCACTGGGGCGAAGGCCTCGGTGTTCGTGATCCCGCCGGGGGTGATGTCGGACTCGGCCACGCCGGAGCCGGCCTACAGCGAGGACGTCGCCTACACCCTGGAGCCCGGTCAGGGGGAGAGCCGGTGGGTGCTGCGGGTGAGCCCGTCGGCGGCGTGGCTGAGCGCGCCGGAGCGGATCTACCCGGTGCTGGTGGACCCCTCGTTCAACGCGGGCTACCCCACCCAGGACTGCTTCATCGAGAACCAGAACAAGAACCTGTCCCACTGTGGCAACAACACGACCTATCTCCGGGTCGGCGGTCAGGGCGGCCGGTTCCGCTCTCTGTTGGACTTCGACCTCTCCTCGATCCCGGCGACCGCCGACGTGGAGGCCGCGTCGGTGGATCTGCGGGTGGAGGCCTCCCAGACGCTGGGTTCGGGGGCGCCGGCCTACGCGCTGTACCGGCCGGGCCGGAAGTGGGCCGAGGGGGCGACGTGGAACGACTCCAACGCCAGCGGAGCCTGGACCGGCGGCGACCCGCTGCAGGGCGCGTTCGGGGTCCAGCCCATCGACGGGCAGTCCAACAACCTGGTCAGCTTCGAGGGAACCGGGTTCGCCGACCTGGTCCAGGGGTGGGTCGCGGGCACGCTGAACCAGAAGGGGGTGCTGGTCCAGCAGGTCGATGAGAGCGTGCAGAAGAAGATCGCGTTCGTGTCCTCCTCGACCAACAACGTGTACTGGAAGCGGCCCCGGCTCAAGGGGACCTACACCGACGCGCCCAGCCCGGCTGAGGCGTTCTCGGGGGAGCGGCGGTTCTGGGAGTACACCAGCCGGGAGCTGACCGACCGGGTCACCGCGAAGGTCAACAACGGCACCGGCAACCTGCTGGTCAGCGCGAAGGACGCGATGGTCTCCGGGGTCGCGGGCTGGGACATGAACCTGACCCGTTCCTACAACTCGATGAGCCACGACCAGGGCGATGCCCGGATGGGGCTGGGCTGGTCACACGAGTTCGGGGGATCGGTGCGCCTGGAGTTCCCCGACTCCGAGACCGTGTTCTTCTACGGGCCCAGCGGCTACCGCGCCCAGTTCGACAAGCAGACCGACGGATCGTATGTCCGCAGTGAGGACGGGCCGGGGATCAAGGCCGACTTCAGCTTCGACGCCACGAGCCCTACGGCCAGACCATCCGCACCTGGGAAGACACAGGCGCCGGAACCAGCAACTCCAAGTACACCGAAGACGGCACCGCCAACGTTCCGATCAGCGACTACAACCCCTTCGGCTACGTCTCCGGATACACCGAACCCGACAGCGGACTCATCAAGTTCGGGACGCGGTACTATGCGCCGAAACTCGCAACCTGGACCCAGGCTGACCCGGAGAGTGGCTCGCTGGAAAACCCGTTGACTCTTAGCCCTCAAGGCTATGCCCTGAATGATCCTTGCAACAAGACCGATGCAACTGGTCGTTCAGTTGTGGGGTGCTTGTTCTCAAGCGTCGGTGTTGTCGGAGGGGCTTTCTATATCTACTCCCCCCCAGGGTTCGCGATTTGGTACTCGAGCACGCTCAGTTTTCTGATTGACTGCAGGCCCGATCCGGACCGCTCAACCGAGCCGCCTGGTTGGCACCCTGCAGGTAGATATACGCAGTATGACTACAATTCGGAGTCCAGATGAGCGCACGAAGAGGGTGGCAAGCAGGTCGCCTCATGCGCCGAGTCCTTCCACAGCGCCGGATGTCACACGTGCAAGCATGGGGGCTAGTTCTCCTGTCTTTGCTAGCCATCGCCCTAGCTGTCGCGTGGCCATTTCTAAGTGGGACGTCAACCGTGGGGAGTATTTTGCTCGGGATCGCAGCGTGCTTCGCCGTGATAAACTTAGTGCATGGTATCTCTGAGCTGCGGAGATAGTCTCCTTCGTAAATCCACAAATTCGAGCATTATGAAGATATGAGTGGTGACGCCGCGGCAGGATACACCTTCACGTTCTAGGAGATTCTGTTTTGTCGGGACTGCTGATCGTCCTCGCTCCCCGAATTAAGCCTGCTGGCACCGCCGCAACGATCACAGTCGTTTGCCTAATCGTTGCATTCGGGGTCTTCCGATACCCCAGAGACCACAATTAGGCGACGAGGAGCGCAAGTGCACCGATATTCTATGCTCGCCCTGTCCGCGCCGGTTCAGGAAGGAAACCGGCTCTTCACAATCTAGGGTGTAGGAGTAGAGGCCTGAACCCGCCGATCTCAAGCAGGAACGCCGATCACCCGAGCAAGACCATCGAGTGGACCTACGACCAGGCCGGGAACAAGACCCGGCTCGACGACGACAACAGCGGCAGCAGCAACCAGTTCACCTACGACGAGCTGAACCGGCTGACCCAAGAGACCACCGGACAGTCCCTGGCCGCCACCACCGACTACACCTACGACCCCGCCGGGAACGTCCTCGAGGTCGACGTCGCCGGCGAGCCCGAGCCCACCACCTACACCTACAACGAAGTGAACCTGGTCAAGACCGTCGATGACCAACGGCCCGGGTCGAGCAACAACCTGATCTCGTTCTCCTATGACAAGTTGGACAAGCGCACCGCGACCTACTTCGCCATGGCCAACGGCGACGTGCTGTCACAGAAGACCCAGTGGGACAACGACGGCCAGCCGACCTGCATCTACTCCTACCGCAGTCCCGACAGCGACCCCGCCCCCGACGGCGCCACCTGCCCCGAGGCCGGCGACGACACGCTGATCACCTACTACGGGTACTGGTACAAGAACCAGGCCGGGACCCGGACCTCCAGCAAGCACGGGATGCTCGAGCTCAACGGGCACTACACCACCTACGCCTACGACGACCTGATGCGGCTGCGCTCGGCCAAGACCAACACCGCCATCTCCGGTGGCTCCAAGCTGCGCGACTTCGTCTACGACTACGACCGGCACTCCAACCTGACCCAGGAGAACACCACCGGCTCCACCCCTGGCCTGGAGACCGGGAACCTGTGGGCCGCCCACAACCCCGGCGATGAGATCTGCGCCGCCCTCCGCAACGCCGACGGGGCCGGTGACCCCGGCCTATCGTGCGGCAGCACCACCAGCGGGCAGACCAGCTACACCCACGACGCCACCGGCAACATGCTCACCGCTTCTGGCGGGACCGCGGCCACCCTCGGCGGGTTCGCCGGCAGCTACAACCAGCCCAGCCAGACGGTCAGCATCGACCCACCCGGCAGCGCCGGGGCCGAGTCCCAGGCCTACGACGGCGTCATGCAGGACCGCCGCACCACCAGCGGGGACACCGACATGGCCTACGGCTACTCCGGCAGCCTGAACAGCCAAGACACCGACACCAGCGGCAGCGAGCACCGAGAGCTGTTCGTCCGCGACCCCGGCGGCACGCTGCTCGCCATGATCGACTACACCGGCGGTAGCGTCGGCCAGACCCGGTTCTACCTCACCGACGACCAGGACTCGACCATGGCCACCGTCCCCGCCAGCGGCACCACCACCGCGGTCCGGTACCTCTACGAGCCCTACGGCCAGACCATCCGCACCTGGGAAGACACAGGCGCCGGAACCAGCACCACCCAGTACACCGAAGACGGCACCGCCAGCGCACCCAACAACGACTACAACCCCTTCGGCTACGTCTCCGGCTACACCGAGCCCGAGAGCGGGTTGATCAAGTTCGGAACGCGGTATTACACGCCGCGGCTCGCCCTTTGGAGCCAGCATGATCCTCCCCCCGCGCAATATGTTCGGCGCAACCCGGTCAACTTTGAAGATCCAACAGGGCGTGAATGCAAGTACATGGGGGACTGTGAGGACTTGGGCGGATCAAATGAAACGGTTGATGAATGCTTAAAGCAGGGCACGGCTGCCGTTGCCGGCACCGTGGTTTGGACTTGGTGGACAGGAGGCGCGGTGGCGCTTGCGTCAAGCGGGGCATTCGTGGCCACCACGGTCGGCTGCGGTATTTACCAAATTCTCTGATAGAAAGGAACTAGAATGGCCCCAAGAAACCTTCAATACCATCTTGGATGTCTCATCGGCACAAGCCTGGGCTTCGCATGGATGATCACGTTACTGAACGCGGATTCCCGTGCTGCCCCGTGGGTGCCCGGCTTCTTTGTGGGTGGATTGGGCGTGCAAATAGTTTTGATCCTGCGCAGAGCGTCGGACTGCCTGAAGGAGAGGCGGGTTGCAGCGGCTGAAGAAACCTGATCCGGCCTTGCCAGGGAGGTGGCGAGACCCTATGGCTGATCTGATCGGGGGGCCGGTCCAGTGGTCGGCCTGTGGGTGGGGAAACTATGGGTGCACCCAGAGATGCTTCAAGCGAGGGCGTGAGGCGAGGTGGTGCTCGTTCTTGGCTTCCACTAATCGTTGCCCTGGTGGTGTACGGGATCGTCGCCGGCAGCACTCCCGTCCGCTGGCCAATCTGGGCTGATTGGCTGATTGCAATCCCCGCAAGTGCGGCTCTCTATGTCGGCATTCGCGTGACCCTGCGGCTGCTAGAGAGACGCAGTAGGTAGCCACTGCGGCCCCGGGCGTCAGAAGACGGCACCGCCAGCGCACCCAGCAGCGACCACAACCCCTTCGGCTACGTCTCCGGATACACCGAACTCGACAGCGGACTGATCAAGTTCGGGACCCGCTACTACGCGCCGCAGATCGGCACTTGGACGCAGCCTGACCCCAAGAGCGGCACGCTCAATAACCGGCTCTTCTTACCTGAGGTGGGGGCTGGTGAGTCCGCCGCCGATCAGGAGCATGCGTAGTCGGTAGTTCTCGCGGTTGCGGAAGCCGCGGGCGACGCGGCGGTGCAGCTCGATGAGGCCGTTGATCGCTTCGGTGCCGCCGTTGGAGGAGCGGCTGGTCTCGAAGTAGGCCAGGAACGCTGAGCGCCACTGCTTCAGGGTCCGGCCGAGTCGGGCGATCTCGGGCACCGGGCAGGTCGGGAACGCGGCCAGCACCTTCTCGGCGGTCTTCCTCCCCTCGGCTGGGTCGGGGTGGCGGTAGGCGGCCCGCAGCTGTTGGGCACACACCCAGGCCAGCCAGACCTGCAGGTGGGCCTCGTCGGCGCCGATCGCGGACTCGAACCGGGCCCACTGGCGATCGGTGAGCTTCTCCGCCCCGGCGCGCAGCATGGTCCGGATCCCGTAGAGCGGGTCGCCCTTGCGGCCACGATGCCCGAGGGTGTCTTGCTGGACCCGGCGGCGGCACTCATCCACGGCGGCGGTGCCGAGCTTGACCACGTGGAAGGCGTCGAGCACGGCGACGGCGTCCTCGAGCTGGTCGTCGATGGCGTTCTTGTAGCCGTGGAACGGGTCCAGCGTCGCGACCTGCACTCCCTGCCGGAACGCCTCGCCGCGCTGGGCGAGCCAGTCGCCGTAGACCTTGCCCGAGCGGCCCGGGACCAGGTCCAGCAGCCTGGCACGGACGCGTCCGCGCTGGTCACGGGTCAGATCGACCATCCCGGTGAACTCCTTGGGGCCGCGTCCGCCCTGGTCCTCGGGCTTGGTCGAGGTGTGGTGCCAGATGTGCTCGTCCACCCCGAGCGAGGCCACGTCGTCGAACCTCGTCTGGTCGGCGGCCATCTGCTCCAGCAGCGGCTTGATCGACTCCCACACGGTGCGCCAGGTGGTGCCGAGCTGCCGAGCGAGGCCCGCGACGGAGGCGTGCTCGCGGCGCAGCTGGCCGACTGCCCACCAGCACGCCCGCGCACTCAGCAGCGCCCGCGGCTGCGCGAGGTCCTCGTGTTGCTCGGTGAACCCCTTGGTCGCGCACTTCGGTTCGGCGCAGCGGCCGGTGCGCTTGCGCCAGACCAGCTGCACCGGCCGGCCGAAGCAGGGCACGTCGACCAGGTGCACGTTCCGTCGTCCGCGGCTGGCCGCGATCACCCCGCAGCCCGGACACGCCAGCGGTGCTGCCGCCGACTCCACGACGACCCGCAGCCGGCCGTGGCGCTCGGCGACGTCGAGGACGTGGAACCCCTCCAACCCGACCAGCAGGTCGCAACGCTCGCAGTGGTCAGAGGAGGGAACTGGGCACGAGCGCGCGCGACCGCACGCCGTAGGCTCGGACACCGTCGAGGCCTTCCGGTTCGGTTGCTTGGTCGCACCAAACTCTGGAGGGCCTCGACCTATCTCCGGGTCAGGCCGTCAGGCCATGTCGCTCACACCCACCGCAGGTACGAAGAGCCCAATAACCCAATGACATTGAACGGCCATTCTTATGGTGGCGCAGACCCGATCAATAATATGGATAAGTCAGGACGCGAGTGGTGGGACGACTGGTTGAAGGCCGGAAAGTTCGCTGGAAAGAGGCTGCCCCCGATAGGACCAGGGCCTCGGCAAAGTCGTGGGCCCTGACTACTTTGGGTGGTCGCTAAGTGATCCCCAAGGAGGCAATCAACCTTAAAAAGGGCCCGTCGAGGCCGGCTCGTCCTATTGGTACTGGCGCTGGTGGTCGCATTTGGTAGCCTCGTGAGGCACGAATACGGGTTCGCTCTTGTTTTCGGAGTTGTTTCGGTACTTATCGCGGCCAACCTCGCTCTTTCTAGGAGGAATAGGCGAATGCAACTATCGCTTCAAAAACAGCTTGTGTTGACCAATGTCGTGCTTGGCGCAGTCATGATCATCTTTATTCTAATCGCAATAGAAGATGGTCGAGCACGTGCTTGGGTGCTCCCGGCCGGGATGTTGCCGCTCTTTTCCTTCTTTGCACTAGTGTTGATTAGGAGTCGCCGGGCGCCTTGCAAGAATGGAGGAAAGGGAAGTGGTGAATGACAGTGGCAGATGTGACGAAGGGTGGTTCGATGGGCGTCGCGGCTGAACTGAGAACGTGGCTCTTGACAATCCAGGGTGTAGGAGTAGCGGCCTGAACCCGCCGATCTCGAGCAGGAACGCCGATCAGCTGAGCAAGACCATCGAGTGGACCTATGACCTCTCCGGCAGCCCGTGCTCCCGGGCCAGCGCCGTTGCCTCCTCGAGCACTGCGGGCTCGAGGGCGAGCGCGTCGACGTCCTCGGTGAGGCGTCCCCCGCGCACGCCCGTTGCCGCCAGTGCGGCCCCTCCCACCACGAAGATCGCCGTCGCCACGCCGCGCTCCCTGAGCCGCCGGTCGACTGGGTGAGCAGGTCGGCGACCTCCTCGGCGCCGAACTCATAGCGGGCGCGGTCGGCGCTCACGCGGTGGACAGGTCGCGCTCGGGGACGTAGATGTTCAGCTCTCGCAGCCACGCGGGTGTCATCGCCATGACCCGTTCCGCGTTGAGGAACGGATGCTCCGGCAGCCACGGCTCAGCCAGCGGGGTCGTGCGCGTCCACCCGGGTGGGTTCCGGCGGGCGGCGTCGAACTCGTGTCGGGCCAGGGCGCCCAGCAACGTGTCGAACTCGTTCGATCCGGTCGTGTCGGGTGCGGCCTCCCAGGAGCCGATGAGCTCCTCGTCCTGCTTCTCCAGCATCAGCCGCAGGTGGTCACGCCCCTGCAGCAGCATCCGCCAGCCCCACTCGCGGTCCCCGAGGTGCAGCTGCTCGCGCAGCGCGGCAGCCGTAGCGGGGGCAGACATCAGGCCCGACGCGGAGGCGGCCGCGAGCGAACCGGCCAGGCGCTTGGCACGCATGCAGAACTGCGCGGACGGGCGCGTGCCCCCCGTGCAGTAGGTAGAGAACCGGGACGCCGAGGTGCCCAGGGCTCGCGCGAACGCGCGCTGAGACATGCCGCTGGTGGCCAGTGCCTCCCGAAAGAAGGCCACGACCGCGCGGGTATCGGGATCCAGTGCCTGCGTTGCCACCGCACCAGCCTAGCATTATCGAATCAGATAACACGCGTCAGGCGGTCTCCGCAGACAAGCAGGCCCGCCCGCCCGACAGCCTGGATGCGTCCGGCAGGCGGCGGAATGCCGCGCCTTGGCACCCGCAGCAGCAGGGCCGCTGGACGTCGTCGGGTGCGCTGGCTTCACGGGAGGCCGGGATCGGGGTGGTCTCTCTCGAACTGCCGAGCGGCGCCGTCCTCGATGAGTTCTTGATCCAACAGCCACTGCACAGCCCGCCGCTGGGCTCGAGCATCACGCAGGGCGTGCCAAGCCGAGATCAGTTCGGGGTGGTGTTCGTAGACCTGGTTCTTGAAGCGCCGGAACGCTCCCTTCCCCTGTAGTGACTCAGTGAGTCGTTGGCCAGCGACTCGGTCGCTGATGCCGTCGGCGAGGTCGACCATGTCCTGGTACCAGACGTAGGACGGGAGGGGATCGACAGGGATGAGATCAAGCTCGTCGAGGTCGACGGGGCACTCCCCGTCGATGCCCGTGTCGCTGGTCCAGAACGTCACCTGGCCGGTGCGCGGGTCGACCAACCATCGGTGCTCGTAGTCGGTCTGATCCGCCAGCGCGGTAGCGATCTCCTCAACGTCGACTTCTTCCAGGTCGAACATCTATCCAGAGTAGAACCCGAGCCCGGCACCCTGGGAAGGCTGCGCTATCCGCGTCTTGGGCGCTGCCCAGCTCGCGGCGGAAGGGCTACCGCGACAGATTCGCCCATCGGCCACACCGTGGCTCTTGGAGCTCGGGTGTGGGCTCAGCTGGCAGCAAGCTTCTTGACCACGAACTGGTTGAGGCTCATGTGCTGCTCCGCGGCGTGCATTGCAAGGTCCCGGTGGAGGTGTTCGCCGATGCGGACGTTGAATGTTCCGGAGTAAGTGCGTTCTGCGAAGGGGTGGGGGATCTTCTCGTCGTTGATGCCCATGTCGTCGACGACATCGGCGACCAGCTGCTCGAGTCCCTCGATGGCCTCATTGCGTGAGGGGGCCAGCCATGACAACGACGGGAACTCCAAGCAGGTGGCGACGAACTCTTCGTCTTCAGCGGACCACGTGACGCGGAACGTGTAGTGCGACACGTCCACCTCTGGATCCTGGGTGTCCATCACATGGCCTCCTTCCTCTCGATTGCCGCGCGGACCTGACGCACCTGGTACGCCTTCGCCTTGCCCTTGTGGTTCTGGATGTTGACGCGAGGATCGCCTGGCCACGGCATCTTGAACACCGCATGAGACGTTCCACGTTGACGCGGCTGTCCGAAGTAGTGCTCACACACCTTGAGAAGATCGTTGTAGGCGAGATTCTGTGGATTGCTCCGCATCGCCCGAACGATCTTCTCGACGGAAGCCACGGTGTACTATGGTACTACCTGCGGTACCACGCATCAACGCTCCGAACAGCACGGCCATCGGCGGGGAGGTGCGCCTGCACGCGCACAGGGCATCGCCGTGAGCCCTGGTCGCATGTGGCCCAAGTCCGAAGAGAGCCTCTGCGGGCGACGGGGTTCCCGTACCCGCCGCCTCGAGTTCGCCGAGGGGTGGAATCATCGGCGCCGACCGTTACTGGTACCCAGGCAATGGATGACGCACCCGTGGGACTGCTCGGTGGGTGCCCTACTGGCAGCGGTCATCTGTGCGTTCGACTTTGGTAGTGAGGATCTTCCCGGCCGCAGGGCAGGGGCCGTCAGGCAGGTCGCCGGCCCAGGCGCGGAGCTCGACGGTGGTGTCGCTCTCCGCAACTTCGACGCGGGTTGGGGTCTCGCACGGAGGGGCCGGCCCCACTCGTGGCCCGGTTGGGGAAGAACTCTTCCTTGTGACCCAACTCAGGTCGTAGGCCTTGCGGTGCGCGCGCAGCCACCTGGTCGCGGCGTGGAGAGTTCCTGGGGGCCACGTCAATGGGCGGCACGATAGGTGATCACGCGGGGTCCTGCCTGGGGATGGCTTCTTGGCCGAAACCAACCCGTGAGGCAGGGCCCCACGCCTGGTCAGCGACACGCCGACGCCGACCTCACCAGTCCCACGCGTCACTCTGGTGAGAAAGCCTCAATGCCGCCTCGAAGTCCGCTTTCGAGGAAGGCGCGAGGAAGGCGCGGGGATGTCGGTGACCCTTGTAGAGGCCGAAGGATCACGCATGACAATCCCGCACGAGCGCTCTGGATCCTCGGCGACGTCATCCTCGTCCGCGTCGGGTGTGGAGTCGCGGCTTGCTGGTCGGCTGACTCATCAGCGCGCCGCGGGACTAGGCTGGAGGCGATGCCCGCCATCCCCGACCCACTCTTCGCGCGCGCGCCCGCCGAGCCCCACGACGGGCCCGGCGCGGTCGTGGACGGTGTGGTCGACAAGCACGCCGACGACCTCGTCGGCCTGAGACGCGACCTGCACGCCCAGCCCGAGCTCTCCTGGCACGAGGACCGCACCACCGGCATCGTCGCCGCGCGGCTGGAGGAGGCCGGCTGGCGGGTCACGCGCCTGCCGCGGACCGGGGTCGTCGCCGACCTCGGCTCCGGCGGCACCCGGGTGGCCCTGCGCGCCGACATGGACGCGCTGCCCGTCACCGACCGCAGCGGGGACCCCTGGGCGAGCACGGTGCCCGGCGTCGCCCACGCGTGCGGGCACGACGTGCACACCGCGGCGCTCCTCGGGGCCGCCCTGGCCCTCGCGGAGGTGCACGCCGCCGGGGCGCTCCCCGGGGCGGTGCGGCTCCTCTTCCAACCGGCCGAGGAGGTGATGCCCGGCGGAGCCCTGAGCCTGCTGGAGCACGACGTCCTCGCCGGGGTCGACCGGATCTTCTGCCTGCACTGCGACCCCTCCGTCGACGTCGGCGAGGTGGGGCTGCGCGAGGGCGCGCTCACGGGCGCGGCCGACCAGCTCGACGTCCGGCTCGTCGGCACCGGCGGGCACACCTCGCGCCCGCACCTCACCGAGGACCTGACCTACGCCATGGCCACCCTGGTCACCGGCCTGCCCGCCGCGCTCTCCCGCCGCTTCGACCCGCGCGCGGGCGCCTCGGTGGTCTGGGGCATGCTCCGGGCCGGACAGGCGCCCAACGTGATCCCGGACGAGGGTCACCTCTCGGGCACCGTGCGGGTCCTCGACGCGGAGGCCTGGGCGGTCGCCGAGGAGCTGGTCCGCACCCTGGTGGGTCAGGTGGTCGCGCCGTACGGCGTCCAGGCGGAGGTGACCTACACCCGCGGCGTCCCGCCCGTCGTCAACGACCACGCCTCGGTGACGCTGCTCGCGCACGCGGTCGAGCGGGTGCTCGGCGTCGAGGGCCACGTGCCGACGCCCCAGAGCCTCGGCGGGGAGGACTTCGGGTGGTACCTCGGGCACGTTCCCGGCGCGATGGGCCGGCTCGGCACCCGGACGCCGGGGGGCCGCAGCTACGACCTGCACCAGGGCGACTTCCGGGTCGACGAGCGGGCCATCCCGATCGCCGCCCGCGTGCTCGCCGACGCGGCGCTGCGCACCCTCGCCGCGGACTGCTGAGCGGCCGGCCCCCTGCGCGGCGGACCACGGGGCGGTCGTGTCACCGCGCGGTAACGTTTCGGGCAGCGGCGCGGCCGCCCCTGTGGTTCGGCCGCGACCGGGTCTAGGGTGGCCGCCGGATCCGGCCCGCCCCGGGCCCGGCGAACCGAGGAGGCCTCTTGCGTCGTACGACCAGGCTCGCGGCTCTGCTGTCGGCGGGCGTGCTCGCCATGACGGCCTGCGGCAGCGACGACTCCGGAAGCTCGAGCGGCAGCAGCGACGGTGGCGGCGAGGCGGGGTCCGACCTTCGCGTCGGCGTCGCCTACGACGTCGGTGGGCGCGGCGACCAGTCGTTCAACGACTCCGCGGCGGCCGGGCTCGACCGGGCCAAGGAGGAGTACGGCTTCGAGGCCCAGGAGTCCGAGGCCGGGGACGGTGAGGCCGAGACCGCGCGCGAGGAGCGGCTGCGCACCTTCGCCGAGAACGGCTTCCAGGCGGTCGTCGCGGTCGGCTTCGTGTACTCGGGATCGGTCGCCAAGGTGGCCCCGGAGTACCCGGAGGTCGACTTCGCCGTCATCGACGACGAGGAGGCGCAGGCCGACAACCTCGCGAACCTCGTCTTCGCCGAGGAGGAGGGCTCCTTCCTGGTCGGCGCCGCCGCGGCGCTGAAGTCGCAGTCGGGGCAGATCGGTTTCATCGGTGGCGTCGAGACGCCCCTGATCCAGAAGTTCGAGGCCGGCTACGTCGCCGGCGCCGAGGCGGTCGACCCGCAGGTGAAGGTCGACGTCACCTACCTGACGCAGCCGCCGGACTTCAGCGGCTTCGCCGACCCGGCGAAGGGCCGGACGGCGGCGCAGGGCATGTACGACGGTGGCGCCGACGTGGTCTACCACGCGGCCGGCGCCTCGGGCGGCGGCGTCTTCGAGGCGGCCTCCGCCTCCGACGCCAAGGCCATCGGCGTGGACTCCGACCAGTACAAGACCGCGGACCCGGCCGTGCGGGACGTCATCCTCACCTCGATGCTCAAGAACGTGGACGTCGCCGTGTACGACTTCCTGACCGGGGTCGTCGAGGGCGAGGCGCCGACCGGCGTCACCCGCTACGACCTGAGCGTCGACGGGGTGGGGTACTCCACCAGCGGCGGTCAGATCGACGACATCACCGACCAGCTCGATGACTACAAGCAGCAGATCATCGACGGCGAGATCGAGGTCCCGACCACGCCGTGACGCGTCCGCGTCGAGCCCGGGCCGCCGCGGGCGGGCTGCCTCGTCCTGGAAGGGCATCGGGGAAGGGAGGGTCGCGGTGACCGGAGCTCCCGCCGACGCGCCGCTCGCGGTGCGCCTGCGCGGCATCGGCAAGCGCTTCCCGGGGGTGGTGGCCAACCACGACATCGACATCGACGTCGCGCGCGGCTCGATCCACGCGATCGTCGGGGAGAACGGCGCCGGCAAGTCGACGCTGATGAAGATCCTCTACGGCGTGCAGCCGCCCGACGAGGGGACCATCGAGGTCGACGGGCGCGAGGTCACGCTGCACTCCCCGGCCGACGCGATCGAGGCGGGCGTCGGCATGGTCTTCCAGCACTTCATGCTGGCGGACAACCTCACGGTCACCGAGAACGTCGTGCTGGGTGCGGAGCGACGGCACGGCATCAAGGCCGGCGCCCGGCGGGAGATCGCGCGGCTCTCCGACGCCTACGGGCTCGACGTGCGTCCGGAGCTGCTGGTGGAGGAGCTGGGCGTCGGCTCCCGGCAGCGCGTGGAGATCCTCAAGGTCCTCTACCGCGGCGCCCGGGTGGTCATCCTCGACGAGCCGACCGCCGTCCTGGTGCCCCAGGAGGTCGAGGAGCTCTTCGCCAACCTGCGCGAGCTCAGGGACGAGGGCCTCACCGTCATCTTCATCTCGCACAAGCTCGACGAGGTGCTCTCCGTGGCCGACGAGATCACCGTCGTCCGCGGTGGCACCACCGTGGCGACCGTGTCGCCCGCCGACGTCACCTCGCGGCAGCTCGCCGAGCTGATGGTGGGGGCCGAGCTGCCCTCGCCCTCCAAGGAGGCGTCGACGGTGACCGACGAGGTCCTGCTCTCGGTGGAGCACCTGCGGCTGCCGAGCCCCGAGGGGCGTCCGCTCGTCGACGACGTCTCCTTCGCCATCCGCCGCGGCGAGGTGCTCGGCATCGCGGGCGTGGAGGGCAACGGCCAGGCCGAGGTGGTCGAGTCCCTGATGGGCATGCGTCCGGGGGTCACGGGGAAGGTGTCCCTCGCCGGGCGGGAGCTCTCCGGGCTGTCCACGGGTCACCGGCGTCGGGCCGGCATCGGCTACATCCCGGAGGACCGCCAGCGGCACGGGCTGCTCCTCGACTCCCCGCTGTGGGAGAACCGGGTCCTCGGCCACCAGACCCGGGCCCCGAGCGCGCGGGCCGGGCTGATCGACCGGGGCGCCGCGCGCGCCGACACGCTGCGCATCATCGAGGAGTACGACGTCCGCACGCCCGGCCCCGACGTGCACGCGCGGGCGCTCTCCGGCGGCAACCAGCAGAAGTTCGTCGTCGGGCGCGAGATGAGCGGCGAACCCGTCCTGCTGATCGCCTCGCATCCCACGCGCGGCGTCGACGTCGGCGCCCAGGCGGCGATCTGGGACCACATCCGCGACGCGCGGCGCGACGGGCTGGCCGTGCTGCTGATCTCGGCCGACCTCGACGAGCTGATCGGGCTCTCGGACCGGATCGAGGTGCTCTTCCGCGGCGGCCTGGTCGGTGAGTTCGACCCCGGGAGCGTCACCCCGCAGCAGCTCGGCTCGGCGATGACCGGCGCCGGCGACGGGAGCGGGGGAAGCGCCCGGTGAACCGACTGCACCCCCGCGCCCAGGGGGTCCTGCTCGCGCTCGCGGCCCCGGCGCTGGCGCTGGTCGCGGCCTTCCTCGCCACCAGCCTCGTGCTGGTCGCGGCCGGCGACCCGGTGGGCGAGGTGTGGAGCACGATCCTGTCGGTGCCGCAGACGCGCAACCTGGTCAACATCGTCAACAACGGCGCCGTGCTCTACCTCTCGGGCCTCGCGGTGGCGATCGGCTTCCGCATGATGCTCTTCAACATCGGCGTGGACGGGCAGTACCGGATCGCGGCCTTCGCCTCGGCCTGGGTCGCGGGGGAGGCCTGGCTGCCGGGCTACCTCAACACGGCGCTGGCGATCCTGGCGGCGATGCTCGTCGGGGCCCTGTGGGCCGGCATCGCCGGCGTCCTGCGGGCCACCCGCGGGGTCAGCGAGGTGATCTCGACGATCATGCTCAACTTCATCTCCACCTCGCTCGTGGCCTATCTCCTGCGCCGCGTCGCCGTCCGGGAGGGCAACAGCAACACCATCGGGACCAGGGAGATCCCCGAGGGCAGCCGCATCCCCGGGTTCGCGGTGGGCGGGGTCCCCGGCCTGGAGATCTACGGCTTCGTGGTCATCGCCGTGGTGGTCGGGTTCCTCTACTGGTTCGTGCTGAACCGGACCCGCTTCGGCTTCGACCTGCGCGCGACGGGACAGTCGCGCACCGCGGCCGTGGCCAGCGGCATCAACGTGCGGCGGATGGTGATCACGGCCATGCTGCTCTCGGGGGCCGTCGCCGGCCTGGTCGGCCTGCCGATCATCTTCGGGGACTCCTACGGCTACGGCACGACGTTCCAGTCGGGCCTCGGGTTCGCCGGGATCGCCATCGCGCTGCTGGGGCGCAACCACCCGGTCGGGATCGCGCTCGGCGCCCTGCTCTTCGCCTTCCTCAACGAGCAGTCCAACCCGTTGCAGATCCTCGTGGGCGTCTCCAACGACATCGTGGCCATCACCCAGGGCGTCATCGTGTTCGCCGTGGTGATCTCCTACGAGGTGGTCCGCCGCTACCGGGTGAGCCTCGAGCGGTCCGTGGTCGCCTCGGCCCAGGACGCCGGTCCCGGCACGCCGCCCGCCCGCGAGTCCGAGGGGGCTCGCGCATGAGCGCCCCCGCCCCCGCCCCGACCTCGGGCACGGCGTCCTCGACCGGCGCCGGCTTCTGGCGCAGGATCCGGGCCGGCGCGCCCGACCGGTCGCTGCGCCGCTCGCCCTGGTACTGGCTGCTCGTCCTGTCCGGGGCGGTCTTCGCGCTGTCGAGCCTGCGGGTGATCACGGGCGCCGACGACCTCGCCTCGGCGGGCACCCTCGGTGCGACCATCATCGCCACCGTGCCCATCGCGCTCGCGGCGTTGGGCGGGCTCTGGTCCGAGCGGGCGGGCATCGTGAACATCGGGCTCGAGGGCATGATGATCCTCGGCACCTACGGCGCGGGGTACTTCGGCTACCAGTTCGGCCCGTGGGCCGGGGTCGCCGGCGCGATCTTCATGGGTGCGCTCGGCGGCCTGGTCCACGCGACCGCCACGGTGGTCTTCGGCGTCGACCACATCATCTCCGGCGTCGCGATCAACATCATCGCGCTCGGCGCGGTGCAGTACCTCGCGTCTCTGACCTTCGCCGGCGTGCCGGGCGGCGGCAGCACGCAGTCGCCCCGGCTGGGCGACGTGGGAAGCATCACGATCGGGCCGGTCTCCGACGGCCTCAGGGATCTCGACCAGTCCGACATCTTCTTCGTCTCCGACCTCGCGGCGCTGGCGCGCGCCCTCACGACGAACCTGTCGCTCCTGGTGCTCCTGGCCCTGCTGCTGGTCCTGGGCACCGTCTGGGTGCTCTGGCACACCGCCTTCGGGCTGCGGCTGCGCTCCTGCGGCGAGAGCCCGCCCACCGCCGAGTCCCTCGGCATCGCCGTGATGCGCTACAAGTTCGTGGCCGTGCTCGTCTCGGGCGGTCTCGCGGGCCTGGCCGGCGGGTTCCTGGCGCTGGTCGCCTCCAGCAACTACCGGGACGGCCAGACGGGCGGCCGGGGCTACATCGGCCTCGCGGCCATGATCTTCGGGAACTGGCGGCCCGGCGGCCTGGTCGCGGGTTCGGGCCTCTTCGGCTACACCGAGACCCTCGGCCTGCGCTCCGGCGGCGACTCGGTGCGGGCGCTGCTGCTGGCGGTCGGTCTCCTCGCCCTCGCGGTGGGCGCCTGGCAGCTGCGCCAGCGGCAGATCGGCATCGCCGCCTTCGCCCTCGTCGGCGGGCTGGTGCTGCTCCTGGCCTATCTGTCGATCGACCAGGTGCCCGGCGACTTCACCCGGATGACGCCCTACGTGGTCACGCTGCTGGTGCTCGCGTTCGCCTCGCAGCGGCTCCGGATGCCCGCCGCCGACGGGCAGGTCTACCGCAAGGGATCGGCCGGCTAGTGGGGACCGGCGCGCTCACCGACGGACCCGGCCGGGCCCCCGAGCCCGGCGACTGGGACGGGCTCCGCGCGGCCGCCGCGACGGCCCGGGAGCGGGCCTACGCGCCGTACTCCGGCTTCCCGGTGGGGGCGGCCGCCCTGGTCGACGACGGCCGGCTGGTGGTGGGCTGCAACGTCGAGAACGCGTCGTACGGCGTCGGGCTGTGCGCCGAGTGCGGCCTGGTCTCCCAGCTGCACGCGACCGGCGGCGGCCGCCTGACCCACGTCGTGTGCGTGGGCCGCGGCGACCGGCTGCTGATGCCCTGCGGGCGCTGCCGCCAGCTGCTGCACGAGCAGGGCGGCCCCGAGCTGCTGCTGCTCACCGTCTCCGGTGCGCGCCGGATGAGCGAGGTGTTGCCGGATGCCTTCGGTCCCGACGACCTCGCTTGACCTGACCGATCCGGCGCTGGTGGCCGACCCCTACCCGGCGCTGGCGGCGGAGCGGGCGGAGCACCCGATCGCCTGGCACGAGGCGGACGCGCGCTGGCTGGTGCTCGACCACGCCGGCGTCTCGGCCGCCCAGCGCGACCGCAACCTGGGCCGGGTGTGGAGCGACCGGGAGCCCGCGGCCTACCTCGAGCCCTTCAACCTGCTGCACCGGCACCAGATGATGGAGAACGAGCCGCCCGAGCACACCCGCCTGCGTCGGCCGGTGGCGGCGGCCTTCGCCCGCGGCCACGTCGAGCGGCTCCGGCCGCGGGTGCGCGAGCTGGCGGCCGGGCTGCTGGCCGGGGTGGGCGAGACGTTCGACCTGGTGGGCGACTACGCCGAGCCGCTGCCGGTCCGGGTGATCGCCGAGCTGTTGGGCGTGCCGGCCTCGCACGCGGGGGATCTGCGGGTGTGGTCGCAGTCCATCGTGCGCATGTACGAGCCCACCGTCGACGCCGCCGCCGAACGGGCGACCACGGACGCGGCCGTGGTCGCCGCGGAGGAGTTCGCCACGCTCGTGCGCGAGCTGCTGCGGCACCGGGCCGGGCGCCCGACGGGTGACCTGCTCAGCGACCTGGCCGCCGCGGAGCTGACCGAGGACGAGGCGGTCGCCTCCGCGGTGCTGCTGCTCAATGCCGGGCACGAGGCCTCGGTCAACGCCTTCGGCAACGGGCTCGTCGCGATGCTCCGCCGGGGCCCGGTGCCCGGCGGCGATCCCGGGTTCGACCCCGAGGCGTGCGTCGAGGAGATGCTCCGGTTCGACCCGCCGCTGCAGCTCTTCGAGCGGACGGCGAGGGCACCGGTGCGCCTCGGGGGCGTGGTGGTCGACCCGGGCCAGCGGGTGGCAATGCTGCTCGGAGCGGCGAACCGCGACCCCGCGGCGTTCGCCGACCCGGACGTCTTCCGTCCCCACCGCCGCCCCAACCCCCACCTGGCGTTCGGGGCGGGCACGCACTTCTGCCTCGGGGCGCCGTTGGCACGGATGGAGCTGGTCGAGTCGCTGATGACCCTGCTGCGGGCGAGACCGGACCTGACCCTGGCCGGGGACCCCGTCGGCCGCGGCACCTTCGTGCTCCGCGGACACCGGTCGGTCCCGGTGCGCGGCCGTCCGCGGGGCGAGCGGCGCCTGCTCCGTGGCGACCCGGCTGCACTACGGTGAGGCCGCCGTCCCACCCACGACCTCGGAGGAGCCCGTGCACGACGCCGTCGGGGTGATCACCGCGAAGCGGGACGGGCGCGCGCTCACCGCGGAGCAGATCGACTGGGTGGTCGACGCCTACACGCGCGGCGAGGTCGCCGACGAGCAGATGTCGGCCCTGGCCATGGCGATCCTCCTCAACGGCATGGACCGGGAGGAGCTCAGCCGCTGGACGACCGCCATGATCGCCTCCGGAGCGCGGATGGACTTCTCCGGTCTCGCGCGACCCACCGTCGACAAGCACTCCACCGGCGGCGTGGGCGACAAGATCACGCTCCCGCTCGCCCCGCTGGTCGCGGCGTGCGGCGTCGCCGTGCCGCAGCTCTCCGGCCGGGCGCTGGGGCACACCGGCGGCACGCTGGACAAGCTGGAGGCGGTGCCCGGGTGGCGGGCCGACCTCTCGACGGCCGAGATGCTGGACGTGCTCGACTCGGTCGGCGCAGTGGTGTGCGCGGCCGGTGACGACCTCGCTCCGGCCGACCGCAAGCTCTACGCGCTGCGCGACGTGACCGGCACCGTCGAGTCGCTCCCGTTGATCGCCTCGTCGATCATGTCGAAGAAGATCGCCGAGGGCACGGGCTCGCTGGTCCTCGACGTCAAGGCCGGCAGCGGTGCCTTCATGAAGGACCTCGAGGGCGCCCGCGAGCTCGCCTCGACGATGGTGGGGCTCGGCACCGACGCCGGACTGCACACCGTCGCGCTGGTCACCGACATGTCCACGCCGCTCGGCCGCACGGCGGGCAACGCGCTGGAGGTGACCGAGGCGCTGGAGGTGCTCGCCGGCGGCGGCCCGCCCGACGTCGTGGAGCTGACGCTGGCGCTGGCCTGCGAGATGCTCGCGGCCGCCGGTCGCGACGACCTCGACCCCGCCGAGCGGCTGGCCGACGGCTCCGCCATGGACGCCTGGCGCCGGATGATCACCGCCCAGGGCGGCGACCCCGACGCGAGCATGGCCACGGCCCGCGAGACGCTGGTGGTCCCGGCGCCGGCCAGCGGCGTGCTGACCCGCCTCGACGCGCTGGCCGTCGGCACGGCGGCGCGGCGCCTCGGCGCGGGCCGCGAGCGCAAGGAGGATCCCGTGCAGGCGGCCGCCGGCGTGGTCTGGCATGCCCGACCCGGCGACGAGGTCCGCGAGGGCGCGCCGCTGCTCACGCTGCACACCGACACCCCCGAGCGACTCGCGCGCGCCGAGGCGGCGCTGGAGGACGGCGTGGAGGTGTCGCCACCCGGGACGGCGTTCGAGCCGAGGCGGCTGCTGCTGGACCGGGTGGCTCCGGGATCGGGCTGGTGACGACGGGCGGGTCCGCACCCTCCGCCCGGGCCGCGGGGGGACGGTAGGCAGGATGGGCCCATGAGCACCACCAGCCAGATGACCGGCGGCATCCCGGCAGGCGCCCCCCGAGCCGACCGCCCGAGCCGAGACGCGATCCGGCGCGCGCCCAAGGTCCTCCTGCACGACCACCTCGACGGCGGCCTGCGTCCCCGGACCGTGCTGGAGCTGGCCCGTGAGTGCCGCCACGAGCTGCCGATCGAGGTCACCGGCGACGACGACACGGACGCGGCGGCGCTGGCCGGCTGGTTTCGCGATGCGGCCGACTCGGGCTCGCTCGAGCGCTACCTGGAGACCTTCGGCCACACCGTCGGCGTGCTGCAGTCCCGCCGCGCGCTCACGCGGGTCGCGCGCGAGTGCGTCGAGGACCTCGCCGGCGACGGGGTGGTGTATGCGGAGATCCGTTATGCCCCCGAGCTGCACGTCGAGGACGGGCTGACCCTCGACGAGGTGGTCGACGCGGTGCGCGAGGGCTTCGAGGCCGGCATGGCCGAGGCGGCCGCGCAGGACCGCACGATCGTGGTGCGCCAGCTGCTCACGGCCATGCGGCACCAGGCGCGGTCGCGGGAGATCGCCCAGCTCGCGGTCGCGTGGCGCGAGAGCGGCGTCGCTGGCTTCGACATCGCCGGGGCCGAGGCGGGCTACCCCCCGACCCGCCACCTCGACGCCTTCGAGTTCCTCCAGCGGGAGAACGCCCACTTCACCATCCATGCCGGCGAGGCCTTCGGTCTCCCCTCGATCTGGCAGGCCATCCAGTGGTGTGGCGCCGACCGGCTCGGCCACGGCGTCCGCATCGTCGACGACATCACCGTCCGCGACGACGGCTCGGTCAGCCTCGGCCGCCTGGCTGCCTACGTGCGGGACAACCGCGTGCCGCTCGAGCTCTGTCCCGCGTCGAACCTGCAGACCGGCGCCGCGAGCTCGATCGCGGAGCACCCGATCGGTCTGCTCACCCGGCTGCGTTTCCGCGTCACGGTCAACACCGACAACCGCCTGATGAGCGACACGTCGATGACCGCCGAGATGGACGCCCTGGTCGAGGCGTTCGGCTACGGGCTCGAGGACCTGCGGTGGTTCACCGTCAACGCCATGAAGAGCGCGTTCCTGCCCTTCGAGGACCGGCTGGCGATCATCGACGAGCAGATCAAGCCCGGGTACGCCGCCCTGCTGGCGCAGCGGGGCTGAGCGGGGGCCCCCGTCGCGGACCGGGCGCTCCTAGGGCCGCCCGGGGTCGCGGGCCACGAGGAACCAGGGCATCCCGAAGGCGCCGCCGGTCACCTTGCCGGCCAGGAAGCCCTCGCGGCCGAGGTCGCGGACCTCGCCGCGGGCGGGGTCCCACAGCTGCAACCGGTCCCGGGCGCCGGCCCCCGCGGCGGCGTCGTCCGGCTCGTCGTCCGGGTCGGCGGCGTCGGGCAGCACGAGCAGGAAGTGCCGGGGGACGATGGACGTGCCGACGCACAGCAACGACGGGAGTCCGTTCCGGGCGCTGGCGACCAGCGCGGCCCAGCCCTCACCGCGGCGGCCGCCGCGGATCTCCCGCACCTCCCAGGCCCCGCCCGGCTCCGCCCGCAGCCGTCGGGCCGCCGACCAGGGCGGCGTGCCCAGCTTGCGCGGCCAGGGGGGCCGAGTCCCCGGGGCCTTCGGATCGCGCAGCCCGGTGATCTCCCGGTGCGCGGTGAGCACCGCGGCGCTCCAGGCCTGCTCGGGCCCGAGCCGCTCGGCGAGCGCGGGGTCGTCGAGCATCGGGACGGCGACCACGCACGACGCGCCGCACGAGACGGGATCCGGCTGCCGGCGACCGCGCAGCAGGCGGAGGTGTCGGCGGTCCGGCGCCGCCATCACGCGCTCCGCCGGGGGCCGGCGGGCCGCGACGTGCCGGCTCTCGCAGGCAGGGTCGGGAGGATCACCGGGGTGCGCACCCGGTCAGCATAGGGTTTCCGCACGCCCTGCATCGACCACGAGCGGGAGCGGCTGCCCCGCGGCCGGTCAGAGCCCGGCCGCCCCCCGGATGCCCACGCGCAGGGCGTCGAGCCGGCCGGCCGCGGCGATCCGCGCGGCGTCCACCCCGTCCTCGGGGTCGACCGGCACGACGACCTCGAGGTAGCACTTGATCTTGGGCTCGGTGCCGCTGGGCCGCACCACCACGCGCGCCCCGTCCGCCAGGTGGTAGCGCAGGCCTTCCGTCGGCGGGAGCTCCGCGCTGCCCTGCGCCAGGTCGTCGACGCGCTCGACCGCCAGGCCGCCGAGGGCGGCCGGCGGCGCGTCCCGCAACCGGGTCAGGGCGCGCTCGATCCCTGCCGGGTCGTCGACCCGCACCGAGAGCTGGTCGGTGGCGTGCAGACCGTGCTCGGTGGCGATGCCGTCCAGCAGCCCCGGCAGGTCGGTGCCGTCGGCCTTGGCCCGCGCCGCGATCTCGCAGAGCAGGAGCAGCGCCGAGACGCCGTCCTTGTCGCGCACGTGGACGGGGTCCACGCAGTAGCCGAGCGCCTCTTCGTATCCGAACGCCAGGTCCTCGACCCGGCCGAGCCACTTGAAGCCGGTCAGCGTCTCGGCGTACGGCTGACCGGCGGCGGCCGCCATCCGGCCGAGCAGGCTGGAGGAGACGATCGAGGTGGCGAGGACGCCGCGGCGACCGCGGGCGAGCAGGTGCGACGCCAGCAGTGCTCCCACCTCGTCGCCGCGGAGCACGCGCCAGCCCTGATCCGTCGGCACGGCTGCGGCGCACCGGTCCGCGTCCGGGTCGTTGGCGACGACGAGGTCGGCGCCCTGGTCCTCGGCGAGGGCGATGGCGAGGTCCAGCGCGCCGGGCTCCTCCGGGTTGGGGAAGGTGAGGGTGGGGAAGTCCGGGTCGGGCTCCTCCTGCTCCGGCACGACGGCGGGGGCGGCGAAACCGGCCAGCTCCAGCACCGCAGTGACCGCGCCGCCCCCCACGCCGTGGAGCGGGGTGTAGACGACCCGCAGGTCGCGGGGGCCTTCCGCGACGAGCTCGGCCACCGCGTCGAGGTAACGGTCGACCACGACCTCGTCCAGCACCCTCCCGGGCCCGCCGAGGCTCAACCCGGAGACCGGGCCCACGGCCGCGATCCGGTCCGAGATCTCCGCGTCCGCCGGCGGCACGATCTGGCAACCGTCGCCGAGGTAGACCTTGTAGCCGTTGTCCCGCCGCGGGTTGTGGCTCGCCGTGACCATCACGCCGGCCACGCAGCCCAGCTCGCGGATCGCGAAGGCCAGCACGGGGGTCGGCAGGGGGCGGGGCAGCACGAGCGCCTCGAACCCCGCCCCGGTCAGCACCCGGGCCGTGTCGCTCGCGAAGTCGGCCGAGCGGTGCCGGGCGTCGTAGCCGACGACGACCCGACCGCGCCCCCCGCCGGCGTCGACCACGCGGTCGGCGAGGTACGCCGCCAGGCCGGCCGCGGCCCGCTGCACGACCACGCGGTTCATCCGGTGCGGGCCGGCACCGATCGGGCCCCGCAGCCCGGCCGTGCCGAAGGTGAGGGGACCGGAGAACCGCTCGGCCAGGTCGGCCCCCGGGGCGGCCTCGCCGGTCTCGGCAGCGCGCACGACGGCCTCGAGCTCCGCGCGCGTGTCGGGGTCGGGGTCGTCGGCGATCCACTCGCGCGCCCGGGCGATCAGCCCGGGCGTCGCGGGCTCGGGCGTCCTGGGCTCGGGAGCGTCGGCCGGGGGGGTCATGCGCGGAACCGTAACGCCCCCGGACCCGGGGTGCGGGCCGTGCCGCCATGATGGCGGCATGACTGCCCCGGCGCCGCCCCCCGCACCCGACGGCGCCCAACCGCCGGCGGACGGCCCCCGCTCCCGGGCGCGTGCGCTGCTGGCGGCGCGGGCGTCGTACGCGTTGCGCGGGACCTGGCGGGTCGGTGCGCCGGTGGCGCAGGTGGCGGAGGTGCTGGTCGACCTCGAGCGCTACCCGGAGTGGTGGCCGCAGGTCCGCGCCGTCGGGTGGCTCGGCCCCGACGACGGCCTCGTCCTCTGCCGCTCGGCGCTGCCCTACACGCTCGCGCTGCGGCTGCGCGCGCGCCGCCGCGAGCCCCCGGCGCTCGAGGTCGCCCTCGAGGGCGACCTGACCGGCACCGTGCGCTGGCACCTCACCGAGGAGCCCGGCGGCGGCACGCGGGTCGACGTGGAGCAGGACGTCGTGGCCGGTGGTGGGCTGGCCCTGCTCTCCGCGGTGGCCCGTCCGCTGCTGCGGTGGAACCACGACCGGATGATGGCGGACGGGATGCGCGGCCTCCGGGCTCGCCTGGGCGGCCGCCCCGCTCGCTGAGGCGGGTCAGCCGTTCTCGTCGGCCTCGGGGTCGACCCGGGAGAGGTCGGGCGCGTTGTCGCCGGTGTTGTCGACCTCGGTGTTCTCCGGTCGGTTCTCGGGGGCGAGGCGTCGCTTGCGCTCCTCCTCGATCTCGTCGATCTCGTCCTCGCTGGCTCCGGGGGGGCCGGAGGCGCCGTCCTCGTCCTCGTCGTCGTCCTCGTCCTTGTCGTCGTCGCCGGCGTCGTCGCCCCCGTCGTCGGCCGGAGCGTTCTCGTCGACCTCGGGGTCGATGCGGGAGAGGTCGGGCGCGTTGTCGCCGGTGTTGTCGATCTCGGTGTTCTCCGGTCGGTTCTCGGGGGCGAGGCGTCGCTTGCGCTCCTCCTCGATCTCGTCGATCTCGTCCTCGCTGGCTCCGGGGGGGCCGGAGGCCCCCTCGTCCTCGGGCTGGTCCTGCTCCTGCTCCTGCTCGGAGTCGGTCACGGAGGTTCCTCCTCGTCCTGTCGGCGGTGACGCGCGTCACCGGGGCCGAGACTGGCATGGCGCGGGCAGGCGTGACACCCCGGAGGGGGGGTCGCCTGCCGGTGTGCAGCCCTCAGGCGTCGATGGGCGACATGTCGCCGTACCGCTCGCCGACCACGGCCTCCGGCGGGACCGCCCGTCGCAGCGCGTCCAGCTCGCCGGCGTCGAGCCCGACGTCGAGCGCGCCGACGTTCTCCTCGAGGTAGGGCACGCGCTTCGTCCCCGGGATCGGAACGACGTCGTCGCCCTGCGCCAGCACCCACGCCAGGGCGAGCTGGCCGGGGGTGCAGCCCTTCGCCTCGGCGGCCTCGCGCACCCGGGCCACCAGAGCGAGGTTGGCCTCGAGCGCCTCGCCGCGGAACCGAGGGAAGTAGTCGCTGCGGCGCGAGTCGCCCTCCTCCAGCGACGCCTCCGAGGTGATCGCCCCGGTCAGCAGGCCCCGTCCCAGCGGGGAGTAGGGGACCAGGCCGATGCCGAGCTCGCGGAGCACCGGGAGGATCTCGACCTCGAGGTGGCGGGTGAACAGCGAGTACTCCGTCTGCAGCGCCGTGATCGGGTGCACGGCGTGGGCCCGGCGCACGGTGGCGGCCGAGGCCTCCGAGAGGCCGAGGTGCAGGACCTTGCCCGCTTCGACGAGCTCCTTCATCGCGCCGACGGTCTCCTCGATCGGGACCCCCTGGTCGACCCGGTGCTGGTAGTAGAGATCCAGGTGGTCGACCCCGAGCCGCTGCAGGCTCGCGTCGCACGCCGCGCGCACGTAGTCCGGGCTGCCGTTGATGCCGACGCGGGTGCCGTCGGGCAGACGCTCGTTGCCGAACTTGGTGGCCAGCTGGACCTCGTCGCGGCGGCCGGCGAGCGCTGTGCCGACGAGCCTCTCGTTGGTGAAGGGGCCATACATGTCGGCGGTGTCGAGGAAGGTGACGCCGAGGTCGAGGGCGCGGTGGATGGTCTCGACCCCGGCGGCCTCGTCCCCCGTGCCGTAGAACTCCGACATGCCCATGCAGCCGAGGCCGAGGGCGGAGACGGTCAGCGGGGAGGCCGTGCCGAGGGTGCGGGTGGGAACGTGTGTCCGGGCGCTCATGACGCCTACTCAACGCCTGGGAGCGCCCTCCGGGTCAAGCCCTCGCGGCGAACGGCTCCTCCTCGATCCCGGACTTCCCCTCGATCGCGCCCAGTGCTCGGTCGCCTCGGCGCCGACGCGGCTCAGATCCCGGGCACCACGCGGGAGAGCAGCGCGCCCATCCGCTCCGCGGCGGAGCGACCGGCCTCCAGGACCTCGGCGTGGTCCAGCGGTCGTCCGCTGATGCCGGCGGCGAGGTTGGTGACCAGGCTGAGGCCGAGGACCTCCAGGCCCGCCTCGCGGGCTGCGATGGCCTCGAGCGCCGTGCTCATCCCCACCAGCTCGCCACCGAGCACCCGGACCATCCGGACCTCTGCCGGGGTCTCGTAGTGCGGCCCGGGGAGCTGCGCATAGACGGCCTCGTCGAGCCCGGGCTCCAGCGACCGGCACATCTCGCGCAGCCGGGCGGAGTACAGATCGGTGAGGTCGACGAAGCGTGCCCCCACGAGGGGTGAGCGACCGGTGAGGTTCAGGTGGTCCGAGATCAGCACGGGTGTTCCGGGCGACCAGCCCTCGCGCAGCCCGCCGGAGCCATTGGTGAGGACGACGGCGCGGCAGCCCGCGGCCGCGGCGGTCCGCACGCCGTGCACCACGGCCGCGGCGCCCCGGCCCTCGTAGACGTGGGTGCGGCTGAGGAAGACCAGGAGCCGGCGGTCCCCGGCGCGCACGCTGCGCACCTTGCCCGAGTGCCCGGCGACCGCGGCGGCGGAGAAGCCGGGGAGGTCCGTGACCTCGAGCTCCGCGGTCACCTCGCCGAGCGCGTCGGCGGCCGGCAACCACCCGGAGCCGAGGACGAGGGCGACGTCGTGGCGCGGCACCCCGGTCAGCTCGGCCAGCCGGGTGGCGGCGTCGCCGGCCAGGTCGTACGGATCCGGATCGGGCCCCACGTCGCTCGCTGTTCCCATTCCGCGCACCCTAGTGCGGACGACGTCGCCGTCGGAATCACCGAGGCGACCGGGGACTCCGCCCCCGCGAGTCCCCGGGAAGGGGGAGAGGACCCGGCCCTCACCTGCAGGGATGAGGCCCGACGAGGTTGGTCGCCGGATCGCCGACCTCCTAGGGTGGGCACCGTGACCACGCACTTCGATGTCCTCGTCCTCGGCGCCGGGCCCGGCGGCTACGTCGCCGCCATCCGCGCCTCCCAGCTCGGCCTGACCGCGGCGGTGGTCGAGGAGAAGTACTGGGGCGGGGTCTGTCTCAACGTCGGGTGCATCCCGTCGAAGTCCCTGCTGTTCAACGCCCAGCTGGCCCACACGCTGACCAAGGAGAAGAAGACCTACGGGATCGAGGGCGACGCCACCATGGCCTACGGCCCCACCCACGCGCGCAGCCGCAAGGTCGCCGACGCCAGCGCCAAGGGCGTGCACTACCTCATGAAGAAGAACAAGATCACCGAGCTCGAGGGCTTCGGGCAGCTGACGGGTGCGCAGGACGGCAAGCAGGGGATCGACGTCACGGACGCCGACGGCGAGACGTCGTCGTACACCTGCGACAAGCTCGTCATCGCCACCGGCGCGCAGACCCGGCTCGTCCCGGGCACGGAGCTCTCGGAGCGGGTGGTGACCTACGAGCAGCAGATCCTCACCGACGAGCTGCCGGGCTCCATCGTGATCGCCGGGTCGGGTGCCATCGGGGTCGAGTTCGCCTACGTGCTGGCCAACTTCGGGGTCGACGTGACGATCGTCGAGTTCCTCGACCGGATGGTGCCGACCGAGGACCCCGACGTCTCCAAGGAGCTGGCGAAGGCCTACAAGAAGCTGGGCGTCGACGTCATGCTCTCGACCAAGGTCGAGAAGATCGACGACTCCGGCGACAAGGTGTCGGTGACCGTGAGCAAGGACGGCGAGGAGCAGGTGCTGGAGACCGACAAGGTGCTCCAGGCGATCGGCTTCGCCCCCCGGGTCGAGGGGTTCGGCCTCGACAAGGTCGGCGTCGAGATGACCGACGGCGGCGCGATCGCCATCGACGACTGGTGCCGCACGAGCGTGGAGGGCGTGTACGCGATCGGCGACGTCACGGCCAAGCTGATGCTCGCGCACACCGCCGAGTCGATGGGCGTCGTGGCCGCCGAGACGATGGCCGGGGCCGAGACGATGCCCGTGGAATACGACTTCGTGCCGCGGGCGACCTTCTGCCAGCCCCAGATCGCGTCGTTCGGCTACTCCGAGGAGCAGGCCAAGGAGCGCGGTTACGACGTGAAGACCGCCTCCTTCCCCTTCTCCGCCAACGGGAAGGCGCGCGGCATGGCCGAGACCACCGGCTTCGCCAAGGTCGTCGCGGACGCCGAGCACAACGAGATCCTCGGCGCCCACCTGATCGGCCCGGAGGTCACCGAGCTGCTCCCGGCGCTCACGCTGGCGCAGAAGTGGGACCTCACCGCCGACGAGGTCGCCCGGAACGTGTTCGCCCACCCGACCCTCTCCGAGGCCATGAAGGAGGCCATCGAGGGGATCGCCGGGCACATGATCAACCTCTGAGGCAGGCATGGAATCCAGCGGCCAGCAGGTCGTCATCCTCGGGGGCGGCCCAGGCGGCTACGAGGCCGCCCTCGTCGCCCGCCAGCTCGGGGCCGACGTCACCATCGTCGACCGGGACGGGCCCGGCGGTTCCGCGGTGCTCACCGACTGCGTCCCCAGCAAGACCCTGATCGCCACCTCCGAGGTGATGACGGAGGTCGAGACGGCCTCCGAGCTGGGCGTCGAGACCGCCGACCACCACGGCGACCTGACGACCCGCGTCCGCGCCGACCTGGGCCGGGTCAACCAGCGGGTGCAGCGCCTGGCGGCCGAGCAGTCGGACGACATCGCGGAGAAGCTGGAGCGCGACGGCATCCGCGTGGTCCGGGGCCGGGGCCGCCTCGAGGGGCCGCAGTGCGTCGCGGCCACGCTGGCCGACGGCAGCAGCGAGGTCCTCGACGGCGACGCCGTGCTCGTGGCCACGGGGGCCGCCCCCCGCGTGCTGCCGACCGCCCAGCCCGACGGGGAGCGCATCCTGACCTGGGAACAGGTCTACGCGCTCGACGAGGTGCCGGAGCACCTGATCGTGGTCGGCTCCGGCGTCACGGGGGCGGAGTTCGCGTCGGGCTACCTCGCGCTCGGCGTGGACGTCACCCTCGTCAGCTCCCGGGACCGGGTCCTCCCCGGGGAGGACGCTGACGCCTCCCGCGTCCTGGAGGAGGTCTCCAAGCGACGCGGGATGAACGTGCTCTCCCGCTCCCGGATGGAGTCGGTGACCCGCGAGGGTGACACCGTCACGGTCACGCTGACGGACGGTCGCACGGTGCAGGGCTCGCACTGCCTGCTCGCCCTCGGCTCCGTCCCGAACACCGACGGCCTCGGCCTTGAGGAGGCCGGCGTCCGGCTCGACGAGAGCGGCTTCGTCGAGGTGGACCGGGTCTCGCGCAGCACCGCCCGGGGGGTGTACGCCGCCGGAGACTGCACCGGCGTGATGATGCTTGCCTCCGTCGCCGCCATGCAGGGCCGGATCGCCATGTGGCACTTCCTCGGTGACACGGTGCACCCGCTCGACCTCGGCACGGTCTGCTCCAACGTCTTCACGGCGCCCGAGATCGCCACGGTCGGCTGGACCCAGCAGCAGGTCGACGAGGGCCACGCCGACGCGGACGTCGTCCAGCTGCCGCTGCAGGGCAACCCTCGCGCCAAGATGCAGGGGGTGC
This sequence comes from uncultured Actinomycetota bacterium, assembly GCA_963832415.1. Lineage (GTDB taxonomy): Bacteria > Actinomycetota > Actinomycetes > Propionibacteriales > Nocardioidaceae > Nocardioides. The sequence goes on along the minus strand of CAWHTZ010000014.1, from coordinate 418,771 downwards.
ACGACGGCTTCGTCAAGCTCTTCTGCCGCCCCGGCACCGGCATCGTCACCGGCGGCGTCATCGTGGGTCCCCGGGCCTCCGAGCTCATCCATCCCGTGACGCTCGCGGTGGCGCACTCACTCACGGCCGATCAGGTGGCCCAGGTGTTCACCGTCTACCCGTCGCTGAGCGGGTCGGTCGCCGAGGCGGCGCGCCGGCTGCACCGGGTCCACGACCGATAGGACGCAGCCCGCTCAGTAGGCGCCGCGGTGGCCGAGCACGGCCAGGGGGGTGCGGGCCAGGATCGCCAGGTCTGTCCACACGGACCAGTTGTCCACGTAGTCGAGGTCCAGGCGGACGCTCTCCTCCCAGCTCAGGTCCGACCGTCCGGAGACCTGCCAGGCGCCGGTCAGCCCGGGCTTGACCCGCAGCCGGCGCCGCACGAGGTCGTCGTACTCGGCGACCTCGCCGGGCAGCGGCGGGCGCGGCCCGATGAGGGACATGTCGCCGCGCAGCACGTTCACCAGCTGGGGGAGCTCGTCGAGCGAGTAGCGGCGCAGCACCCGGCCCAGGCCGGTGACCCGCGGGTCCCGGCGCACCTTGAACAGCGGGCCCGCGCCCTCGTTGTGCTCGCCGAGGTCCTCGGCGTCCCGGGCCGCCTCGTGCGTCATGGTGCGCAGCTTGAGCAGCTGGAACGTGCCTCCGTCGAGCCCGACCCGCGTCTGGCGGAAGATCGCCCGGCCCGGCGAGTCCAGCCGCACGGCGAGCACGAGGAAGAGCAGCAGGGGTGCGGCCGCGACCAGCATCAGCGCGGCGAGCCCGCGCTCCCAGGCGGACTTCACCAGCCGGCGCCGCCAGCCGGCGAGCTCGGCGTGGCGCACGTGCAGGAGGGGGACGCCGGGGCCGCCGTGCACGCGGGCGCGGCCCGGGGCGACGTCGAAGAGGCCCGGGCCCACCAGCATCTCGGCACCCCGGTCGTCGAGGTCCCACGCGAGCTGGCGCAGGCGGTCGCGGGCGACGTGCCGGCAGGGGAGGACCACCACCGTGTCGGCCCCGACCTCGACGACGGCGTCGCCGACGGAGTCGATCCCCTCGCGCGTCGGGACGTCGAAGGCCGCCTTCTTGCCGATGTGGTGCAGGACGACGCCCACGACGTGCGGGCTCCCGCGGCGGTGCCGGCGGAACTCGCCCATCAGGTCCTCCACCTCGCTCCGGTGGCCGAGCACGACGACGCGCCGACCCGGGGCCGTGCTCCCTCGGACGGCGCGGGTGGCCCAGCGGACGACCACGGACGTCAGGCTGGTGACCACCGCCAGCACGAGCAGCTCGCGGGCGTCGACCTCCGCGCCCTTGACGGCCGCGGCGGCGAGCACCCCCACCATCAGGCAGGGTCCGAGCAGCAGCGCGTGGCGTCGGCTGCTGGCCGGATCCGCGGCGCGCTGCGGCTCGTAGCCGTGCGTCACCGACACGAGCAGGACCCAGGCCAGGGGCACCAGGAGCGGAGCGAAGGAGGGGTCGATGTAGGGCAACCGCTCCCACAGCGACGGCGTCTCGGTCCACCGGGACTGCGCGTGATCCGCGGCCCAGAGGCCCAGCAGGGCAGCCGCGGCGTCGCCGAGGACCAGGGGCAGCGGGGTGCGGACGAGGCCGCGCACGGCCGCGAGCGGGTGACGGCGCCGGACCCCCGGGCGCGGGGAGCGTGGGGAGCGCTGGTGGGGGACGCGGGGCGCGCGCCCCTCCGGTTGGCCGGCCCTGGTGGCAGGCTTCTCGGGGGCCAGGGTCATCGCAGGGGAATCCTCTGACGGGGGACCCGGACGAGACGCTCGGCCATCGCGCCGAAGCGGTCGCTCACCTCGGAGGAGTCTCCCGAGCCGAGCCGCTGAGGCCCCTCGAGCACGGCCCGCTGCACCGCACGCTCGAACTCGCCCTGCGTGTCGGTGCGCACGGCCATGCCGGCCCGGGCGATCACGGAGGTGAAGCGGAGCTGGTGCTCGTCGACGTGCTCGCCCAGCGCCGGGTCGCGGGGCACGACCACGGGTCGGTGGCCCGCGTCGCGGGCCTCCATGATCAGGCCGGGGCCGCCGTGGGTGACCACGCAGGCGGCACGGGCGAGCAGGTCCGTGAGCTCCTCGGGGTCGAGCATGCTCGTGGTGTCCACGCCGCTCGGCAGGAGGCCGGGCAAGGAGGTGGTGCCGTGCTGGACGAAGACCGTGCAGGTGCCGACGCTGGCCATCTCGGTGCTCCAGCGCACCAGGCGGTCGAACGGGTGGTGGTCGGTGCCCACCAGCACCGCGACGAGCGGGAGGGTCCCGCGCGAGACGACGGTCATGACCACACCGTCCCCAGGACCTGCGAGCTGGGGTAGAGCTCCTGCTGCTCGGGCCACTGCACCAGGAACAGGTCGCTGACCGGGCGGCAGAGCCGGCCGGTCAGTGTGCGGCTGTCGATGCGGTCGAAGACCTCGAGGTAGATCGTGGAGGCGCCGAAGGGCCGGGCCATCCAGAAGAACGGGACGGCCACACCGGCGCCCGTGGAGACGACGAGGTCCGGTCGGAAGTCCGAGAGGATCCGCCGGGCGAGCACGGTGTTGCGCATCAGGTTGGGGATGTTGCGGGTGGTGGGGTGGTAGGCCCACGTGACGTCCTCCCCCTCCAGCTTGGCGCGGGCGTCCGGGGTGTCGAAGGTGACCCAACGCCGCTGGTGCTGCGACCACCAGTGCTCGAGCTGCATCAGCTGTGCCAGATGCCCACCCGATGAGCTGGCGAACAACACCCGCATGGTGCCTCCTGTCGTCTGCCCCCGGGACCGTCGGGATAAACGCTAGGAACCGGGCGCCCCTCGCGCATGCCGCAAATAGGGCATTCCGGGCGGGCGAGGAGCGGGAGCGCGCCCTGCGTCAGCGCGTCGCGGGCACCTGGGGGGCCCACTCGACGCGGCTGGCCAGGCCGACCGCGGCCAGCTGGGACGAGACGTCCAGCTTGTGCAGGATCGACTTCACCTGGGTGCGCACGGTGGCCTCGGACACGACGCCGGCGCGCGCGATGTCGCGCACCTGCCGACCCCGCATCAGGCCGGAGAGCACCTCCTGCTCCCGCGGCGTCAGGGAGTCGAGGAGCTTGCGCTCGTGCTGGTGCCGGGCCTGTTCCTCGCGCCAGACCCCGAGGAGGTGCTCGCGCTCCTCCGGGGCGATGATCGGCAGCCCGTTGGCCAGCCGCCGCAGCGTCGCGATGATGTCGCCGAGCGGCAGCGACTTGGAGAGCACCCGGCGGGCGCCCGCGTCCAGGCAGCGTCCCCACCGCGCCTCGTCCGACTCCGCGGTCACGACGACGACCGGGACGCCCGAGCTCTCGATCGGCTCGATCAGTCGCGTGGCGTCCCCGTGGGCTCCGAGGTCGAGGTCCAGCAGCACCACCGACGGCTCGGCGTCCAGGCACAACCGCGTCAGCTGGTGGGTCGAGAGCACCTGGTCGGGCAGCTGGACCCGGGAGACCTCACACCCGTGGGCCCGGAGGATCACCTCGAGAGCCTGGGCAAACAGCGTGTGGTCATCAACCAGCGCCACGCGTGCCGGGATGCTCTCCCGCTGCGGCTGCGACATGGTCCACCTCCTCGGCGTAGGGGACGAGCGTCAGGACGAAGCAGGTTCCGGTCTGGGTCGGTTCGTGGTGCAGGGCGCCGCCCATCTCCTCCGCCAGCCGGCGGGCGAGGTGCAGTCCCACCCCGCTCCCCTGGGAGTCCTCCCCGCGCGCCCCGCGCTCGAAGAGCTGCCCGGCGATCCCCTCGGCCACGCCGGGGCCCGAGTCGCGCACCCGGACCACTACCTGGCCCCCACGGGTCCTCGCGCTCATCCGCACCCACGCGCCGGGGGCGTGCATCTGTGCGTTGACGAGGAGGATGTCCACCACCTCGCGGAGCATGTGGCTGTCGGTCTCGACGAGCAGCCCGGAGGACTGCCAGCGCACGACCTGCCCGAGGGCCCGCTGCTTGCGCACCACCCGGCCGACCACGTCGTCGAGGCGGACCCGCTCCAGGGTGCCGCGCTCGAAGGACTCGGTCAGCCGGCGCAGGCGGTCGGACTCGTCCACCAACAGCTCGTGCAGGGCGGCCAGCCTCGCGGGCGGGATGTCCGCGTGCTCCTGCGCGAGCACCTCGGACGCCGACGCCACGCCGGCGGCAGTGGCCCGCAGCTCGTGCATCCGGTCCTGGTGGAGCTCCCGCGCGGACTCGGCCCTGCTGGCGCGCAGGGCCAGCGACCGGAGGCTGCGCTGGTGGGATCGGTCGAGCTCTCGCAGCTGCCGGAGGCAGGCGAGCGCCGCGGCGGCGACGATCGCCAACCCGCCGGCGGCCAACCACCCGGACACGACGGGCGTGAGACTGCCCAGCGATCCCCCGGCGATCACGCCGACGGCGGCACCCACGGAGAAGATGAGGGCGAGCGGGCGGCGCCACCCGGCCGGCAGCCGGCTGGAGAGCAGGGCGGCGGCCCCGAGCAGCGCCAGGGCGAGCGCCGCCAGCCCGAGCAGGGTGGCCCCGACACCCGCGGGCGACGAGGCGACCAGCATCGGCACCAGGGCTCGGAGGAGGCAGCCCGCCACGGCCAGCGCGACGCCCACGAGGAGCGGGTCGCGCTCGGGGAACCGGACCGAGTCGGCCGCGAGGACGCATCCCGCCGCGAGCGCGACCACCAGGACGTCGACGATCGTGGTGGGCGGCAGACCCGACTGGCCGAGCTGGGTGAGGGCGACGACGCCGCCCACGCCTCCGTAGAGGCCCAGGGCCAGCAGGCCGGTGCTCGCCCAGGCCAGCCCGGCGCGGTCGTCGAAGCGCCACGCGAGGTAGGCGGCGACGCCGGCGACAGTCACGACGCAGGCGGTGGCGAGCGAGGCCAGGACGAGGACCGTCCGGTCGTCGGTGCCCCCGCGGCTGGGGTGCAGGACCATGAGGACGAGCAGGGCGAGCGCCGGCACGAGGGAACCGACCGCGCGCCGCAGGCGCGGCCGCGCGGCTCGACCCAGCCGCGCCGACCAGGGCCGACGGATGCTCTCCAGGTCGGGTGCGCCCCGCAGCTGGGCGCGCCGCAGCCCGCTTCTCGTCATCTCCGGGCGCATGCGCTCACCCGGAGAAGCCTCGGCCCCGAGTGACGCCTCCCCGTGGGTGGACGGGCGCCCCTGCCCCGTCATGGCAGCCAACAGTAGGCGAAGTCTGCCCGATATTCATCAAGATCCATGTGCCCCTACCCCATCCAGATGATTCTGCAGGGAGAGCATCCCCACTTCGGCGTCCCCAAAACAGGGTGTCTGGACCGAGGGCCCTCGCTCGGCGCGATGGTGCGCCGGGAGGATGGGTACACCCACGAGCAGGAGGCTGCATGGAGACCACGGACGCCGGATCCCCGGGCAGGTCCGCCGGGAACGGCGGCGCGCTGCCCCGCCGGCCGCAGCGTCGGCGCAGGTTCGCGGCGGCGGGACTGCTGCTGTGCCTGCTGCTCGCCTCGGTCGGTGCCGCCGCGGGCCTGTGGTGGGCCGCCGAGCGGGGGGACCAGCAGGCCACGGCCCAGGCCGTCGTGCTGGTGCGACCGCTCGAGGGCAACGCGTTCAACCCGTCGAGCACGGGCACCGACCTCGTGAACATGGAGACGGAGTCCCAGCTCGTCGAGTCCAGCGTGGTGACCGGGCTGGCGGCGAAACGCCTCGGCGACACGACCGGCGCCGAGCTGCGCGAGGGGCTCTCCGTGACCGTGCCCCCCAACACCCAGCTGGTGGAGGTCGCCGCCCAGGGGGCTGACGCCCAGGAGGCGGTCGACCGGGCCCAGGTTCTCTCCAAGACCTTCCTCGCCTTCCGGTCGGACCGGGCCGAGTCCGACCTGTTCGACCGTCGCGCGCGCTTGCAGGAGCAGATCCGCGGTCGGGAGCAGCAGCGGCGCGAGATCGTCGTGAAGCTCGGCCGGGCGGCGCAGGGGTCCAACGCGGCCGTCGTCCGGCAGCAGCAGATCACGGACCTGACGACGCAGCTCGGGGAGCTGCGCGTCCAGCTCGCCGAGCTCGACGCGTCCTCGACCGACCCCGGCCAGGTGGTCACCACGGCCGAGGCGATGTCCCCGAGCCTGCTCGGCCGGGCCTGGGTGCTCGCCGCCCTCGGGGCGCTGATCGGGCTGGCGCTGGGGCTGATCCTGCTCGGCGGTCGGCGACGGCTGGACGAGCACGTGCACGGGCCCGAGGACCTGGCCCACGTGGGGGTACCCGTCCTGGGCCGGCTTCCCGGGCCCGCCGACGAGCGACCCCGCGCTGTCGGCGGCATGCGTGCGGCCCTGCTGGCTGCCCACCCGGACCGGCCCCTGGTCATCGGGGTCGCGGCCGGCGCGTCCGCCGACACCGACGGCTGCCTCGAGGCCACGGCCGAGCTCACGGGCGAGCTGGGCCTGGCCCTGCGTCGCTCCGGCATGGTCGTGGCGGTGCTGGACCTCGCCTCGCGGGGGAGCAGCCCGACCGGGGTCGGTGGCGGCCCGGACAGCCCGCTCCTGGCGTTGTCGACCCTGCTCGAGGCCCAGCAGGACGTCTCCGAGGTGCTCGCCCGGCGACGGGCCTCGGGCCGGGCGCTGGCCATCGTGAACGACCTCGGGGACGACGCGATGGCGGACCGGGCGGCCTCGCCCGAGATGGCCTCGCTGCTCGCCGCGCTGCGGCAGGTGGCGGACGCGGTGGTCGTGGACATGGGCTCGCTGGAGGACACCGGCGCCCAGTCCCTGGCCGACGCGGTCGACGCGGTCGTGCTGACGGTCCGCGAGGGCAGCTCCACGTTCGGCGAGCTCGAGGGTGCGATCGAGCGGCTGCCGCTGTGGGGCGGGCGCCTCGCCGGCATGGTCTGCGTGGCCGGTGGCGCGGCGCGGCGCGGCGCGGCGACGTCGACGGCGGCGCCGGACGCGACGGCCGGCCGGACCTCGGACCGCGGCCCGAGCGCCGCGGAGGCCATGCGTCCCGCGTCCGGGGGCGGGACGTCCAGCAAGCGCATCTCGACCCTCCTGCCCGAGGAGCGGTGGTGACGGAGGGGGCCACCTCCCGCCACCTCGGACACGTCGCACGCGGTGGGGCAGTCGGCCTCGCGGGCAGCATCGTCAACGCCGTCTCGGCGCTCGCCCTGGTCCTCCTGCTCGCCCGCGGCCTGGACCCGGCCTCGGCCGGCCGCTTCTTCGCGGCGAGCTCGCTCGTCCTCGTGCTCGTGGCCGTTGCGGGCCTGGGCACCAACACGGGTCTCTCGCGCTTCATGCTCCGCTACGAGGCGGAGGGCCGCGCGGACGACGTCGTCCGCGTCCTCCGTGTCGCCGCGACCCCGGTGCTCCTGCTGGCCCTCACGCTGTCGGCGGTGGTCGTCGCCGCGGCCGGACCGCTGGCCGCCCTCCTCGGCTGGGGGGACGGCACGCTCCTGCGGACGTTGGGCGTCGCCCTCCCGTTCGCGGTGGTCACCGAGCTGGCCCTGGCCGGCACCCAGGCGCTGGGCCGCATGCGCACGACGGCCCTGGTCGACCGCATGCTCCGCGCCGGGCTGCAGGCGCTGCTCGCTGGCGTCGTCCTGGCGGCCGGCGGCGGCGTCGTGGCCGTGGCCGTGGCCTGGACCGCAGCCTGGGTCGTCGCCGCGCTGCTCGCTGTGCGTTCGCTGGTCGTCTTCGTCCGGCAGCGCCTCGCCGCGATGCCCGGCGGGGTCGGCGCCGCGGCGCCGACCGAGGGGCGGCCGCCGGTGGCCCGCGAGTTCTGGGTGTACACCCGCTGGCGGGGCGTGGCCCGCGTGGCCCAGGTCGGGATCCAGCGCGCGGACGTCGTCCTCGTCGCGGTGCTCCTCGGCCCCGCGGAGGCCGCGGTGTACACGGCCGCCACGCGCTTCGTCCTGCTGGGCCAGTTCGTCACCCAGGCGCTGCAGCAGGTCCTGCAGCCCCGCTTCACGGCGATCCTCATCGAGGACGACCCGGACGTGCTGCGGGACGTCTTCCGCACGGGAACCGCGTGGTCCATCGTGCTCGCCTGGCCGGTCTACCTGGCGATCGGCTGCGCGCCGGCGGTCTACCTCTCCGTCTTCGGCGAGGGGTACGGCGGCCAGGGCGCCCAGGCGGTCGTCCTGCTGATGACGGCGGCCATGCTCGTCGCCGTCGCGGCCGGCGCCGTCGACACGCTGCTGGTGATGGCCGGACGCAGCGCGCTGTCGACCGGCAACACCGTCGCGGCGCTGGTCGTCGACATCGTCGGTTGTCTCGTGCTCCTGCCCGTGCTGGGGATCGCCGGGGCGGCCGTGGCGTGGGGGGCCGCGGTGCTCCTGCGCAACGGCCTGGCGGTGGTCCAGGTGCGGCGCGACCCCGGGGTCTCGGCGGGCGGGCCCGCGGTCTTCGTCGCCCTCCTGCTGCCGCCCACACTGGTGGGGCTGCCGGTGGCCGTGGTGTCCCTGCTGCTCGACGGCAGCCTGCTGGCGTGGCTGGTCAGCGTGGTGATCTCCGGCCTCGCCTACCTGCTCGTCCTCCACCGCTGCCGACGACTGCTCCGCCTCGACCTGCTCGTCGCGGCCCTGGCCCGCCCCCGTCCCGGAAGGAATCCCTCGCATGAGCACCCCAGCACGACAGATGACGAGCCGCCTGCGCCGGCGTCTCCCGGAGCCGGCGGTGCGCTCGCTTCGTCGCCTGGTCGGCGGCTGGGGACGCCTCACGGCTGACGCGCGGATGACGCCGTCCGTGCTCGTCGTGGGGGCCCAGCGCTCCGGCTCCACCACGCTGTTCCGGATGCTCTCGGAGCACCCGGAGCTGTTGCGGCCGACCTCGGTGAAGGGGACGGGCTACTTCGACGACTGGCACCACCACGGCCTGCGCTGGTACCGCTCCCACTTCCCGCTGCGGTCGGCGGCACGGCTGCGGGAGCGGCGGCACGGCCTGCCCACCGGGTCGGTCCGCGCCTTCGAGATCAGCGGTTTCTACCTGCTCCATCCGCGCGCGGCCGACCGCATCGCCCGGGAGCTCCCGGGCGTGCAGGTCGTGGCCATGCTCCGCGACCCGGTGGATCGAGCGCACTCGGCCTACCGCCACGAGCACGCGCGGGGCTTCGAGGACCTGACCTTCGCCGAGGCGCTGGACCGCGAGGACGAGCGCACCCGGGGTGAGCTGGAGCGGCTGGCCGCCGACCCGACCGCTCGCAGCGAGGCGCTGAGACACCACGCCTACCGCGGGCGCGGGCACTACGCCGACCAGCTGCGCCGCTTCGTCGAGGCCCTGGGCCCCGACCGGGTGCACGTGATCGACGCGGACGACTTCTTCGCCGACCCGACGGGCGAGCTGCTCGCGCTCGAGAAGGCCCTCGGGCTGTCACCCTGGACGCCGCCCTCGGTGGAGCGCTGGAACCCGGCGCCGCCCGCCTCGATCGCGCCGGACGTGCGCGCGGAGCTGGACGCGCACTTCGCGCCCCACGACGAGGAGCTGGCGCGGCTGACCGGCCGCGTCCCGTCCTGGCGCCGGGCCCCGCGAGGGGCCGACGGGCGCCCCGGCCCCCACGGATCCCACCCGGACCAGACAACCACCAGCCAGGAGGTGCCGCGTTGAGCAGCATCAAGGACGGCCGTGTGGCCGCCATCCCCCGCGGCGCGCGCGACCGCGTCCACCGTGCCCGCGCCCGGGCCGTTCGCGCCGTGCGGGAGAGCAGCCGCATCGGCGCGCGGGCAGTGCGCGACACGGTGCCGATCGAGGTGCGCCGGCCGGTGGCGCGCCGCCTGCTGTGGCACCGCGAGCTGATCGACGTACCCGTGTCGCGGATCCTGGTCGGCGGCCAGAACGGGGCGTCGGCGGCGGAGATCGCGGAGCGCACCGGCATGCTCACGCTCTCGTCGACACGGGTGGCCGACGGGCCGCACGCCGATCTCCTGCGCCGCGCCAGGCGGGGGCCGCTGAGCGACGACGAGATCCTCGGTTGCTCCTACGGGTCCTTCGCCCGCGCGATCGTGGCCGGCTGCGGGGAGTACTTCTCCGCCACGAACGACGCCGGGATCGTCGAGGTGGCTCGGGAGCAGGTGGCGCGAGCCGGCCTGCCGGGGGCCGCGTCCGGCCCGGCCCCGTCGCCGGGGGCCGCGCGTGCCCACCAGAGTCCCGAGGGTCAGCCGGTCCTGCTGGCTCCGATCCGCGGGTCGCAGTTCTTCCAGGTGGTCGACGGCCATCACCGCGTGGCGGCCGCGGCGGTGGCGGGCGACCGGTCGGTCCCCGCGCGGATCCGCCGCACCAGCGTGACCACGCCGCTGCAGGACATGCTCGACGAGATGTCCTGGATCGGCGGCCGCCGCGAGCTCTACCAGCCCGTCGACAAGCCCGAGCTCGATGGCTGGAGCACGGTCCGTCGCTGCACCGACCGCCTGGACGCCATGCGGGCCCTGCTCTCGGCCGAGGGGGTGGAGCCGCCGGCGACCTACCTCGACGTCGCCAGCTGCTACGGCTGGTTCGTGGCGGCGATGGCGGACGCCGGGTACGACGCTCGTGGGGTGGAGCGGGACCCGCTCGGCCCGGTGCTCGGAGAGGCGATCTACGGGCTCCCGGCCTCCCGGGTGCACGTCGGGGACGCGGTCGAGCACCTCGCCAGCGCGCCGGCCGCGGACGTCGTCTCGTGCTTCAGCCTGTTGCACCACTTCGCGCTGGGTCGGGCTTCGGTCGGCGCCGACGAGCTCGTGCGCCTCCTGGACGGGGCCACCCGCCGGGTGCTCTTCCTCGACACCGGCCAGGCGCACGAGGAGTGGTTCAAGGAGTCGTTGGCCGACTGGGACACGGCGCACGTGCGGGACTTCCTGCTGCAGCACGGCAGCTTCGACCGCGTGCTGGACCTGGGCCCGGACCGGGACGCCGTCCCGCCGTTCCGGGGCAACTACGGGCGCCACCTCTTCGCCTGCATCAAGGACCGCTGAGGCCCCCGGCGAGGCGCTCCTCGAGCACCTCGACGACCAGTCGGGTCCGGCGCTCGATTTCGCCGGCGCGGGTCCGCTCGCTGTGGGCGAGGTAGCGCGCCGCGGTGGCCAGCAGGTAGGTGCACGCCGCGACATCGGGGCTCGGCTCGGTCCCGACCGGGTCGGGCCCGCCCGCCCGGTTCGTCGCGCGGGCGAGCTTCAGCCCCGAACGGATGGCGGCCGGGGTCTCGCCGCGCGCCCGCGTGGCGGCGTTCACGTGCCAGTGGTGGCGGTCCAGCGCGGCGGGCACGCCGGTCTCGAAGCGCTCCCAGTCCCAGACCTGCCACCGGGCCCGGCCGGCACGAGCGACGTTCCACGGGGCCCAGTCGCCGTGCCAGGCGGAGACCGGGCACGGCTGGTCCCCGGCCAGCTCGACGAGCCGCTCCGCGCACGCCAGGGTCCGGCTCGCCAGCTCGGCGTCGCGCAGTCCGGCGAGCAGCTGCCGCTGGCGCCCCAGCCAGGCAAGCTCGCCGAGCGGGACCGGGGCCTCGGCGTAGCGGTCGGCGAGCTCGCGCATGGCCGGCCCGGGCGGGCGCCACTGGTCGGCCGGTCGCTGCACCGGACTGGTCTCCAGCGGGCTCATCAGGACCACGAGCATCCCGTTCCATTCGCTCCTGCTGAGCAGGCGCGGGACCAGCATGGTGCGCCAGGACTGGGCGCCCACCCGGGCCAGAGCGGTTGCCTCCGCGTCGACGTCGCGCCGGGAGTCGTCGTCTCCGAGCTTTCCGAAGGCCAGCGTCCGGCCGCGCTCGTCGAAGATCTGCAGCACGGGCTTGCGGTTCACCCGTGCCGGACCGATGCCGAGGCTCCAGCAGACGGGTCGCCCGAGCAGCTCGGCGAGGTGATCGTCGAGCGACCCGGCGGTCGGGCCGTGCACGCGCACCCGGTGGCTGAACGCGCTGCCTCGCGTGCTCCGCACCGCGGCCGCGGCGGCCAGCCGGGAGGTCGTGGCCCGCACGGACGCGGCCGCGCTGAATCGCCGCAGGGCCCGCGAGGCCGCGCGGGCACTCGCCAGCGGGACGAGCTGCTGCGGGGAGCGCGGCCCCGGGACCACGGCCCACTCGGCGACGGATCCGCGGTCCCGGGTGCGGGCCGAGGCCAGCGAGACGTCGGCGCCCGGCCACAGCGTGCCCATCGCCTCGACCAGCTCCTCGACGGGCGAGGGGGATGCGGATGCCGGGCCGCCCGACCCGGTCTCGACGCGCTCGGTCACCGTGCCGGTCCCCGGTCCGCCGTCGACGGGTCCGCCGGCCAGCGGGGGAAGCGCGGGGAGTCCGCGAGCGCGGTGCGGAAGTCCTCGAGCTTGGCCGGCTCGTCCAGCGTCCAGTCGGCGATGCTGTTGAGCCGCGTGTCGAAGTAGGCGAAGGCCACGCCACCGAGCTCGACCAGGTCGGCGTAGGTGGAGTCCACCCAGCCGGGGAACTCCTCGATCGCCTCGTCGCTGTAGCCGGTCTCCCCGAGCGCCCAGGCGACCCGTCGCTCGCGGGCCCAGGCGGAAAGCGGCTCGAAGTAGTCCTCCACCACGTCATTGTCCTGCCGGTTGGCCCGGCCGTTCTTGACAACGCCGAATTCGTTGTAGACGTCGAACGCCGCCACGTCGACGTGGCCGTCCGGGAAGATGCGGTCCAGGCCGAGGCTCGGCTCGCCGTAGAGCTGGTGGTATCCCGTGAGCACGACCGTGTAGGCGACGTTCGGTGCGGTCCGACGCACGACCGGGATGAATCGCTCCTGCATCCGCCGCCAGGCGCGGATGTCGCCGTCGTACTCGGGCTCGTGGTGGAACGCCACCCACACGGGCCCGGGGAGCCGGGCGAGCCGCTCGGCGAGATCGCGCGCCCACGCCTCGCCCTCCGGGCTGTCCATCTCCTCCCAGGAGGCCGGCAGCTTGAAGCTGATCCACGGGAGGCGACCCTGCGCGAGGTCCTCCCGCGCCGTGCGCACGCCCTCGGCCACCTGGTCCCCGCGCCAGTAGGTCCGGCGCAGCCCGAGGGTGCGGCCCAGCGAGTCCTCGAGCTCGGACGGATCGGAGTTCGCGCCGTGCGCGGCCCCGAGCAGCGCGCCGCAGGCGGGGACGCCGCGCAGGGTCAGGACGCAGCCGTTGCTCAGGTGCTTGGCCGCGAGGGCTCGCACGGAGCTGTCCTCGAGGTCGACGCGGTCGCCGTCCCGCGCGTCCGGGAGCACGACGCGGACCCGGAAGGCGCCGTTGCCGACGCGACCGGGGACCCGTGCGTCGACGGGGACCCACCGGTCGGCCGGGACCCGGCGCGTGCCTTCTCCCCGGTCCTCCGGCCCGGATCCGGCCGGCCCGGTCACCTGCAGCGCGACCGGCTGCCGCCGGCTGCTGCGCATCCAGACGCGCACGTCCCACCCCCCCACGGCGCGGGACGCGGCCGGGCGAGACGCACCCACCACGTCGGCACGCCGCAGGGAGAGCGTCCCCGACTCGGCCGGTCGGACGACGCTGCGCCGGCCCCGCTCCCCGGCGACCTCCGTCACCTGCGCGCGCCCCCCGGCGTCCACCTGCCACCGGGTGGACGCCGCGGCCTCCCGCTCCAGGTCCGGGGGCGGCCCGCCCCGCCAGTGACCCATCGAGAGGGCTGCTGCGACGGCCAGGAGCCCCGTCCCCAGGCCGACCAGGACGAGTGCGGCGGGGCGCCGACGGCGCGGAGCGCGCCGGTGTCTGGCATTGACGGGCATGCGTTCCGGGAGTGCTCAGATACCGCGGCCGCGGCGATGGGCGAGGTCCATCAGCCGGTCCGCGGACACCAGGTGCAGGGCGACCGCGGCGGCCAGCCACGCGCGTCGGTCGGTCGGCCAGCGGCGCACCGCGTGGGTGGCCTCCGCCAGGGCGCCGCGCTGGCCCGAGGCGGCGAGCGCGAAGGCCCTGCGCCCCAGCTGCCGCGCGTGCGCCCTCCGGTCGCGCTCGAAGGCGGGGTGCTTGGCCAGCATGTAGTCGATCGAGTCGATGATGAGCTGCCACTTCCGGGAGAACTGCGAGCTGCCCCACCGCACGTGGACGAGCGGCTCCTCCGCCACCGCGATGGGCCCCGCCTCGGCCGCCCGCAGGATCCAGTCCCAGTCCTCGCCGTAGCTCCCGGGGATCTCCTCGTCGACCATGCCGATCGGCCCCAGGAACGCCTCGCGGCGCACCAGCACCGACGAGGGGTGCGCCTCCATCACGCGGTGGCGCACCAGCCGTTCGTGGCTCACGTCGGCCGCGCTCGGCACGCGCGGCACGCTGTGGTCGGCGTACTCCACCACGATGCCGGTGACACAGCTCAGCGCCTCGGGCCGTCGGCGGAGCGCCTCGACCTGCAGAGTCAGCTTGCGCGGGGCCCAGAGGTCGTCGTCGTCGCAGAAGCCGATCAGCGGGGCCTCGCCCTCGAGGACGCCGCTGTTCCGGCCCCCGGCGAGGCCGCCGGTGCGCGTGTTCTCGTGGGAACGGACCGAGCGGCGCGGGAGCCCGTCCGCCAGCGTGGCCACCACGGGGTCGGGGTCGCAGCGGTCGAAGACGACGTGGCAGCGCACCTCGCCGGCGTAGTCCTGCGCGAGCACCGACGCCACGGCCTCGCGGAGCATGTCGGGCCGGTTGCGCGTCGAGATCACGACGTCCACCGGCACAGGCCGGTCGCGGCTCTCGGAGGCGTCGGCCCCGGTCGCGTCGAGGGGGCTGGCGGTCATGGCAGGGCTCCGATCGAGGGCCGGGTGCGGGAGCGCCGCAGCACGAGCAGGGCGGTCAGCAGGAGGCCGACCCCGGCGCCGGAGGCGATGGGGACGGCGAGCTGGTAGGGGCGGCGCTCGGGCTCGGAGCTGCTGAGCACCTCGCCCGGGGTGAGCGGGGTCGTGGCGATCTCGGCCACCGCGGATCCGATGAACCGGCTGGCGGGCCCGGTGGACTTCCGCTCCGCCCCCTCGGTCTCGCCGAGACGGTCGACGCGGCGCAGGGCAGCAGAGACGCCCTCGAAGCGCTCGATGACCCGGACCCGTTGCTGGGCGAGCTGCTGGCGCCGCGTCTGGAACCAGGCGAGGAGGGTGGTGCGCCCGGCCGCCTCCACCTGGTCGGGGGTCGGCCCGGTCACCGTCACCTCGATGATGCGGGTGTTCTTCTCGCCGGTCACCTTCACCGGCGTGGTCGGGGCGATCGCCTCGGCGCCGGCCTGCCGGTCGGGGGCCGTGCGCATGAGGAAGGCCTCCGTGTCGACGGTCATGGCGGGGAGCCCGGTGGGCCCGGGCAGCTGGGCCGTCCCGGGCACGGTGTCGGGCAGCGGATCGAGCAGCACGCGCGTGGTGGCGGTCCAGGTCGTCTCGTGGCGCAACAGTCCCACTCCCGCGCCCGCCAGGCCACCGACGAGGACGAGGGCGGCTCCCGGGACCGCGACCGCCCGGAGGTCCCGGAGCAGCCGCCTGGCCGTGGGCTCGGGCGCCAGGCTTGCGGTCTCGTGCCGCTCGCGCGCCACCAGGCCGATCGTGAGGAAGACGAGCAGCAACGGCAGGCCGAGGGTGTCGTAGACCAGCAGCTGCAGGCACATGAAGCCCACGGCGAAGGTGCACAGCGTCTCGTTCAGCGTCCGGCACCTCAGGCTCCCGCGCAGCGTCCCCACCAGGAACCCGGCGAAGATCGCCAGCCCGACCCAGCCCTGGGAGAACAGGACCAGCCACGCCTGGCCCTGGGTGCCGAGCGGGGGCACCCCGCAGGAGGAGCAGCTCGGCGTGTCGCCGCCGGAGATCGAGGAGAAGTTGCCCTCGACGTCCCGAGTGGTGCCGAAACCGACCAGGGGCGAACCGCTGGAGACGGAGCTGATGGTCGCCTCGGTCAGCATGGTGCGCCGGGTGTTGCTGTGCGGGTTGTCGAGTCGTTCACCGGGGATCTCTCCCAGCGGCGTCTGCGCCAGCAGCAGGACCGCCAGCGCGCCGGCCCCGACCAGGCCGATGGCCACCCGCAGGTGGCCTCGCGCCGCCAGCAGCACGAGGAGGCCGAGCGCGCCCGCCGCCAGCGAGGCCCACAGGCCGCGGTTGAGGGAGAACACCACGGGCGCCGGGGCCAGGAGCAGCAGGGCCAGCCAGGCACCCCTCGCGCGGCGGCCCGAGCGCACCAGGGCGGCGACGGCGAAGAGCAGCGACAGCGAGACCACGCTGCCCCAGGTGTTGGTGAAGGCGAACGGCGCCTTCGGGCGGGATTCCGGGCGGCCGAGCACTGACTGGATGTCGGCGGTCTGGGGGTGCACCAGCGCGGCGACGTACGCGTCGCTGCGCAACGCCTCCGGAAGCAGCCACTCGATCCCGGAGCGGAACTCCAGGTCGGGGGCGAGGAGTCCCAGCACGCCGCCCGCGAGCGCGACAGCCAGCAGCCCGCCGACGAGGCGGTGGACCGTGTGGTCCGCGAGACGGTCCCGCCCGGTGTCGATCAGCCACAGCATCCACACCGTGACGGTGCCGTACCAGGCGACGCGGTAGCCGAAGACCAGAAGGCGGGTGGGGTCGCCACCCGGCACCGCGCCCGGCGCGTCGACCCAGAGCACGAGCGCCCCCAGGCACACCCAGGCAAGGAAGAGGAGCCACCACCCGAAGCCGCGCGGGAGCGGGAGGTCGCGGCGACGGGCCAGCTGCAGCGCCAGCGGCACCGCCAGCAGGACCGGCATGCTGGAGGCGAGACCCAGGACCCACCACAGGGGAAATCCCAGCACCAGGAACGAGAGGGGCCAGTGGGCCGGCAGCGGACGGCCGAGGATCCCGCGCGACCCGCCGCGGCGCGCCGACGGAGCCGGTTCGCCGGGTTGGCCCGGTGGTGGCCCCGGTCGCGGTGGGGCGGGGCTCACCGCGGTCGGCCGGGTCATGTCATCAAGCCAACACGCCACGTGCGCGAGACCGCTCACCAAATGTGGGGATCTTGGGTCCTGGCCCCTGTGTGTCGGGTCGCAGGAGTGCGAGGCTCCCCCGAACAGCCGGGGGGAACCGGCGAACCCGGTCCGGCGCGCGCCGGATGCCGCCACGGAGGAGCCACATGTCACCGACCAACCTGCGGACACCCGTACGGGTCCTGTTCGCCACCCTGCTCGCACTGCTCCTCCCCGCGGCACTCGCCTCGCCGGTCTCGGCGGACGTGCCCGGCGGCTCCGTCGTCTCGGACAACCCCGCGAACAACACGCCACACGTGCTGAACGGGCGCGTGTACTCCGTCGTCCAGGTCGGCGGCACCATCGTGCTGGGCGGCACGTTCACGCGCGCCCGCAACGAGGGCAGCGACACCGAGCTGACCCGGAACCGCCTGCTCGCGTTCGACGCGACCACGGGCCAGATCCTCCCCGACTTCGCCCCCAGCGTCGGCGCTGCCGTGCGCGTCGTCCGCCCGACCGGCGACGGCAGCACGGTCTATGTCGGCGGCGACTTCGACGCCATCAACGGCGAGGCGCACTCGCGGCTCGCACGCGTCCGCCTCTCCGACGGCCAGGTCGTCGACTCCTTCGACGCCGGCGAGGTGACCGGTCGCGTGCGCGACCTGCGGCTCTCCGACGGTCAGCTGTGGATGGCCGGCGCCTTCACCCACATCGACGGGAACCCCCAGCGCGCGCTGGCCACCGTGGACCCGGACACCGGCGCCTTCAGCGACTACATGTCGATGGAGGTCGACGGCACCCACAACGGGGGCTACACCCAGGTCCTGAAGATCGACGTCACGCCGGACGGGAACCGGCTCGTCGCGGTGGGCAACTTCACGAGCCTCGACGGCAGCCCCAACGACCAGCTGATGATGCTCGACGTCAGCGGTGGCAGCGCGGCGCCGTCCACGTTCCGCACGGAGTTCTACACCAGCGAGTGCCACCCGGTCTTCGACAGCTACATGCGCGATGTCGACTTCGCCCCGGGCGGTGACTTCTTCGTCGTCACCACCACCGGCGCCTACCGCGGCAGCGACGTCGCCTGCGACACGAGCGCCCGCTTCGAGACCGGCGCTGCTGGTCCGGACGTGGAGCCCTCCTGGGTCGACTACACCGGCGGCGACACCACCTACGGCGTCGAGGTGACGCCCGGCGCGGTCTACGTCGGCGGCCACTTCCGCTGGCAGAACAACCCCTACGCCGGAGACCGGGCCGGCCAGGGCGCGGTCTCCCGCGAGGGGATCGCGGCGCTCGACCCGGTGAACGGACTGCCGCTGTCGTGGAACCCGGGCCGCACCAAGGGCGTCGGCGTGTTCGACTTCCTCTACACCGACCAGGGCCTGTGGGCCGTCTCGGACACCGACCGGATCGGCAACTTCGAGTACCACGGGCGGGTCGCCCTGCTGCCGCGGGCCGGCGGCAGCACCTACCCGGCCCAGCGCACGCCCCAGCTGCCCGAGACGGTCTACATCGCCCGCAACGGCCTCGACGCGGCCGACCTGGAGAGCGGCGGCGGCGCCACGTCGACCACCGCCGAGGACGGTCCGGAGGTCTGGGACAACGTCAACGGCGCCTTCATGGTGGGCGGTGACGTCTACCTCGCCCGCGAGGGCGGCGCCTTCGTCCGCCGCACGTTCGACGGCCAGGCGTGGGGCGCGGCGACCCCGGTCGACACAGCCGACCAGCTGGTCGAGCTGCAGCGCTGGGACGACGACATCGCCTCGATGACCGGCATGTTCCTCGACGACGGGCGGATCTACTACACGCTCCAGGGCGACAACCAGCTCTACTACCGCTACTTCACGCCCGAGAGCGGCGTGGTCGGCGCCAAGCGGCTGGAGGCCGCCGGCGCCACGGCGGGCATCGACTTCGCGGCGGCGCGCGGCATCTTCCTGGCCGGGTCGAGGATGTACTTCGCCGACGCGAGCGGCGTCCTGCGCTCGATGGCCTGGGACCGGGGGAGCGCGTCCGGGGCGCCGGTCGCCGGCACCACCCGGGTGGAGTCCGGCCCGGGCACCGACGGCGTGAACTGGGCGTCGAACGACCTGTTCGTGCACGAGGGCCCCGACGTCGGCCCCGGGCCGAGCAACGAGGCGCCGACGGCGCGGATGTCGGTCACCTGTGACGACCTGACCTGCACCTTCGACGGTCGGGCGTCCAGCGACCCCGACGGCACCCTGACCGGCTACGCGTGGGACTTCGGCGACGGCTCGACCGACAGCGGGGCGCTGGTGGAGCACCAGTACGCCTCGGCCGGTGAGCGCACGGTGCAGCTGACGGTCACGGACGACGCCAACGAGACCGACAGCGCGACGGGGACGGCGAACCCGCAGGACCCGGGCGGCACCGGCGGCGGGTCGGAGGTCTCCCTGGTCGGGGCCACGAACTACAACGACGACGGCAACAGCCACTCGGTCACGGTCCCCTCCGACGTGCAGGCCGGCGACACCCTCGTCCTGCACGCCGGCATGAACACCACGAACGCCGACCTCGGTGACCCGAACGGCTGGACGACGCTGTCCTCGACGAGCGGCGGCAACTTCCAGGGCCGCACGTGGACCCGGCAGGCGACCGCCGGCGACGCCGGTTCGAGCGTCACGGTGTCCACCACCGGGTGGGTCAAGGTGGACCTGAGCATGGCGGCGTACCGCGGCGCGGGCGGGGAGGCGCTGCAGGTGCTCGACCACGCCGCGGCGCTGGACCAGCAGGGGGGCACCGACCACGTCTCCCCGACGGTGGACAACCCGACCGCCGGCTCCTGGCTCGAGACGTCGTGGATCGCGAAGAGGTCGGCCGACATCACCTGGTCGCTCCCGGCGAGCCAGCAGCGGCGCGTCGAGGGCCACGGCTCGGGCGGCGGTCGGCTGAACACCGTGCTCTCCGACACCGACGGTCCGGCACCCACCGGTCAGGTCGGTGGACTGACCGGCACGACGAGCATCGAGACGGGCCACGTGCTGATCTCGTCGACCGTGATCGGGCCGTCCGGCGGGACGACCACGCCGACCAACGAGGCGCCGACGGCGCGGATGTCGGTCACGTGCGACGACCTGACCTGCACCTTCGACGGCCGGGCGTCCGGTGATCCCGACGGCACCCTGACGGGCTATGCCTGGGACTTCGGCGACGGCAACACCGACAGCGGGGCGCTGGTCGAGCACGACTACGCCTCGGCCGGGTCGCGCCCGGTTGAGCTGACCGTCACCGACGACGGCGGCGAGACCGACACCGCCACCGGCACCGCGAACCCGCAGGACCCGGGCGGCACCGGCGGGGCGACCGGCGTCGCGCTCGTCGGCGCGGCGGGCTACAACGGCTCGAACCGGAACCACTCGGTCGTCGTCCCCGCCGACGTGCAGGCCGGCGACACGCTCCTCCTGCACGCCGCGGTGAACGACTCCGACGCCACGCTCGGCGACCCCGCCGGGTGGACGACCCTCGACTCGCCCACGGGGTCCAACTTCCAGGGCCGCAGCTGGACCCGCCAGGCGACCGCCGGCGACCCCGGCTCGACGGTGACGGTGACCACGTCGAGCTGGGTCAAGGTGGACCTCAGCGTCGCGGGCTACCGGGGCCAGGGCGGCTCGCTGCAGGTGCTCGACCACGCCTCGTCCCTGGACCAGCAGAGCGGCACCGACCACGTCTCCCCGACGGTCGACAACCCGACCGCCGGCTCCTGGCTGGTCACCTCGTGGGTCGCGAAGAGGTCCGCGGACCTCACCTGGTCGATCCCCGCGAGTCAGCAGCGGCGTGTCGAGGGCCACGGCGCGGGCGGCGGCCGACTGACCAGCGTGCTCGCCGACTCCGGCGGCCAGGTGCCCACCGGCCAGGTCGGCGGGCTGACCGGCACCACCAGCAGTGAGGTGAGCCGCGTCGTCATGTTCTCCACGGTGGTCGGGCCCGGGTGACACCGATGACTCGGGGAGGGCTCGCGCGACGGCTGACCGCGGCGCCGGTCCTGCTGCTCCTGGCGGCTTGCGCCGCCGACGGGTCGCAGGCGACGCCGAGCGGGTCGTCCGGCGTCGAGGCGGTCTCGCCGCCCGAGGGGGTCCGGCGGGTGCTGCACCTCGACGCCGAGGGCCGGGCGTCGTCGCCCGGCTCGGTGGTGCCGACCCTTCGCAATGCGGTGGCGCGCGAGATGACCGTCTCCGTCGCCACCACGGGCGGGGGGCGCGCGGTGCTCGCCGAGGGCCCCGACGGCGAGGGACGGTCGCTGCGGTTGCCGGCGTTCGAGGCCGAGGGTCCGGTCGCCGCCGCGGTCGTGGTCGTGCGGGCCGCCGGGGAGTTCGACGCCTTGGCCCCGGCGCGCCGCGACTTCAGGTTCGGCGCGCGGTTCCGGCTCGACAAGACGTCCGGTGGGACGGAGGCGGACAACGGCGACAACCTGGTCCAGCGCGGGCTCTTCGCTGACGACGCGCAGTACAAGCTGCAGATCGACGGCGGCGTGCCGTCCTGCCTCGTCCGCGGCGCCGCGGGCGAGGTGCTCGCCAAGGCCGGGGCCGAGGTCGACCGCGAGCGGTGGTACGACGCGACCTGCACGCGCACCCAGCGGGGCGTCGAGCTGCGGGTCGAGGCGGTCGACGGGGCCGGGCAACCGATCGTGGCCGAGGCCGCCGGGGCGACCGGACGCCTGGTCCCCGGGCGCCGCGTGCCGCTCGCCATCGGCGGCAAGGTCTCGCCCGGCGGACAGGTGACGGAGTCGGCGGCGGATCCGTTCAACGGCCTGGTGGACGACGTCTTCTTCGAGTTCCCGCGCTGACCCGTGTGATGAGCGAGATGCTGGACGCGGTCGCTCGCCGCGAGGAAGGCGGCGGCGAGCGCGTCGGCGCCGGATCCTCGACGCTGCGGGTCGCTGTCGTCTCCGACCAGCGGGTGCTGGCCGACATGGCGACCGCGGCGCTGGCGGGCGTGGGTGCGCACACCATGTCCGTCGACTGGCCGGGCCGCGCCTCCTCGACCGAGGTGCGGCGGCGACTGCTGGCCTTCTGTCCCCACGTGTGTCTGAGCCTGCAGGACGATCCGTTGCACTCCGGCCTGGGGGACCTCATCCTGGCCGACGACCCCTTCCCCTGGGTCGCCCTGACCACGGTGGCTCCCGGCCCGTCCTGGGGCGGCGCCCTGCACGCGGGTGCTCATGCGGTCCTGCCCGGCTACCTGACGATGTCCGAGCTGGTCACCGCGCTGCGACAGGCGGCGGCGCGGGAGGAGGTCATGGACCCCGGGTTGCGCACGGAGGTCGTCTCGGCGTGGACGCGGGAGGCCGCGCGGGGGCAGCGGCTGGCCGCACGGATGGAGACGCTGACCCCGCGCGAGCTCAGCGTCCTGACGCAGCTCTACGAGGGCCACCGCGTCAGCACGATCGCGCGCCTGGCGGGCGTCTCGGAGGCGACGGTGCGCACGCAGGTGAAGTCCATGCTGCGCAAGCTCGGCGTCGGCTCGCAGCTCGCGGCGGTGGCGGCGTACCGCCAGCTGCGAGACCTGGCACCCGCCGGGATCGGGCCCGACGTCGGCGCGGGCTGACCCTGAGCGAACGCCCTCGCCCAGGGCTCAGCTGGGCGAGCGGGTGATCGGCGCGCCGGGGTCGGGGGCCTCGGTGCTCGGCTCCTCGCCGCCGCAGGCCGTCAGCAGTGAGAGCAGCAGGAGGGCTGACCCGAGCAGCGCGGCCGGTCGGCGGGCGGTCCGAGGCGCCGCGCCGCGGCTGGGCAGGCGCAGGTCGCCCCACGGTCGTCCTCGCACTTTCGATCGCCTCCGCGTCGCCTGCACCCCAGAAGGCCATCGAACCCCCACCGAACCCCGCGGCCTGACGGGGCCGCACCAGTGTAGGCGACCACCCTCCGGAGACCACGCCCGGGCGAGTGGCGGGAGGAACTACGACGCCGTAGTTCACGCGAACGCCGGTCGCCCCGCCGCGCCCCGTGATCGACTCGAGAGGACGACTCGCGGGCCCCTTGTCGCCCCCGCACCCCAGGAGATCCATGCGCACCGCTCGCACCCCCTCGCGGGGCCGCCCGACCGTGCCCGTGCCCGTCCCGGCGCTGGTCCTGGCGCTGGTCCTGGCGCTGGTCCTGGCGCTGGGCGCACCCGGTGGCGCCCCCGCCGACGCCGCGGAGGCGCACCGGGTCGACCAGTCCTGGGCGGTGCCCGGCAGCGCCTGGATCACGATCCATGGCCGCGGTTACGGCCACGGGCACGGGATGTCGCAGCACGGTGCCGAGGGCGCCGCGCGCCGCGGCCTCTCGGCCGAGCAGATCGTCCGCTTCTACTACCCGGGCACCCGGCTCGGTCGGGTGCGGGGCCGGATGAAGGTGCTCGTCACGGCCGACACGACGGATGACCTCGTGGTCGAGGCCCGGCGCGGCCTTCGCCTGCGGGACGTCGCCGCCCGGCGGACCTGGCGCTTGCCCGAGAACGGCGCCACCCGGTGGCGGCTCGTCGTCAACCGCAACGGTCGGGTGGCGGTGCACTTCCATCGGCGCTGGTGGCGGTTCTACCGCTACCTCTCGGGCGAGGGGGAGTTCTTCGCCGGCGGCGCCCCGGTCACGCTGGTCACGCCGTCGGGCACCGCGTCCTACCGGGGCCGCCTGCGGGCGGCGGCGCCGAGCGCCGGGAGCCACGCCCGCGACACCGTGAACCACGTCGGGATGGTGGCCTACCTGCGCGGCGTCGTGCCGCGCGAGGTCCCCGCCCTCTGGACGCCCGCCGCGGTGCAGGCGCAGGCGATCGCGGCGCGCACCTACGCGGCGTACGAGCGGCAGCACCCGCGGGCGAGCCACTACCAGGTCTGTGACACCTCCTCGTGCCAGGTCTACGCGGGGGCCGACGCCGAGCACCCGGGCTCGGACGCCGCGGTCCGCGCGACCCGCAGGCAGGCGCTCTATGCGGGCAACCGGCCCGCCTTCACGCAGTTCCACTCCAGCAGCGGTGGTTGGACCTCGGCCGGCTCGATGCCGTACCTCCCCGCCCAGCCCGACCCGTACGACGACTACCCCGGCAACGCCGTGCACTCCTGGCGGCTGCGCGTGAGCGACAGGAGACTGGAGCGCGCCTTCCCGGCGGTCGGCAACCTGCGCCGCCTGCGCGTGGTCACCCGCACGGGGGGCGGTGACCTGGGCGGCCGGGTCGACCGCATGGTGGTCATCGGCAGCGCCGGGTCGGCCACGGTCTCGGGCGTGGAGCTGCGATCGCGGCTGGGCCTGAGGTCGGACTGGTTCACCTTCGGCGTCAGGCGTCGCTGAGCCGGCCGCAGCCCCTGCCCGGTGCCCGTCAGGACAGCTCCAGCACGAGGTCGCCACCCTCGAGCGGGCGGGTGCCCGTCACGGCGAGGCGGGCGACCGTGCCGGCGCACGGGGCGGTGATGGCGGCCTCCAGCTTCATCGCCTCGATCGTGGCGAGCCGCGCCCCGGCCGCCACGGCCTCGCCCTCCGCGACCCACACGGTCACGGTGCCCGCGAAGGGGGCGGTGACGCGACCGGGGTGAACGCCGTCGAGCAGCATCCGGTCAGGGTATCGCCGGCCAGCGCCGGGTCAGTCCTTCAGCTCGCAGATGACCTCGCCGTTGTTGACGCCGCCGCCCACCTCGGCCTTCAGGCCGGTGACGGTGCCGCTCTTGTGGGCCTTGAGCGGCTGCTCCATCTTCATCGCCTCGATGACGACGACCGTGTCCCCCTCGGCGAGCTCCTGGCCCTCCTCGACGGGGATCTTGACCACGGTGCCCTGCATCGGGCTGGTGACCGCGTCGCCGGAGACGGCCGCCCCGGCCTTCTTGCCGGCCTTGCGCTTGGGCTTCTGGGCGCCGCCGCCCCCGCCGCCCCCGCCGGCCAGGCCGCCGAGGCCGGCCGGGACGACGACCTCGAGCCGGCGACCGCCGACCTCGACCGTCACCCGCTGCCGCTCACCCTGCTCGTCCGGCTCCGCCGCGCCGCCGCTGTAGGGCTCGATGTCGTTGTCGAAGTCGGTCTCGATCCACTGCGTGTAGACGGAGAAGGAGGACCCGTCGCCCACGAAGGCCGGGTCGTCGACGACCTTGCGGTGGAACGGGATGACCGTGGGCATCCCGTCCACGACGAACTCGTCGAGCGCGCGCCGCGAGCGAGCCAGCGCGTGGCCGCGGTCGCGGCCGGTGACGATCAGCTTGGCGATCAGCGAGTCGAACGAGCCGGGCACGGTCTCGCCGTTCTCGTAGCCGCCGTCGATGCGCACGCCCGGGCCCTGGGGCGGCGACCACGCGGTCAGCGTGCCCGGGGCCGGCATGAAGTTGGCGCCCCCGTCCTCGGCGTTGATCCGGAACTCGATCGAGTGTCCGCGCACCTCGGGGTCGTCGTACCCGAGCTCCTCGCCGGCCGCGATCCGGAACATCTCCCGCACCAGGTCGAGGCCCGTGACCTCCTCGGAGACGCAGTGCTCCACCTGGAGGCGGGTGTTCACCTCGAGGAACGAGATCGTGCCGTCCTCGCCGACGAGGAACTCGCAGGTGCCGGCGCCGACGTACTCCGCCTCGCGCAGGATCGCCTTGGACGCCTCGTAGAGCTGGTTCTCCTGGTCCTCGGTCAGGAACGGCGCCGGGGCCTCCTCGACCAGCTTCTGGTGCCGCCGCTGCAGCGAGCAGTCCCGCGTCGAGACGACGACGACGTTGCCGTGCTGGTCGGCGAGGCACTGGGTCTCGACGTGCCGCGGGCGGTCGAGGAACTTCTCGACGAAGCACTCGCCGCGGCCGAAGGCCGACGTCGCCTCCCGGACGGCGGAGTCGAAGGCGTCGGCCACGTCCGAGATCTCGCGGGCGACCTTGAGGCCGCGGCCGCCGCCGCCGTACGCCGCCTTGATGGCGATGGGCAGGCCGTTCTCCTCCGCGAAGTCGACGGCCTCCTGGGCGTTCTCGAGCGGGTCCTTGGTGCCGGGCGCCAGTGGCGCGCCGACCTTCTCGGCGATGTGCCGCGCCTGCACCTTGTCGCCGAGGCTGTTGATCGCGGCGGGGGGCGGCCCGATCCACACGAGCCCCGCGTCGAGCACGGCCTGGGCGAAGTCGGCGTTCTCGGCCAGGAACCCGTAGCCGGGGTGGACGGAGTCGGCGCCGGCCTGCTGGGCGACCGCGATGATCTTCTCGATCGACAGGTAGGAGTCGCCGGGCTGCGAGCCGTCCAGCGAGTAGGCCTCGTCCGCCAGGCGGACGTGCATCGCCTCGCGGTCGGGCTCGGCGTAGACGGCGACGCTGCCGATCCCGGCGTCCCGGCAGGCGCGGATCACGCGCACCGCGATCTCTCCGCGGTTGGCGATGAGCACCTTCTGCAACGGCTTGACCTGGGACACCCTCGACTCCTTCTCGATCGTGCTCGACCGTGCGGGCCCGCGGCGGCGCGCGGGCCCTCGCAGCGGAGTCTAGGGGTGTGGTGCCGGGACCTTTCCGGTCACCCGGGCGATCTCCCGTCCCGGCCCGGCGCAAGGACCCTGTGGCAGGTCGGCATCCGTCGCGTCCGAGGGCGACCGCGCGGTTAACAACCGCTAACCGCCGGGGCTAGCATCGGCCCATGAGCACCGCCTTCGAGCTGTCCCGCGAGCACGAGGAGTTCCGCGGGAGCGTCCGCGAGTTCGCGGAGGCCGAGATCGCGCCCCGCGCGGCCGAGTGGGACCGGGAGCACCACTTCCCGGTCGACGTGGTGGCGAAGATGGGCGCTCTGGGGCTCTTCGGGCTCACCGCCCCCGAGCAGTACGGCGGCTCCGGCATGACCGGCGAGGACGGCGCCTTCACCAGCCTGTGCCTGGCCATCGAGGAGATCGGGCGCGTCGACCAGTCGCTCGGGATCACGCTCCAGGCCGGGGTCGGCCTGGGCATCAACCCGATCCTGGTCTTCGGCACGGACGCCCAGAAGGACCGCTGGTTGCCCGACCTCGTCGCGGGCCGACGGCTGGCCGGCTTCGGGCTCACCGAGCCGGGCGCCGGTTCCGACGCCGGCGCGACGCGCACCAAGGCCGTGCTCGACGGCGGCGAGTGGGTCGTGAACGGCAGCAAGCAGTTCATCACCAACTCCGGCTCCGAGATCACCTCCCTGGTGACCGTCACGGCTCGCACCGGCGAGCGCGAGGGGGGTCGCCCGGAGATCTCGGCCATCATGCTGCCCGCAGACACGCCCGGCTTCGTCGCCGAGCCGCCGTACGACAAGCTCGGCTGGCACGCCTCGGACACCCACGCCCTCAGCTTCGACGACGCCCGCGTGCCCGAGGACCACCTGCTGGGCGACCGGGGCCGGGGCTACGCGCAGTTCCTCGCGACCCTCGACGACGGCCGGGTCGCGATCTCCGCCCTCTCGGTCGGCTGCATCCAGGCCTGCCTGGAGATGAGCGTCGACTACGCCGGCGAGCGGCAGACGTTCGGCGGACCGATCGGCCGCAAGCAGGGCGTCGCCTTCCAGATCGCCGACCTCGAGGTGCTCCTGCACTCCTCGCGGCTGCTCGCCTACCGCGCGGCGGCCATGAAGGACGCGATGGCGGCCGGCGGCCCCGGTGCGCCGTCGTTTGCCGAGTTCAAGCAGGCGGCCGCGGTGGCGAAGCTGCACTGCACCGAGTCGGCCGTCACCGCGACCCGGATCGCCACCCAGGTCTTCGGCGGCTACGGCTTCATGGAGGAGTACCCGGTCGCCCGGTTCTACCGCGACGCGAAGGTGCTCGAGGTGGGGGAGGGCACGAGCGAGGTGCAGCGGATGCTGATCGCGCGGGGGCTGGGGCTCCCGGTCGAGTAGCGCCCCTCCCGCGCGCCGGCCGACCGGTCTTCTGCTCCCGCCCCGGCCTGCGGCTAGCCTTGCCCGCATGGGTCGGCGCTGGGATCGCGTGATCGCCGAGGCGGGACGCTTCCTCGCCGTCGGCGGCGTCGCCACGCTCGTGGCCCTCTTCCTCTTCAACCTGCTGGTGCACGGGTACGGCGTCGACGAGGTCGCGCTGCTCGGCGACTGGCCCATCGTCGCCTACGTGCTGGCCAACCTCGTCGGCATGGCCATCAGCTACCGCGGCAGCCGGCACTGGGCCTTCAAGGATCGCGAGCCCGTGCACGCCGACGGGGGACGCACCGCCTTCTTCGTGATCAACGTGGCGACGATGATGCTGCCGGTCGCCTGCCTGTTCGTCAGCCGCAACGTGCTCGGCCTCGACGACCCGCTCTCGGACAACATCGCCGCGAACGTCATCGGCCTGGTGCTCGGCCTGGTGGCCCGGTTCTGGCTGTTCCGGCGGTTCGTCTTCCGCCGCCCGGTGCACCTGCTGCACCTGCACCACCTGCCCGACGAGGTGCCGGTGGACGACGACCTGGTGCTGCGCGACCTGCTGAGCCGGCCCGAGGGCGACCCCACCGAGGACGACGTGGCCGCCCCCGCCTCGCCGGGAGCCGACGGCGCGCGGCCCCGTCCCGCCGAACGGCGCGTCGAGGGCTAGCCGGCGGGCCAGGATGTCGCTGCCGGTCCCGCGTCGGGGGCGCGGACGGCGTGCCCGGCTCCTCCTCCTCGGCGCCCCCGCGGCGCTCCTCGTCTCCCCGTGGCCGCCGGCGACGACCGACCGCCCCTGCGCCGCGCCGACCATCGCCATCGAGGGGGCGCCCCCGGGCGTGGTCGCCCTGCACCGCGGCCAACAGGTCACGGTGACCGGCCGCGGGTTCGTCGAGGGCTGCGGCAATCCCGGCAGCGGCCCCGTCCCCGGCTGCAACCGCACGGAGCCGGCGGCGGAGCCGACGCCGATGGCGGGCGTCGAGCTCGAGCTCCTCGGGGGGCGGGTCACGCGGCGCGCGACCGCGCTGGGCCGGGCGGACGCGGGCACCGCGGCCGACGGCCGGCTCGGCCGGGTCACCTGGACGGTCGAGATCCCCGACGGGCAGGCCACCGGTCCGGCCGCGTTGCAGGTCGAGGGGCCGCAGGGGGCCACGATCGGCCTGGGGGTGGTGATCCGGCCGGCCGAGTAGGGGTCGCGGTCACGAGCCCGCCGGCTCCCCCTCCCGCGGCAGTGTCTCGGGCGCGAGCAGCCACGGCACGGCGGCGAGCAGGCTGACCACCGCGGTCATCGCGTACGCCGGCCCGAAGCCGAGCTGGTCGGCGACCAGCCCGGTCAGCACGGGGCCGAGGATCGCGCCGCCGTCCTGGAACATCTGGAACGTGCTCAGCACGGTGCCGCCGCTGCGCTCGGTGCCGACCACGTCGGCGACGGCGGCCTGCTGGCCCGGGTTCACGAAGCCGGCGCCGAAGCCGGAGACGGCCGCGAGCACGAAGAGCACCACCAGGCCGTCGCTGAAGCCGATCACGCTGAGCCCCGCGGCGGTGATCGCGAGCCCGCCGATCACCAGCGGCCGGCGTCCGACCCGGTCCGTCAGCCGCCCGCCGGCCTGCAGGGCCACGGCCGTCGCGGCGGCCGCGACGGCCAGCGCCACCCCCGCCACCCAGGGCTCGTCCAGGATCGCGACGGCGAGCTGGGGGAGGATGGCCACCCGCACGCCGAAGTTGCACCAGCCGTTGGCGAAGGCCGAGGCGAGGCAGGCGCGGTAGGCGGGGTTCGCGAGCGCCTCCCGGACCTGCATGGGGGGCTGCCGCTCCTCGTCGGGGGGCGGCCGCAGCCGGGCGCCGGAGAGCCGGAACCCCACGGCGGCGGCCGCGATCACGAGCGCGACGGCGTAGACGACGAACGGCACGCGCAGCCCGAAGGACGCGAGTGCCCCGCCCAGCACCGGCCCGAGCATGCCGCCGACCAGGAACATGCTGGCCCACGCCGAGGTCACCCGGCCCCGGATCGACGGCGGGGAGAGCCGCACCAGCAGGGCCATGGCCGAGACGGTGAACATCGTCGAGCCGAGCCCGCCCAGCCCGCGCAGGACCAGCAGCTGCGCGTAGGACTGGGCGAACGCCGTGGCCAGCGACGAGGCGGCCACGATCCCCAGCCCGGTGAGATAGACGGGGCGCTCGCCCAGCCGGGTCACGAGCTTGCCGCCGACGGGGGCGAAGACGAGGCGGAAGAAGGCGAAGGCCGAGACCACGATCGAGGCCGCGGCGACGCCGACGTCGAAGCTGCGGGCGTAGGCCGGGAGCACCGGGGCGACGATCCCGTAGCCGACCGCGATCACGAACGCGGAGGCGACCAGCACCCGCAGCTCGCCCGGGATCGGGGGTCGGGTGGCGGCGGGCCGGGTCATCCGGGGCTCATCCCTCCGGCCCGGCGGCCCACAGGTCGGTCCAGCGGTGGCCGAGCCGGCGGACCATCTGCCGCAGCACCGGCAGGCTGACGCCCACGACGTTGTGGTGGTCGCCCTCGATGCCCGCGACGAAGGCCCCGCCCAGGCCGTCGACCGTGAAGGCCCCGGCGACGTGCAGGGGCTCGCCCGTCGCGACGTACGCCGCCAGCTCCTCGTCGTCGGGGTCGGCGAAGTGGACCGTGGTGGCGGCGCCTGCGCTGACGCGCTCGCCGGAGCCCGTGTCGGCGAGGCAGTGGCCGGAGTGCAGCACCCCGGTTCGCCCCCGCATGCCCCGCCAGCGGCGGGCCGCCTCGTCGGCGTCACCGGGCTTGCCCAGCACCTCGCCGTCCAGCTCGAGCACCGAGTCGCAGCCGAGCACGAGCGCCCCGGAGGGCAGGTCACCCCGACCGGCCACGGCCGCGCACTTCAGCTCGGCCAGGCCCACCGCCAGCTCGGCTGGTGGCAGCCCGTCGAGGCGCGACTCGTCGACACCGGAGACCACCACCAGCGGGTCCAGTCCCGCCGACCGCAGCGTGGCGAGACGCGCCGGGGAGCCGGAGGCGAGGACGAGGCTGGGGCCGCCCACCGGGACTAGCCGCCCGGCAGGGCGCTCGCGCGCCACGCGCCGGGGCCGGCCTGCGGCGTGCGTCGCACCAGCCGCTGCGGGGCGTTCCACTCGGGACGGCGCCGTCGGGGGGCCCGCTCGCCACCGCCCATGGCGGCGAGCACCGCGACCAGCGCCGCGACCTCCTGCGGGGTGGCGTCGGGGGTGATCACGCGGAGGACGGGGGAGCGAGGAGACCCCCTCCTGACCTGCGTCGCCCCCGACCTGCGGGTCTTCTGTGGGCGTCGACACGGCGCTAGTTTCCCTCCTCCGCTTCGCTCCCCCGGACAACTACCGCCGGGTCGACGGTATCCCCCTGTTCGGGGGCCCTCCGGGCCCCGCTCACAGGGGGATGTTCCCGTGCTTCTTGGGCGGCAGCGTCTCCCGCTTCGTGCGCAGCAGCCGCAGCGCGCGGGTGATCTCGGCGCGCGTCTCGTGCGGCGTGATCACCGCGTCGACGTAGCCCCGCTCGGCGGCGATGTACGGGTTCGCCAGCGTGGTCTCGTACTCGTCGATCAGCTCCGCGCGGCGGGACTCGACGTCGCCGCCCTCCTGCTCGAGCTTGGCGAGCTCCTTGCGGTAGAGGATGTTCGCCGCGCCCTGGGCGCCCATCACTGCGACCTGCGCCGTGGGCCAGGCGAGGCTGATGTCGGAGCCGAGGTGCTTGGACCCCATCACGACGTAGGCGCCGCCGTAGGCCTTGCGCGTGATCACGGTGACCAGCGGCACCGTGGCCTCGCTGTAGGCGTAGATCAGCTTGGCGCCGCGCCGGATGATGCCGTTGTACTCCTGGTCGGTTCCCGGCAGGAAGCCGGGGACGTCCACGAACGTGAGCACCGGGATGTTGAAGGCGTCGCAGGTGCGCACGAAGCGGGCGGCCTTCTCGGAGGCGTCGATGTCGAGCGTGCCGGCGAAGGCCATGGGCTGGTTGGCCACGATGCCCACCGGGCGGCCCTCGACCCGGCCGTAGCCGACGATGATGTTCGTCGCGAACATCTCGTGGACCTCGAGGAACTCGGCGTCGTCGAGGACGGAGGTGATCACCGTGTGCATGTCGTAGGGCTGGTTGGCCCCGTCCGGGATCAGCGTGTCGAGCGCGCGGTCGTCGTCGTCCGGCTCCAGGTCGACGCCCTCGTCGTAGACGGGGGGCTCGTCGAGGTTGTTCTGCGGCAGGTAGGAGAGCAGCGACTTCACGTACTCCAGCGCGTCCTCCTCGTCGGGGGCCATGTAGTGCGCGTTGCCCGACTTGGTGTTGTGGGTCCGGGCGCCGCCGAGCTCCTCCATGGTCACGTCCTCGCCGGTGACGGTCTTGATCACGTCGGGGCCGGTGATGAACATCGCGGAGGTCTGGTCGACCATCACGGTGAAGTCGGTGACGGCGGGGGAGTAGACGTGGCCACCGGCGCAGTTGCCCATGATCAGGCTGATCTGCGGGATCACGCCCGAGGCGTGCACGTTGCGCTGGAAGATCTCGCCGTAGAGGCCCAGCGAGGTCACGCCCTCCTGGATCCGCGCGCCGGCGCCCTCGTTGATCCCGATGATCGGGCAGCCGGTCTTGATGGCGAGGTCCATGACCTTGACGATCTTCTCGCCGTAGACCTCGCCGAGCGAGCCGCCGAAGACCGTGAAGTCCTGCGAGAAGACGCAGACCTGGCGGCCGTCGATCGTGCCGTAGCCGGTGATCACACCGTCGCCGTAGGGCCGGTTCTTCTCCAGCCCGAAGTTCACCGAGCGGTGTCGGGCCAGCTCGTCCATCTCGACGAAGGAGCCCTCGTCGAAGAGCATCTCGATGCGCTCGCGCGCGGTCTGGCGTCCCTTCGCGTGCTGCTTGTCCACGGCCTTGGCCGAGCCGGCGTGCACGGCCTCGTCGAGTCGTCGTTCGAGGTCGGCCAGCTTGCCGGCCGTGGTGTGGACGTCGATGTCCTCGGGGACCTCGGTGCCCTCGGGTTGTGCGCTCACGTGATCTGGCCTCCTCGCCTCGTCCTGGGCCAATGTAGTGGCCGTGCCCGGAGACCCCATCACCCGACCACCGCTGGAGCCCGGGCGCCTCGTGGGCCTGCTGGCCGGCGGCGGCCCGCGGCCGGGGCATCCCTGGCGCCCGCGGGTGCGGGACGCCGCCGCGTCCACCAACGCGGTCGTCGCGGACGAGGCCCGCGCCGGGGCGCCCGAGGGCACGGTGCTCGCGGTCGAGCACCAGACCGCCGGGCGGGGCCGGCTTGACCGCGTGTGGGAGACCCCGCGCGGCTCCGCCCTGACCTTCTCGGTGCTGCTGCGGCCGCCCCTGCCGCCGGAGTCCTGGCCGTGGCTTCCGCTGCTGACCGGCCTCGCCGTCACCGACGGGCTCGTCGGGGTGCTGGGCCGCGGGGAGGCGGGGCTGAAGTGGCCGAACGACGTGCTCGTGGGGGAGCGCAAGATCTGCGGGATCCTCGTGGAGCGGGTCGAGACGCCCGCCGGGCCGGCGGCCGTGGTCGGCGCCGGGCTGAACACCGGCCTCACCGGGGCGGAGCTGCCGTTCCCCGGCGCGACCTCGGTGCGCCGCGAGACCGGGGCCGAGCCCGACCGGACCGCGCTGCTGGCGGCCCTGCTGGCCGGGCTGGGGGAGCGGTACGCTGCCTGGTGCGCCGCCGGCGGGTCGCCGGAGCGGTTGCGTGCCGACTACGCCCGCGCCTGCGTCACGCTGGGGCGGGAGGTCCGGGTCGACCTGCCGACCGGGCCGCCGCTGGTCGGGAGCGCGGTCGCGGTGGACGACGGGGGGCGGCTCGTGGTCGCCCACGCGGGCGGCCGGACGGCCGTCGGGGCCGGTGACGTCGTGCACGTGCGCGCGGGGATCTCTCGGCCCGGGCCGAGAGATCTCGAAGGGTGAGAGAATGGCCGGTGTGACGTTTCCGAGCAGGCTGCTGAACGAGGGCGAGCGCGTCGTCGCCTCCACGCGGACGCACCCGAAGGTGCTCGTCCTCCCCCTGCTGCTCGTGCTGCTCGTCTCCGCGGCCACGTCGGTCGCCCTCGGGCTGGTCAGCCGCGAGCTGTCGGGCACCCCGGAGCGCTTCGTCTCGATCCTGGTCGGGCTCGTCGGGCTCGCGGTCCTGCTGCGCTGGGCGCTCGTGCCGGCGGTGCGCTGGCTGACGACCACCTACACGTTCACGGACCGGCGCTTCATCTCCCGCTCGGGCTTCATCGCCAAGGAGGGACGGACGATCCCGCTCAACCGGATCAGCGGTGTGGACTTCGAGATCGACCTGACCGACCGCGTCTTCGGCTGCGGCACCCTGGTCGTCTCGGACGCCAGCGAGCAGGGCCGGGTCGAGCTCTCGGACATCCCCCGGGTCGAGCAGGTGCAGCTGCTGGTGGCCGAGGAGCTGCACCACCTCCACGGCGCCGGCCGGAGAGCCGACGAGGGCACGTGATGATGGGTCACGGCGGATCGTCGGGCGAGGAGCCAGCGGGGGCGTCGGTCGACCCGACGGACTCCACCGGCCACGCCGCGCTGGGCCCCGCGGACGGCACCTCGGTGAGCCGGGCCCTGGCCGAGCACGGGATCCAGGACCTCGAGGCCGTGTCGGGCATCCCGGCCCTGGCCGAGAGGCTCCTCGGCGAGACGCCGACCCTGGAGGCCGCTGAGGTGGCCGACCGCGCCGGCGTCCCGCTGGAGCAGGCGCGGCGGCTCTGGCGGGCGCTGGGCTTCCCCGAGCAGGAGGGCGCCAAGGTGTTCACCGGCGCGGACGCCGAGGCGCTGCGCAGCATCGCCTCGATGATCGACTCCGAGGCCCTCGACCTCGACACGGCGACCGACCTCACCCGGGCGATGGGCCAGACCATGGCCCGTCTGGCGGACTGGGGCGTGGGCACGATCATCCACCGCGTCGAGGAGCTGGAGGGCACGAGCCGGGCCACCGGCAGCCTGACGGACTCCGCCCAGCAGCTGGCCGAAGAGCTGGGCCAGCCCTTCGAGGACCTCCTGCTCTACGCCTGGCGCCGACACCTGGCGGCGACCGTCACCCGGCTCGAGGCGCTGGCCGGCGACGACGACCTGCACACGACCCGGGTCACGGTCGGCTTCGCGGACATCGTCAGCTTCACCGCCCTCTCCAACCGGCTCGAGAGCGGCCGCATCGGCGAGGTGGTCGAGCTCTTCGAGTCGCGGTGCGCCGACGTGGTGGCCGCGCAGCGGGGCCGGGTGGTCAAGAGCATCGGCGACTCGGTGCTCTTCACCACCGAGGCGCCGCTCGAGGCGATCGAGATCGCCGAGGGGATCATCAGCGTCATCGGGCGCGACCAACGGATGCCCGACGTGCGCGTGGGCCTGGCCACCGGCTCGGTGGTGATGCGCCTCGGCGACGTCTTCGGCCCGCCGGTGAACATGGCCGCCAGGCTGACCGCGGTCGCCCGCCGCAACCGCGTGATCGTCGACACCGCCACCGCCGACGCCCTGCCCCCCGAGGACTTCGAGACCCGCGCGCTCCCCGCCCGGCCGGTGCGCGGCTTCGGCGTGGTCGAGCCCGTGGCCGTGCGCCGCCACTGACACCCGCCAGCACCCGCCCCGGAGGCGACCTGGTCCGGTCGGACCATGCCGGCATCGCCCGGATGGACCCCGGTGTGGACCAGACGGGCCGGTTTTCGCCGATCGAGGGCGCCCCGGTCGGGCCGGTTCCTACGCTCGTCGAGTGTTGGAAGCCCAGGATGTCCGGATGGACGTGGACGACAGACGCGTCTGGCGCGGCGGGGACGAGGTGGTCCTCTCGCGCAAGGAGTTCGACCTGTTGCACGCCCTGCTCGGGCGCGCAGGCGAGGTCGTCTCGCGCGACGACCTGATGCGCGAGGTCTGGCACACGACCTTCTGGACGTCGTCGAAGACCATCGACGTGCACCTGGGCTGGGTCCGGCGCAAGCTGGGCGACGACGGCAAGCACCCGCACCTGATCACGACGATCCGGGGCCGCGGACTGCGGTTCGAGGTGGCGCCGCCCGCCCGGTCGTCGGCGGGGTCGGAACACGGGGTCCGCCGCGCGGCCCACTAGTGTGAGGGCGTGACCGACGCGCCCACCCTGGCCGTCATCGGCGGCGGACAGCTGGCGCGGATGATGGCGGAGCCCGCTGCCGCGCTCGGCCTGCCGCTGCGCCTGCTCGCGGAGGCTCCGGGGGCCTCGGCGGCCCAGGTCATCCCCGACCAGGTCGTCGGCGACCACCGTGACCTGGACACCCTGCGTCGGGTGGTGCGCGACTGCCCGGTGGTCACCTTCGACCACGAGCACGTCCCCCCCGAGCACCTGCGCGCCCTGGCCGCGGAGGGCGTGGCGGTCCGTCCGGGTGCGGGGGCGCTGCGCCACGCGCAGGACAAGGCCGCCATGCGCGCGGCGCTCGACCGGCTCGGCATCCCGGCCCCGCGCCACGCCCTGGTCACCTCCGCCGAGGACGTCACCGCGTTCGGCTACCCGTGCGTGCTCAAGACGACGCGCGGCGGCTACGACGGCAAGGGCGTCTGGCTGGTCCGCGACGAGGCGGGCAGCGCGGCGGCGTTCGGGGCCGCGGCGGAGGCCGGGGTCGAGGTGCTGGCCGAGGAGCTCGTCGACTTCCGCCGCGAGCTCTCCGCGCTCGTCGCACGCTCCCCGAGCGGCCAGGCCGCCGCGTACCCCGTCGTTGCCTCCACCCAGCGCGACGGCATCTGTCGCGAGGTGGTGGCCCCCGCGCCCGACCTCGACGACGACCTGGCCGCGGCCGCACAGTCGATCGCCCTGCGGCTCGCGGGCGCCCTCGACGTCACCGGGATCCTCGCGGTCGAGCTGTTCGAGACCACCGACGGGAGGGTGCTCGTCAACGAGCTCGCGATGCGTCCGCACAACACCGGCCACTGGACCCAGGACGGGGCGGTGACCTCGCAGTTCGAGAACCACCTCCGCGCCGTGCTCGACCTCCCCCTCGGCTCGCCCGCGCCCCGGGCTCGCTGGACGGTGATGGTCAACATCCTCGGCGGCGACGATCCCGCGGTCGGACGCCTGTGGGACGGCTACCCGCACGCCCTGGCGCGGGATCCGCTCCTGCGCGTGCACCTGTACGGCAAGTCGATGCGTCCGGGCCGCAAGGTGGGCCACGTCAACGCGTACGGCGACGACCTCGAGGACTGCCTGGAGCGCGCGCGGCACGCCGCCGCGTGGTTCACCGGCGACCTCGGCGACGAGAGCGAGTGAGCGTGAGCACCCCCTTCGACCAGGACCTGGCCGCCGGCGGCCCGCATCGGGTGGGCGTCGTGATGGGTTCCGACTCCGACTGGCCCGTCATGCGCGCCGCTGCGGACGCGTTGGCGGAGTTCGACGTGGCCGTCGTGGCCGACGTGGTCTCCGCCCACCGGATGCCCGACGCGATGCTGCGCTGGGGGCATGAGGCGGCCGGGCGTGGCCTCCAGGTCGTGATCGCCGGGGCCGGCGGGGCAGCCCACCTGCCCGGCATGCTCGCCGCGGTGACGCCGCTGCCGGTGATCGGCGTCCCCGTGCCGCTGGAGCACCTCGACGGGCTCGACTCGCTGCTGTCCATCGTGCAGATGCCGGCCGGCGTCCCGGTCGCCACGGTCTCCGTGGGGGGAGCCCGCAACGCCGGGCTGTTGGCGGTCCGGATCCTCGCCGCGACCGATCCCGCGCTCCGCGAGCGCGTGAGCGCGTTCCAGACGGACCTGCGGGTCGCCGCGGAGGCCAAGGGCGAGGCCGTGCGCCGCGAGGCGTCCACCCCCACCGGTCGCGTCGGCTTCGGCCGCTGAGGCGGGCACCCGCGCCACGGAGGGACCCATGACCAGCACCGGCGCCGAGGCCCGCCCGGCCGGGCGGACGGCGGACGGCGGGGCGCGGCTGGTCGGGATCGACGTCGCCCGGGCCGTCGCGCTGCTGGGGATGGTGGCGACCCACGTGCTCGACGAGCGCACCGTCGCGGGGAGCCTGACTGCGTCACACGCGCTGGCGGCCGGGCGCGCCTCGGCGCTCTTCGCGGTGCTGGCCGGCGTGAGCATCGCGCTCACGACCGGCCGGCAGGTCCCGGTCCGCGGCCGCGAGCGGCTCGCGCGCAGCGCAGGCCTGGTCGTGCGGGCCCTGCTGATCGGGCTCATCGGCCTGCTGCTGGGCGAGACCGGCTCCGGGCTGGCCGTCATCCTGAGCTACTACGGCGTGCTGTTCCTGCTCGCGCTGCCGTTCCTCGGCCTGGGCGCCCGGGCGTTGGCGGCGCTGGCGGTGGCCGCGGGGGTGCTGATGCCGGTGCTCTCCCAGGTCGTGCGGCCCGTGCTGCCGGCCCGGGACTACGCATCGCCCGACCTGGCCCAGCTCGCCGACCCCGGCCAGCTGCTCTCCGGGCTGCTGCTCACCGGCTACTACCCGGCGCTGCCGTGGCTCGCCTACCTCCTCGCCGGCATGGCGCTCGGCCGCGCGGACCTGCGCTCGCTGCGCACCATCGGTGCGCTGGTGCTCGCCGGCGCCGGGGTGGCCCTCCTCGCCGAGACGGTGAGCCGCGTCCTGCTCGCCCGGCCGGGGGTGCTGGCCGGGCTCGCGGCAGACCCGGCGGCGCTGGGGACCCCGGGGGCGTCGGCCGGCAACGCCGCGGGCCTGCGGGCCGCGCTGGACGAGGGCCTCCACGGCACCACCCCCACGGGCGGCTCCTGGGACTGGCTGCTGGTGGCGGCACCGCACAGCGGGACGCCGTTCGACCTCGCGGCCACGACCGGGAGCGCGCTGCTGGTGATCGGCCTGCTGCTCCTCCTCGACCGGTTGCCGGCCACCGGCCGCGAGACCGCCCGGATCCTCGCCGGCGCCGGCGCGGCGACGCTCTCCCTCTATGCCCTGCACGTCCTGATGCGCTCGCCCCTGCTGCCACCCGACCAGGGCGCCGACGCCTTCGGCACGCACGTCGTCGTCCTGGTCGTGATCGGTTTCGTCCTCGCCTCCGCCGACCGCCGCGGACCGCTGGAAGCGGTGGTCAGCCGGCTCTCGGGCGCGGCGGCGAACCTCGTCCGGCAGGGCGGGGCGGATCAGTCCTCGGGATAGATCCGGGGCAGCTGCGAGGCGCGCCCGGTGAACCGGGGCGAACGCCGCTCCCGGAAGGCCGCGACGCCCTCGCGCCCGTCCCCCACCGACGTGTGCCACATGGCCAGCGAGTCCGCCAGGTGGGCGTGCAGCGGGTGCGGAGCGGCGCTGTTGCGGTAGAGCATCTGCCGGGCCAGCCCCAGCGCGACGGGGGAGCGGTCCACCACGAACGAGCGGGCCAGGTCGAGCGCCGCCGGCAGCAGGTCCTCCGGCTCGTGCAACGAGCGAAGCAGGCCACCGGCGTGGGCCGCCTCGGCGTCGAGCACCTCG
The DNA here is from genome assembly GCA_963832415.1 of uncultured Actinomycetota bacterium. Classification (GTDB taxonomy): domain Bacteria; phylum Actinomycetota; class Actinomycetes; order Propionibacteriales; family Nocardioidaceae; genus Nocardioides. Next base: position 379,846 of record CAWHTZ010000014.1, on the reverse strand, counting down.
GCCGAGTAGACCCACTCCAGCGCCTGCTGGATGCCCACGATGCGCGGCAGGAACCACGTCGAGCAGGCCTCGGGGACGATTCCGAGCCGCCCGAAGACGAACCCGACCCTGGCCCTGGTGGAGGCGAGCCGCAGGTCCATCGCGAGCGTCATGGTCGCCCCGATCCCCACCGCGGCGCCGTTGACCGCCGCGAGCACGGGCTTGGGGCAGTCGTGGATGGCCAGCACGACCTTGCCGCCGGTGTCCCGCACCCCGCGGGCGTAGGGGTCCTCCTCGAGGTGGTCGCGGATGCCCTCGGGCGTCGGGGCCGCATCCTCGTCGAGCCCGAAGACGTTGCCCTCGGCCGAGAGGTCCATCCCGGCACAGAACGCCTTGCCAGCCCCCGTGACCACGATGGCCCGCACGTCGTCGTCGCGCGCGGCGGCGCGGAACACCTCCTCGAGCTCCTCGGCCATCCGGACCGTGAAGGCGTTCAGCGCATCGGGTCGCGAGAGCGTCAGCAGCGCTACCCCGTCGTCGTCGACCTCCCAGGCCAGCGTCTCGAGGCCGCCGGCATCGACCGCGCTCGTCGGGGGGCTCATCCGGCCGTCCCCGGTGGCAGCCCGGACGGCGTGCACAGCGGCTCGGGGATCTCGTCGGTGCTGTCGGAGATGACGAGGTCGAACATCCGGCGCGATCGGTCCTCGTCCCAGTTGACGACCAGGTCGGCGATCGGGACGCCGCAGGTCAGGCCGTCCCCGTCCCCGGAGACCCCGGCCATCGCCATCGCGAACCGGCCCATCGTGAAGGCGCTGGTGCCCTCGGAGACCTGCACCGAGCCGGCCGCCGCGAAGGCGAGCGACCAGTAGCGGAAGGGATTGATCACCGTCCATGGCGAGACCGCCTTGCCGCCGACCGCCGAGATCACCTCGCGCTGTGCCTGGCCGCGCTGGACGTCGCCGGTGGCATAGGTCTTGCGGGAGCGGGCATAGCCGAGGGCCGTGGGTCCGTCGGCCTCCTGGCACCCCTTCTCGATGTCGAGCTTGGCGTCCTTGTCCTGGATGGCCTGCTTCGGGCAGATCTCGACGCCGCCGACGGCGTCGACCACGTTGACGACGCCACCCATGCCGATCTCGATGTAGTGGTCCACCCGGATCCCGGTGTTCTCCTCGATCGTGCGCACCACCAGCCTGGGGCCGCCGGAGTAGGACGAGTTGATCTTGGTCGTGCCCCGTCCCGGCACCTCGACGAGCGAGTCACGCGGGAACGAGAGGAGCAGGTTCGGCCCGGAGCCGGTGTGCAGCAGCAGGATGGTGTCGGCAAGGCGGCTCTCCGCGTTGCCCGTGCCGAGCCGCTTGCGCTCCTCGGGACTCAGCCCCTTGCGTGAGTCGCTGCCGACGATCAGGTACGTCGTGCCCGGCTGATCGTCGGGACGCGCCGCGTCCGGCTCGGCGTCGACCTCCGAGACGGTGTTCCAGGCGATGACCGGCACGATGAGCAGGTAGGCCAACCACAGCAGCAGCGCGTAGAGGATCCAGCGCGGCCTGGGGCGGGGGAGCCCGCGGCCGCGCCGGCGCCGCGGCCGGGTCGCCGGTGGGGGAGCCGCCGGACCCCCGGACCTGCTTCGCGCCGGAGGGCGCTCGCCGGAGCGGGGCACGGCGGGCATCATCCGGGTGCGGTCGGGCCCGCCGCCGACGGCCTGCGTCGCGTCGTCGTCGGGGTTCGCCCGGCGGCCGGACCCCGGGCCGGCCGCGGACCGGCCCTTGCTGTAGAGCCAGTCGTACTCCGCAGAGCCCTCGTCGGGGCCGTTCCCGCTCGGACGGTCTGCCATGACCGCGACGCTACCGTGCGCCGGCCCCGTCATCCCGGTGGCGGCGCGTCGCGCCCCCGTGCGGCCGCTGGGGCTGGTGATACTGGTGGGATACCCGGCTCCACCCCGGCCCCTGTTCCTTCCCCGACAGAGAGGCACCCGATGCCCTCCGACCCCCCTGGGCCCCTGCGGCCCGACGGGCGCCCCCGACTCGCCCCGGCCGACCGCGCGGCGCGAGTCCGGTTCCGACGGGCGATGGCGCTGATGCTGATGACGCTGGTGGCGCCCGGCTCCGCGCAGATCGTGGCCGGCAACCGGCGCCTCGGCCGCCTGGCCCTCCGCGCCTGGCTCGTGCTGCTCGCCCTGGCGGCGGGCGCGCTGGCGCTGGGCCTGGTCTGGAACGGCTTCGTCTTCTGGCTGGTCTCCGACACCGGTGCCCTCGGCCTGCTGCGGCTGGGCCTCGTCGTGGTCGCGGTGGGCTGGGCCGCGCTCTTCTTCGACGCCTGGCGGCTCGCCAACCCGCTCTCCCTGGGTCAGCACCATCGCCTCGCCGTGGTGGGAGTCAACGGGGTGCTGTGCCTGGGGGTCGTCGGGACGCTGCTCTTCGGCGCCCACCTGGTGAGCGTGCAGCGCAACCTGATCACGTCGATGTTCGCCGACGGCGCGGCCAGCGAGAGCGCGCACGGGCGCTACAACGTGCTGCTCCTGGGCGGCGACTCCGGCGCGGGCCGCTGGGGCCTGCGTCCCGACTCGCTGACCGTCGCCAGCATCGACGCCGAGACCGGCAAGACCGTCCTGGTGGGGCTGCCGCGCAACATGGCCCAGTTCCCCTTCCGGGACGGCAGCGTCATGGCCGAGGAGTTCCCCGACGGCTTCGCGTGCGACGACTGCTACCTCAACGGGGTCAGCACCTGGGCCGAGGACCACACGGAGCTCTTCGACGACCCGGAGGGCGCCGGCGTGGAGGCCACGGTCTCGGCGGTGGAGGGGATCACCGGTCTCGACATCAGCTACTGGGCCATGGTCAACCTGCGCGGCTTCCGCGACCTCGTGGACGCGGTCGGCGGCGTCACCCTGACCGTCCGGCAGCCGATCCCGATCGGCCTGCCCACCGACGACTTCTACGACCACATCGAGCCCGGTGAGCGCACCCTCGACGGCTACGAGACCCTCTGGTTCGCCCGCGCCCGCCACGACTCGGACGACTACTCGCGGATGGCCCGCCAGAAGTGCGTGATGAACGCGATGGTGCAGCAGGTCAGCCCGCAGAAGGCCGTGCGCAACTTCGAGGGGATCGCCGAGGCGAGCGCCGCGATGGTCTCCACGAGCCTGCCGGCAGGCGAGGTGGACCGGTTCATCGACCTGGCCCTGAAGGCACGCTCGCAGCCGATGAGCACCGTGTCGCTGGTGCCTCCCCTGATCAACTCGGGCGACCCCGACATCGACGAGGTCCGCGAGCTCGTGCAGCGGGCGATCGAGAAGTCGGAGGGCCGCGCGGAGCCCGCTCCGAAGCCTCCGGCCACCCAGGCGGGGCCGGAGGCCCCGGCGTCGGTGACCGGGGGGTCGATCGGCTCCCGGGACGAGGGGTACGCAGCCAACGAGGCCGACGACCTGGCCTCGGCGTGCTAGGGCGGCCCGGGACGAGCCGCCGCCGGCCCCCCGGCGTCGCCGCCTAGGGTGGCGGGCGTGCCCGCCGCCCCTGATCCCCCGACCGCTCCGCGGGTGGTCGCGGTGGTGGTCACCTTCCAGCGCCGGGAGCTCCTCGAACGCCTGCTCGCCGCGCTGGAGCGGACCGATGACCTGGCCGAGGTGCTCGTCGTGGACAACGCCTCGACGGACGGCACGGGGGAGTGGCTCGCCGGTCGGCCCGCCGGCCCGGTGCCGGTGCGGCACCGCACCCTGCCCGAGAACCGGGGCGGTGCGGGTGGCTTCCACGAGGGGGTGCGCTGGGCGGTCGAGGAGACCGACGCGGACCTCGTCTGGCTGATGGACGACGACGGGCTGCCGGAGCGCGGCTGCCTCGCCCGCCTCCTGGGGGAGCGCGACCTGGACTTCTGGGGACCGCTGGTGGTCGACGAGCAGGACACCGGCCGGCTGGTCTTCCCCATCCGTCTGCACGGCGGCACGCGCGTGGTGCACCGGCTGGCCGACGTCGAGGCCGCCGGGGGTGCGGCGGGGCGTCTGGAAGACGTCGTCATCCCCTTCAACGGGGTGCTCGTCACCCGCGCGCTGGTGCAGCGGATCGGCTACCCGCGCTCGGACTTCTTCATCTGGGGCGACGACCACGAGTACCGCCTGCGCGCCGAGGCTGCCGGCGCCCGGATCGCCACCGTGGTGGGGGCGCGGCTGCACCACCCCTCCGTCGGCGACCTCGGCACGCCGATGATGTTCGGCCGCACCACCTACAACCACAGCCCCAGTGAGCTCAAGGCCTACTGCATGGCCCGCAACAACACGGTCAACCTGCGCGACTACCGCGGCTGGCCGCACGTGCTGATGTTCTGGGTCAAGACGTTGTGGTTCTACCTGGTCACCCGGCCGGACCCGCACCGCCTCGTCCTCAGCGCCCGGGCCGCCCGCGCCGGGCTGCGCGGGGACTTCGCCGGCCACCGGCGGTACCTGGCATGAGCGCGGGCGCGGGCACGGGGGCCTCCACCGACGGCCGGGGTGGCACCGTCGCCGTCGTCGTCGTGACCTACAACCGCGCCGACCTGCTCGACGCGATGCTCGAGGCGCTCGCCGCACAGGAGCGGCGGCCCGATGCCGTCTACGTCGTCGACAACGCCAGCTCCGACCACACCCGGGCGGTGCTGGAGGCCCAGGCGGAGCGGGGCCACCTGCCCCTGCACGCCCTGCACGAGGAGAAGAACCTCGGCGGGGCCGGCGGCTTCCACCGCGGGGTCCGCGAGGCCCACCGCGGCGGCTGGGACCGGATCTGGTTGATGGACGACGACGTGCTGCCCGCACCCGACTGCCTCGCCGTGCTGATGGCCACCGGCGGCGACTGTCTGATGGCGGTCCGCGAGGACCGCGAGGGACGGTTGTGCGAGAAGGCGGCGACCCGCTTCGACCTGCGCAACCCGCTCGCGCTCAAGCCCAAGACCGCCATGGTGGAGAGCGACTTCGCCAGCCGCAGCGCCATGCCGCCGCTCGTCGACCTGGAAAACGTCGCCTTCGAGGGCTTCCTGGTCTCCCGGCGGGCCGTCAGCGCGGTCGGGCTGCCCGACTCCTCCTTCTTCATCTTCTACGACGACGTCGACTTCGCCCTGCGCTGTCGGCGCGCGGGGTTCCCCATCCGGGCCGTCCGCGACGCGGTGCTGGTGCGGCAGCTCTCCTTCGACCAGCAGCACGATCTCGCGGGGTGGAAGGGCTTCTACATGTACCGCAACCTGTTCGTCGTCCACCTGCGCTACGGGGAGAACGCGCTGGTCCGCCTGAAGCCCTGGCTGCTCGCCGCCGGCGTGGTGGCCCTCGCGCCCGCCCGCGGGGGTCGCGCCGAGGCCCGGAACGTCCTCCGGGCGGCCCGGTCGGCGCACGGGATGCGGCGACCGCCGACGATCTCCGTAGACTGACCCCCCTGCGCCCACCCCGAGGAGACCTCTTGAGCACTCCGTCCGATCCCGGCCCAGACCTGGTCGTCGTCGGCTCCGGCTTCTTCGGCCTCACGATCGCGGAGCGGTGTGCCGCGGAGCTCGGGCTCCGGGTGCTCGTGCTCGATCGGCGGCCGCACATCGGAGGCAACGCCTACAGCGAGTTCGACGAGGAGACGGGCATCGAGGTGCACGTCTACGGGACCCACCTCTTCCACACCTCGAACAAGAAGGTCTGGGACTACGTCACCCGCTTCACGGACTTCACGAACTACCAGCACCGGGTCTTCGCGAAGTACCAGGGGCAGGTCTACTCCTTCCCGATGAACCTGGGCCTGATCAACCAGTTCTTCGGCAAGTCCCACTCGCCGAACGAGGCCCGCGCCCTGATCGCGGAGCAGGCCAGCGAGATCGACACCGACGAGGCCACCAACCTCGAGGAGAAGGCGATCAGCCTGATCGGCCGGCCGCTCTACGAGGCCTTCGTCAAGGGCTACACCGCCAAGCAGTGGCAGACCGACCCCACCGAGCTGAGCGCCGACATCATCACCCGGCTGCCGGTGCGCTACACGTTCGACAACCGCTACTTCAACGACACCTACGAGGGCCTCCCCGTCGACGGCTACACCGCGTGGCTCGAGCGGATGGCGGACCACCCGAACATCGAGGTCCGTCTCGACACGGACTTCTTCGACGTCGCCGACGACTACAAGGGGCAGGTGCCGATCGTCTACACCGGTCCGGTGGACGAGTACTTCGACAACTCCGAGGGGCGGCTGTCCTGGCGGACGATCGACCTGGAGCGGGAGACCGTCGACGTGGACGACTACCAGGGCACCGGCGTGATCAACGCCAACGACCAGGAGGTCCCCTTCACTCGCGTGCTGGAGTTCAAGCACCTGCACCCCGAGCGCAAGTACACACCCGGCAAGAGCGTGGTCGTCCACGAGTACTCGCGCTTCGCCGAGGAGGGCGACGAGCCCTACTACCCGATCAACACCGCGGCCGACCGCGAGAAGCTCCTGAAGTATCGTGAACTGGCCCAGAAGGAGCCGATGGTGCTCTTCGGCGGCCGCCTCGGCACGTACAAGTACCTCGACATGCACATGGCGATCGGGTCGGCGCTGTCGATGTATGAGAACAAGCTCAAGCCGCACTTCTCCGGGGGCGCGGCGCTCACCTCTGGAGGAGTGGACGAGTGACGGCACAGGCAACGACCGCGACGGGGAGCACGACCGGCGAGGCCGCCACGGTGACCCGCCTGCTCCAGCGCCAGATCCTGCCGCTGGACCGGGACACCGACGTGCTGCCCCTCTACGTCGACCCCGAGCCGGTCTCGCTGGACGCCGACAAGTACGAGCTGGGCACCGACAAGCAGGCCCACCGCATGAACAGCATGCTGGTGCGCCAGTCGATGCGCACCACCGCGGGCCTCCACCCGGACCAGGTGCTCTCGCGCTCCGAGCTCCGCCTGGGTGCGCAGGAGCGGGTCTCGTTCGGCACCTACTTCAACGCCTTCGCCGCCAGCTACTGGCGACGCCACACCGTGGTCACGGACGTCACCCTCGCCGTGACCCTGCGCGGCGAGGGCGCGGCCGTGACCGTCTACAAGTCCACGGCGAACGGCCGCTCCCAGCGCATCGACGCCGCGACCACGACCGGCTCGGAGGAGGCCACCTTCACCTTCGACCTGCCCCTCAAGCCGTTCGTGGACGGCGGGTGGTACTGGTACGACATCGTTGCCGGCGACCACGACGTGGTCGCGGTCGGGGCGGAGTGGACGGCCGAGGTGCCGGCCGAGCGGGCCGAGCACGGCACGGTCGACGTCGCGATCACCACGATGAACCGGCCCGACTTCTGCGCCAGGCTGCTCCAGCAGATCGGCGAGGACGAGACGGTCCGTCCGTATCTCGACACGGTGATGGTGATGGAGCAGGGCACCGACCCCGTGTCGGGATCCCCGGAGTTCCCCCGCGCCCGGGACGCCCTCGGCGACCTGCTCCGGGTGATCGAGCAGGGCAACCTCGGCGGCTCGGGCGGCTACGCCCGCGGGCAGCTCGAGTCGGTGCGCAAGGGGACCGCGACCTATGCGCTGATGATGGACGACGACGTGGTCTGCGAGCCCGAGGGCATCGTCCGGTCCGTGATCTTCGGCGACCTCGCCAAGGTGCCCACCATCGTCGGCGGCCACATGTTCAGCCTCTTCGCGCGGTCGCGGCTGCACAGCTTCGGCGAGGTCGTGCAGCCCTGGCGCTTCTGGTGGGGCCCGGCCCCCGGCGTCTTCCCGGACTGGGACTTCTCGGCCCGCAACCTGCGCTCCACGCGGTGGCTGCACAAGCGGGTCGACGTGGACTACAACGGCTGGTTCATGTGCCTGATCCCCCGGCAGGTGATCGCCGAGATCGGGTTCTCCCTGCCTCTGTTCCTGAAGTGGGACGACTCCGAGTACGGCCTCCGCGCCCAGGAGGCCGGCTACCCGACGGTGAGCCTCCCGGGCTCGGCCGTCTGGCACGTCCCGTGGACCGACAAGAACGACGCGGTGGACTGGCAGTCCTACTTCCACCAGCGCAACCGGTTCGTCGCGGCCCTGCTGCACTCGACGTACCCGCGCGGTGGCCGAATGGTGCGGGAGAGCCTGAACCACCAGATCGGGCACCTGGTCTCGATGCGCTACTCCACGGTGGAGATCCGGCACCGGGCCCTCCTCGACGTGCTCGAGGGCCCGGAGAAGCTGCACGCGGACCTGCCGACCCGCCTGGGCGAGGTGCGTGCCCTGGCCAAGCAGTTCACCGACGCCCGGCTCGAGACCGAGCGCGACGCCTTCCCGCCGGTGCGCAAGACCAAGCCGCCGCGCAAGGGCCGCGACGACAGCGGGATCCCCGGCCGCTGGGCGGCGCTGCTGACCGCGGGCCTGGCCCCGCTGCGCCAGCTCAAGCCGCCGCGGCCGCTGAGCCGGCGCTATCCCGAGGCCGAGGTCCCGGCCATGGACGCGCAGTGGTACCGGCTGGCCCGCTACGACTCCGCCGTCGTCTCGATGAACGACGGCACGTCGGCTGCCCTGCACCAGCGGGATCCCGCCAAGTATCGTGAGCTCCTGGCCAAGACCGTGGAGGTCCACGCCCGGCTGATGGCCGAGTGGCCCGCCCTGGCGAAGCGCTACCGAGCCGCGCTCCCGGACGTCACCTCGGCCGAGGCCTGGGACGAGACCTTCCGGCCGTGGACGGCAGGTGGGGCGAGCACCGGGGGCGACGGGACCGACGGAGGGGCCTGATGACCGACACCGTGACCCCGGAGACGGCGTCCGGCGAGCCCGGTCCGCGTCGTCAGGTGACGGCGCCGCTCGCGGCGCCGACCTCCACCACGGGGCTGCTCGAGGTGTTCCGGCGGCGCTACCTGCTCAAGCTCCTCGTGCGACGCGAGATCTCCTCGCGCTACCAGAAGTCCCTGATCGGCCTGGGCTGGAGCTACATCCAGCCGGCGGTGCGGTTCGCCATGTTCTACTTCGTGCTGGGCGAGGTCGTCGGTCTCAACCGGCGGGTGGAGAACTTCGGCATCCATCTCTTCGCCGGCATGGTGCTGGTGCACTTCTTCACCGAGACGTTCAACGCCGGCACCCGGTCGATCATGGCCAACAAGGCGCTGGTGCAGAAGATGTCGCTGCCCCGCGAGATGTTCCCCGTCGCCTCGATGCTGGTCTCGCTCTACCACACCGTGCCGGGCCTCTTCGTCCTGCTGGCGGTCTGCCTGATCGGCGGCTGGTCGCCCGACGTGGCGGGCTTCTTCGCGATGCTGCTCGCCTTCGCGATCGTGATCCTGCTCGGCACCGCGCTGGCCGTGCTCTTCAGCGCGCTCAACGTCTTCTTCCAGGACTTCGGCAAGATCATCATGACGCTGACCCAGTTCATCAACTTCAGCGTGCCGATGCTCTACCCCTACAGCTTCATCCCGCGGCGCTTCGGGACGGGCGTGGTCAACGACATCTACATGTGCAACCCGATGGTCGAGGCGGTGCTGCTCATGCAGCGCTTCTTCTGGGCCCCGACGACGGAGAACGTCCAGCGCACCTACGAGACACAGTTCCCGGACGACCTGTGGAGCCGCGGCTTCATCATGCTCGGCGTGAGCGTGGTCGCCCTGGCCTTCAGCCAGTGGATGTTCATCCGCATGGAGAACAAGATCCCCGAGCGGATCTGAGGGCCGATGACCGAGTCGATCGTGGTGGACGGCGTCGCCAAGCAGTTCACGCTGCGCTACCAGCGCACCATCAAGCAGATGGCCGTCGCGACCGCCAAGCGCAAGCCGATCAGCGAGACCTTCGACGCGCTCAAGGACGTCTCGTTCACCGTCAAGCAGGGCGAGTCGATCGGCCTCATGGGCCTGAACGGCTCCGGCAAGTCGACCCTCCTCAAGCTGGTGAACGGGATCATGCGGCCCGACGAGGGGTCCGTGCTCACGCGCGGCCGCATCGCCGGGCTGATCGCCACCGGCGCCGGCTTCCACCCCGAGCTGACGGGGCGCGAGAACGTCTTCCTCAACGCGGCGGTCCTCGGGATGACGGAGGCGGAGACCAAGCGCAAGTTCGACGACATCGTCGACTTCGCCAACATCGGCAAGTTCCTGGAGACCCCGGTCGGCCACTACAGCTCCGGCATGTTCGCGCGGCTCGGCTTCGCGGTGGCGATCCACGTGGACTCCGACATCTTCCTCGCGGACGAGGTGCTGGCGGTGGGCGACCGCCCCTTCAAGCAGAAGTGCATGGAACGGATGGGCCAGATCCGGGACAGCGGGCGCACGCTGTTCTACGTCAGCCACGCGGCCGGCTCGGTGCGCAAGATGTGCACCCGGGTCATCGTGCTCGAGAAGGGCAGGCTCGCCTATGACGGGCCCGTCGAGCCGGGCCTGCAGCACCTCGGCTACGACCCGCCCAACAAGGGTCGCGACGACTCCGACGACGAGCTCGGCGCCGACATCTGAGCAGTGGCCTAGACGGGCTGCGAATTACGGCGCTGTAGTTGATGCGGATCCCCCCGCAGCGAGCTGTGACGGCTGTGAAACTCGGGACGCGTGTGAAACGAGCCCGCACCCGCCCCCGTCCCCCTGGAGCTGTACCGATGCGTTCCGGCCAGGCCCGCCTTGTCACGGCCTGCCAGCTGCTGCTGGCCCTCGCGGTTGTCGCCGCCGTCCTCGCCCCCGCCGCCACCGTGCCCCCGCTCGACATCGTCGGCCCCGGCTCGAGCCCCCCCGAGGGGCGCTCCGGACCCGCGGCCACGGCCGTGGCCGAGGTGGAGACCGCGCCGGTCACCCCCGTGGTCACCGAGCAGGCGCTGACCGCGGCGAAGGGGCGCGACGCCCGGCGGCGCCAGGCGGCGCTGCCGGACCTGCGCACCACGAGGTCGGGGGCCGATCGAGTGGTCGGCGACCCGGAACCCGCAGGCGGGTTCCGCACCGTGGGCGTGACCTGGGACCGGCGGGAGCGGGTCGCCGAGGGCGCCCTGAGGGTCGAGGTGCGCACGCGCGCCGAGGACGGCGCCTGGTCGGGCTGGCGCGAGCTGGAGCACCACGCCGAGCACGGCCCCGACCCCGGCAGCCGCGAGGCCGCGGCCTCCCGGCCCGGCACGGAGCCGTTGGTGCTCGGCGACGTGGCCGGCGTGCAGGTGCGGGCGACCGGCGACGTGCCGGCCGACCTGACGGTCGCGGTCATCGACCCGGGGGAGTCGGGCGACACGGAGGTGGCGGCGCCCGCCATCGACACCGGGGCGGCGGGCGACGAGCCCGCGACGGACGGCGCCGAGGTCGCCGCCGCGCCCGACGGTGCCGAGGCCGCGGCGCTCAGCGCGGGGAGCTTCACCCCCAAGCCGAAGATCTTCTCGCGCGCGCAGTGGGGCGCCGACGAGCGCATGCGGGACCCGAGGTCGCTGCACTACCACGAGGTTCACGCGGGCTTCGTCCACCACACGGTGAACGGCAACTCCTACAGCCGCTCCGACGTCCCCGGGATCCTGCGCAGCATCTACGCGTACCACACCCGCTCGCGGGGCTGGAGCGACGTCGGCTACAACTTCCTGGTCGACAAGTTCGGCCGGGTGTGGGAGGGCCGCTACGGCGGCGTGGACCGCCCGGTGGTCGGCGCCCACACGCTGGGCTACAACGACGACGCCTTCGCGATGTCCGCGATCGGGAACTTCGAGACGACCCGGCCCACGCAGGCGATGCTGCGGGCCTACGGGCGGCTCATGGCCTGGAAGCTCTCGCTGCACGGCGTCGCCGCCTCCTCGAGGAACCAGCAGGTGGCCGGGCGGCGGCTGCGCGCCATCAACGGTCACCGCGACGCGGGCTCGACCGCCTGCCCCGGCCGCTACCTCTACGCGCGGTTGGACGCCATCCGCTCGATGGCCGCCGCCGCCCAGCGGGACTTCTCGGGGCGCGAGCGCCAGACCGACCTCGTCTCCACCCCGCACCCCGACATCGCGCTGCGCCGCGCCTCGGACGACCAGGTCTTCCTGCTCCCGACCGGCGGGCTCACCCGCTTCAAGCGCCCGCGCCCCGCCGCCTCGGGGTGGACCGGGCGCGCGCCGGTGCCCACCGCGGACGTGACCGGCGACGGGAAGAGCGACGTGGTGGCGATGGGCGGCGGGGGCGGTGTGCTCTGGGCCGGCAACGGTGCCGGCTCCTTCACGCGGATGCGCACCGTCCGGGTCCTGGCTCGCAAGGACCTCGTGACCGCCGTGGGCGACCTCGACGGGGACGGGAAGGCCGACCTCGTGGGCCGGCGGCCCAACGGGGCCGCGGTCGCCTTCCTCGGCACCGGCTGGGGCGGCTTCCGGGCCCGCTCCCTGCACACCTCCTGGCGCTCCTTCCGCTTGACGGCCGGTGTGGGCGACGTGTCGGGCGACGGCCACCCGGACGTGGTCGCCCGGGACGCGGACGGCCGGCTGCGCCTGCTCCGTGGCAACGGGGCGGGAGGCTTCTCGGCCCCCACCACCGTCGCCGGCCGGTGGGGCGGCTTCAACGCGGTCGCGGGGCTGGGCGACTTCAACCGCGACGGACGCAACGACCTCTTCGCCCGCTCCAAGGGCGGCGCGGGCTGGGTCTTCCCCGGCCGCGGCGACGGCACCTTCACCCGCCCCTTCGGGCCGGTCTGGCACGTCCACGGCCTCGGCGGGCTCGCCGGCGGCGGGACCGTCTCCGGGACCGGCGCGCCCGACCTGGTCGGCGTCAAGGGCGACCAGCTGCTGGTCGCGCGGAACACCGGACGCTTCGACGCGACCGAGCCCCGACCGACCGGGCTCTTCCTGCCGGACACCAACGCCCTGCTCAACGTCGGGGACTGGGACCGGGACGGGCGCGGGGACCTCCTGAGCCGCCAGCGGTCCACCGGTCGACTGCTGCTGCACCCCGGCACCACGCGCGGCCACTTCGGTGCCCCGCGGGTCGTCGGGACAGGGTTCGGCCGCGTGGGCCTGCTCGCCTCCGTCGGCGACGCGACCGGCGACGGCTACCCGGACCTGATGGGGCAGCCGTGGGGCGGGGCCATGCGCATCTACCCGGGTCGCGGGGCGGGCGGGATCGCCCCCAGCTTCGTGGCCCACAGCCGGATCGGCGGCTGGCGCCAGATCGGCTTCGGCCGCTGGAACGCCGACGGTGCCCCCGACTCGCTCGTGCGCACCAAGGACCGGCTCCTCCTCTACCCGGGCAACGGGCCCGGTGGTCTCGAGACCCCCCGGTCACTGCCGCAGAAGGTGCGGCCGTACGACTGGTTCATCTCGCTGGGCGACGTGGAGCGGGGGAAGCACCCGGACATCGCGGTCCGGCACCGCCGCTCGGGCAAGCTGTTCCTCCTGCGCACCAACAGCTCGGGGTTCAAGAAGCGCCGCTTCCTCGCCGAGGGGATCGGTCGCTACGACCTGTACGGCCGCTGAGGCGCCGCGGTCCGGGGGCCGCCGCTCCCGGGCCCGGGCGCCTCAGCTGCGGGCGGTCGCGCGCTCCTGCGCGACCAGCTCCTCGACCCGGTCCTCGCCACAGCGCGCGACCAGGACGAGGGAGCCGTGGCGGCACAGCGGCGCGGTGAACGACGACAGGCCGGCGGGGGAGGCCGGGTTGGCCTCGCTGAGCAGCCGACCGCCGTCGGCGACGACCGCGTCCGACGCGGCCGACTCCCACAGCGCGGCCTGGCCGGTGCCCGGCACGGCGTCGTCGCCGGGCCGGGGTGGCTCCAGCGGGACGAACGCGTCCGGCTGCGACCAGATCTCCACGCCGAGGTCGAGGACTCCGGGTCCCGGCGGCTCCGGGAACCGCACCGCCATCGGCAGCAGGGCGCTGGCGAGGACCGTGACCCGGCCCGCGCGGGGGCCCCACGTGGCCAGGCCGTCCGGCCCGCAGGCCACCACGTCGGGCGCGGGGCCGGCACCGTCCAGGTCGGCCGTCGCGCCGATCGACCATGCCGCGCCCAGCAGCACCGGTCCCAGCCAGTGGGTCGGGAGGTCCAGACGCAGCGTCCCACCCCGCTCGAGGTCACACTCCTCGGCGAGGAGCGACGCCGTCTTCGCGACCCAGTTGGCGTAGGTCGTGACGGACAGCTCGGTGCGCTCGCCCGTGGCGCCGTCGTAGAACGTGAGCAGCGGCCGGGCGCCGTCGGTCGCCAGCAGCCGCTCGAGGAGCGCGGGGAAGGTCGTCGGCTCGGCGGGCATGGACTCCAGCGTAGGAAGGCCGGCCCACTCCCGGGCCGGCGGCTCCGGCCGGACCGGACGGGCGCCGCGGTGGGTCGCGCGGGACGCGCACCGGACGGCGGGGTCGGCCGGCAACCTCGTGACCTCTTCCGGAAGCGTCCGCAACTGCGCCTTGACCGCGTCCACGGTCGAGTGGACAACTGTCGAGGGGACAACTGAAGCATCGAGAGGTGGGTGGATGGCCCGTGCCGAAGCGGGGCTGAGCGGGGTGCCGGGGGTGACCGCAGTCACCTCGCCGGCGGCGCGCGACCCGGATCGCGGCACGAGCACCCGTGCCCGGTGGACGGCGATGGCGGCCTACGTCGGCGCGCTCGCAGCGTGGTCCGCGCTGATCGGAGTCCCGAACGACCCGATCGGGGTCTTCCTGTGGATCTGGTTCCTGCTGGTGGCGTGGAACATCCAGGCGCCGCAGTCCTACCACCTGCGCTTCCCCCGGGACTGGTGGCCGGTGCTGCTGGGCCTGGTCATCTACTGGTTCACCCGCGGCCTCGCGGACGAGCTCGGGATCCCGGTGCACGTCACGATGCCCATCCGGGTGGACGTGTGGCTCGGCCTGGGAGAGACGCCGACCGCGCGCATGCAGCGAGCCTGGTGCGGTGAGCCGTGTCCGGCGTCCGTGGAGGCCCGCTGGTACGACGTGTTCCTCAGCACCGTCTACGCGTCACACTTCGTCACCGGGCTGATCGTGGCAGCGGTGCTGTGGGTCAGGAACCGCCAGGCGTGGGTGCGGTGGATGCGCCGCTACCTCACCCTGAACTACGCGGCCCTCGCGATCTACCTCGTCTACCCGATGGCGCCTCCGTGGATGGCGTCGCGGGAGGGTTACCTGCCGGAGCTGCACCGCCTCACCAGCCGGGGCTGGTCCGACCTGGGGCTCGCCCGCGCCAACATCGTGCTGCAGGGGATGGGCAACCAGGTCGCGGCGATGCCGTCCCTGCACGCGGCCATCACCTTCCTCATCGCCTTCTACGGCATCTGGCGGTTGCGCAGCCCGCTGCGCTGGTGGTTGGTGTGCTACCCCCTGGCGATGTCGACGGCGCTGGTCTACTTCGCCGAGCACTACGTCATCGACGTGCTGGCGGGGGGGTTGCTCGCCGCGCTGGTCATGGTCGGGTGTCGACGCTGGGAGTCCGGGCGACCGGGCGGCGCCGGGGAGGAGATCCTCGACTCCTCGCCCCCTCGGAGGGTGTCCACGAGCGAGCCTGCTGCTGGTGGCACGTGACCGCGAACGACACGATCGGGGCCACGACGGGCCGGCCGGGGAGCGGCTCCGGCGGGGCCGCCCGCTGGGAGCGACTGATCGCCCGGCGCTCCTGGTTGCCGGCGCTCCTGGTGCTCACCGTGGTTCTCAGGCTGCCGATGTTCTCCACGCCGCTCTCCCCCGACGAGGGCGGCTTCCTCTACCTGGCCGAGCAGTGGCAACCCGACGGCTCCTCGCTCTACGGCGACCACTGGGTCGACCGTCCGCCTCTGCTGATCGCGTTCTTCGCGGGGGCGGGCGCGCTGGGCGGTGCCACCGCGCTGCGGTTGCTCGGCTGCGCCCTCGCGGCGGCGAGCGTCTTGCTGGCCCACCGACTCGGGCAGGGGCTCGCCGGATCACGGGCAGCGGCCACGGCCGCGGTCCTCGCCGCCGCTGCCACGACCTCCCCCCTCTTCGGCGCCTGGCAGGTCAACGGCGAGCTGGTCGCCCTGCCCCTCGTGCTCGCCGGTCTCCTCCTGCTCCTGCGCCCGACGGCCTGGGCATGGTGCGGCGCCGGAGCGCTGGGGAGTGCCGCGATGCTCGTGAAGCAGAACTTCGCGGACGTGCTCGTCGTGGCCGTGGTCGTGCTCGTCGCCGAGCTGGTGCGCGGGCACGTCCCGCCGCGAGCCGTCCTCCGTCGCGGCCTGACGCTTGCCGCAGGTGCGCTGGCGATGCTCCTGCTGGTGCTGTCCGTCGCCGCACTGCGGGGCACCACCCCGGCCGGGCTGTGGGATGCCGTCGTGCTCTTCCGGGCCCAGGCGGCAGGGGTGATCGCCACCTCGGCCAGCTCCTGGACCATCTGGCGCCTCGGCCGGCTCCTCGTGATCCTCCTCGTCAGCGGTGCCGGCCTCGTCGTGGGACTGCTGCTCGCGCGCGCCTGGTCGGGGCCGCGCACCCCCTGGGTCTACGGCGCGGCGGCGCTGGCGACCTGGGAGGTCGCCGGCGCCTTCGCCGGCGGCAGCTACTGGCTCCACTACTGCATCGGCCTGGTGCCCGCCCTGGTGCTCGCCGCAGGACTGCTGGCCGCCCGCCCCGACCGGCTCGCCCGTGCCCTGAGGTGGGGCGTGGCGCTCGTCGTCGCGAGCTCCTGTGTGGCGAACCTGTGGGTGATCGTCGTCTCGCGGCCCGACGAACCGACGGGGACGCGCATCGGAAGCTGGTTGGCGGCCTCGGCCCGACCGGGGGACACGGCCGTGGTGGCCTTCGGCGAGCCCGACATCCTGCGCGCCGCCGGGCTCGACAGCCCCTATCGCGAGCTGTGGAGCCTGCCGGTGCGCACCCGCGATCCCGACCTCAGCGACCTCACCGCTGTCCTCGCGGGTCCCCGACCGCCGACGTGGTTGGTGGTGCACGGGCGCAGCCTCGCCACCTGGGGTGTCGACTCCGAGGCCGCCGAGGCGGTGGCCCGAGAGCGGTACCGCCCGGTCCGCCGGCTGTGCGGCCACACGGTCCTCCTCCGCAACGGGCTGGCGCGCGACGTGGCGCCGGCCCCCGACTGCGGGCCCGCGCCCTCGTGACCCGCCGTCGACCTCGGTGCTGACGTCGACCGCTCCCAGGATCCGGGAACGGCGAGCCCGGGCACCGACTAGAGGAGGTCCTCCCGCCCGTCGGCCTTCAGACCCTCGACGACCGCCTTCACGTCCTGGGCACGCTCGCGGCTGGTGACCAGCACCGTGTCGCCGGTGTCCACCACGACGACGTCGTCGAGCCCGACGACCGCGACGGTCCGTCCGCTGCCGGGGACCACCAGCCCGTCGCTGTCGACGGCCCGTACCAGGCTCGCGTCGCCGAGCACCTGCGGCCCGCCGCGCGATCCGGGCAGCAGGCCGGCCAGCGCGGCGAAGTCGCCCACGTCGTCCCAGCCGAAGTCGCCGGGGACGACCGCCACGCGCCCCGCGTCGGCCGCCGGCTCGGCGACCGCGTGGTCGAGCGCGATCCGCGGCAGGCCCCCCCACAGCTCGTCGGTTCGTGCAGGTTCCGCGGCGACGGCGCGCAGGTCGGCGGCGAAGCCCGGGTCGGACTCGGCCAGCAGGTCGAGCAGCACCCCGGGGCGCGCGACGAACATGCCGGCGTTCCACAGGTGCCGGCCCCCGTCGACGTAGGCCCGCGCCGTCGCGGCGTCGGGCTTCTCGACGAACGCCGACGCGTGCCGTGCGGGCAGGCCCGCCAGCGGCGCGCCGACCTCGACGTAGCCGAAGCCGGTGGCGGGGCCCGTCGGCTCGATCCCGATCGTGACCAGCCAGCCCGCGGCGGCCGCCTCGGCGGCCCGCTCGACGCAGGACCGGAAGGCGTCCGGGTCGGCGATCACGTGGTCGGCCGCGAAGCTGCCCAGCACCGCCTCCGGGTCCGAGCGCTCCAGGAGCGCCGCGGCCAGGCCGATGGCTGCCATCGAGTCGCGCGCCGACGGCTCCGCGACGACGGCGTCGTCCCCGAGTCGCGGCAGCTGCGCCCGGACGGCGTCGCGATGCGCACGTCCGGTGACGACCACGACGCGGTCGCCGCAGAGCGGCTCGAGCCGGTCGACGGTCTGCTGGAGCAGCGTGCGCCCGGCGCCAGTGAGGTCGAGCAGGAACTTGGGGGCGTTCCGCCGGGACAGCGGCCACAACCGGGTGCCGGCCCCGCCGGCGGGCACGACCGCGTGGAAGCGCGTCACTGCGCCAGGGGCTCCGGCGAGTCGGTGTAGGGGTAGTCGAGCATGAACTGCTCCAGCGCCTCGCCGCTCGGAGCGTCGCAGTAGCTCCAGACGCCGACCTGCTTCTGCTCGCTCCCACCCCCGGTCGCCGCGTCCTGCCCCTGGTCCTCGCCGGAGGCGGACCAGTGGGTCAGGGCGACGTGCTTGCCGTCGGGAAAGGCGGAGCCGTCGTCGTCCGTCCACGGCACGGCCTTGAACTTCAGCCGCAGGTTGTCGGAGCCCTCGTACTTCTCGGCGATGGCCCGCAGGTCGTCCATCATCGCGTCGTCCTGCGCGACGTTCTCGTCGTACCAGAGCAGCGTGTAGCCGTGCTCCAGGTTGTGCACCAGCGTGCCGAGGTCGGGGCGGTCGGCCGCGGTGTAGAACTTGCGCTCGATCGTGTCGGGCATGTCGTAGTGGCGGCCGAAGGCCGGCGGAGCGTCCGGGTAGTCCAGCGGCGTGCCGGGCTGCACGTGCTCCTGGTTGCCGGTGGCCGCGTCGGTCACCACGTCGGCGCAGGCCGAGGCGGGTGCGCCGATCTCGGTGAGGTCCAGCGAGCGGGCCTGGCGCAGGTCCCACCAGTCCTGGACGGGGCGGAAGGCCGCCGCGCCCACGATCACCACGGCCACCAGCGCGCACGCGCCGACGATCGCGACGTTGCGGCGGTGGTCGGCCCGCTTCTGCCTCGCGCGCATCTGATCGACGACGGCCCGGCGGTCGGGGCGCGGTTTCGACGTGGGCGGCTTGGCCACGAGCTCATCCTCTGGGTCGGCCCCCACGCTGCGATGGGGTGGGGCGGTCGATCAGCCGCGAGTGTACGGGTCCGGCGCTCGCCGCACGCGCAGTCGCACCGGCCCCACGCGGGGACCGCTCGGGTGGGTGACGCTGCGGTCGTCCACCGCCAACAGCTCCCAGCCGTGGGCGTAGCACACGGCGGCCATCGTGGCGGACTCCGTGCGCGGGCCCCCCGGCACGACCAGCTCGAGCGTCCCGTCGGGCGTCTCGTCCCGCAGCGCGGTGAGCCCGGCGGTGGTCACGGGGCCCCCGCCCGCCACGCGCAGGAGCGCGGCGTGCAGCTCGGTCACCGGAACGGCGGGCCCGAACGGCGCGCGGTCCTCGGGGCGGCCGACGAGCGCGGCGAGCACCGCCTCGCGGGCTCCCCAGCCGAACATGTCGGACGCCTCGGGCCGGACGAGCGCGCGGGCTCCGGGGCCGTCGTCGTCGCTGTCGAGGACGAGATCGGCCCGCCCGCGGACCACGGCGAAGGGTCGGCCGCCGAGCTTGCCCTGCGCGAGCTCGGCCGCGCCCGCGAGCTCGTCGGCGACGGCGGGCTCCGTGACGGCCAGCTCGTTGCCGTGCACGTCGCGACGGCCGGCGAAGCCCTCCAGCACCCGCACCCCGGCGGCACCGACCGCGAGGTCGGTCTGCCCGAGCCGCCAGGGGCGCCCGGCGGTGTCGGTGACCACGACGCCCACCCGGCGTCCGCTGCGGTGCTGCAGCGCCGCTCGCAGGAGGCCGGCGCTGGCGTCGGGGTCCTCGGGCAGGAGCACCACGCGGCCGGCCGGCACGTTGGACGCGTCGACTCCGGCCGCCGCGAGGGTCAGGCCGTGCCGCGTACGCACGATCGCCGTGGGCCCCCGCTGCGCGAGCACCCGCACGCTCTCGGCGGCGACGGCGTCCTCCCGGTCGCCTGCCAGCACGCGGCCCTCCGCCTTGCTCACGACCTTGCTGGTGACCAGCACGACGTCGCCGTCGCTCAGCTCCGCACCCAGCCCGCCGAGGGCGTCCAGCAGCAGCCCGGCCAGGTCGTCCCCGACGCCCACCTCGCCCACGCCGTCGGGCGCCAGCACCGTCACCTCACCGCTCATCGGGGCGGGCCCCCGACCCCGACCAGGGCGAGGGCGGCGCGGGCCATCGCGGCCGTGGCAGCGTCGTCGGTCATCATCAGCGGCACGGCCTCGCAGGCGACCCCGGCCTCCCGCACCCCCGGCACCTCGGCGGCGTCCCGCTCGTCGACGAGCCAGCCGTCGAGGAACCCGCCGGCCTCCCGCGACCCGTAGTGGCGCGCGACGGCCCCCGCGGAGACCTCCACGCCGATCGCCCGGAGCACCTGGGCGGCCATCCCGTGCACGTGGGCCCCGCCGACGATCGGGGACAGGCCCACGACGCGGGCGGTGGTCGCGCGCACGGCGTCGCCGAGCCCCGGGACGCCCAGCACGGTGCCGATGGACACGACGGGGTTCGAGGGCGGCAGCACCACGGCGTCCGCCTCCGCGATCGCCTCGAGGACGCCGGGTGCCGGGGTCGCCTCGTCGATCCCGACCGGCACGACCGCGAGGGCGGGCACGCCGGCCCGCAGACGCACCCAGTACTCCTGGAAGTGCACCACCCGCCGGCCGCTGGCGGCCTCCTCGTCCTCCACGGCGACGTGGGTCTCGACGCGGTCGTCGGTCATCGGCAGCAGCCGCACCCCGGGGGCCCAGCGGCGGCAGAGCGCCTCGGTGACCGACGAGAGCGGGTAGCCCGCCTCGAGCATCTGCGTGCGGACGAGGTGGGTGGCCAGGTCGCGGTCGCCGAGGCCGAACCAGGTCGGCTCGAGGCCGTAGGCCGCCAGCTCCTCGCTGGCGTGCCAGGTCTCCTCCCGGCGGCCCCAGCCGCGTCCGGGATCGATGCCGTCGCCGAGCGTGTACATCACGGTGTCCAGGTCCGGGCAGACCTTCAGGCCGTGCACCCACCAGTCGTCGGCCGTGTTGGCGACCACGGTGACCTCGGCGGTCGCGCCGCCCCCCGCACCCGCGGGGTCGGCGCGGCTGCGCAGGTCGTGCAGGAGGCCGCGGACGAACCGCGCGCCCCCCACACCCCCGGAGAGCACGGTGATCCGCATGCGGATACCTTCTCGCACCTGGGGGAGTCGCCGGACGGGAACCCGGGAACCGCGGGCGCTGGGGCGGGGCAGGTCCGGACCGGCGCACCGGGACGTTCGTCCCGGTGCGGCTGACCGGTCGGACCCATAGCAGATCGCGGCTTGACTTTCGGTGTACGACAGGCATGTAATTCCCACAGTGTCCTTCATGGACGGAAGGCGACCGGATCGCTAGCGCGTGCGGTCGTCTCCCGCTCGGGGAGGACATCGGTCAGGGGTTACGCGGGCTCCCGCGGGAGCCGGGTCGAAAGGGCGATGCCGTGAGTGAATTGTTTCTCGTCGACGGAGAGGCCGAGGAGATCGGGTGGCAGGAGCGAGCGCTCTGTGCCCAGACCGACCCCGAGGCCTTCTTTCCGGAGAAGGGTGGCTCCACCCGCGAGGCGAAGAAGGTGTGCCTCACCTGTGAGGTGCGCGACGACTGCCTCGACTACGCGCTCATGAACGACGAGCGTTTCGGGATCTGGGGCGGTCTGTCGGAGCGCGAGCGCCGCAAGCTGAAGAAGCGCGCGGTGTGAGGGGGGCGCCCGTCCTGCGGGGCGGGCGCGTCACCGGCCGTAGCGCGGGTCGACGTCCTCCGGGTCGAGGTCCAGGAGCTGGGCGACCTGCTCCACGACCAGGGAGAGCACGAAGGCCTCGAGCTCCTCGCGGCCGGAGCACCGGTGCTCGATGGGTCGTCTGAAGAGGACCAGGCGGCTCGGCCGGGTGCCGGAGCCGCGCACCAGGGAGGAGAGCGGGACGCTCCCCCCGTGCCAGTCGTCGGGAATGACCGGCGTGTCCTCGACCGCGTACTCGACCAGGCCGAGGTAGTCCTGCCAGCGCTGGTCCACCTCGGCGACGACGTCGAGGGCGAGGGCGTCGAACCGGTCGCGGCGGGTGCTCCCGCGGCGCCCGGAAGGCTCCAGCACGCCGGGCCCGCGCATGCCGCGGCCCCGGCGGTCGCGGCTGTGGGAGGGCGAGGCGGGCACGCCGCGAGCCTAGTCGGCGAGGCGCCCGCAGCCCGGTAGCGTCGCGCGTGTGAATTCCGCCCGTCGCTGCTCGCGCACCGCGTGCGGGCGCCCGGCGACGTCCACGCTGACCTACGTCTACGCGGACAAGACCGCTGTGCTGGGCCCGCTCGCCACCTACGCGGAGCCGCACGCCTACGACCTCTGCGACCACCACGCCGAGGGTCTCTCGGCCCCGCGCGGTTGGGAGGTGCTCAGGCTGGCCGCGGACCCGGAGGCGACGGGTCCCTCCGAGGACGACCTGCTCGCCCTCGCGGACGCGGTGCGCGAGGCCGCGAGGCCGGCGCCGCCGGAGGCCGCGACGGGACCGAGGGGCGCGGTGCACGAGCCGGGACCCGGGGCCCCGCAGGCACCCCGGCACCCGTCCGAGCAGCCGCCCGCGCCGCCGGGTCGGGAGAGCGGCCGGCGCGGTCACCTCCGGGTGCTCACCTCGGACTGACCGGTCGGCGGGGGCCGGGCGCGCGGGCTAGAGTCCCGCCCATGGAGCAGAGGACCGGCACGCTCGACCCCGCCAATCTCGCCGCAATCTTCAAGGCCTACGACGTGCGGGGCACGGTCCCCGAGCAGCTCGACGAGGAGCTGGCACGCCGGGTCGGTGCGGCGTTCGTGGCGGTCACCGGAGCGCCGACCGTGGTCGTGGGGCACGACATGCGACCGAGCTCGCCGGGCATGGCGGGCGCCTTCGCCGACGGGGCCGCCGGGGCGGGGGCGGACGTCGTCCTGATCGGGCTCGCCTCGACCGACCAGCTCTACTTCGCCTCGGGCCACCTCGGCCACGCCGGGGCGATGTTCACCGCCTCGCACAACCCGTCGCAGTACAACGGGATCAAGCTCTGCCGGGAGCGCGCCCAACCGGTCGGGACCGACACGGGGCTGGCCGAGATCCGCGACCTGGTCGCCGCCGGCGACCTCCCCGCCGCCGCGCAGCCCGGCACCATCAGCCACCACGACGTGCTCGCGGCGTACGCGGCCCACCTCATCTCGCTGGCGCCCGTCCGGGGCCGCCACCTGAAGGTGGTCGCCGACGCCGGGAACGGGATGGCGGGCCTGACGGCGCCGGCCGTCTTCGAGCGGCTGGAGGACGCGGTCGAGCTGGTGCCGATGTACTTCGAGCTCGACGGGAGCTTCCCCCACCACGAGGCCAACCCCATCGAGGCCGAGAACCTGGTCGACCTCCAGCAGCGGGTCCTCGCCGAGGGCGCCGACGCGGGACTGGCCTTCGACGGCGACGCCGACCGGTGCTTCCTCGTCGACGAGCAGGGTCGAGCGGTCTCGCCGTCGATCCTGACCGCGCTCATCGCCGACCGCGAGCTCGACCGCAACCCCGGGGCCGCGGTGATCCACAACCTGATCACCAGCCGCGCCGTGCCGGAGCTGGTCGCCGAGCGCGGCGGTCGGCCGGTGCGCACGCGGGTGGGGCACAGCTACATCAAGGCCACGATGGCGGAGACCGACGCCGTCTTCGGTGGCGAGCACAGCGGGCACTTCTACTTCCGGGACTTCTGGCGGGCCGACTCCGGGATGCTGGCGGCGCTGCACGTGCTGGCCGCGCTGGCCGGCACCGACGAGCCGCTCTCGGGCCTGCTGCGCCGCTACGAGCGGTACTCGCTGAGCGGCGAGATCAACAGCACGGTCGAGGACCAGCGCGGCGTGCTGGACCGCATCCGGTCGACCTACGACGGCCACGACGGCGTCACGCTCGACGAGCTCGACGGCCTGACGGTCGCCCACGACGAGTGGTGGTTCAACGTGCGCGCATCGAACACCGAGCCGCTGCTGCGGCTGAACGCCGAGGGCCGGGACGTCGCCACCATGGAGCGGGTGCGCGACGAGGCCCTGGCCCTGATCCGCGGCTGAGCCCCGAACCCGGCGAGAGAGGACCCACATGGAGAGCGAGACCGGCCCGCTGGGCCTCGACCCCGACCTGCTGGCGATGGTCGCCTGTCCGTCCTGTCACGGGGGCCTCGTCCCGGACGAGGCCGCCTCCGAGCTGGTGTGCTCCGGCTGCGGCCTGGCCTATCCGGTGCGCGACCGCATCCCGGTGCTGCTGGTCGACGAGGCCCGGTCCCCGGCCTGAGCGAGGGGCCCGCGATGACGACCTGGTTCGACGAGGCGCGGCTGGACGACGAACGCGCGCTGAGCACGGTCGACGCGGCCCTTCGCCGGCTGGCCGAGTCCGGGTCGCGCGTGCGCCGCGAGGTGGCCGACGCGCGGGCCGCCGGCTCGGGCACCGACCCCCGCGACGACCCCCGCGACGACGAGGCCCGGCCCCGGGCGGTGATCGCCGCCGGACCGGACAGCCGGTTGCTGCGCGCGGTGCTGGAGCCGTCGTGCCCGGTCCCGTTCGTCGCCTGGCCCGGTCCGGGCCTGCCCGGCTGGGCCGGTGGGCTCGACCTGGTGGTGATGCTGGCCCCCGAGGGCGCCGACGTGGGGTCCGCGTCCGCGGTCGCCGAGGCGGTGCGCCGCGGGTGCCGCGTGGTGGTCGCCTGCCCCGACCCCTCGCTCGTGGCGGAGCACGCGCGGGGTCGCTGGAGCACCGTGCTCCCGACGACCACCAGAGACCAGCTGGCGACCGCAGTGGTGATGCTCGGGCACCTCGAGGGACTCGCCCTGGGTCCGCACACCGACGCCGACGAGGTCGCGGACTCGCTCGACCAGGTGGCGGTGGAGTGCTCCCCCCACCGCGACCTGGCGGTGAACCCGGCCAAGGCGCTGGCCATCTCCCTCGCCGACAGCACCCCGCTGGTGTGGGGAGGGTCGGTGCTGGCGGCGCGCGCCGCGCGCCGGGTCTCCGAGGCGCTGCGCCGCGCCACGGGTCGCAACGCGCTGGCCGGCGACGCCGAGCGGCTGCTGCCCGTGCTCGAGGCGGCCCGTCCGCGTGACGTCTTCGCCGACCCCTATGCGGACGCCGGCACGCCGGGGGACCGGCCGTCGCTGGTGGTGCTGGACGACGGCACGTCGGATCCCGCCGGGGACGGGGACCGCGGCCGGCTCGAGGAGGCGGCGCACTCGCGCGGCGTCCGCGTGGAGACCCTCGACACGCAGGCGCGGCACGAGCTGGCCCGGTATGCCTCCCTCGTCCTGACCGGCTCCTACGTGGCCCAGTTCCTGGCGCTCGGCACGGTCGTCGACTGAGGGGCACGACCCGCTAGCCTCTCGGCCATGGCGGGTGAGGGCGGGACCAAGGCCATCGTCGCGGCGCTGGCGGCGAACCTCGGCATCGCCGTCACGAAGTTCGCGGCCTTCCTGCTCACCGGCATCTCCTCGATGCTGGCCGAGGCCATCCACTCGGTCGCCGACTCCGGCAACCAGGGGTTGCTGCTGCTCGGCAAGAACCGGGCGGACCGGGAGGCCACCGAGGAGCACCCCTTCGGCTACGGGCGCGAGCGCTACGTCTACGCCTTCATCGTCTCGATCGTGCTCTTCAGCGTCGGCGGACTGTTCGCGCTCTACGAGGCCTACCACAAGTACCACCAGCTCGCCGAGGGCGAGTCGACGATCCCGGACGACTGGCGGCGCTGGGTGCCGCTCCTCGTGCTCGGCGTGGCGATCGTGCTGGAGGGCCTCTCGTTCCGCACCGCGGTCCGGGAGACCGACAAGGTGCGCGGCGAGGCCAGCTACTGGCGCTTCATCCGCCGGGCCAAGCAGCCCGAGCTGCCCGTGATCCTGCTGGAGGACTTCGCCGCGCTCCTCGGCCTGGGGTTCGCCTTCGTGGCGGTCTCGCTGACGCTGCTGACCGGCAACGAGTACCTCGACGTCGCCGGCACCACCCTGATCGGCCTGCTGCTGGTGACCGTCGCGTTCATCCTGGCCGTGGAGACCAAGAGCCTGCTGGTCGGCGAGGCGGCGCACCCGAAGGCGAGGCGGCGGATCCGGGCCGCGCTGGAGTCCGCCGACGGGGTCGAGCGCGTGATCCATGCCCGGACGCTGCACCTCGGGCCGGACGAGCTGCTCGTCGCGGCCAAGATCGGGGTGTCGCCGGATGCCACGTCCGTGCAGGTCGCGTCGGCCATCGACGCCGCGGAGGCCGCCGTCCGCCGGGCCGAGCCCACGGCGCGCGTGATCTATCTCGAGCCGGATATCGTCCGGGTCGCGACGGACGCCTGACTCCGCTCCGGGGCGGGGGCCGCGGCGGGAGGGGCGCCGAGGATTCGGGAGTCGGGCCGGGGTCGCACTACCGTGGTCGACCAGTCCTACCCGAGACCTACACCACAGGAGCTTTCCCGCATGGACTTCAAGGTTGCCGATCTTTCGCTGGCCGACTACGGCCGCACCGAGATCACCCTCGCCGAGCACGAGATGCCCGGCCTGATGAAGATGAGGGAGCGTTACGGTGACCAGAAGCCGCTCGCCGGCGCCCGCATCATCGGTTCGCTGCACATGACCATCCAGACCGCGGTCCTCATCGAGACGCTGGTCGACCTGGGCGCCGAGGTGCGCTGGGCCTCCTGCAACATCTTCTCCACCCAGGACCACGCGGCCGCCGCGGTCGTCGTGGGCCCGAACGGCACCCCGGAGAACCCCCAGGGCGTCCCGGTCTTCGCCTGGAAGGGCGAGACGCTGGAGGAGTACTGGTGGTGCACCCAGCAGGTCGTGGACTGGCCCGAGGGGCGGTTCGCCAACATGATCCTCGACGACGGCGGCGACGCCACCCTGCTCATCCACCTCGGCGTCGAGGCCGAGAAGAAGGGTGAGGCCCCGAACCCGGCCGACGCCGGCAGCGCCGAGGAGAAGGTCCTCTTCACCGCGCTCACCGAGTCGCTGAAGCAGACCCCGGAGCGCTTCACCAAGATCGCGAACGAGATCAAGGGCGTCACCGAGGAGACCACCACCGGCGTCCACCGACTCGTCGACATGATGCGCGAGGGCTCGCTGCTCTTCCCGGCGATCAACGTCAACGACGCGGTCACCAAGTCGAAGTTCGACAACAAGTACGGCTGCCGCCACTCGCTGGTCGACGGCATCAACCGCGCCACCGACGTCCTGATCGGCGGGAAGACCGTCGTGATCTGCGGCTACGGCGACGTCGGCAAGGGCTCCGCGGACTCGCTGCGCGGCCAGGGCGCCCGGGTGATCGTCACCGAGATCGACCCCATCTGCGCGCTGCAGGCGGCGATGGACGGCTACCAGGTCGACACCCTGGAGAACGTCCTGCCCTACGCGGACATCATCATCACCGCGACCGGCAACCTGGGCGTCGTCTCCGCCGAGCAGATGAGCCGGATGAAGAACCAGGTCATCGTCGGCAACATCGGGCACTTCGACAACGAGATCGACATGGCCGGGCTCGAGTCCTGGCCGGGCATCCAGCGCACGACGGTGAAGCCCCAGGTGGACGTCTTCGAGTTCCCCGACGGGCCCAAGGTGATCATCCTGTCCGAGGGCCGGCTGATGAACCTCGGCAACGCGACCGGTCACCCGTCGTTCGTGATGTCGAACTCCTTCACCAACCAGGTGCTGGCGCAGATCGAGATCTTCACCAAGACCGAGGAGTACCCGACCGGCGTCTACGTGCTGCCCAAGCACCTCGACGAGGAGGTCGCGCGCCTGCACCTGCCGGCGCTCGGCGTGAACCTCACCGAGCTGACCGAGACCCAGTCGCAGTACCTCGGCCTGCCGGTGGGCGGTCCCTACAAGCCGGACGAGTACCGCTACTGAGCGCGACGCACCTGAGATCCCACAGGGACTCCCAGGTGCCTGCGACACTGGACACGGGGTCGGGACCGCGCCACGGCGCGCGCCCGGCCCCGTGCCGGTTCGTCCCGGGCCGGTTCACCTGCGCGAGACGAGACCGAGCATGAACGACCTGATCCAGCGGGGACGCGTCCTCGTCATCGACGACGACGCGTCGCTGGCCGAGATGCTGGCGATCGTGCTGCGGCAGGAGGGCTTCGAACCACGGGTGTGCGCGCACGGCGACCTCGCCATGGACGAGTTCCGCGACCACCGCCCCGACCTCGTCCTGCTCGACCTGATGCTGCCCGGCCGGGACGGCATCGACGTCTGCAAGGAGATCCGCGCCGAGTCCGGCGTCCCGATCGTGATGCTGACCGCCAAGGGCGACACCGTCGACGTGGTGGTCGGCCTCGAGTCCGGCGCCGACGACTACATCGTCAAGCCGTTCAAGCCGAAGGAGCTCGTCGCGCGGATCCGGGCGAGGGTCCGCCGGCACGAGGTCCGCGCCCCCGAGGTCCTCCACGTCGGCGACCTCTCGATCGACGTCGCCGGACACCACGTCACCCGCGACGGCCGCGCCATCGGCCTCACGCCGCTGGAGTTCGACCTGCTCGTCTGCCTGGCGCGCAAGCCATGGCAGGTGTTCACGCGCGAGGTCCTGCTCGAGCAGGTCTGGGGATACCGCCACGCGGCGGACACGCGGCTGGTCAACGTGCACGTGCAGCGGCTGCGCTCCAAGGTCGAGCACGATCCCGAGAACCCCGAGATCGTCGTCACCGTGCGCGGCGTGGGCTACAAGGCCGGCAACGCCTGAGGCCACAGCGACACCGACGCCTAGGCTGGAGCCGTGGCGGACGGCTCCGCGCCCCTGCGCCGGGCGCTGACCTTCTGGCGGCGGTCCATCCAGATGCGGGTCGTCGCCAGCACGCTGCTGCTCTCGGCCGCGGTGGTGGGCGCGGTGGGCTGGCTCCTGCTGCAGCAGACCCGCGAGGGGCTGCTGGGCAACCGCGTGGACGCCGTGGTCGCCGAGGCGGAGAACGAGACCGCGGAGGCCGAGCAGCGGCTCGTGGCGGCACCGGGCACCGAGGTCGATGCCGTGGCGCAGCGCACCCAGCTGGTCGAGCCGATCATCCTGCGCGGCGCCAGCCGCGGCTTCGGCGTCG
The DNA here is from genome assembly GCA_963832415.1 of uncultured Actinomycetota bacterium. Taxonomy (GTDB): domain Bacteria; phylum Actinomycetota; class Actinomycetes; order Propionibacteriales; family Nocardioidaceae; genus Nocardioides. The sequence goes on along the minus strand of CAWHTZ010000014.1, from coordinate 351,064 downwards.
TCCTCGCGGGCTCGGGGGAGGACGGCACGCGCCTCCCGGCCGGTGGGGCGCTCTTCACCGACGGACTCGACCCCACCAGCGTCCCCGAGGAGCTCCAGGAGCACTTCCGCTCCTCCGGTGACGTGGCCTGGACCTACTCGCGGATCGTCGCGAGCGACCCGGCGGCCGAGCTGCGCACCGGCCCCGGCGTGGTGGTCGGCTCGCAGGTGCGGCTGCCGGCCGACGGGCAGACCTACACCCTGTACTACCTCTTCCCGCTGGACGAGGAGCAGGAGACGCTCGCGCTGGTGACGCGGGCGCTGCTCACCGCCGGGGGGCTGCTGCTGGTGCTGGTCGCGGGGGTCACCTGGCTCGTCGCGCGGCAGGTGGTCACCCCGATCCGGATGGCCCGCCGCGTCGCCGAACGCCTGGCGGCGGGGCAGCTGCAGGAGCGCCTGCGGGTGACCGGCGAGGACGACCTCGCCCGCCTGGCCTCGTCGTTCAACCAGATGGCGTCCAACCTGCAGCGCCAGATCCGCCAGCTGGAGGAGCTGAGCCGGGTGCAGCGCCGCTTCGTCTCCGACGTCTCCCACGAGCTGCGCACCCCGTTGACGACCGTCCGGATGGCCGGCGACGTCCTGCACGACGCGCGCGCGGGCTTCGATCCCGCGACCAGCCGCGCCGCCGAGCTGCTGCAGACCGAGCTCGACCGCTTCGAGACGCTCCTGGCCGACCTGCTCGAGATCAGCCGCTTCGACGCGGGCGCCGCGGTGCTGGAGCTCGACGACGTCAACCTCGTCGACGTGGCGCACCGGGTGGCGCACGCCACCCGTCCGCTGGCGCAGCAGCGGGGCACCTCGGTCGTGGTGCGCGCCCCCGCCCGCCCCTGCCTCGCCGAGGCCGACGTGCGCCGCGTGGAGCGGATCGTGCGCAACCTCGTCACCAACGCCATCGACCACGCGGAGCGCCGGGAGATCGTCATCCGCGTCGCGACGGACGGGCAGGCCTCCGCGATCGCCGTGCGGGACTACGGGGTGGGCCTGGCCGCCGGGGAGTCGGCGCTCGTGTTCAACCGCTTCTGGCGCGCCGACCCGGCGCGCGACCGCGCCAGCGGCGGCACCGGACTGGGCCTGTCGATCTCGCTGGAGGACACCCACCTGCACGGCGGCTGGCTGCAGGCCTGGGGGCGCCCGGGCGAGGGTGCCCAGTTCCGGCTCACGCTGCCGCGCCGCGCGGGACAACCGCTGCGCTCGTCGCCCCTGCCCCTGGTGCCCCACGACGCGGACGCGGGACGCCGGGCCCCGGGCCCGCCCCCGCCGGGCGGGGAGGCCCCGCCCGCGCTGCCCCCCGGCCGCTCCTCGCCCCCCGGGGTCCGCACGTGATGCCGCGGCGCCGCCTCCTGCTCCTGCTGGCCCTGCTGCCGGCGGCCGGCTGCGTGGCGCTCCCGCAGGACGGTCCCGTCGTCGTCTCGGAGGACCCGCAGTCCGAGGTGCGGGGCCCGGGGGTCGCCTACGTGCCCAAGCCGCCGCAGCCCGGGGAGTCCCCGCGCGACGTGGTGCGGCACTTCCTCGACGCGATGACCGCCGTGCCGCTGCAGCCCAGCGTGGCGCGGCAGTTCCTCGCGGAGGACGAGCAGACCGACTGGGACCCCGACCGCGGGATCCTCACCTATGAGGAGAGCGGGCCTCCGAGGGGCACCACCGTGGTGACGGTCGGGCTCCGGGGGACCGCCCGGCTCGATGGCCGCGGGCGCTGGCGCGGGTCGACGTCGTCCGGGGAGACCGATCTCAGCCTTCCCCTCGTGCAGGAGGACGGCGAGTGGCGGATCGCCGACGCCCCCGACGCCCTCGTCGTGCCGCAGGCGTGGTTCGCCCAGCAGTTCCGCCGGGTCAACCTCCACTTCTTCGACCCCACGGCCACCGTGCTGGTGCCGGAGCCCGTGTGGCTGCCCCAGGGCGAGCAGCTCGCGACGGGCCTCGTGCGGGGGCTCCTGGCCGGGCCGGGGGGCGCCCTGCGCGGCGTCGAGCGGAGCTTCCTCCCGCCGGGCACCGCCGTCGAGCTCTCGGTGGTGGTCTCCACCGAGGGCGTCGCCGAGGTCTCGCTCCAGGGCGACCCGGCCGCCCTGCCCCCGGCGGCCCGGGGGCTCGCGCTCGCCCAGCTGGCCTGGACGCTGCGTCAGGACCCCGGCATCCGCGCCCTCCGGCTGAGCATCGGCGGCGAGCCCATCAGCGCGCCCGACGGGCCGTCCGAGCTGCCCGTGGAGGCGTACGCCGACGTGGACCCCACGCTGCTGACCTCCAGCTCTCAGCTCTTCGGCCTCCGCCGGGGCCGGGTGGTCGTCGTCACCCCCGGGGGGACGGAGCCGGTCAGCGGGCCGCTGGGATCGGGCGACTACGCGTTGCGCGACCTGGCCGTGGGCCTGCGGGCCACGCGGGTCGCCGGGATCTCGCGCGACGGCAGCGCTGCCTGGCTGGGACCGGTGGACGAGGAGGCCGGGGCGAGCGTCGTCCGCTACCCCGGCTCGAACCTGCTGCGCCCGGCCTGGGACCACGACGGACGACTGTGGCTCGTCGACCGGACCCCGGACGGCGTGCGGGTCTCCGTGGCCCGCGGCGAGGAGCGCCGCCGCGTCCGGGTCCCCGGGGTGACGGGCCGGCGCGACGTGCAGCAGGTGCTCGTCTCGCGCGACGGCTCCCGGCTCGTGACGGTCCTCGACCGACCCGACGCGCGGGGCGGCGACGTCATCCGGGTCAGCCGCGTGCGGGTGGATCCCCGCTCGGGTCGCGTCCTGGGGGTGGGTGCGCCGGCGGAGCTCGGGCCGGGCGGCGAGGCGTTCCAGGTGCGCGACCTGGGCTGGAGCTCGCCGACCGACGTCGTCGTCGTCAACCGGCTGGGGGGCGAGCTGACCGAGCTGCGCACCCTGGCCGTCGACGGGTCGCCGGCCAGCCTCGACGACGACGGCTCCTCCGACCTGCTGCGCGAGCGGGTGCTCCGCATCGCGTCGTCGCCCGTGGCCTCGGAGCCCGTCTACGTCCGCACGCCCGAGGGCATCATCTCCCTCCGGTCGCCCGACGAGCTGGTCGGCCCGTTCCCGGAGGACCTGACCGCGCTCAGCTTCGTGGGCTGACCGCGTCCACAGGCGACCGGACGGCCGGCTCCTTCCCCAGGCCCGCCTCCGCGCCCGACCCGACCCTCGCGCCGGTGCTCGGCTCGGGGCCGTGCTTGCCGACGCCGCCTGGGACCTGCTGACCGGATCCTCCTGCGAGGGCTGCGGCCGGCCGGGCCGGCTGCTGTGCGGTGCCTGCGCGGCCGGGCTCCCGGCGAGGGCCCGGCCCGCCGACCCCGACCCGTCACCCCCGGGGCTGGTCCGCCCCTGGGCGGCCGGGGAGTACGACGGGCTCCTGCGCACCCTCGTGATCGGCCACAAGGAGCACGCCCGGCACGCCCACGCGCCGCTGATGGCCAGGCTGCTGGCGCTCTCCTGCGCCGAGCTGCTGCTCGACACCGGGGGAGGGCAGGGATGCGCCGTCCTGCTCGTGCCGGTCCCGTCCCGCCCCGGCAGCGACCGGTCCCGGGGGCACGCGCCGATGCGCACCCTGACGCGGGGAGCGGCCGGCGTCCTGCGCCGCGCCTGCGTGCCCGTCGCCGCGGTGGACCTCCTGCGCCACCGCGGCGGCGTGGTGGACCAGGCGGGGTTGGACGCCGCCGCTCGCGCCGCCAACCTCGCGGGCGCGCTGGCCATCCGTCCGGCGGCGTTGCGCCGGGCGGCCCGCGGTGGCCGCCGCGCCGCCGTGATCGTCTGCGACGACGTCATCACCACGGGCGCCACCATGGGCGAGGCCCAGCGCGCGCTCGCCGCCGCCGGAGTCCCCGTCCTCGGCGGTGCCGCGGTGGCCGCGACCCCGCGGCGCCGGCCGGTCGAGGGGCCGCCGCCCGGGACCTCCGGTCCAGGCCGGGGGTGACCGGCTTTCCTCCGGGCCCCCGACGCACTACCGTCCGTGCATGGAGTCCGCCCGGGTCCGTGGTTGCGTCGTCGCGTCGCACGGGACACCCCGGGCGCCGAGGCGACAAGCCGATGCCAGTCGCAGGCAAAACGGCCCACGTAAGGTCGGTCGGTCCGTGTGGACCGGCCACCGATCACGGTGCGGCTTAGAAGTAAGCCCTGCCCCGGTCCCGCCGCACGGCGTGGCGGTGTCCGGGAGAAGGTCAGTAGTGGTGCCGGGGACGGCAGACGAGCCGCGAGCACCTCAGCAGGCGACTGTGGGGACGAAGACCAGGTCGGCCGGGCGGACTCCTTCCCCCAGGCGGGGGTTCGGGGACTGACCCACACCCAACAGCACGGGAGGTTGCACATGGACGTCGTGGTCACGGGCAGGCACTGCGAGGTGTCGGACCGATTCCGCAGTCATGTCGAGGAGAAGCTCACCAAGCTCGAGAAGCACGACCACCGCATCCAGCGGGTCCAGGTCGAGCTCGAGAAGGAGCGGAACCCCCGGCAGCACGACCGAGCCGTGCGCATCGAGCTGACTGCGTTCTCCAAGGGCCCCGTGATCCGGGCCGAGGCCGCCGCCGAGGACAAGATGGGCGCCCTCGACCTCGCCGTCGACAAGATGGCCTCCCAGATGCGCCGCGCGGCGGACCGCCGACGGGTGCACCGCGGCAAGCACCGCCCCGTCTCCGTGGGCGAGGCGATGGCCGACGTCGTGCCGGACGGGCTCCCGGACGGCGACGAGGCCACGTCGGGCGCCGCGTCCGAGGAGCAGGGGCACGTCTACGAGCGGCACGTCGGGCCCGTGGCCGTGGACGGGGACGGGCCGCTGGTGGTGCGCGAGAAGACCCACCGGGCCACCCCGATGACCCTCGACCAGGCGCTCTACGAGATGGAGCTCGTGGGCCACGACTTCTACCTCTTCGTCGACAAGGAGAGCGAGCGCCCGGCGGTGGTGTACCGCCGCCGTGGCTACGACTACGGCGTGATCTCGCTCGAGCTCGGCGAGGAGGAGGCGGTCTGAGCTGAGCCGCCGGCCGACCGGGCCCGAGGGGCCTTCCGTCCCGCCAGCCCCCCCGTTCGGGTGAGATCGCGATGGTCCGAACGGACCCCGGGCGGGTGCCCCCCATGGGAGGATCCCGACATGACGGACGTGCCCATGGGGTTGGACCTGACCACCCGGACCGTGCGGGTCCTGGTCGTCGACGACCAGGAGCTGTTCCGCCGCGGGGTGACGATGCTGCTCGCCGCGGAGCCCGGGATCGAGGTCGTGGGGGAGGCGGGCGACGGGGACCAGGGCATCGAGCTGGCCAGCCTGAGCGATCCCGACGTGGTGCTCCTCGACGTGCGCATGCCGGGACGCTCGGGCATCGAGGCCTGCCTCGCCATCAAGGAGAAGGTCCCGGACGCCAGGATCATCATGCTCACCGTCTCCGACGAGGAGGCGGACCTCTACGAGGCGGTGAAGGGGGGTGCGTCGGGCTACCTGCTGAAGGACTCGTCCATCGACGAGGTCGCCCAGGCCGTCCGCGTCGTCGCCGAGGGCCAGTCGCTGATCAGCCCCAGCATGGCTGTCAAGCTGATCGACGAGTTCAAGCAGATGTCTCGCCCCGAGCGGACCCAGGGCTCTGCGCTGCGCCTCACGGAGCGTGAGCTGGAGGTCCTCCGCCTGGTCGCGGAGGGCATGAACAACCGCGAGATCGCCCGCCGGCTCTTCATCAGCGAGAACACCGTCAAGAACCACGTGCGCAACATCCTGGAGAAGCTGCAGCTGCACTCGCGCATGGAGGCGGTCATGTACGCCGTTCGCGAGAAGCTCCTCGACATCCCGTGACCCCGGGGACCCGGCGCCCCGGCCCCGCGTGAGCCGGCGGCCGGAGCGTCTCTCCCGCGCCCAGGCGCGGCGCGTGGCGCTCGCGGCGCAGGGCTTCTGCGATCCCCCGCATGCCCGGCCCACCATGGCCACCCTCCGCCGCACCGTCGCGCGGACGGGGGTGCTCCAGGTCGACTCGGTCAACGTGCTGCGGCGGGCGCACTACATGCCCCTGTACAGCCGGATGGGCCCCTACGACCCGGACCTCCTGCACCGCGCCGCCGAGGCGCGCCCGCGCCGGCTCGTCGAGTACTGGGCGCACGTCCAGGCCCTGATGCCCGTCGACCTGTGGCCCGTGATGCGACACCGCATGCGCTGGTATGCCGAGCGCCGTGGCAAGTGGTTCGCGGGGGTCGGTGACGACCTCCTCGTGCAGGTGCGTGACGCCGTCGCAAAACGCGGTGCCTGCACGGCCGGCGACCTCGACGACGGAGCCCCGCGGCGCACCGAGCACTGGGGGTGGAACTGGTCCGAGGCCCGCAAGGCGCTCGACCTGCTCTACATGACCGGCGAGCTGGCCATCGCCGGCCGCACGCCCCAGTTCGAGCCGCGCTACGACCTGCCGGGGCGGGTCCTGCCCCCCGACGTCCTCGCCCGGCCGACGCCGACGACGGCCGAGGCCGACCGCGAGCTGGTGCGGCGGGCGGCACGCTCGCACGGCGTCGCCACCGTCGGCTGCCTCCGCGACTACTACCGGATGCCGCTGCTCGCCGACGCGCGGGCGGCGGTCGACTCGCTGGTCGAGGAGGGCGAGCTCTCACCGGTCGCCGTCGAGGGCTGGGACCGGCCGGCCTACCTGCACGTCGGGGCGCGGGTGCCCCGGCGGGTCGAGGCGCGCACGCTGCTGAGCCCGTTCGACCCGGTGTGCTGGGAGCGCGCCCGCACGGAGGCGCTGTTCGGGTTCCGCTACCGCATCGAGATCTACGTCCCACCGGAGCGGCGGGTGCACGGCTACTACGTGCTGCCCTTCCTCCTCGACGACCGCCTCGTCGCCCGGGTCGACCTCAAGGCGGACCGGGCGACCGGACGACTGCTGGTGCCGGGGGCGCACGCGGAGTCCGACGCCCCGCCGGAGACGGCGGCCGCCCTGGCCGCCGAGCTGCACCGGATGGCAGGCTGGCTGGGACTGGGCGAGGTGGCTGTCGCCGACCGCGGGGACCTCGCGGGGCCCCTCGCCGCCGAGGTGTTCGCCCGTGACTGAACGTCATCCGCTGTTCGCGCGCTTCTGGGCGCGTCTCGCGCCGTTGCTGGAGCGGCACGGCCTCGCCGAGCAGCGGTTGCACGTGCTCGCCGGCGCGTCCGGCGTCGTCGTCGAGATCGGCGCCGGTGACGGGGCGAACCTCCCGCACTACCCGGCGGCGGTGACGCGTGTCCTGGCGGTCGAGCCCGAGCCCCGGCTGCGGGAGCTTGCCGCGGCCCGGGCCCACGCGGCCCCCGCGCCGACCGACGTGGTCGAGGGCGTCGCGGAGCGGCTTCCCGTGCCCGACGAGTCCGCCGACACCGTGGTCTGCTTCCTGGTCCTGTGCTCCGTGCCCGACCAAGCGGTGGCGCTGGCCGAGGCCCGACGGGTGCTGCGGCCGGGGGGCCGGCTGCTGTTCATGGAGCACGTGCGGGGCGAGCGCGACGCCGTCGCGCGGGTGCAGCGGGGCCTGGACCGGACCTTCTGGCCGCGGCTCTTCGGCGGCTGCCACACCGCCCGGGACACCGTGGCGGCGATCCGCGCGGCGGGGCTGGAGGTCGAGGACGTGCAGCGGTACGCGTTCCCGGAGGGGTCGCGCGCGCCCGCCGCGCCGCACGCGCGCGGCGTGGCCGTGCGCCCCTGAGCGGGGACGGCCGTGCGCGATGGGCTCGGTGGGTAGCATGGCCGACGGCCCTCATCACCAAACCGGAAGAGGCTTGTAGTGCCCGCGATCCTCGACAAGGTCCTTCGCATCGGCGAGGGGAAGATCCTGCGCCAGCTCGAGGCCGTGGCCAAGGCGGTCAACGCCATCGAGGACGACTTCGTCGCCATGTCGGACGACGAGCTGCGGGCCATGACGGACGAGCTCCGCGAGCGCCTGGCGACCGGGGAGACCGAGGACGACCTGATGCCCGAGGCCTTCGCGACGGTCCGCGAGGCGGCCAAGCGGGTCCTCGGGCAGCGCCACTTCGACGTCCAGGTGATGGGTGGCGCGGCGCTGCACCTCGGCAACATCGCCGAGATGAAGACCGGCGAGGGCAAGACGCTCGTCTCGACGATGCCGGCCTACCTCAACGCCCTCTCGGGCAAGGGCGTGCACATCGTCACCGTCAACGACTACCTGGCGCAGTACCAGTCCGAGATGATGGGCCGCATCCACGCCTTCCTCGGGCTGAGCGTCGGCGTGATCCTGCCGCACATGCGGCCGGACGAGCGGCGCGGTCAGTACGGCTGCGACATCACCTACGCCACCAACAACGAGCTCGGCTTCGACTACCTGCGCGACAACATGGCCTCCTCGCTGGAGGACTGCGTCCAGCGGGGCCACCACTTCTCGATCGTGGACGAGGTCGACTCGATCCTGATCGACGAGGCGCGCACCCCGCTGATCATCTCGGGCCCGACGCAGGACGAGGTGAAGTGGTACGGCGAGTTCTCGCGCATCGCCCGCAAGCTGGAGCGCGACGTCGACTACGAGGTCGACGAGAAGAAGCGGACGATCTCCGCCCTCGAGCCCGGCATCACCAAGGTCGAGGACCACCTCGGGATCGAGAACCTCTACGACTCCGTGAACACCCCGCTGATCTCCTTCATGAACAACTCCATCAAGGCCAAGGAGCTGTTCCGCCGGGAGAAGGAGTACGTCGTCCTCAACGGCGAGGTTCTGATCGTCGACGAGCACACGGGCCGCATCCTGTCGGGCCGGCGCTACAACGACGGCCTGCACCAGGCGATCGAGGCCAAGGAGGGCGTGCAGATCCGCGAGGAGTACCAGACGCTCGCGACGATCACGCTGCAGAACTTCTTCCGCCTCTACTCCAAGCTCTCCGGCATGACCGGCACGGCCATGACGGAGGCGAGCGAGTTCGACAAGATCTACGGCCTCGGCGTCGTGCAGATCCCGACGAACAAGCCGATGATCCGCGAGGACCTCGCCGACCTGGTCTACCGGACGGAGGAGGCCAAGTACGACGCCGTCATCGAGGACGTCGCGGAGCGTCAGCGCCGGGGCCAGCCGGTGCTGCTGGGCACCGTCTCCGTGGAGAAGTCCGAGCTGGTCTCGAGGCTGCTGAAGCAGAGGAGCGTCCCGCACGCGGTGCTGAACGCGAAGCAGCACGCCGACGAGGCCAAGGTGGTGGCGATGGCGGGCCACCGCGGGGCGGTCACGGTGGCCACCAACATGGCCGGCCGCGGCACCGACATCATGCTCGGCGGCTCGGTCGAGTTCCTCGCCGACCAGCACCTGCGCGAGCAGGGCCTCGAGCCGACGGGCGACACCGCCGAGGCCTACGAGGAGGCCTGGCCGGCCGCGGTGGACCGCGTCGAGCACCAGGTCGCGGCGGAGCACGACGAGGTCAAGGAGCTCGGGGGCCTCTACGTCGTCGGCACGGAGCGGCACGAGTCCCGGCGCATCGACAACCAGCTGCGCGGCCGCTCCGGTCGCCAGGGCGACCCCGGCGAGTCGCGGTTCTACCTCTCGCTGCAGGACGAGCTGATGCGGCTGTTCAAGTCCGACTGGGTGGACCGCGTGCTTCAGGTCCTGAAGGTCCCCGACGACGTCCCGATCGAGAACAAGCGCGTCACCAACGCGATCGCGAGCGCGCAGGGCCAGGTCGAGTCCCAGAACTTCGACTCCCGCAAGAACGTCCTGAAGTACGACGACGTGATGGACCGCCAGCGCAAGGTGATCTACGACGAGCGCCGGGAGGTGCTGGAGGGCGCGGACCTGCGGGAGCAGATCCGCGGCTTCCTCGAGGACGTGGTCTCCGGCTACGTGCGGGCGTCCACGCAGGAGTTCGCCGAGGACTGGGACCTCGAGCAGCTCTGGTCGGCCCTCGGGCAGCTCTACCCGATCTCGCTCTCGATCGAGACGCTCGAGAAGGAGGCGGGCGGCCGGGCCAACATGAGCCGCGAGGCGGTCGTCGAGGACATCCGCGCCGACGCGCTGGCGGCGTACGAGCGGCGCGAGGCCGAGGTCGGCTCCGAGGTGATGCGGGAGCTGGAGCGCCAGGTGGTGCTCTCGGTGCTCGACCGCAAGTGGCGCGACCATCTCTACGAGATGGACTACCTGCGCGACGGCATCTACCTGCGGGCCTACTCCCAGCGCGACCCGCTCGTGGAGTACCAGCGCGAGGGGTTCGACATGTTCGCGGCGATGATGGACTCCATCAAGGAGGAGGCCGTCGGCTACCTCTTCAACCTCGAGGTGCAGGTCTCCGACGAAGACGAGGGTTCCGAGGGCGAGCTCGACTACGAGGACTTCTCGCCCGGCGCGCAGGCGATGGCGACGGCGGTGGCTCCGGCCGCCGCCCCCCGGGTCAGCGCCAAGGGGCTCGGCACCCAGCAGAGGCCGCAGCAGCTGTCGTACTCCGCGCCGAGCGAGACCGGCGACGCCGAGGTGCACGGTGAGACCGCCGCCGCCGCGGAGGACCCGTACGCCAGGACGGGCCGCAACCAGCTCTGCCCCTGCGGCTCCGGCAAGAAGTACAAGAAGTGCCACGGCGCGCCGGGCGGCCCGAGCGGCATGACCACGCGGGCCGGCGGCTGACGCCTCAGGCGAACTCCAGGGCGGTGCAGACCCAGCGGTCCTCGCGTCGCTCGAAACGCACGGCGACGGCGCGCGAGCGCCGACCGTGCCGCACGTGGGCGCTCACCTCGACGGCCGTCGCGCTCACCACGCAGGCCCGGGTGCTCAGCACGCGGGGGCGGCCGCCGGGGGCCCCGCTCGCTCGCTGCGCGGCCCGCCGGGGCGACCCGGAGGCGGGGTCGTGCACGCTGGCCCGCGCGACCAGCCGCCCCCGCCGCTCGAGGTCGCGGTAGACCTCTGGCGAGGTCCAGCGCAGCAGCTGCTGCGCCGGCCGCTCGGCGGCGGCCACCTCGACCGCGGCCTGGGTGAACCGGGGTGCCCACGCGTCGATCTCGCGCCGCAGGCGCCGGTCGATGGGGACGACGTCGGCCGGCTGCGGCGCCCACCGGGCCGCCGGGGCGCCCTCGGGCGGGTCCACGTGGTCGGGGGGGTCGTCCAGCAGGTGCAGGGCGAGGGTGCCTTGCACCGCGCCGACCGGGGTGGGGCGCGGCGGGCGGCGGCCGGGGCCTCCCGGCCGGGCCGGGCGGACCGGTGTGCTCGTGTCCATGGGGGACCTCTCAGGCGGACGGCAGCCGGAGCTGCTGGGTGGGCAGGATCAGGTCGGGGTCCGGCACGACCTCGTGGTTGAGCCGGTGCAGGAGGCGCACGCGGGCGGCGACGGCCTCGTCGGGCGGGTGCGCGGTCCCGGGGACGTCGGCCAGCGAGGCGCGGGCGATGCCCCACAGGGTGTCGCCGCGTCGCACGGTCCAGGTGGCGTCGGGGGCCGGAGTCGTGGCCACCGCGCTCGGCGCGCGCAGCGACGCCCGCTCGGGCTCCTCGTGCAGGCCGGTGGGCATCGCGGCGGCCGGCGCGAGGGCGCCGCCCGCGAGCGCGAGGCCGCAGCCGGCGAGGGCAGCGCGGTGGACGGCGTGCGGCACGCCGGCCGCCCTGCGGGCGGGATCGCCCCCGGCGAACACCCGCACCAGCGTGGCCAGGAACCCCGCCCAGAGCCAGCACGTGCACGCCGCCAGCACGAGCGCGGCGAGGCCGGCGAGCAGGTCGGCCGGCGGGGCCGAGTCGAGCGCCCTCCACCGCTCACCCGTCGGTGCGCCCGCGGCCGGGCGCCGCAGCAGGTCTGCCAGCGTCGTGGCCACCGCGGCCACGACGGCGAGAGCCAGCGCGGATCCTGCGAGACCCAGGATCAGGGCGCGGATGCGTGCAGAGTAGCCGTTTGTATGGCTACGCATGCTTTTCACGGCTGTATCCCTTCGTTTGCCTTGGTTTGCCTCATACAACGCTGAGTGGGACCAGGTGGTCAAGCCGCTCTCCACAGGTGAGCGGCGGCGCAGGAGGTCGGCGCCGGCACGGATGCGGCAGGATGGCCGCCATGCCCACAGGCGAGGCGCGGGCGCTCTTGCGCGAGCACGCGGGCCGCGAGGAGGCCGGACTTCTCGACGACCCGGCCGTCCACGCGTCGGTGGTCGGGGTGGAACGGCTCTCGCTGGCCGCCGGGACCATCGATCCCGAGGAGCTTCGGCGGCTGCTGGACGCACCGCCGCCCCGGCTGGCCGAGCTCGTCGCCGAGCTGGTGGGGCGGGTCGACGTCGGCCTCGGCCGGCGCGACCACGGCCGCCAGGCCGACGCGAGCCTGGTCAACGCGGACGCCGGCCACCATGCGGTCGTCGCCGAGGCGCCGGTGCTGCGCGCCGCCGTGCGGGCGGCCCACGCCACGTGGGCGGCCAACCCCTACTACGAGGCGCGGTACGGCGCGCGCGGCGCCCGGTTCGCCAGCTCGGACTCCGCGTGGCTCGCCGGGCTGGTGCCCCTGCGAGCGGAGGAGGCGATCTCGCAGACCGAGTGGCTCGCCCGCCTGCTGGCGGCGCGCGGCATGCCCTCGTGGCTGCTCGAGCGGCACCTCGACGACCTGGCGCAGGAGCTGCGCGACTCCCTGGGGGAGGCCGGGGCCGGGGCCCTGCCGGCGGCGGCCGCGTCGCTGCGCGCCCGACGCGACGAGGTGGCCGGCGACGACCTGCTCGCGCAGGCGGACCGCTGGGTCGCCGCCGAGGTCGGCGACGACGCCCCGGTGGCCCGGACCGGGGCGCTGCTGGCCGCGGCGCACGCCGACGTGCGCAGCGGCCTGGTGCCCGACGACGCCTCCCTGGTCGACTGGCTGACCGATCCCGACCGGGTTCCGCCGGCGGCGGGGGCCGGCATCCGGCGGGTCCGTCAGCGGATCGCCGCCTCGGTGCCTGCCGACTCCCCGAAGCACCCGCGGTGACCTGGGAGGAGTCGCTCTTCGCGACGTTCGACGACCTCGAGCAGCAGGCGGAGGGCGTCTTCGCCGCCGAGCGCGAGGCCGAGCTCGCGGAGCGCAGCCTCACGGAGTACCGCGAGGTCACGCTGGCGAGCCGACTGATGGCCAGCGCGGGCCGGGAGGTCGCCCTCGAGCTGCCGGCCGTCGGGACCGTGCGCGGCGTCCTCGCGCGCGTGGGCCCCGACTGGTGCCTGCTCGCGGGCCCGCGTCAGGACTGGGTCGTGCGGCTCGCGGCGGTCACCGGGGTCCGCGGGGTCTCACCCCGCTCCCGGCCGGAGGCGGCGTGGTCACCGGTGGACTCCCTCGGGTTGGCCTCGGCCCTGCGCCGCCTCGTGCAGGCCGGCGAGCGCTGCGTGCTTCACACCACCGACGGTGACGGGCGCGAGGTGCTGCTGCGCCGGGTGGGCGCCGACTTCGTCGAGGCGGTGCCCTGGTCGCAGCAGCGCGCCGAGCCTCGCCTCGTGCCGGTGCACGCGCTCCTCGCGGTGCAGGAGCCCGAGCGGGGACGCTGACTCAGGTCGCCTCGACGTCGTACGGCGGCAGCTCACCGTCGGCGAGCGGGCGCCGCTCCTCGTCGTCCTGGTCGTCGTCGTCCTCGAGCGCCTCCATCACGTGCCGGCGCACGATCTCGCGGGGGTCGAGATCCCGCAGCTCGAGGTCGGCGTAGTCCGGGCCCAGCTCGTTGCGCAGCTCGTCGCGGGCGCTGTTGGCCATGTCGCGCGCGCGACGGAGCATCTGCCCCGCCTGGGCAGCGAGCTGGGGGAGCTTGTCGGGGCCGAGCACCAGGACGGCGACGAAGGCGATCACCACCATCTCGGTGAGGCCGACCCCGAACACGGCGTCAGCGGCCGTTGCTCGGCGTGAGGCCCAGCTGCATGCCGGCGAGCCCGCGGCCGCGCCCGGAGAGATCGTCGGCGATCGACCGGAGCACCTGTGCGGCCGGCGCGGTGGGGTCGGCCTCGACGATCGGCTTGCCGACGTCGCCGCCCTCGCGCAGCGAGAGGTCGATCGGCACCTGGCCGAGCAGGCGGACGTCGTAGCCGAACCGTCCCGAGAGCGTCTTCGCCACCCGCTCGCCGCCACCGGTGCCGAAGACCTCGAGCCGGTGCTCCGTGCCCTCCGGCGTGCAGTGCGGGCAGGGGAGCCAGCTCATGTTCTCGATGACACCGACGACGCGCTGGTGGAGCATCGAGGCCATGGTGCCGGCGCGCTCGGCGACCTCGGCGGCGGCCTCCTGCGGGGTCGTGACCACGAGCACCTCCGCGTTGGGCAGGTGCTGCCCCAGCGAGATGGCGATGTCGCCGGTGCCGGGCGGCAGGTCCAGCAACAGGGCGTCGAGGTCGCCCCAGTAGACGTCGGAGAGCATCTGGACGAGCGCCCGGTCGAGCATCGGGCCGCGCCAGGCGACGACCTGGTCGCGGCGCGGCTTGAGCATCCCGATCGAGATCACCGAGACGCCCGACGGGGTCGGCACGGGCATGATCAGGTCCTCGACCTGGGTGGGCCGGGTGTCGGCGACCCCGAGCATGGCCGGGACCGAGTGGCCGTAGACGTCGGCATCCACGATGCCGACCTTCATGCCCTTCTCCGCCATGGAGAGGGCCAGGTTGACCGTGACGGAGGACTTGCCGACGCCGCCCTTGCCGCTGGCGATCGCGTACACCTTGGTCAGCGAGCCGGGCTGTGCGAAGGGGATCTCGCGCTGGGCCTGTCCGTCGCGGAGCTTCTCCTGGAGGCCCGAGCGCTGCTCGCTCGACATCACGCCCATCGTCAGCTCGACGTCGCGGACGCCGTCCAGCGCGTGCACGGCCGCCTTCACGTCGCGGTCGATGGTGTCCTTCAGGGGGCAGCCGGCCACCGTGAGCAGGATGTGCACGTGGACCAGGCCGTCGTCGTCGACCGTCACCTCGTCGACCATGCCGAGGTCGGTGATCGGGCGCTTGATCTCGGGGTCGTTGACGGTGGCGAGGGCCGCGGTGACCTGCTCGGTCGTGGGGGTGCTCATGGGGTCCCAGTCTAGGCGGTGGGCGGGGCCCCGCCCGGGCCCGGGCGTGAGTCCGGCGGGGACGGGGCCGTGGTGCTCGACCCGGGCGGGTCGAGGGTTGCGTCTCGGGGCGTCGTCAATCTGCGCCGTCGCCGAAGAGCTCGGCGGTGAGAACGTCGACGAGCCACTGCTGCCAGTCCGCCTCGCTCCAGCCGAGTGACTCGGCGACCTCGTAGGAGCCGCTGTTCACGAGCAGGAAGAAGGCGTCGGCGGCTCGGTCGAGGGTGGTGCCGGGTCTCAGCTCGTCGTCGCCGACCGCCATCTCCACCAGCGCTCGCTGGGTCTGGCGACGTCGCTCGTCGTCCTCACGGATGAGCTCGCGCGCCCGCGGGTCGGTCGCCGCGGCGTCGCGCACGACCTCCTTGAGTGGCGCCGTCCTGGCCGCAACCTGGGCCGACCCCCGGACGACCGCCGCGAGCCGGCGTGCGGGGCTGCGGTGGCGCAGGGCCTCGGCGACCCATTCCCGTTCCAGCAGCGGGACGGTGGCGTCGTCGCCGGCGATGGTGGTGTCGAGGACTCGCGCAAGCACCGCCTGCTTGGTGCCGAACGCCTGGTAGACGGTCGCCGGCGCGACGCCGGCCCGGGACGCGATCGCCTCGACGGTCGTGGCCGGATAGCCGCGATCGAGGAACAGCCGCAGAGCCGCGTCGGCGATCCGTGCCCTCGTGCGGCGGGCACGTTGCTCGCGACGACGGCCGGCCTCGGTCTTGCCCTTGACGACCTCGCTCATCGAAGGCATAGTAGCACTTTATAAAGTATGACTCGCCAAAGTGGGCCGTCTGCCCGGAAGAAGGTGTCCGATGTCGGACGACCCCGCGTGCACCGACCCCGACAAGTACAAGGTCGTGCTCGAGAACCAGCACGTCCGCGTGCTGGAGTACCTCGACCATCCCGGCGATCGCACGACGCCGCACACCCACCCGGACAGCGTGATGTACACCCTGAGCAGCTTCCGCAGGCGGCTCTACGGGAACGACGGCGAGACCCGCGATGTCGAGATCGAGGCCGGCACGACCGGATGGCTGCCCGCCCAGCGCCATGCCGGTCACAACATCGGAGACAGCGACACCCACGTCATCTTCGTGGAGCTCAAGGACCGGACATCGGCGACGACGACCGGGCTCGGCCCGTCTGCAGCAGCCGCCGGCTAGCCGCCAGCTCCCGGCTACTCGCCGCGCCCGCCCTCGGTCCGGTCGGGCCCGGGGGGCTCCTCCTCGTCCTCCCCCGTCCCGAGCGACTCCTCCAGCTCCCCACGCATGGACCGCAGCTCCGAGCGCAGGAAGTCGCGGGTGGCGACCTCGCCGAGCGCCATCCGCAGCGACGCGACCTCGCGCGCCAGGAACTCCATGTCGGCGTGCGCCCGCGCGTTGGCCTGGCGGTCCCGCTCCGAGACCACCTTGTCGCGCAGCTCCTGCCGGTTCTGGGCGAGCAGGATGAGCGGGGCGGCGTACGAGGCCTGCAGGCTCAGCATCAGGGTCAGGAAGATGAAGGGGTACGGGTCGAAGTCCCAGGCCTCGGGGGTCAGCGCGTTCCAGCCGACCCAGACCAGCACGAACGCCGTCATGTACAGCAGGAACCGCGCCGTGCCCATGAACCGGGCGAACTGCTCGGCGAAGATGCCGAAGGCGTCGGCGTCGTAGGAGGGTCGGCGCACGAACGAGCGGCGCAGCTCGCGGGGCGTGTCCAGACGCTCCCGGGACTGCCGCTCGCCGCCGCGCCGATCGCGGGGGTGGCGCTCAGACATGGGGGATCCCCCGCGGCGGGGTCATCGGGGCGACGGCGTCGTCCCGCCAGCCCTCCGGCAGCATGTGGTCGAGCAGGTCGTCGACCGTGACGGCCCCCAGCAGGCGGCCCTCCTCGTCGACGACGGGGGCGGCCACGAGGTTGTACGTCGCGAGGTGCTGCGCGACCTCCTCGAGCGACATCTCCGGCCGCAGCGGGTCCATGGACTCCTCGAGCGCGGCCGCCGCGAGCGTCGAGGGCGGCTCGCGCAGGAGGCGCTGGATGTGGGCGACGCCGAGGAGGCGTCCGGTCGGCGGCTCCAGCGGCTGGCGGCAGACGTAGACGAGGCTCGCCAGGGCGGTGGTGAGGTCCGGGTTGCGCACGTGGGCCAGGGCGTCGGCGATGGTTGCGTCCGGGCCGAGGATCACCGGCTCGGGGGTCATCATCCCGCCCGCGGTCTCGTCCTCGTAGGACATCAGCCGGCGCACGTCGGCGGCGTCGTCGGGCTCCATGAGCTCGAGCAGCTGGGCCGCGGTCTCCGTGGGGAGCTCCGCGATCAGGTCGGCGGCGTCGTCGGCCGACATCTCCTCCAGCACGTCGGCGGCGCGCTCGGAGTCGAGGTGCTCGAGGATCTCGACCTGGTCCTCCTCGGGCAGCTCCTCCAGCACGTCGGCCAGGCGCTCGTCGTCGAGGGCGGTGACGACGGCCGTGCGCCGCTCGGCGGGCAGGTCGTGGATCACGTTGGCGGCGTCGGCGGGGCGCAGCTCGTTGAGGGCGGCGAGCAGGTGCGTCGCCCCCTGGGCCTCCTGGCGGGTCAGCCCCCGGACGTCGCGCCACTCGACCACGTGGGTCTGGCCGCGGCGCCGGAAGCCCTTGGCGGCCTCCTGCACCGCCACCCGGCTGAGCACCCAGTCGCGGTTGCGCAGCTGCTCCATCGCGACGTCGAAGACCGACCCCTCGACCCGGTCGTCCTGGCCCTGGGGCCGCAGCGAGACCTGCCGGTCGAACAGCTGCCCGATCACGCGCGTCTCGGTCGGCCGCTGATTGAAGCGGCGCATGTTCAGCAGGCCGGTCGTGAACACCGCGCCCGCGTCGATGTGGGTCACCCGGGTCATCGGCACGAAGATCCGGCGCCGGTTGAAGACCTCGGCGACGAGCCCGAGCACGCGCGGCGGGCTGTTGTCCCCGCGGATCGCCACCACGAGGTCGCGCACCTTGCCGACCTGGTCTCCCTGGGGGTCGAACACGGGCAGTCCCACCAAGCGGGCGGCGTACACGCGCGACGGCGAGGAGGACACGTCCGACACGCTACCGGGCGTAGGGTCCCGCCATGAGGACGCGAAGGCTCGGGCCCACCGCGGCGGCGCTGGCGCTGCCCCTGCTCATCTCGGGGGCGCTGCTCGCCGGATGCAGCGACGACTCCGCCACGGCGACGGACCAGGAGTCCTCGCAGGGCGACGAGCCCTCCGGGGCGAGCTCCCCGGACGAGGAGAGCACCGCCCCGGCCGGCCCGGCGTGCAGCGAGATCTGGGTGGTCGGCGAGACGCTGCCGGCGGGCTACCAGGCATGCGTCGAGGGGGGATCCGAGATCGAGCCCGAATCGCGCTACTGCGAGTCGGGCCAGCGGCTGCTGACCCACGAGGACCGGTTCTGGGCGGTCCAGGGCGGCCGGATCATGGAGACCGACGGCGAGACGGTGGACGACGACCAGCGCTACCGCGACACCGTGGCGAGCTGCACGGCCTGAGCGGGGTCGCTGGGCCCCGCTTGAGCGGGAGTCGGGGTCACGTTGAGGGGTCGTCTCGCCCCTTGAACCACCCCGGCGGCGGCTTGAGCCGCATCTGAGGAGACCTCTGTTGAGGGACGGGGAGTCGTGACCTACTCTTTTCTTGCTGGGGCGGCACAGAGGCCGCTTACCCTCTCCGGGGGAGGGTCGACGCTCAGGCGTTCCGCACTCTTTTGCATGGGGCTCTTGCCCCGTTCGTGCTGTTCTGGGGGTCCCTCTCGTGCGTTCGTCAACCGCTGCTCCTGCCCTCGCGCCACGCACCGCCGTGATGGTGCTCGCGCTCTGCCTCCTGATGCTGCTGCCCGCGCGGGCGGTCGCCAGCGAGACCAGCGCGGAGCCGACGGGCGCCAGCAGCGCCGGCACTGCCACGACGGGTGACTCCGGTGGCGGCTCGACGTCCAACCCGCCGAAGCCGGCGCCCCAGCACTACAACCCGCCAACCGGCCTGAAGACCAACAACCCGCTGGGCTCACGGGCGCGCAAGACCGAGATCAACCGGCACGTGCTGCGCCTGATCAACTCGGTGCCCGGCCGACAGAAGATCCGCGTGGCGAGCTGGAACGTGCGCTCCGACGCCTTCGTCGACGCGCTGATCAGGGCCCACCGGCGCGGGGTCTCGGTGCGCGTCGCCCTCGACCGGGTGAACGCGAAGCCCGACAACGTGAACGTGGGCGTGGACCGGCTTCAGAACGCGCTGGGCCGCTACGGCAACAAGTGGCGCAAGTGGCAGTACAAGAGCTTCGTGCGCCGCTGCCGCTCGGCCTGCCGCGGCCCGCGCGGCATCGCGCACACCAAGTTCTTCACCTTCAGCCGCGTCGGCGGTGGCGCCAGGAACGTGGTCGTCAACGGCTCGTCCAACGCGACGGACCTGGCCGCGACCAACCAGTGGAACGACGTCTACACGACGAAGAACCGCTACGGCATCTACGCCGAGTTCAATCGAGTCTTCGACCAGATGATGCGGGACAGGAACGTCGCCCAGGGCTACGTCTCGACCCGTCGGGGCGCCATCACCACCTACTTCTTCCCCTACCGCGGCTCGGGCGCCAGCGGCGACCCGGTGATGCGCTGGCTCAACGACACCTCGTGCTCGGGCGCCACCGGCGGCGCGGGCACCCGGGGCAAGACGCGCATCCGGATCGCCATGACCTCCTGGCACGGCCAGCGGGGCATCCGCCTCGCCTACCGCGTGAAGCAGATGTACAACCGCGGCTGCGACGTGAGGATCATCTACGCCGTGATGGGCAACGAGATCCTGCGCATCATGCGCCGGGGTGGCCGGGGCGCCGTCCCGATGCGGCAGATCGTGCAGGACCCGAACGGGGACGGCGTCTACGACCGCTACCTGCACATGAAGGTGCTGACCATCAGTGGGCGCTACCGCGGCAACGGCAGCGCGCGGGTCACCTTCAACGGCTCGGCGAACTGGTCGCCGGCGGCGCTGCCCAGCGACGAGGCGGGCATGCGCATCTACGGCGCGGGGCTGCTCGGGGCGTACAACCGGTGGATCGAGTACCTCTTCGCGAACCCGCCCTACCGCCGGTCCGGCCGCGCGACGAGCAGCAACACCGACATCGCGGGCCGCACGACGGCCGGGTCGACCGCGACGGCGCCGGAGGAGCGGCCCCCCTGGGAGGTCGAGAAGCTCGCCGAGGAGCGGGGCGTGGACCCGTACTCGCAGATCGAGGTCGACTGAGCCCGCTGACCTGATGCCCTAGGGTGGCGCGCGTCGGGGGACCGGCGCGCCACCGGGCAACAGGAAGCAGGGAGAGCACGTGACCGACGGTTCGTCCGAGGCGGGCTTCCGCGTCGACGACGCCGGGGTGCACCTCCCGGCCGGGCACGAGGGCTCGGTGGACGTGCACTTCGACGACCACCACGCCTGGTCCTTCAGCGCCCATCGCGGTGAGGACCGGGGCGACGAGCTCCTGGTCGCCTGGCCGAAGCGCATGCGCGGCTGGCTGGACGGCACGTCGCGGGTGCGTCTCGTCGAGGGGGACGACGAGCTGTGGTCCGGCGACGTGGTCCTCGGCTCCGGCGAGGGGCGCATCACCTTCCTCGACAAGCAGGGCCTCCCGGTCATGATCGACAAGTGGGGGCTGCTGCAGCGCCCGTTCTCCGGGCGCGGGCGCGAGGCCGTCGAGCAGATGGTCGACGTGACCGAGCGCATCCTCGAGGTGATGCGCGACGAGTGCGGCGTCGAGGCCTGGATCGCCTTCGGCACGCTCCTGGGCGCCGCGCGCGAGGGCGGGGTGATCGGACACGACTCCGACATCGACCTCGCCTACCTGAGCCACCGCGCGACGCCCGCCGAGATGGTGCAGGAGCTGCACGGCGTGGCGCGGGCCCTGCGCCGCGACGGGCTCGACGTGATGGACAAGTCCGGGAGCTTCATCACCGTCGTCTTCCGGGCGCCCGACGGCGCCCAGGGATCCATCGACGTCTACACCTGCTTCCACGTCGGGGACCTGCTCTACGAGACCGCCACCGTGCGCGCCCCCGTGCCGGCCTCGGCGATCGAGCCGCTGACGACCCTCGAGTTCGAGGGCCGACGGCTCCCGGCGCCGGCCGACCCGGACCGGATGCTGGCCGAGTCGTACGGGCCGTCGTGGCGCGTGCCGGACCCCTCGTTCAAGCACACGCCGGGCCCCGAGATCACCGGACGCTTCGCCGACTGGTTCGGCTCCCTGATGCGCAACCGACGGGACTGGGAGACCTGGGCGAACGCCCAGGTCGCCGAGTCGCCGCACGCCCCGCGCAGCGACTTCGTCGACTGGGTGCTGGCCGGCTCCGCGGAGTCCGACCGGGTCGTCGAGGTCGGCTGCGGGCCCGCACGGGACGCCCTCGCCCTCGCCCGCGCCGGCCGCGAGGTGCTGGCGCTGGACTACGGCCGTGGCCGGCGCCAGCCCGTGCGCCGCGCGGCCCGGCGGGAGGGGCTCCAGCTGACCTTCAAGGCGCTGAACCTCTACGACCTGCGGGACACGCTGACGCGCGCCGCGCTGGTCGCCCGCGACGGCAACCTCGGTGACCGCGTGGTGGTCGCGCGCGAGCTCGTCGAGGCGCTCGACCCCGACGGCGTCGAGGCCTTCTGGCGGTTCTGCTCCCTGGTCCTGCGCCGCGGGGGTCGCGCCCTCGTGGAGGGGGTGGCCGCGACCCGCGCCGAGCTGGCGGAGCAGCAGGCGGAGGAGGGCGGCGGCCGGCGCCGACCGGTGGACCCCCGGAACCTCGAGGCCCGGGCCGTGCGCCTGGGCGGCCGGGTGACGGGTCGCGAGGGGTTCGCCGACGCCGCCCGCGCCGTGCACGGCAACGCCGGTGGTCCGGTGCGCTGGAGGATGACCGTGGAGTGGCCGGGGCCCGATCCCGTGGACCGGCCTCACCGAGCAGATCGAGAAGGATGAGTCGACGATGACGCAGCGGCTGTTCCTGCACGTGGGCGCCCCCAAGTCGGGCACGACCTATCTCCAGGGGGTCCTGGAGGCGAACCGGAGGGCCCTCGCGGACGCCGGCGTGCTCGTCGTCGGCGACCGGCACCTCGACCGGATCCACGCGGCCATGGTCGTGCGCGACGACCCGCGCCTGGAGGACCTCGGTGAGCCCGCCCGCAGCGCCTGGTCCCGCCTGGTCGCCCAGGTGCGCGCCTGGGACGGCGAGGTCGCGGTCCTCAGCTATGAGCTCTTCGCCGGCGCGTCGGAGGAGCAGGTGCGGCGCGCGCTCGCCGACCTCGACGGACTCGAGGTGCACGTCGTCATCACCGCCCGCGACCTGGCCGCGTCGGTGCCCTCCGCCTGGCAGGAGCGGCTCAAGTTCGCCCTGACCACCCCGCTGGAGCAGTGGCGCCCGCGGCCGGAGTCGGCGGGCGAGCGCGCCGAGTGGGGCTGGCGCACCATGGACCCGGCCGGCGTGGCGGCGCGCTGGGGCGCCGGCCTTCCCCCCGAGCGCGTCCACGTGGTCACGGTGCCGCGCGCGGGCGGCGACCGTGCGGAGCTGTGGCGGCGCTTCGCGGACGCCTGCGGGCTGCCCCTGACCGGGTTGGACCTGCGCGGCGACCGGGCCAACTCGTCCCTCGGGGTCGTGGGCGCCGAGCTGCTCCGGCGGGTGAACGCCGTCGTGGGCGACCGCATCCGGGGCAACCGCCAGCAGGCGCTGTGGCTGCGCGACACCCTGGCGCACGGGATCCTTGCCGGCCTCGGCTCCGAGCGGATCGGCATCACCGACGAGCAGCACGAGGAGGCGCGGGCCCGGGCCGAGGAGGCGATCGAGCGCGTGCGGGCCGCGGGGTACGCCGTCCACGGCGACCTCGACGACGTGCGGGCGGAGCGCCCCGAGGGCCGCACTCCCGGCGAGGCCGGGGACGACGAGCTCCTCGAGGCCGCGACCGAGACGATCGTGCAGCTGCTCCAGCTGCTGCGGGAGCGCACCCGCGAGCGGGACGCCGCCCGAGCGCCCGGCGCCGCGGAGGCCGGCGAGCCGACGCCGCGATCCGTGCGTGCGATCGGCAAGGGCGTCGTGCGCCGCATCACCGCTGGGCGCGTCGAGACGCGCGCCGAGGAGATGCGGGCGCGAATCGCGGCGCTCGAGACGGAGGTGGCGCAGGCCCGCGCCCTGCACCTGCGCGTCGGCGAGCTGGGCGACGTGGTCTGCGAGCTCCTGCTGCCGGCCCACCAGCAGGAGCAGCGCCTCACGGGGCGGGCCCTGCGCGCCTACCGGAACGAGTCGCTGTGAGCCGGGCCGCGGAAGCGGGGCGCCGCGCGGCCCGCCGGATCCTCGACGGCATCGGTCTCGCCGAGCTGCGCGAGCTCGACGGGCGCCTGGACGCGCTCGAGGAGGCCGTGGCCGAGAGCACGAGGCTCGCGGGGCCGCTGCAGCGCCACGTGGCCGAGCTGGAGGCGTCGCTGCTGCCGCTGCTGGAGGCCTCGCTCGAGGCGGAGCCGCCCGACCAGTCCTGAGCCGACCCCCGCGCAGGGCCGGGCCCAGCGGGGTGGGAGACGCCACAGCCGCGCGAGGTTACCGGCGAGTTAGGATCGACGGCGGACGCCGCCGCGAGGGAAGGAAACGACCATGGGTCGCCTGTGCGAGACCGAGGGCCTCACCGACATCCAGGAGGAGATCCTCAAGACCGTCCGGCAGTTCGTCGAGGAGAAGATCATCCCGGTCGCCACCGAGCTCGAGCACGCCGACGAGTACCCGACCGAGATCGTCGAGGGGCTCAAGGAGCTCGGCATCTTCGGGCTCATGATCCCCGAGGAGTACGGCGGCCTCGGCGAGTCGCTGCTGACCTACGCCCTCACGGTCGAGGAGATCGCGCGCGGCTGGATGAGCGTCTCCGGCGTCATCAACACGCACTTCATCGTGGCCTACATGCTGATGCGCCACGGCACGGAGGAGCAGAAGCAGAAGTACCTGCCGAAGATGGCCGCCGGCGAGGTCCGCGGGTCCTTCTCGATGTCCGAGCCGGGGCTGGGCTCCGACGTCTCCGCGACCAAGACGAAGGCGGTCAAGGAGGGCGACGGCTACTCGATCACCGGCCAGAAGATGTGGCTGACGAACGGTGGCTCCTCCAACCTCGTGGCCCTGCTGGCCAAGACCGACGAGGGTGACGACTCGGTCTACAAGAACATGACGACCTTCCTGGTCGAGAAGGAGCCCGGCTTCGGCGAGACCGCTCCCGGCGTCTCCATCCCGGGCAAGCTCGACAAGATGGGCTACAAGGGCGTCGACACCACCGAGATGGTGCTCGAGGGGCACCAGATCTCCGCCGACCAGGTCCTGGGCGGGACCCCGGGCCAGGGCTTCTACCAGATGATGGACGGCGTCGAGGTCGGCCGCGTCAACGTGGCCGCCCGCGCCTGCGGCGTCGGCCTGCGCGCCTTCGAGCTCGGCATCGCCTACGCCCAGCAGCGCGAGACCTTCGGCAAGCCCATCGCCCAGCACCAGGCGATCCTCTTCCGGCTCGCCGAGATGGCCACCAAGGTCGAGACCGCGCACGCGATGATGGTCAAGGCGGCCCGGCTGAAGGACAAGGGCGAGCGCAACGACGTCGAGGCCGGCATGGCGAAGTACCTGGCCGCCGAGTACGCCCACCAGGTCGTCGAGGGTTCGTTCCGCATCCACGGCGGGTACGGCTACTCCAAGGAGTACGAGATCGAGCGGCTCTACCGCGAGGTCGCCTTCCTGCTGATCGGCGAGGGCACCGCCGACATCCAGAAGATGATCATCGGCCGCAGCCTGCTCAAGGAGTACGCCCTCAAGGGCTGACGCCCCGCCGCTGACTACGATGACGGCCATGCCCGGGAAGCCGGCTCGGCGGCGCGTCGTCCTGCACGTGGGCACCCCGAAGAGCGGCACCACCTTTCTCCAGTGGCAGCTGCACCTCAATCGCGAGCTGCTGCGAGCCTCGGGCTACCTGTACCCGGGTGACCTCCCCAGCCACTTCCTGCACACGATGGACCTGCGCAAGCGCGGGTTCGACGGGCGCCGGTACGAGGGGGCGGAGGGGGCCTGGGACCGGCTGCGCGCCGAGGTCGACGCCTTCGACGGCCCGGCGCTCGTCTCGCACGAGATGCTGGGCGGCATCAAGCGCCCGATGATCGAGCGGGCGCAGGCGTCGTTCCCCGACCGGGAGCTGCGGGTGGTGGTGACCTGCCGCGACCTCGGCCGTCAGCTGCCGGCGCTGTGGCAGGAGCGCGTCAAGAACGGGGCGACGTTCTCCTTCACCGAGTTCCTCGACCGGGCCGAGCAGCAGTGGCGGGAGGGGCCCGGGCGCGGCATCCCGTGGGCCGGCCAGAACATCGCGGCGATCGCCCGGCGCTGGGGCGGTGTCGTCGGCCCCGAGAACGTCGTCCTCGTGACCGTGCCGCCCAGCGGCAGCCCCCCGGGGGAGCTGTGGCCCCGCTTCGCCGAGGCGGCGGGCCTCGACGTCGAGATCGAGCTCGAGAAGCGCGGATCCAACGAGTCGATGGGCACCGCGGAGGTCGAGCTGCTGCGCCGCATCAACGCCCGGCTGCCGGAGGACCTCCCCTTCTCCGACCACCCCGAGCACATCAAGTGGCACTTCGCGCAGCAGCGGCTGGCCGGGAAGAGCGCGGTCGGGCCGGTCTCGGTGCCGCCGGAGCGCCGGCCGGCGTTCGACGCGATCGCCGCGACGATGCTCGACCAGGTCGCCACGGAGGGGTACCGGGTGGTCGGCGACCTCAGCGACCTGCGGCCGGCCTACCGCGACGGCACACCGCCGGACGCGGTGGCGGACGCCGCCATCGCCGACCTGGCGGTCGAGCAGCTGGTCGCGCTGCTGGTCCAGGACCGCGAGGGCCGGCGGCAACAGTCCCCGCCGCCGGCGTCCCTGCCGCAGCGGGCGGCGCGCCGCGTGGCCCGGCGGCTGCGCCGCGGGTCGGCCGGCTGACATGGCGGACCGCGTCGTCCTGCACCTCTGCACGTGGGGCGCGACCCCACGGCCCAGCTGGTGCCTCCCTGTTCGGACCGGCACACCCTCAGGGCAGGATGTTCCCGACGTGGTGCGCTCGGCGCACCGGACCTGACGAGAAGGAGTCACCCGTGCAGTTCGGTCGCAGCTATGAGGAGTTCGAGGTGGGGGCCTCCTACAAGCACTGGCCCGGCAAGACGGTCACCGAGTTCGACGACCACATGTTCTGCCTGCTCACGATGAACCACCACCCGCTGCACCTCGACGAGCACTACGCCGAGGAGACCACGCAGTTCGGCAAGAACGTCGTGGTGGGCAACTACGTCTACTCGATCCTGCTGGGCATGAGCGTCCCGGACATCTCGGGCAAGGCGATCGCCAACCTCGAGATCGAGTCGCTGCGCCACGTGGCGCCCACCTTCCACGGGGACACGCTCTACGGCGAGACGCGCGTGCTCGACAAGTGGGAGTCGAAGAGCAAGGACGACCGGGGAGTCGTCCATGTCGAGACCATCGGCTACAACCAGGACGGCACCGTGGTCTGCATCTTCAAGCGCAAGGTCATGGTGCCCAAGCAGAGCTACCTCGAGTCGCGCGGCGGGGAGCAGCCCGGCCGGCCCGAGCCCCGGCCGGACAAGAACTGGCCCGGCCCCGAGTCCTCCTGAGGAGCGACGGTGCTTGACCGGGAGGGCCCGTCCGGTGACGGTGGGAGCGTGAGGCTCTCGGCAAGCTGCCCCCGCTGCTCGGCCCCGGTGACCGAGTGGGAGGGGACCTACTCCTGCGTCGACCACGGGGTGACGCCCCCGCTGTGGCGGCCCCGCGAGGTCACCTACGAGGCGTTCGGCGACCTGCTGCACCTGGCACCGAGCTTCCCCACCTACCTCCCGTGGCCGATGAGCCCGGGCTGGTCGGTCTCCGACTTCGCCGTCGTCGCCGAGACGCCGGGGACGACGCGCGGCAGCGTCGCGGTGTGCTCGGGCACCAGCGAGATCGACGGCCAGGTCGACGTCTTCGTCGTGGCGGAGGAGCCGGGCACCGGCCTCGGGAGCCGTTGCGCGGGCATGCGGACGACCGATCCCGGCCACCTGCTCGGCGACGGCCCGCCGACCGTCAGGGTGCGGATCGGCTCGGTCTCGGTGCCCCTGTGGCTGGTGTCCACGAGCGACGCCGCCGGAGGCACCGTCGGCGACACCGCCGGCGACACCGCCCGTGACATCGCCGGCGACCTCGACCGTGCGGTCGTGGCGGGGGAGGCGGCCGGCCGATGGCTGTGGCTCGTGCTGCGCCCGGCCTCGGCGATCCTGCTGCTCGGCGACGACTGGATCCTCACCGACGCCTCGGAGCTGGGGCCGCCGCTGGTCGAGACACCGTTCGGGGGGACCAGGCCCGAGTGGTGACCCGGCCCGGTGCCGACCCCGCGGGCGGGGGAGCATGACCGGGTGCGGTCCCCTTGCCGCCTAGGGTTGACGCATGCGCATCGACCTGCACACGCACTCCCGGGCCAGCGACGGCACCCAGTCGCCGACCGAGCTGGTGCGCGCGGCCCGCGCCGCGGGCATCGACGTGCTGGGCCTGACCGACCACGACACCGCGGCCGGGTGGGCCGAGGCGGCGGACGCCGCCGCCGAGCACGGGGTCACGCTGCTGCGGGGCATGGAGATCTCGACGAAGCACGCGAGCGGGCGCGGCGTGCACCTGCTCGCCTACCTGCCCGACCCGGAGCACCCCGACCTGAGCGCAATGCTGGCCCGGGTCCTCGAGGGCCGGGAGGCGCGCCTCCCCGCGATCATCGAGAAGCTGCGCCGCCTCGACATCGGCATCGAGGAGGCGCACGTGCGGGAGGTCTCCGGCGACGCGGCGGCCACCGGTCGGCCGCACGTGGCCGACGCGCTGGTCCGGCTCGGCGCCGTGGCCCACCGCGACGAGGCGTTCGACCGCTACCTCAACCCGGGCATGCCGGCCCACGTCCCGCGGTACGCCGCCCCGCTCGAGGAGGCGGTCCGCACGGTCGCGGACGCCGGCGGCGTCACCGTGGTCGCGCACCCGTGGGGGCGGTCCGACCCGACACCGCTCGGGCTCGAGGGCTTCGCCGCTCTGCAGGAGGCCGGGTTGAGCGGGGTCGAGGTGGACCACCAGGACCACGACGAGGACGCCCGCCGCGGGCTCCGCGCCATCGCGGCCGAGCTGGACCTGGTCGTGACGGGGTCCAGCGACCACCACGGCGCGGGCAAGATCGACCACGAGCTCGGCTGCAACACCACCGACCCGGGCGAGCTCACGCGGCTGCTCGAGCGCGCGGACGCCGCCGCCCGGGCCGCGGGTCGCGCCGCCCCGGCCGTCGTCGCCGGGGCCTGAGCGGCTACGTCCGACCCATGCCCTGGAGCCGCTGCAGCACGCCGAAGGGCACCACCCGGGTCAGCCCGACGATCGCCTTGTAGCGCTTGCTGGGCACGCTGACCGTCCGGCCGCGGTCGAGGTCGGCGAGCGCCCCGTCGACCAGGTCCTGGGCGTCCAGCCAGAGGGGGGTCGGGACCGAGTCCCGCCCCACGTCCATCCGCTGGTGGAACTCGGTGCGCACGAAGCCCGGCAGCAGCGCCATCACGCGCACGCCGCGGTCGGCGTACTCCCCGGCCGCCCAACGGGTGAAGCTGGTCACCCAGGACTTGGCCGCGCCGTAGGTGCCCCGGGGCAGGAAGCCGGCGAGGCTGGAGACGTTGACCACCACCCCCTCGCCGCGCTCGGTCATCGCCCCCAGGGCGGCGTGGCTCAGCCGCATGACGGCGACGACCAGCACGTCGAGCATGGCCTGCTCGGCCTCGACGGGGTTGTCGAGGAAGCGTCCCTTGAGGCCGTAGCCGGCGTTGTTCACCAGCACGGACACCGGCCGCTGCCGGTCGGCCAGGCGCGCCTCCACCCGGGCCAGCTGCGCGCGGTCGGCCAGGTCGGCCACCAGCGGCTCGACCGTCACGCCGTACGCCGCCCCGAGCCGCTCCGCGGTCGCGTCCAGACGCGCGGCGTCGCGCGCGACCAGCACGAGGTCGTGCCCGCGCTCGGCCAGTCGTTCGGCGAAGACGAGCCCGATCCCGGCGGTGGCGCCGGTCACCAGGGCGGTCCCCGTGGGCAGGGAGGGAAGCTCGCGGGCGGGCGACATGCCCACCAGCATCGAGGCGGGTTCGCCGGATGAGCAACCCGGTCCTGCACAATGGGCCACGATGACCACCATCCTCGCCGTCGCCAACCAGAAGGGCGGCGTCGCCAAGACGACGACCGTCGCCTCGCTCGGAGCCGCGCTGGCCGAGCTGGGGCAGCGGGTGCTGATGGTCGACCTCGATCCGCAGGCCTGCCTGACCTTCTCGCTGGGCATCGACCCCGAGGACCTGGAGCTGTCGGTCCACCAGGTGCTGACCCAGGGGATCGAGCCGACCGAGGTGCTGGTCACCACCGAGGAGGGCCTCGACCTGCTGCCGGCGACGAT
This sequence comes from uncultured Actinomycetota bacterium, assembly GCA_963832415.1. Classification (GTDB taxonomy): domain Bacteria; phylum Actinomycetota; class Actinomycetes; order Propionibacteriales; family Nocardioidaceae; genus Nocardioides. The sequence continues at coordinate 321,718 of CAWHTZ010000014.1, read as the reverse complement.
CGAGCTCGCCCGCGCCGAGGCCGACCTGCTCACGCGAACCGGCCGCGAGCACGTCCTGAAGGCGGCGCTGGAGGCGCTCGAGGACGCCGACGAGGTCTACGACTGGGTCCTGCTCGACTGCCCCCCGTCGCTGGGCGTGCTGACGGTCGCGGCGCTCACCGCCGCGCAGGGCGTGCTGGTGCCGCTCCAGTGCGAGACGCTGAGCCACCGGGGCGTCGGCCAGCTGCTCGACACGGTCCACGACGTCCGCCGGTTCACGAACCGCCGGCTCGAGGTCTGGGGGGTGCTCCCGACCCTCTTCGACGGGCGCACCAACCACAGCCGGGCGGTGCTCGAGAACATCTCGGAGACCTACGAGCTCGCCGTCATCGAGCCGCCGATCCCGAAGACCATCAAGTTCGCCGAGGCCCCCGCCGCCGGGCGCTCGATCCTGGCGACCCAGCGCCGCAGCAAGGGCGCCCTGGCCTACCGGGAGGTGGCCGAGAACCTGCTCGCCCGCCAGGGTGTCCGGGCGGTCCCGGCCCAGAGCCCGGCCGCCGCCCCCGCCACGCCGCCGGAGCCCGCGGCGCCGGCCGCCCGGGGCTGACGGGTCCGGCGATGGCTGCTGATCGGGCCGAGCCCGGGCCGCGGGCCGGCGTGCGGCCCCGGTACGGGCGGATCGTCGCCGCCTCCGGGGCGCTGCTGACCACCACGGTCTCCGTGCTCGGCGGGCTCGGCGTGATCGCCACGGGCCCCGTCGCCGCCGACACCGGGCGCCCGGGTGCCGACGTGGCCGGCGTCGCTGCCGGGAGCGCCGGTGGGACGACGACCCCCCAGCCGCAGCCCGTCCAGGCGGGCACGGTGATCGCCCACCCCTGGGAGCCGCCCGACGCGACCCTGCCCGACGAGTCGGGCGAGGGCCGGCGCGCCGTCTTCAGCGAGTCCCGCCAGCAGGTGTGGCTCGTCGGCGACGACGAGGAGGTCCAGCGGACCTACCTCGTCTCGGGCAGCCTCTACGACAACCTGGAGCCGGGCACCTACGAGGTCTACTCGCGCTCCCGGGACGCCGTCGGTGTCGACGACTCCGGGACGATGCGGTACTTCGTCCGCTTCACGGTGGGCGACAGCGCCGCGATCGGGTTCCACGACATCCCGGAGCAGGACGGCGCGCCCGTGCAGTCCCTCGACGAGCTCGGCACGCCCCTGTCGCACGGCTGCATCCGCCAGCGCCGGGAGGACGCGATCGCCATGTGGGAGTTCGCGCAGCTCGGCGCGACGGTCGTCGTCACCGCCTGACGCGGGTCCGGCGGCCGTGACTCCGGCGCGGCCTCAGTCCGAGCCCGCGGCCTGCTGCTGTCCCTGGCCCGAACCGTCCCCGGATCCCGAGCCGCCGCGACCGCCGCGGCGCCGCCGGCGCCGCGACGAGCTGCCGGAACCCTCGCGCACCGGCTCGCCGCCCTCGGCGACGACCTCGCCGCCGCGCGAGCGGGTGCGCTTCCGGTCGCGGTTGCCGCCGGAGCCGCCGGACCGCGAGCCCCCGCCGGAGCCGCCGGAGCCGCCGGAGCGCGAGCCCCCGCCGGAGCCGCCGGACCGCGAGCCCCCACCGGAGCCGCCGGACCGCGAGCCCCCACCGGAGCCGCCGCGCGGCTTCTCCGGCGTGAGGCGACCCTGGGTGCCGTGCGGGATGCCCTGGTCGTGCAGGAGGTGCTCGGAGGTGGAGTACGTCTCCGGGGGGTCCTCGAAGGGCAGGTCGAGCGTCTTGTTGATGGTCTTCCAGCGGGCGATGTCCGCCCAGTCGACCAGCGTGATCGCGATGCCCGAGGCGCCGGCACGCCCGGTGCGGCCGATCCGGTGCACGTAGTTCTTGTCGTCCTCGGGGCAGCTGTAGTTGATGACGTGCGAGACGCCGCGGACGTCGATCCCGCGGGCCGCGACGTCGGTCGCCACGAGCACGCGCAGCTTGTCGTCGCGGAACTTCGTCAGCGCCTTCTCGCGCGCGATCTGGGCCATGTCGCCGTGCAGCGGGCTCGAGGAGAACCCCCGGTCGGCCAGGTCGTCCGCGACGCGCTGCGCCTGCCGCTTCGTGCGGGTGAAGACGATGATCTTCTCGGCGTCATCGGCCTGCAGCACCCGCCCGATGATCTCGGGCTTGTCGAGGTCGTGCGCCTGGTAGATGAACTGCGCCGTCGCCGGCACCGTCGCGTTCTCGTACGACGACTCGGCGCGGATGTTCATCGGGTGGCGCATGTGCGTGCGTGCCAGGGAGACGATCGCCGCGGGCATGGTCGCCGAGAACAGCATGGTCTGCCGGGTCTCCGGCGTCTTGGCGAGGATCCGCTCGACGTCGGGCAGGAAGCCGAGGTCGAGCATCTCGTCGGCCTCGTCGAGGACCAGGGCCTTGACGTGGCCCAGGTCGAGCGCGCGCCGGTCGGCGAGGTCGAGCAGGCGGCCCGGGGTGCCGACGACGATGTCGACACCCTCCTCCAGCTTCTGCAGCTGGGGCTCGTAGCCCACGCCGCCGTAGACCGTCATCACCCGGATGCCCCGGTCCGCGCCGGCGAGCTCGAGGTCGCGCGAGACCTGGAGCGCGAGCTCGCGGGTCGGGGCGACGATCAGCGCCTGCGGCTTGCCCTGCTCCAGGTCGGCGTAGTCGGGGTCGTGGGTGGCGACGGATCGCTGGATGATCGGGATGCCGAAGGCCAGGGTCTTGCCCGTGCCCGTGCGGGCCTGACCGATCAGGTCCGTGCCCGTCAGGGCGATGGAGAGGGTCATCTCCTGGATGGCAAAGGGGGTGGTGATGCCCTTGCGTTCGAGGGCGTCACAGATCTCGGGGAGCACCCCGAGCTCGCGGAACGTGGTCACGTGGTCACTTTCGTCTCGGGTCCAAGGCTTGCGGCGGACCGTCTCGTGGCCTGCCGCGCGCATCCGGGGCGGCCAGGCGCCGGCACCAGGGACGGACGACAACCGTCGCCTCCCGGGTCCGGGCCTCCGCCCGATGATCGGTGCCCCTGCGACCGGCAACAACGCCGCCGGGCAGCGGCCGACCGGGCCGAGTCTATCGGTAGGGTCGGCACATGACCGCATTCTCCTCCTCCGAGTCGTCGGCCGGCGGCTCGCCGGAGGCGGCCGCGGGCGACCCGGACCTCTCCGTGGCGTTCGAGGACCCGCAGTACCGCGCCGCCGTGGTGGACCTGCTGGGCGCCGTCGGCTACGGCGAGATCTCGGCCTTCGAGCGGCTCGCGGAGGACGCGAAGCTGGCACCGTCGCTGCAGGACAAGCTCGCGCTCTCGGCGATGGCGGCGGCGCAGGTGGGTCACGTCGGGCGGCTGCTCGACCGGTTGACCCAGCTGGGGGCGGACCCCTACGCCGCGATGGCGCCCTTCCGCGAGCCGATCGACGCCTTCCACCGGCACACCGCACCCCGGGACTGGTACGAGGGTCTCGTCAAGGCCTTCGTCGGGGACGAGCTCGCCGCCGACTTCTATCGCGAGGTCGCCGCCTTCCTCGACCCGGACACGCGGGACCTGATCATCGGTTGCCTCGAGGACGCCGGTCACTCGGCCTTCGTGGTCGACCACGTGCGCGCGGCCATCGCCGCCGACCCGCGTCTCGGCGGCCGCCTCGCGCTGTGGGGCCGCCGCCTGATGGGGGAGGCGCTCTCCCAGGCGCAGCGCGTGGCCGCCGAGCGGGACGGGCTCTCGGCCCTGCTCGCGGGCGGCGTCGACCGGCCCGGTCTGGACCTGGCCGCCCTCGGCCGGATGTTCACCCGGATGACCGAGCGGCACGCCTCGCGGATGCAGGACCTCGGCCTGGATTCCTAGCTGGATTCCTGGCGGGGCCGGACTCCTGGCGGGGCCGGACTCCTAGCTGCGGAAGCCGACCTGGCCGACGTGGCTGCTGCCGATCTCCACGAAGGTGATCTTCTCCGCGGGCACGACGACCCGGCGGCTCTTGGTGTCGCTGAGCGTCAACAGGCCGCCGGAGCTGAGGGCCTCGGCCACCTTCTCCTCCACGCCCTCCTGGCTCTCGTCGGTGTCGATGGTCAGCTCGCGCGAGGCGTGCTGGACGCCGATCTTGACCTCCACGTCGTCTTCCTCCTGATGGCTGTGCTGGTGGTCAGTGCTCGTCGGAGCGCGGGTAGCCGCGGATGCCGCGCCAGGCCAGCCGCGCGACCAGGTCGGCCGCCTGCTCCCGGTCGATCCCGGTCGTCTCGGCCAGCCAGAACCGCGCGCTGACCTGCGCCATTCCCACCAGCGAGACCGCGAGGATCCGGGCCGCCTCGTCCGGCAGCCCCGTGTCCCCGTGGATCACCCGGGCGATGAGGGCGGCGCACTCGGTGGTCACGCGCTCCACCCGCTCGCGCACGGCCGGCTCGTTGGTCAGGTCGGACTCGAAGACGAGCCGAAACGCGCCCGAGTCGTTGGCGACGTACTCGTAGAAGACCTTCATCGTCTTCTCGACGCGCTGCTCGTTGTCGTGGGTGGAGTCGAGGGCCCGGCGGCAGTTCTCGATGATGTCCTCGCACGAGGCGTCCAGGAGCGCCAGGTAGAGGTCCAGCTTGCCGGGGAAGTGCTGGTAGAGCACCGGCTTGGAGACGCCGGCCCGGTCGGCGATGTCGTCCATGGCCGCGGCGTGGTAGCCCTGCGCGACGAAGACGCCGAGTGCGGAGTCCAGGAGCTGGGCGCGCCGCTCCTGGCGGGGCATCCGGCTGCCCGGCGCGCGCGTCGCTCCGACGCCCCGCTGCTCAGTGGTCACCTCATGCTCCTCGTCCTCTCGCGGCCCGGCCCGATCCGGGCTGCGCGAAGCCTACCCGCCACCCCGGTCACCGGCCCCGGATCCCCGCGCCCGCGGGCCCACCCCCACGCGCGTCCGCGATCCGGACGACGATCTCGTTGGTTGGAACGGGCGCGCACGTCAGGGAACATGGGGGAGCCTGCGGGCGTTCCGCCTCGACCTGCACGTCTTCCCAAGGAGTACGCCGTGACCTATGCACCCATCGTCGAGCCGGCGGACGAGCTCACCACCGACGAGGTCCGCCGCTACAGCCGCCACCTGATCATCCCCGACGTCGGGATGGCCGGTCAGAAGCGGCTGAAGAACGCCAAGGTGCTCGTCATCGGCGCGGGCGGGCTCGGCAGCCCGGCCCTGATGTACCTCGCCGCCGCCGGCGTGGGCACGCTCGGCATCGCGGAGTTCGACGAGGTCGACGAGTCCAACCTGCAGCGCCAGGTCATCCACGGGCAGTCCGACATCGGGAAGTCCAAGGCCCAGTCGGCGAAGGAGTCGGTCGCCGAGGTGAACCCCTTCGTCGAGGTCGTCCTGCACGAGGGGCGCCTGGACAACGACACGGTGATGGACGTCTTCCGGGGCTACGACCTGATCGTCGACGGGACCGACAACTTCGCCACCCGCTACATGGTCAACGACGCCGCGTACTTCCTCGGCATCCCCTACGTCTGGGGCTCGATCTTCCGTTTCGACGGGCAGGCCTCGGTCTTCGCCCCCACCCTGGGCGAGGACGCCCCCTGCTACCGCTGCCTCTACCCCGAGCCGCCGCCGCCGGGCATGGTGCCGTCCTGCGCCGAGGGCGGCGTGCTGGGCGTGCTGTGCGCGAGCATCGGCTCGATCCAGGTCAACGAGGCGATCAAGCTCATCACGGGCGTCGGCGACCCGGCCATCGGCAGCCTGGTGATCTACGACGCGCTGGAGCTGAGCTGGCGCAAGCTGAAGGTGCGCAAGGACCCCGGCTGCGCGCTGTGCGGCGACCACCCGACGGTGACCGAGCTGATCGACTACGAGGCCTTCTGCGGCGCGGTCTCCGACGAGGCCGCCGACGCGGCGGCCGGCTCGACCATCTCGGTGGGCGACCTCGAGCACATGCTCAAGGAGCGCGAGGAGGGCAGCCGCGACTTCGTCCTCGTCGACGTGCGCGAGCAGGTCGAGTACGACATCAACCGGATCCCCGGCTCGGTGCTGATCCCCAAGGGCGAGTTCCTCAACGGCAACGCCTTCGAGCAGCTCTCGCAGGACACGCAGGTGGTGCTGCACTGCAAGAGCGGCGTCCGCTCGGCGGAGGCGCTGGCGACGCTCAAGGGGGCCGGCTACTCCGACGCCGTGCACGTGGGCGGCGGCGTGGCCGCGTGGGTCAACCAGATCGACCCCTCGCAGCCCTCGTACTGAGGGCAGGCGGGCGGCGGATGTGATCCACGTCACAGCTCGCCGCCCGGGCGTGACCCGGGTGGGGGCTCCTCGTTGGGCAGCGTGAACGTGATCACGTCCGCTCGGGCGACGACTGGTCGCCCGGGTGCCCCACGAGAGGAACCCATGACCCGCACCGCCCGCCGCACCGCCTTCCGCACCGGCAGCGTCGCGCTCGGCGCCTCCGCGCTGGCCGCCGCGTTCCTGACGTCGACGACCACGACGGCCTCCTCGGCCCCGGAGTACGCCCCCGCTGACCAGGCCCGGATCCACCCCGGCGTGCAGATGTACACCGACGGGGCCCAGTGCACCGGCAACTTCGTCTTCGACGACGGCGCCGGAAACACCTACGTGGGCTACGCCGCGCACTGCGCCGGCACCGGCGGACAGACCGACACGAACGGCTGCGAGGCCGGGTCGCTGCCCCTGGGCACGCGGGTCGACTTCGTCGAGGGCGGCTCGCTCGCCTCCGGCGGCGAGGTCGTCGGCCAGGGCACGCTCGCCTACAGCTCCTGGAGGACGATGGGTGACCGGAACGAGACCGACGCCAACACCTGCAGCTACAACGACCTCGCCCTGGTGAAGGTCGACGCCGACGACGTCTCGAAGGTGAACCCGTCGGTCCCGTTCTTCGGCGGCCCGACGGGCCTCGACACCGACGGCACCGCCGCCGGGGACACCGTCTACTCCTACGGCAACTCCAGCCTGCGGGCCGGCGTCGAGGCGCTCTCCCCCAAGCAGGGCTCCTCGCTCGGCGAGTCGGGCGGCGGCTGGACCCACCCGGTCTACACCGTCACCCCGGGCGTCCCCGGTGACTCCGGCTCCGGCTTCATGGACGCCGAGGGCCGCGCGCTCGGCGTGCTCTCCACGCTTGCCATCGCGCCGCTGGCCGGCTCCAACGGGGTCAGCGACCTCTCGCACGCGCTGGCCTACGCGCAGCAGCACTCGGGCATCGCCGGGCTCCAGCTGGTCGAGGGCACCGAGCCCTTCAGCGGCACCCTCTGAGGCCTCCCCGGAGCCTGCAGGCACATCGGCAGGAGCCCCGTCCGTCACGGACGGGGCTCCCGCTCGTTGTGGAGGGCATGCGCATCACCCGCACCCGCCCGTGGACCGCTCCGGCGCTGGCCCTGCTGCTGGCGACGACCGCCCTGCTGCCCGCCCTGAGCGGCGGCGTCGCGGGCGCCTCGGCCGACGCGGCCGGGCGCTGGGCGCCCGTCGGCCAGGCGAGGATCCGGCCCGGCGTCCAGATGCTCACCCGGGGCGCGCAGTGCACGGGCAACTTCGTCTTCACCGACCGCCGGGGCCACGTCTACGTCGGCTACGCCGCGCACTGCGCCGGCCGCGGCGAGGCGACCGACACCGACGGGTGCCGCACCCGCTCCCACCCGATCGGCACCCGGGTGCGCTTCGCCCGCGGCGCCGATCTCGTCGGCGGCGGTCAGACGGTCGGGTACGGCAGCCTCGTCTACAGCTCGTGGCGGACCATGCGCCGCCGCGGCGAGTCGCGCTCCCACGTCTGCGCGGCCAACGACTTCGCGCTGGTCCGCGTGGACCCGCGCTTCGTGCGGACCGTCAACCCGAGCGTCCCGTTCTGGGGCGGCCCGACCGGCCTGGGCCACCGGCTGCCCGCCGGCAGGCAGGTCTTCGGCTACGGCCAGTCGCGCCTGCGCCCGACCACCACGCTCTCGCCGCGCCGCGGGGCCTCGCTCGGCCATACCTACCGGGGCTGGGGTGCGGAGGCGTACACCGCCACCCCGGGCATCCCCGGTGACTCGGGCTCGGGCTTCCTCGACCCCTGGGGCCGCGCCGTGGGGACGCTGTCCACCGTCGCGCTCGCCCCGACGCCCGCGTCCAACGGGCTGGGCAACATGCGCAAGGAGCTGCGCTACGCGCAGTACCACGCCGGGATCCCCGGCCTGCGGCTCGTGCGCGGCACGAAGCGGTTCGACCCCGGGGTCTGAGGGCCGGCCACCCCCGCCGCGGGCCTAGGCTCCAGGGGGTGGACAGCGAGGAGTTCGTGGAGGCGGTCCTCCGCGTCGTGGAGTCGGTTCCGCCGGGGCGGGCCACGACCTACGGCGCGATCGCCGACGCGATCGGGCACCACGGTCCCCGGCGGGTCGGCAGCGTGCTCGCCACCTGGGGCGGCCCGGTGCCGTGGTGGCGCGTCGTCCGGGCCGACGGGTCCCTCCCGCCGAGCCACGGGGCGCGCGCCCGGGCGGCGTACGCCCGGGAGGGCACGCCGCTGCGTGCCACCGGCGCGGTCGACCTCGCCCGCGCCCACTGGTTGCCGATGTGGCCGACCAGCGAGTAACCAGCAGACTGGTCGGATGACTGAGGACCCGCGGCTCTACACGGTGCTGCACCCCGTGCTGGCGCCCGCGCTGCGGGCGGTCTGGCGGCCCGAGGTGACCGGGCTGGAGCACGTGCCGAGGACCGGTGGCGTGCTGCTCGCGAGCAACCACCTGAGCTTCGTCGACAGCGTGGTGATCCCCACGGTGGTCCCGCGGCGGGTCGTCTTCCTCGCCAAGTCGGACTACTTCACCGGCACCGGCGTGCGGGGCGCGCTGAAGCGCGCGTGGTTCGAGGGCCTGGGGATGCTGCCGGTCGACCGGGAGGACACGAAGTCGGCGCTGGCGAGCCTCGAGACGGCGCAGGCCGTGCTCGCCCGCGGCCTCGCGTTCGGGATCTACCCCGAGGGCACCCGCTCGCGCGACGGGCGGCTCGGACGGGGGCGGACGGGCGTGGCGCAGCTCGCGCTCACCACCGGGGTCCCCGTGGTGCCGGTGGGGCTCCGCGGCACCGAGGACATCCAGCCGATCGGGTCGACCCGCCCGCGCCTGGCGAAGGTGTCGGTCGCCTTCGGCGCCCCGATCACGGCGGGGGACCGCTTCGCCGGGCTGGCCCCCGGCAGGGCGCGGCGCCAGCTGACGGACGAGGTCATGGAGGCGATCGCGGGGCTGTCGGGCCAGCGGGTCTCGAACGCCCACCACGAGGGCACCTGACCGGGCACACCTGATCGGGCGCACCTGGTCGGGCCGTGTCGGCGCCGGGTGTTGTGATGGTCCCGTGAGCACGACGGTCCCCCCCGAGCAGGAGCGCACGTCGTACCGTCTGGTGCGGCACGCCGCGCCCGGCCACGCGCCGACGCTGGACGCGCAGCAGCAGCGGGTCGTCGACCACGCCGGCGGTCCGCTGCTCGTGCTGGCCGGCCCCGGCACCGGCAAGACGACGACCCTGGTCGAGGCCATCGCCCGCCGCGTCGAGGACGGCGCGCGCCCCGACGAGATCCTGGCGCTGACCTTCTCCCGCAAGGCGGCGGAGCAGCTGCGCGACCGGGTCACGGCGCGCCTCGGCCGCACGATGTCGACCACCCTTTCCTCCACCTTCCACTCCTTCGCCTACGGGCTGGTCCGGCGCTACGCGCCCGCCGAGCTGTACGCCGCGCCGCTGCGGCTGCTCTCGGCGCCCGAGCAGGACGTCGTCCTCGGCGAGCTGCTCTCCGAGGCGCCCGAGTCGGTGCGCTGGCCCGACCACCTGCGCGCGGCCGTCGGCACCCGCGGGTTCGCGCGGGAGGTGCACGCCGTGCTCTCCCGCGCCCGGGAGCGCGGGCTCGACCCCGACCAGCTCATCGCGCTCGGCCGGGACGAGTCGCTGCCCGAGTGGGAGGCGGCCGGCCTCTTCCTGGCGCAGTACCTCGACGTCCTGGGCGACCAGTCGGCCATCGACTATGCCGACCTGGTGGTGCGCGGCGTCGCCCAGGCCCGCGAGCACCAGGCCGACCTGCGATCCCGGCTGCGGCACGTGTTCGTCGACGAATACCAGGACACCGACCCCAGCCAGGTCGCGCTGCTCCAGGCGCTCGCCGGCGACGGCCGGGACCTGGTGGTCGTGGGCGACCCCGACCAGTCGATCTACGGGTTCCGTGGCGCCGACGTGCGCGGCATCCTCGACTTCCCCCGGGTCTTCCCCCGGCGCGACGGCAGGCCGGCCGACGTGGTGGCGCTGACGACCACGCGGCGGTTCGGCTCCCGCGTGCTGCGCGCCTCGCGGGCGATCGCGGCGGGCATCGGCGTCTCCGGCTCGATCCCGCGGGAGGCCTACGCCGCCTTCCGCGACCCGGAGCCCGTCGCGCACGACCTCGGTCCGGGCGCGGTGGAGGCGCTCACGTTCGACTCGGCCCGGGCAGAGACCGAGCAGGTGGCCGACCTGCTCCGGCGGGCGCACCTCGAGGAGGGCGTGGCCTGGTCCGACATGGCGGTGCTCGTGCGCTCGGGCCGCTCCTCCATCCCGGGCCTGCGCCGCTCGCTGACCGCGGCCGGCGTCCCGGTGGAGGTGGCCTCCGACGAGACGCCGCTGGTGCGCGAGCCGGCGGTCCTGCCGCTGCTGGGGGCCCTGGGCGTCGTGCTCGACGCCGAGGTGGAGGACCCCACCGACGAGGACCACGTGACCGCCGACCGCGCCGAGGCGCTGTTGACCTCCCCGCTCGGCGGGCTCGACGCCACCGACGTGCGCGCGCTGACCCGGGACCTGCGCCGGCGCGACCCCACCTCGACCCCGCGCGCGCTGGTGCGGGCCGCGGTGCTCGACCCCCACCGCACCGCGGGCCTCCCCGGCGACGCGGCGCGGCGGGCCCACCGGCTCGCGCGTCTGGTCGCCCGCGCCCGCGCCGGGCTCGAGGCGGGGGCAGTGGTCGAGGAGGTGCTGTGGACGCTGTGGGACGGCTGCGACTGGGGTGAGCGGCTGCGCCGCGCCACGCGCGCCGGCGGCCAGGCGGCCCGGCTGGCCCACCGCGACCTCGACGCGGTGTGCGCGCTCTTCGAGACCGCCGCCCGCGTGGAGGAGCAGAAGGGCCGCACCAGTGTCGGCGCCTTCCTCGCGACCCTGCGCGCGCAGGAGATCCCGGCGGACACCCTCGCCGATCGCGGCGTCCGCGGCGACGCGGTGCGGCTGCTGACCGCGCACCGGTCCAAGGGCCTGGAGTGGCGCCTCGTGGTGGTCGCCCACGTGCAGGAGGGCGCCTGGCCCGACCTGCGCCGCCGCGACTCGCTCCTCGGCGCCGACCGGATCGGCCGCGACGGCGTCGTCCCGCCGCTGACGCGCGCGGCGCTGCTCGCGGAGGAGCGTCGCCTCTTCTACGTCGCCTGCACCCGCCCGCGCCAGCGGCTCGTGGTCACAGCGGTCGCCTCGCCCGACGACGACGGCGAGCAGCCGAGTCGATTCCTCGACGAGCTGGGCCGGCCGGTGCAGCACCGCGCCGGGCGGCCACGTCGCCCGCTGTCGATGGCCGGCCTGGTCGCCGAGCTGCGCCGGACCGTGGCCGACGCGGGGGAGCCGGAGGCGCTGCGGGAGGCCGCCGCCCGGCGCCTGCACCGGCTGGCCACCACGCAGGTGCGCGGACGCGCGCTGGCACCCGCCGCCGACCCCGCCACGTGGTGGGGGATGCGCGCCCCCAGTCGGTCGCTGACGCCCGTGCGCCCGACGGACCGGCCGCTGGTCGTCAGCGCCAGCACGCTCGAGGGCCTGCTGACGTGCCCGGCGCAGTGGTTCCTGCAGCGCGAGGCCGGGGGCTCGGAGGTCAGCTCCGCCCAGCAGGGCTTCGGCACGGTGGTGCACGCCCTGGCGGAGCGCGTGGCCAGCGGCGATCTCGTCGCCGAGGACGTCGACACCCACCTCATGCCGCTCGTCGACCAGGTCTGGGACCGGATGGCGTTCCGCACCCCGTGGTCGGGCGGCCGGGAGCGCGCCGCCGTCCGTGACGCGCTCGCGCGCTTCCTCGCCTGGCACACCCGGCCCGGCGCGCGCACCGTGGTGGCCACCGAGGGCCGCCTCTCCGCCGAGGTGACGCTGCCCGACGGCACCGCCGTGCGCCTGCACGGCTACGCCGACCGCCTCGAGCTCGACGAGGACGGCCGGGTCGTCGTGGTGGACCTGAAGACCGGGAAGTATCCCCCGACCGGCCCCCAGATCGCCGCGCACCCGCAGCTCGGGATCTACCAGCTCGCGGTCGACCACGGCGCCGCCGACGAGGCCGCCGGGCGGCCGGTCACCGCCGGCGGGGCCGAGCTGGTGCAGCTGCGGCACCCCGCGGCCGGCGGGGGCGAGGGGCCCAAGGTGCAGGCCCAGGAGCCGGGCCCGCCCGGCGCGGCCGACCGGCCGGTCCTCCGGCAGCTCGCCGCGGCCGTGGCGGCGCTGCGCGAGGAGGAGTTCGTGGCCCGGCCGGGGCCGCACTGCCAGCGCTGCTCCTTCGTCGCCCTCTGCCCGACCCAGAACTCCGGGAGCGTGCTGTCGTGACCGCGCCCCAGCCCCGGCAGATCCGCACCCCCGAAGAGCTCCGCGCCGTGCTCGGCGTGGACTTCACCTTCAGCGCCCAGCAGTTCGAGGCGATCACGGCGCCGTTGGAGCCCGCCGTGGTGATCGCCGGGGCGGGGTCGGGCAAGACCACGGTGATGGCGGCGCGGGTCGTGTGGCTGGTGGCCACCGGCCGGGTGCGGCCCGAGGAGGTGCTCGGCCTGACGTTCACGACGAAGGCGACCGCCGAGCTCGAGCACCGCATCCGCGGGAGCCTGCGCGCGGCGGGTCTGCTGCCCGAGCGCGGCCAACGGGATGAGGGCGCCGAGGAGGTCGAGGAGCCGACCGTCGCGACCTACCACGCCTATGCCGCCTCGCTGCTCTCCGAGCACGGCCTGCGGATCGGCCACGAGCCCGACACGCGGCTGATCGCCGACGCCAGCCGCTATCAGCTCGCCGCGCGTGCGATCGCCCGGCACACGGGCCCGGTCGAGCACCTGACCGACTCGCCGCGCCACGTCGTCCAGGCGCTGCTGGCCCTCGACGCGGAGATGGCCGAGCACCTGGTCGACCCGGCCGAGGTGCGTGCCTTCGACGCGCGGGAGCGGCCCCGCTTCGAGGAGGGAATGGCGGCCGAGCACCGCAAGACCTATCGGGAGAGGTGCGAGAAGGCGATCGCCGCCATCGACAAGCGCGCCGAGCTGCTCGACCTGGTGCGGACCTATCGGGCGCTCAAGGCTCACCACGGCGTCATGGACTTCTCCGACCAGATCTCCCTCGCGGCCCGGCTGGCCGCGGAGCGCCCCGAGGTCGGCGAGGCGGAGCGGGAGAAGTACCGCGTCGTCCTGCTCGACGAGTACCAGGACACCTCGGTCGCGCAGGCGCTGATGCTCGGCGGGATCTTCTCCGGGCCGGAACCCCGGCGCGGCCTGGGCCACGCGGTCACCGCGGTCGGCGACCCCAACCAGGCCATCTATGGCTGGCGGGGCGCCTCGGTGAGCAACATCCTCGAGTTCCATGCCTCCTTCCCCGCGGCCGACGGCACGCGGCGGGTGTACCCCCTGACGGTGAACCGCCGCTCCGACGAGCGCATCCTCGCCACCGCCAACCACCTCGCGGAGGACCTCTACGCCTCCCGCCCCGAGCTGCTCCCGCTCGAGCCGAAGCCGGGTGCGCAGGCGGGCACGGTGCGCGCCGTGGTGCACGAGAAGGTCGATGACGAGCTCGCCTGGCTGGCCGACGAGGTGCTCGCGACGCATGCCCGCCTCGCCGCGGCGACACCGGCGCGGGGCCGAGCGGAGCCGCCGCCCGAGTGCTGGCGCGAGATCGGGGTGCTCACCCGTGACAACGCCACCGCGGCCGCGGTCTTCGACGCGCTGACCGCCCGCGAGATCCCGGTCGAGATCGTCGGCCTCAAGGGCCTGCTGCGGCTGCCCGAGGTCGCCGAGGTGATGGCCACCCTCGCGCTCGTCGACGACGTCACCGCCAACGCCAGCCTGCTCACGCTGCTGACGGGGCCGCGGTGGGCGATCGGCCCGCGCGACCTCGCGCTCCTCGGACGCCGCGCCGGCGAGCTCGCGGCCACCCAGGGGTTGCGGGGTGCGCCCGGCGCGGACGACGGCGCGGGCGACGGTGCGGACCCCGCGGCCGACCTGGCGGCCGCGGTGGAGGGCGCCGACCCGACGGAGATCCCCTCGCTGTGCGACGCGCTCGAGGACCCGGGGGCGCTTGCCTACTCCGCCGAGGCGCGCGAGCGCTTCGCGCTGCTGGCCGAGGAGCTCCGGCGGCTGCGCGCGCTGGCGGGCGAGCCGATCCTCGACCTGGTGCGCCGCATCGTCGACGTCACCGGCATCGACGTCGAGCTCGCCTCCTCGGTGAGCCCGGCCGCCGCGGCCCGCCGGGACAACCTCGACCTCTTCGTGCAGGCGGTCGCCGACTTCCAGGCGGTCGACGGCCAGGTCACCCTCGCGGCCCTGCTGGCGTGGCTGGAGGCCGAGGACGACATGGGCCAGGGGCTCGACGTGGCCGTCCCCAGCGAGTCCGACTCCGTCAAGCTCCTCACCGTGCACCGCGCCAAGGGGCTGGAGTGGGACGCGGTGTTCCTCGTCGGCGTGACCGAGAAGAAGTTCCCCTCCGAGCAGGGTCGCCCGAGCTGGCTCACGGTGCCGCAGGTGATGCCTGGCCCCCTGCGGGGCGACGCGCGCGACCGCCCCGCGCTGGCGGGGCACACCCCCGAGGACATCAACCGACTGAAGGACGACGCCCGCCTGCACGAGGCGCGGGAGGAGCTCCGGCTCGGCTACGTCGCCTGGACCCGTGCCCGGCACGAGGTGACGGTGTCGTCGTGGTGCTGGTCGCCGACCCTGAAGACCGGCCGCGGGCCGTCGTCCTACCTGCAGCGCACCCGCGACGCCATGGCCGCCTGGGGCGGCGAGCCCGACCGCTGGGAGGACGCGCCGGCGAAGGGCGCCCCGCACCCGTATGCCGACGTCTCGGCCGACCTGCCCTGGCCGATCGACCACCACACCGACGAGGTGGTGCGCCGTCAGGAGGCCGCCAAGCGCGTGCGCGCCGTGGCCGACGCGCCGGCAGCGGAGGACGACGTCGAGGACGTGCTGCTGCTCGAGCGGATCGCGCAGTGGGACGAGGAGATCGAGCGCCTGGTCGAGGAGGTCTCCCGCGAGCGCGCGCCGGAGATCGAGGTGCCGCTGCCGGCCAGCCTGTCCGCCACGGCACTTGCCCGGCTCCGCGACGACCCCGAGGGGTTCGCGCGCGACCTCGCCCGCCCGATGCCGCGCAGGCCCTCCGCCGCGGCGCGGTTCGGCACGCGGTTCCACGCGTGGGTGGAGGCGCGCTTCGGCCAGCAGCAGCTGCTCGACCCCGACGAGCTGCCCGGCCGGGCCGACACCGGCATCGACGACGCGGCCGACCTCGCGGAGCTCGTCGGGCTCTTCGAGCGGGGCCCCTTTGCCGAGCGGGTGCCGCACGCCGTCGAGCCGTCGGTGGCGCTGGTGCTCGACGGCCAGGTGGTGCGCTGCCGCATCGACGCGGTGTACGCCGACCCGGACCCGGGCGCGGACTACCTCGTCGTGGACTGGAAGACGAACCGGTCGGCCAGCGCCGACCCGCTCCAGCTCGCCGTCTACCGGCTGGCGTGGGCCGAGCTCCAGGGGGTGCCGGTCGAGCGAGTGCGGGCGGCCTTCTACTACGTCCGCAGCGGCGAGGTGGTCGAGCCGCCCGACCTGCCCGGGCGGGAGGAGCTGCAGGAGCTGCTCAGGACGTGACTAGCCTCGAGGCGTGACCTACCCGCACGAACAGCTCGCCGCCGACGCGCACGAACGACACGGCCTGCGCCGCTCCGACGAGGCCTGGCTGGCCGAGCGGTGGGCGGACCAGGAGAGCCGCGTCCTGGTGGTCGCCGGCACCCGGGTGCGGCCCGACGGCGGGAGGCTGCCGTGGGTCACCCCCGCCCAGGCACCCGACGGCGTCCGGCTGCTGCTCGGCGAGCGTGCGGGCCGCACCCACTTCGCCGTGCTGGCCGACGCCGCCCTGGCGCGCGACGATCCCTCGTGGGTGCCCCTGCGCGGCCTGCTCGGGCACCTCGAGGAGGGGCTGGAGCGGGCCCCGCTGGTCTTCCACGCCCTGGGGCTCGCGGAGTGGCACTGGGCCACCCGGCACTGCCCGCGCTGCGGCGCGCGGCTCGAGGCCACCGCCGCGGGTCACGAGCTGGCCTGCCCCGCCTGCGGGCGGCGCCAGTTCCCGCGGACCGATCCCGCCGTGATCATGGTGGTGACGGCGGGCGAGCCCGGCGCCGAGGAGGAGCGGTGCCTCCTCGGCCGGCAGCGGGTCTGGCCCGAGGGGCGCTACTCCACGCTCGCCGGCTTCTGCGAGCCCGGCGAGATGCTCGAGGACGCCGTCCGTCGGGAGGTGGCCGAGGAGACCGGCGTCGCGGTCGGCGAGGTGCGCTACTTCGGCAACCAGCCCTGGCCGCTGCCCGCCAGCCTGATGGTGGGCTTCAGCGCGCGCGCCCGCAGCACCGCCATCACCCGCCACGACGGCGAGCTCGCCGACGCCCGGTGGTTCACGCGGGCCGAGATGCGCGCCGAGGCGGAGGAGGGAAGCCTGCGCCTGCCCGGCGGTGTCTCGATCAGCCGGTCGCTGATCGAGGAGTGGTACGGCGGGCCGCTTCCCGGCCAGTGGTGACCGGCCGGCTCAGGCCAGCGCGGCCAGCTTCTCCTTGACCTGGATCAGCGAGGGGTTCGTCATGGCCGAGCCGTCGCTGTAGACCAGCGTCGGGACGGTCTGGTCGCCGCCGTTGGCCCGCTCGACGACCTGGGCGGCCGCCGGGTCCCGCGCGATGTCGACGACCTCGAAGCCGATGTCCTCACGCTCGAGCTGGCTCTTCAGCCGGTGGCAGTAGCCGCACCACGGGGTGCTGTACATCGTGAAGTGGGCGCTCATGGCGTCGCTGGTGTCCTCTCCTGCGGGGGTGCCGGGGGGTGCGCAGTCTCTGTGCGGCGCTGGAGGACGGCGGTCCGTCGTGTCGGGGCCGCCCTCTAGCCTGTGTCGTCAACGATCGTCGCCGAGGAGTTGTTCCCGCATGCCCGACCCGGGAGATCTGCTGGCCGCGCTCGACCCCGAGCAGCGCCGGGTGGCCGAGGCGCTGCGCGGCCCGGTGCGGGTCCTGGCCGGTGCGGGCACCGGCAAGACGCGGGCGATCACGCACCGGATCGCCCACGGGGTGGCCACGGGGACCTACCAGCCCCCCGAGGTGCTGGCCGTGACGTTCACCACGCGGGCGGCGGGCGAGATGCGGGGGCGGCTCCGCGCCCTCGGTGCCGGCGGGGTGCAGGCGCGCACCTTTCACTCCGCCGCGCTCCGACAGCTTCGCTACTTCTGGCCCCGCCTCCACGGCCAGGAGCTGCCGACGCTGACCGAGTCGAAGCTCTCGCTGGTGGCCGGCGCCGCGCGACGACACCGGCTGCCCACCGACCAGGCGACGCTGCGCGACCTGGCCGCCGAGGTCGAGTGGGCCAAGGTGAGCAACGTCCAGCCCGACCAGTACGCCCGCCTCGCCCCCGCTCGGGAGCGCTCCGTGGCGGGCCAGGACCCGGCCCTCGTGGCGCGCGTGCTGTCCTCCTACGAGGAGGCCAAGCGCGCCCAGGGCCGCATGGACATGGAGGACGTGCTGCTCCTCTGCGCCGGCATGCTCGCCGATGACGAGCGGGTCGCCGCGCAGGTGCGCCAGCAGTACAAGTTCTTCGTCGTCGACGAGTTCCAGGACGTCTCGCCGCTGCAGTCCGCGCTGCTCGACCTGTGGCTGGGGGGGCGCGACGAGCTCTGCGTCGTGGGCGACCCCTCCCAGACGATCTACTCCTTCGCCGGGGCGGACGCCGCCGCGCTGCGCGACTTCCCGACCCGCTACCCCGGCGCGACGTCGGTGGAGCTCGTCCGCAACTACCGCTCCACGCCGCAGGTCGTGGCCGCGGCCAACGCCCTGCTCGCCGGCACGCCGAGCCGCGGCGTCGAGCTGAGCGCGGTGCGGGGGCCCGGCCCCGAGGTGACCTGGAGCGGCCGCCGCGACGAGGTCGACGAGGCCGAGCAGGTCGCCGCGCGGGTGCTGGCGCTCCGCGACGGTGGGACCCCCCTGAGCGAGATCGCGGTCCTGTTCCGGATCAATGCGCAGTCGGAGGCCTACGAGGAGGCGCTCGCGGCCCGCGGCCTGCCCTACGTCGTGCGCGGGGCCGCCCGCTTCTTCGAGCGGCCCGAGGTGCGGCAGGCGGTCACGCTGCTGCGCGGCACCGCCCGGGGCGGCGAGGCCGGCGAGGACCTCGTGGCCGACGTGCGGGCGGTGCTCTCGGGGATGGGCTGGTCGCCCGAGGCGCCCACCGCGCGGGGGCAGACCCGCGACCGCTGGGAGTCGCTGCAGGCGTTGGTGGACCAGGCCACCGCGTGGTCCGCCGCCGAGCCGGGGGGCGCGCGCCGGCTGGGGGACTTCGTCGACGAGCTGGACCGGCGCGCGTCGGAGCAGCACGCGCCGGTCGCCGAGGGAGTCACGCTCGCCACGCTGCACGCCGCCAAGGGCCTCGAGTGGGAGGTCGTGTTCCTGTGCGGCCTGCAGGAGGGCACCCTGCCGATCACCTACGCCGAGAGCGCAGCGGCGGTGGAGGAGGAGCGGCGCCTGCTCTACGTCGGGGTGACGAGGGCCCGACGGGAGCTGCACGGGTCCTGGGCGGCGGCCCGGCAGCCCGGGGGGCGGGGCAGCCGCCGGCCCAGCCGCTTCCTCGACGGGCTCCGGCCCGACGACCCCGTCGAGCCTGCCGCGGCGGGGAGGAGGTCGGCCCGCTCGCGCAAGCGCGGTCCGGCGAACTGCCGCGAGTGCGGTCGCCCGCTCGCCTCCCCGGCGGAGCGCAAGACCGGCCGCTGTGCGGAGTGCCCGGCGTCCTACGACGAGGCGCTCTTCGAGCGGCTGCGCGAGTGGCGCCGCGAGCGGGCGGGGGAGGAGAGCGTGCCGGCATACGTCGTCTTCACCGACGCCACCCTCCAGCTCATCGCGGAGCACCAGCCCCGCACCGAGCGGGACCTCCTGCGGATCAGCGGGATCGGGCGCTCGAAGCTCGACAAGTACGGCGAGGACGTCCTCGCGCTGCTCGGGTGAAGGCCGGGCCAAGACCCCGACCAGGCGCGAACAAATCGATTGCTCCGCGCGACGCGGGCTCGCTACCGTGCTCGTCACCGAGCGACGCGCATCCAGGTCCCCCGCCACGGACCCGCGCCCGAGACCACGAAGGAGGTGCCCCGATGCTCACCACCAGGCTCACCACCAGGCTGCTCACCGCGATGCTCCCGCAGACG
This sequence comes from uncultured Actinomycetota bacterium, assembly GCA_963832415.1. Taxonomy (GTDB): domain Bacteria; phylum Actinomycetota; class Actinomycetes; order Propionibacteriales; family Nocardioidaceae; genus Nocardioides. The sequence goes on along the minus strand of CAWHTZ010000014.1, from coordinate 302,398 downwards.
GCCGTGACGCCGCCCAGCCCCGGCGTGCCCGCGCACCTGTGCCTCCCCTTCGTGGGCATCGACGGCGCCTTCGACGCCGCGGCCGCCTTCCCCCGGGGCAACGCCCGGGGCCCCAGCGCCTGGAGCCCGCCGACCCGCTGATCACGCAGCGCGTCGGCATCCTCCAGGCCGCGGACCCCCAACCGGGATCCGCGGCCTTTTCGTTTCACATGCAGAGCCGACGTCCGCCACCGCGGGCGCTCCGGCCTCCCGAGGAGATGAGACCCATGACCATCAGCGTTCTCGAGGCGAGGCTGCCGTGCCGGCGAGAGGACCCGGAGCTGTGGTTCGCCGAGCGGCCCGCCGACGTCGAGTCCGCCAAGGCCCTGTGCCGGGGCTGCCCCGCGAGGGCGACGTGCCTGGCCGGCGCGCTGGAGCGCCGCGAGCCGTGGGGCGTCTGGGGAGGCGAGCTCTTCCTCTCCGGCGTCGTGGTCCCGCGCAAGCGGCCCCGGGGACGCCCGCGCAAGCACGCGGCCGCGTGAGCCCGCCCGGCCGACGCCCGGGTCACCCGAGCCGAGTGGGCGCGGGCTTCCCGGGTGAGGGCGGGCTAGCGTGGTGGGGTGGCACCGCCAGACGACGCAGAGGGCCCGGACGACGCCGACGACGCCGGCTCGGCGATGACGTGCGACTGGTGCGGTGCCGTCGGGCGGGGCGCCGGCGAGACGCTGGCCTGGACCATCGCCGTCGAGAACGGCCGCCGGGCCTGCTTCTGCGAGCGCTGCTCGCGGGAGAACCTCCGGGCCATCGAGGGGAAGCTCGACTCCGAGCACTGGTGAGCCGGATCAGCCGGCGTGGACGCCCAGGGCGTCCCACGCGCAGCCGCAGCGCGGGTGCCGGCGCAGCTCCACCCGCTCCTCGCGCCCGCCGACGGTGAAGGTCCGCGTGGCCGACCAGGTCGAGGGCTCCTCGCCGGCGGCCCAGACGACGAGGTCCTGGACGGCCGCCGCCAGCGCCAGGGCCTGGACGGCCGGGTCGGTCGGGAGCGTGCGCTCGCGGAGCTGGCGGGCGCGCAGCAGCCGCAGCACGCCCTGGTCGGGGGCCTGGTCGGCGCGGGTCGCCTCGAGGCAGCCGGTGCACGCGGTGTGGCCGGGCACGACGAAGGGCCCGACCGTGATCGCCGAGGTGTCGCGCACCAGCACGAGGTGCGGCGTCCCCTCGCGCAGCAGGTCGGCGAGGTGTCCGGCGGCCGGGTCCACGTCGCCGATCACGAGGTGGACGACGGCCCGGCCGGCCCCCTCGGCGACCGGGACGCCGGCGGCGGCGAGCGCCGCCACCGCCGCGGATCGCACGTCCTCCGGCCCGTGCACGACGGCTCGCGCCGAGAGCCGGGCGCGCAGGACGTCGGCCGCCTCGTCGCCGTAGGTCAGCACCACGGCGTCTGCGGTCGCGATGCCCGGCCCGCCCCCGGAGGACCGGGCGGAGCGGGTCACGACCTCGCGGGCGCGGCGCAGGCCGGCGTCGGTGACCAGCAGCCCGGCGTCGTCCAGGCGGCGCCACAGGCGCCAGGCCTCGGGCGGGTCGTCACCGCCAGGCGAGCGGGCACCCTCGGCCGCGAGCCGCGCCAGCAGCTGTTCGGACTCGGGGGTGGCGGGCAGAGTCACGCGGGCGCGGTCGTGACCCACGACGAGCTGGTGCGGCTCCCGCGGCACGACGACCACGCCGGGTCGGAGCACGTGCCGGGAGGGGTGCGGGGAGCGGGTCACGGCGGCGAGGCTGCCATCTCGACGGCCGCGCACGCGGGCGTCCTCCACAGGCGCGCGACCCGGTCGCGCCCGTGGCGCCGACCTGTGGGAAATGCACGACAGCGGCGCCGCCGGACCAGCCGGAAGCGCCGCTGTGCCGTGCGGTCGGGCTCAGGCCTTGCCGAGGATGCGGTTGAGGTTCGTGCCGCAGACGGGGCACTCGGCCTTGGCCATGCGCGTGCCCTTGTCGTTGACCTTGACCTCGCCCTCGGCCTCGCGCTTCTCCTTGCACTTCACGCAGTAGAACTCGCCGCTCCAGGTCTCAGCCATGACGGCCTCCTCGCTCCAGGTTCTGTCGGGTCCACGCGACGGGAGCTCGGGGAAGCCCGCCGGGGCCGGACGCCGCGCGTCCAGCGTGCGTGACACTACGGCACGGGGGGCCCGTCGCCGCGCAACCGGGGCCGCCGGCAGGCGCGTCGCGGGGCCGCGCGGCTACCGTGCGGGGCATGGCTGACAGCTCTCCCGCCCCCGCCGGGACCCCCGCCGGGGCGCCCGACTCCCTGCCCCACCTGCGCCTGGACCGCCCCGCCGAGGGCGTCGTCCGGCTGACGCTGGACAACCCCGACCAGCGCAACGCGATGTCGAGCGACATGACCGAGTCCTGGGTCACGGCGGTCGAGGCGCTGCGGCGCGACCCCTCCTGCCGGGCGGTGCTGGTCACCGGCGAGGGCCGCGCCTTCTGCTCGGGCGGCGACACCAGCTGGATCGCGAGCGAGCCCGACGCGGGCGTCGACCAGCTGCGCTCGCGGATGCTGCCGTTCTACCGCGCCTGGCTGAGCATCCGCGCCCTCGAGGTGCCGACGATCGCCGCGCTGAACGGCGCCGCGATCGGCGCCGGGCTGTGCCTGGCGCTGGCCTGCGACGTGCGGTACGCCGCCTCGGGCGCCAAGCTCGGCGTCCCGTTCACCCAGCTCGGCATGCATCCCGGCATGGCCGCCACGCACCTCCTGCCGGACGTGGCCGGCCCGGCCGTCGCCCGCGACCTGCTGCTGACGGGCCGGATCGTCGAGGCCGACGAGGCGCTTCGGCTCGGCCTCGTCTCCCGGGTGGTCGAGCCGGACGAGCTCGCGGAGGCGGCGGTGCAGGCCGCGGCGGGGATGGCCGGCGCCGCCCCGGTGGCCACGCGGCTGACCAAGCTGGCGCTGCAGCAGGGCGGCCACCACGACATCGAGGCCGGCCTGCAGTGGGAGGCCATGGCCCAGCCGATCACCCTGGCGACCCGGGACCTGCAGGAAGGCATCCGCGCGGCCCGGGAGAAGCGGCCCCCGGAGTTCGTCGGCGAGTGAGGCGCGGCCTCGGGGGCGAAGTCCGCGGAGGCACCGAGGGCCCCGGCGCCCGAACCACGTTCGCCTTCCCCTTGCGAACGTCGCCCGGACCGCCGGGGCCCTGCTGCACACGGACGCTAGGAGCCGCGGCGGCGCCGGGTCAACGCCGCGGGGCCGATCCGCCTCCCCGCCTGTGGAGAAGCCTGTGGACGAGCGTGTGGACACGCCTCGCCGGCGGTGGAGAACCGGTGGCGGACGGGGGATCGCCGTGTGGAGAGGCCGCCCGCGTCGTCGCCCGGCCGCGGGTTGACCAGCCACAATGGTCACTCACCGCCTGTGGACGGAAACTGCTCGAGGAGTGATGGCGTGGCCTACGACGGCGGCCCGGTCGCGGCGCTGCGCCGCATCGCGTTCCTGCTCGAGCGCGCCCGCGAGGACACCTACAAGATCAAGGCCTACCGGGCCGCCGCGGCCACGCTGCTCCCGATGGGGGAGGCGGAGATCAGCCGTCGGGTCGAGGAGGGGTCGCTGACGGACCTCCCCGGGATCGGGGCCAGCACCGCGGCCGTGATCACCGAAGCCGTGCGCGGTGAGCAGCCCGCGCGGCTGGCGAGGCTGGAGCGGGAGCACGCCGGGCCCCTGGCGCCGGGCGGGCGCGAGCTCCGGGCGGCGCTGCGCGGCGACTGCCACGCCCACTCGGACTGGTCCGACGGTGGCTCGCCGCTGGAGGAGATGGCCTTCACGGCGCTGGAGCTGGGCCACGACTACCTGGTGCTCACCGACCACTCGCCCCGGCTGCGCGTCGCCAACGGGCTCAGCGTCGAGCGGCTGGCCCGTCAGCTCGACGTGGTGGCCGCGGTCAACGAGCACCTGGGGTCCGGCGCGGACTCCGGTGACTTCCGCCTGCTGCGCGGGATCGAGGTCGACATCCTCGACGACGGGTCGCTCGACCAGACCGACGCGATGCTCGACCGGCTCGACGTGCGCGTCGCGAGCGTCCACTCCCAGCTGAGGATGGACGCCGCGGCGATGACGCGGCGGATGCTGGCAGCCGTCCGCAACCCCCGGGTCAACGTGCTCGGGCACTGCACCGGTCGCCTGGTGCGGGGCAACCGGGGCACGCGTCCGCCCTCGCAGTTCGACGCGCGGGCGGTCTTCGAGGCGTGCGCGGAGCACGGCGTGGCGGTGGAGATCAACTCCCGACCCGAGCGGCGCGACCCACCGACGGCGCTGCTCGAGCTGGCCCGCGACAGCGGCTGCCTGTTCTCCATCGACAGCGACGCGCACGCGCCGGGTCAGCTCGACATGCTCGACCACGGGTGCGAGCGGGCCGAGCAGGCCGGCATCGAGCCGGACCGCGTCGTCAACACCTGGCCGCGGGAGCGCCTGCTGGCGTGGGCGAACGGCTAGCGTGACCTCATGGGCCGCGAGCGGGTCCCCGAGCTGCCGGCGCACGTCGAGGTGCGTCGTTCGTCGCGGCGCCGCAAGACCGTCTCGGCCTACCGCGAGGGCGAGCGCGTCGTCGTGCTGGTCCCGGCCACGCTCACGCGCCGGCAGGAGGCGGAGTGGGTGGCCACGATGCTGGCCCGGCTCGAGCGCTCCGAGCGACGCGCCCGGCCGTCGGACGACGAGCTGCTGTCACGGGCGCACGAGCTGAACGAGACCTATCTCGGCGGCCTCGCCGTGCCGGGCTCGGTGCGCTGGGCCGCCAACCAGAACTCCCGTTGGGGCTCGTGCACGCCGGGGGACCGGTCGGTCCGCCTGAGCACCCGGCTCCAGGGGATGCCGGCCTGGGTCGTGGACTACGTGCTGATCCACGAGCTGGTCCATTTGCTCGAGCCCGGCCACGACGCGCGCTTCTGGTCGTGGGTCGACCGCTACCCCCGCGCGGAGCGGGCCAAGGGCTACCTGCTCGGCTGGTCAGCCGGGGCGCAGGTCGACCCGCCGCCGGGCGGGGAGGCCGAGGCGCCCTGACGAGCCGGCTCAGGTCCGGCCGTCCGGGGAGCGGCCGGGCGCGTCGAGACCCAGCCTGCCCCGGCCCACCGCGACCAGGTGCTCCAGACCCGGCTCGGGATCCGGCAGGTCGGTGACCGGCCACCAGCGCACGTCGAGGGACTCGTCGCTGGCGGCGTACGGCGCCGCGTCGGGGGCCACCGCCACGAACCGCACGTCCAGGTGCCGCGCCTCGCCGCGCGGGTCGCAGAACGGCACCTCGTGCTCGCTGAGGTGCACCGGCAGCGGGTCGAGCACGAGACCCGCGATGCCGGACTCCTCCTCGGCCTCCCGGCGGGCGGCGCCGAGCAGGGTGTCGTCGTCGTCCTCGCAGTGCCCGCCGAGCTGAAACCAGCGGCCTGCCTTCGCGTGCAGGGTGAGCAGCACCTGCCGGCCGTCGGGGGAGAGCACCAGCGTGCTCGCCGTGAGGTGGTCGGGGTAGCAGGACCGCGCGGCCCCGTCCGGGCGCTCCCGGAGGTGGGCGGCGAAGCGCCGGCGCAGCTCCTCCTGCCCGGGCTCCTCGGGTCGCCAGTGCTCCAGCAGCCCGAGGGCGTCGGCGTGCAGGGTCACGCGCCGTCGGCCTCCTCGCCCGGGCCCTCGTTCCCCTCCAGCATGCGTCGCAGCTCGGCGTCGAACTCGTCCTCGGACATCTGCTGCGGTGCGGAGGCACCCTCGCGGAAGCCCAGCGGGTCGTCGAGGTCGCTCGCCGTGGGCAGCAGGTCCGGGTGCATCCAGACGCCGTCGCGGGCCTCGGGCCCCTGCCGGGTGCGCAGGGAGCCCCACAGGGTCGACGCGTCCCGCAGCCGCCGGGGCCGCAGCTCGAGGCCGACCAGCGCGCTGAACGTCTGCTCCGCGGGGCCGCCGGAGGCGCGGCGGCGGCGGACGGCCTCCTGGAGCTTGTCCGCCGCCGGCATCCGCTCGTGGGTGGCCTGGCCGACGATCTCGTCGACCCAGCCCTCGACGAGCGCGAGGGTGATCTCGAGCCGTTGGAGCGCCGCCTCCTGGGCGGGGGAGCGCTTGAGGTCGAAGAGCCCGCCCTCCATGGCCTGCTGCAGCGACGACGGGTCGCTCAGGTCGAGCCCCCGGACCTGTTCCTCGATGCCGCTCATGTCGATCTCGATGCCGTGCGCGTAGTCCGTCACCGCGGAGAGCAGGTGCTCGCGCAGCCAGGGCACGCCGGCGAAGAGCCGCTGATGGGCGGCCTCGCGCAGCGCGAGATAGAGCAGGAGGTCGTCGCCCGTGACGTCGAGCCCCTCGGCGAAGGCGGCCACGTTGGCGGGGACGAGCGCCGCGCGGCCCGCCGGACCGAGCGGCAGCCCGACGTCGCTGGCGGAGAGCACGTCGCCGGCGAGGGTGCCGAGCCCGGAGCCCACCTGGGAGGCGACCATCGCCCCGGTGGCGCGGCCGAGCAGGTCCATCAGGGGCCCGGCCATGGCCCGGGCCTCCTCCGGCAGCGCGTCGCCGAGGGCCCCGTTGGCCCGCGCGGCGATCGGCTCGACCAGGCCCTTCCAGACCTCGAGCGTGCCCTCGATCCACTCCGCGCGGCTCCAGGCGGCGCTGGTGCTCACGCCCGAGGGGAAGTCGGTGGCCGCGTCGAGCCAGTGGTCGGCCAGCCGGACCGCGTCGGCCACCGCGTCGCGCTGGCTCTGCGTGGGCGTGGGGTCGGGCTCCTGGGCGACGGTGCGCCGGGCCGTGTCGAGCGCGAGGTCCCAGTTGACCGGCCCCTCGTGCGGGGTCATCAGGTGCTGCATCTGGCTCATGATCGCGTTGAGGTCGAAGCCGCCGGGGCCGCCCTGGGCGCCGCCCTGGCCCCCGCCTTGGCCCCCGCCCTGGCCCCCGCCCTGGCCACCGCCCTGGCCGAAGCCGAAGGCCTGCCCCCCGCCTCGGGTGAGCCCGTCGAAGAACTGCTCGAAGGGCGTGCCCTTGAAGGGGTTCTGGCCGTCGTCCGGCCGGTCGGCTGGGTCGTCACTCATGGGTCCCACGGTACCTCCGCCGACTAGGGTGGCCGACGTGAGTGATGCCGCACCGCACGAGCGCCCGGAGTCGCCCGCGACCCCGTCCCCGGCGGCGCCGCCCGAGGTCCGCCTCGTCGACCTGCGGGAGACGCCGCTCGACGTCGGCGAGGTGATCGCGGCCCTCGACGACGACACCTCGGGCGGCCTGACCCTCTTCGTGGGTCGCGTCCGCGACCACGACCGCGGACGGTCCGTGACCGGTCTCGACTACACGGCGCACCCCACGGCGCACGCGCGGATGATGGACGTCTGCCGCCGGGTCGTCGAGCAGTACGACGTGCACGGCGTCGCGGCGGTGCACCGGGTGGGCACCCTGGCGATCGGGGACGCCGCGGTCGTGGTCGCCACGACCGGGGCGCACCGCGGCGAGGCCTTCGACGCCTCCCGGATGTTGATCGACACCCTCAAGGCCGAGGTCCCGATCTGGAAGCACCAGCGGTTCGGCGACGGCAGCGACGAGTGGGTCGGCTCGCCCTGACCCGGCGCCTCGGCGCGCCCGCCGCGATCCGCCCGCGGCCCGCCCTAGCCTGATCGGCGTGGAGATCCTGCTCTGGCTGGTGCCGTCCGTCGCCGTGACCGTCGTCGCCATGACCTGGATCGGGTGGGCCGGCCGCGAGGGTCGCGGCGACGTCGACCGGGAGGCCGCGGTGGCGCGGCTGGCCGCGGCGCTGGAGCGGGAGTCCCCCGTGCGGCGCGGCGCCGAGCCCCGGCGACCGCAGGACCGCAGCACCGGCATCGCGGTCCGGCCGTCCCGCCGCGCCGGCTCCTGAGAAGGAGTCCGCCGGGGGCCCGGCGGCCGTCCCGTCAGGGGCGCCTCAGGTGCCTCTCAGACCCCTCTCAGCGGCTGTCCGGGTCGTGGGTCGCGGGTTTGCGACGCAATGAGAGGCTTGCCGGCGTGACCAGCGGCAAGCCGGACGAGCGATGAGCCAGCGGACCCTGGCCGGGCTGCTCGCGGTCCCGGCCCTGATCGCGCTGTGGGTCGCCGCGGCGCTGCTTCCCGTTCCCTTCGTCACCTACGAGCCCGGCCCCACCGTCGACGTGCTGGGTGACCGGGAGGGCGGCGAGATCATCGACGTGCAGGGCCGCAAGACCTACCGCGACGACGGTCAGCTGCGGCTGACCACCGTGCTCGTGACGCAGCCGGAGACGACGGTGAACCTGTTCGCCGCCCTGGGCGCCTGGTTCGACGACGACCAGGCCGTGTATCCCTACGACGCCGTCTACGACGAGGACGAGACGGCGCGCGACGCCGACCTTCGCTCGTCGCTGCAGATGGTCTCGTCGCAGGACTCCGCGATTGCCGCGGCGCTGAGCGAGCTGGACATCGACTTCCAGCCGGTGGTCGAGGTGCTCAACGTCGAGAAGGATCGCCCCGCCGCCGGCGAGCTCGAGCTGCGCGACGTGATCCTCGAGGTCGACGGCGCGAAGGTCGAGGCCGCCGAGGACGTCGGGCGCCTGGTGGCCGAGAAGGGTGCGGGGGAGCCGATCGACTTCGCGGTGCTGCGCGACGGTGAGCGGATGACCGTCACGATCGAGGCCGAGGAGACGCCCGAGGGCCCCAGGGTCGGGATCGTGCCCGGCCCCGGCTTCATGTTCCCCTTCGAGGTCAGCGTGCGGATCCCGGACAGCATCGGCGGGCCGAGCGCCGGCCTGCTGTTCAGCCTGGCCATCTACGACACGCTGACGCCCGGCTCGCTGACCGGGGGCGAGGCGGTGGCCGGCACGGGCACGATCACTGCCGAGGGCGACGTCGGCCCGATCGGCGGGATCCAGCAGAAGATCGCGGCCTCCGAGCGCGACGGTGCCGGGCTGTTCCTGGTGCCGCCCGACAACTGCGCCGAGGCCCTGGACGCGCCCGTGGAGGGCATCCGCTTGGCGCGGGCCGCGACGTTGCACGACGCGCGCCTCGCCGTGGAGGCGTGGGTCGAGGACCCCGACGCCGACCTCCCCGCGTGCACGGAGGAGGGCTGAGATGGAGCAGCCGGAGATGGGCCCACCCGAGATGGATCTCGACGTCGATCCGGCGCTGGCGGCCGCGGTGCTCGAGATCGAGCAGCACCTCGCGGGCGACGGCTGGGACCAGCCGGCGCGGCTCTACGCGCTGGTCGAGACGGCGCGGATCGTCGAGCACGAACCCGACCTGGCCGCCTCGATGGGGCTGGACGACGCGTCCGCCGACGGGTCCCTCACGCCGGTCGAGCAGGACGAGCTCGACCCCTCGCAGCGCCTGGAGCGGGTGCTGGAGCAGATCGCCTGGCCGGCGGGCGTGAGCGGGTGCGCCGCCGTTGTCGAGCGTCTCGTGCTGCCGCCCGGCTCCGACCACGACGTGCCGGACGACCCGGCCGAGGCCGAGCGCTACGCCCGCGAACACCCCGAAAGACAAGAGGTACGGATCGTCGCCGGTGCCATGCGCGCCGGCGCGACGTACTGTGCCCTGCGTCTCCGCGCCCACGACGACGACCAGTCGGTGGTGGGCGGGAGCAACCTGGTGCCGGCGCTCCTGGAGCTGCTGCGCACGACCCTGGAAGAAGAGGAGTCCTGACGTGAGCGACCTGTTCGGCGACGGCCCACGCCGTCGACCCGCGGCCGCCGCAGCATCGGCGTCGTCCAGCAGCAACGGACGCACCCGGGCGCTGCTGATCACCGGCGGCGTGTTGGTGGGGGCCTTCCTGCTGCTGACCGTGCTCTCCTCCTTCTGGACCGAGCGCATGTGGTTCGACAACCTCGGCTACCTCGGCGTCTTCAGCAAGGTGCTGTGGACCCGGGTCGGCCTCTTCCTGGTGTTCGGCGCCGTGATGGCGTTGGTCGTCGGCGTGAACATGTACGCCGCCTACCGCTTCCGGCCGATGTTCCGGCCTCCTTCGCCCGAGCAGAGCAACCTCGAGCGCTACCGCGAGGCCGTCACGCCGATGCGCACGTGGCTGCTGCTCGGCGTCTCGCTGCTGGTGGGCCTCTTCGCCGGCGGCTCTGCCACGGGGCAGTGGCGCACCTTCCTGCTCTGGCGCAACGGCGGCGAGTTCGGTCGCACCGACCCCTACTTCGACCGCGACATCGGCTTCTACATGTTCAGCCTGGCGTGGTGGCACTACCTCGTCGACTTCGTGATGGCCCTCGCGATCCTGGGCCTGATCGCCGGCGCGCTCGTGCACTACCTCTTCGGCGGCATCCGCCTCCAGGGCCGCGACCGGCTCACCGGCGCTGCGCAGGCCCAGCTCTCGATCCTCCTCGGGGTCTTCGTGCTGGCCAAGGCCGTCGACTACTGGCTCGACCGCTTCGACCTGCTCAGCGACTCCAGCGGGCTGATCACCGGCATCACCTACACCGACGACAACGCGGTGCTCCCGGCGAAGAACATCCTCGCCGGCATCGCCGTGATCTGCGCGATCCTGTTCTTCGTCAACGTCTGGCGCCGCACCTGGGTCCTGCCGGCGATGGGCCTGGCGATGCTGGCGCTCTCGGCGATCCTGCTCGGGCTGGTGTGGCCCGGCGTCGTGCAGCAGTTCCAGGTCGACCCGACCGAGGCCGACAAGGAGGAGCCCTACATCGCGCGCAACATCGAGGCGACGCGGGCGGCCTACCAGATCGAGGGCGCCGAGATGACGCCCTACCGGTCGGCGGGCGAGAACGTCTCCGACGGCGAGGACCAGGAGGTGGCACGGGACGCGATCAACACCCCGGGCGTGCGGCTCATCGACCCGAACATCGTGCCCGCAGCCTTCGAGCAGTCCCAGCAGATCCGTGGCTACTACTCGGTCAACGACGTGCTCGACGTCGACCAGTACAACGTGCAGGGCACGCCCCGCGACCTCGTGCTCGGCGTCCGCGAGCTCAACCAGGCCGGCATCGCGGACTCCAGCCAGAACTGGGCCAACCTGCACACGGTCTACACCCACGGCGACGGCGTGATCGCCGCCTACGGCAACCAGCGGCCTGCGGACAACTCGCGGCAGACCGCGACGGAGGAGCCGCGCTGGGCGAACCCGCCGCTGGGCGACATGACCGACTTCGTCGGCGAGTACGAGTCCCGGATCTACTACGGGGAGAACAGCCCGACCTACTCCATCGTGGGCAAGCGCAACGAGAGCGCGACCGACCTCGAGCTCGACCTGCCGATCACGAAGAGCGGCGAGGAGACCGAGGAGGCCAACACCACCTCGACCTACGACGGCGACTTCGGCGTCCCGGTCGGCGGCCTGTTCAACAAGGTGCTCTACGCGATCAAGTTCGGCGAGCCCAACATCGTGCTCTCCGACCGCGTGCACGAGAACTCGCGCATCCTCTATGACCGCGACCCGGCCGAGATGGTCGAGAAGGTCGCGCCCTGGCTGACGGTCGACGCGGACCCCTATCCGGCGGTCGTCGACGGCAAGGTCAAGTGGATCATCGACGGCTACACCCTCTCCGACCGGTTCCCGCTCTCGGAGAAGGAGTCCTTCGACGAGATGACCGACGACGCGCTCAACGACGTGAACTCGGCCTTCCAGACGCTGCCGACCGACGAGATCAACTACATCCGCAACTCGGTCAAGGCCACGGTCGACGCCTACGACGGCACGGTCACGCTCTACGCCTGGGACGAGGACGACCCGATGCTCCAGGCCTGGAGCGAGGTCTTCCCGGGCACGATCCGCGCCAAGGACGACATCCCGGCCGAGCTGCTCGACCACATGCGCTACCCCGAGGACCTCTTCAAGGTGCAGCGCTACCAGCTCGCGCGCTACCACGTGACCGACGCGAGCGACTTCTATCAGGCCAACGAGCGCTGGGAGGTGCCGGCCGACCCGAACCAGGGGACCACGCTGCAGCCGCCGTACCGCCTCTCGGTGACGCAGGACGGGGACACCCAGTTCTCGCTCACCTCGACCTTCGTGCCGGTGAACCGGCAGAACCTGGCGGCCTACATGACCGTCAGCGCCGAGGCCAACGAGGACGACTACGGGCAGATCCGGGTCCTGGACCTCGCGGCGGGCAACGGGCCGCAGGTCTCGGGCCCGGGCCAGGTGGCCAGCCGGGTCAACGCGGACGAGGACCTGCAGCGCGCCCTGCTGAGCTTCACCTCGGGCTCGGAGTCGCGGGCCGTCTACGGCAACCTGCTGACCCTGCCGGTCGACGACCGGCTGCTGTATGTGCAGCCGATCTACACGATCCGGCAGACCGGTGACGGTACCTTCCCGGTGCTCCAGTTCAACGCCGTGTCGTTCGGTGAGGACGTCGGCTTCGGCGCGACCTTCAGCGAGGCGGTGCGAGACCTGCTGGGCGTCGACGAGGGGGAGGCGCCCGACAGCGGTACCGGCGGCAACCAGGGCGGCGGCCAGGGCGGCGGCAACCAGGGCGGGGGCCAGGGCGACGGCGGCGGCCAGCCCGACGCGGCCACCCAGGTGCGAAACCTGCTCGACCGGGCCGACCGGCTCTACGAGCGGGCGCAGACGGCCCTCACCGAGGGTGACCTCGCGCAGTACCAGGAGCTGAACGACCAGGCCTCGGCGCTGGTGACCCAGGCGATCGGCCTGGCCGACCAGCTGGAGTCGCCCCCGGCCTCGTCGCCCGACTCGGGCGGCGGCTCGGGCGGCGGCTCGGGCGGCGGCTCGGGCGGCGGGTCCGGCGGCGGGTCCGGCGGCGGGTCCGGCGGCGGGTCCGGCGGCAACTGACCCTGGCCGTCACCGGACAGTCTCGGGCCTTGACCGGGCAGTCCCGGCGGAGTTGATTGACATCGACGCCGCGGACGCGTCGACCGGGTGTGTCATGCGGTCCGATGACGGGACGAGTCATGAAATACCTGATCATGTGGGAGACGCGGCAGTCGACCAGCGAGGAGACCCAGGCGCGCGGCCTCCAGGTCTTCAGCAAGTGGTCGCCCTCCGAGGGCTCCGACTTCCAGCAGTTCCTCGGTCGCGTCGACGGTCGAGGTGGTTTCGCGGTCGTCGAGACCGAGGATCCGGGACTCGTGGCCAAGGACGCGGCGACCTTCGGGCCGTTCTTCGAGTTCAGCGTGTATCCGGTCATGGAGATCGCCGAGACGGCGGCCATCGCCAGCGACGCCGTGCAGATGCGCGGCTCGATCGCCTGACCGGGCGGCGGCGCGCTCGAGCGAAGCCGGCGCTCCTCGACCCGATTTGGGGCGCCGGATGTCCATGTCGTAACGTAGGGATCACCGACGCGGGGTGGAGCAGTTCGGTAGCTCGCTGGGCTCATAACCCAGAGGTCGCGGGTTCAAATCCCGCCCCCGCTACCAACTAAAGTGCAGGTCAGAGGCCCCGTCGCCAGGGATGGCGGCAGGGCCTCTGCCGTGCTTGTCGGCAACTTGTCGGCAAACGTCGCCAGCCCCGCAGTGCGCTAGATCCCAGTGTTGCGCAGTGAGTCGGCGACGGGACGTCCGATGCCGCGGTTGGCGAACCACGCGTAGCCGCCGCCTTCCGCGATCGGGGCTCGGACCGCGGCGTATGCCGCGCCGGTCGGCAGGTGCGCGGCCAGCCCGAGGATCTCGCGCTCGTCCGATCCGGGCCCGTGCAGCAGCACGACGAGCGGAGCCGTTGGTTCGGTGCTGCCGTAGGTCGCGACGACGGCCGGGGAGAAGCTCTCGAGGGTCATGACGCGTCGACCGCGTCCACGGGGACGAGCTCGGCGGCGGTGCGGACCCCGGCCCACCGGCGGATCTCGACGGGAAGGTCGAGCCGATCGACGGGCGCCGCGTTCTCGAAGTCACCCCAGCTGGCCTTGGGGAGCATCCACATCACCTCGAACTCGTTGCCGTCCAGGTCCTTGCCGTAAACGCTCTTGGTCGCGCCGTGGCTGGACTCGCCCGTGTAGGCGTCGAGGTTGGCCAGGGTGAGGCGCGCCTGTTCGAGCTCCTCGATGGTGTCGACCTGCCAGGCCAGGTGGTAGAGCCCCAGTCCGCCGCGGGGTCGTGGCGGTTGGGCGCCGACACCGAACAGGCCGAGGTCGTGGTGGTTGCCCGAGCGAGGGAGCCGCAGAAACGCGGCATTCGCGCGCGGCTCGCGCGCCATGACCGTCATGCCGAACGCGGCGGAGTAGAACGCGATGCTCCGCTCCAGGTCGGCCACGAACAGCACGGCATGGTTGAGGCGGACGGCGTTGACGGTCATGGTGGGCTTCCTTCTTCGAGTGGGGTGCTTGGGGTGGTGTCGAGGGTGGGTCGGGTCAGGCGGCGACCCCGAAACCGCCGGTCCAGGAGACCTTCTCGTTGGCGGCCAGGGTGAGCTGCAGGAAGCCGACGGCCTCCAGCTCGCGGGCCCGCTTCAGGGCGCCGGCGTCGATGGCGTTCAGCCCACCGGAGGTCACCACGTCAGACAGGACCGACTTTGCGTCGGAGTCGTCGCCGGCGATGAGCACGGCGGTGGTCAGCGGGCCGACGGTGCCGGCGGCGAGTGTGCCGGCGAAGGTGGTGTTGAAGGCCTTCAGCACCCGCGAGCTCGGCAGGGCGGCGGCGATCTCGGCGGCTGCGGAGCTGTCCGCGGGCACGACGAGGGAGTCGAAGGTCTCGAAGTTCAACGGGTTGGTGATGTCGACCACGATCTTGCCGGCGAGCTGCTCACCGCGCTGGGCGATGACATCGCCGACGGCAGGGTAGGGGACCGCGAGGACGACGACCTCACCGGTCACCGCGGTGTCGAGGTCGTTCTCGCCGAGCTGCTGGATGCTGTGGCCGCCCTTGGCCGCGACGGCGGCGATGACCTGGCCCATGTTGCCGGTGCCGAGGATGGAGAGGTTCGTCATGGAGTACTCCTAGAGGGTGGGGGTGCGATCCCGGGTTTGGTTGTCGTTTCAAGTAACACTCTACACGATTTAGTTGTTCCGTCAAGTCATGGGTTAGTCTGGTGTCATGGAGACGGAGTGGCTCGACGAGGCCGAGCGCGAGGCGTGGTTGCGGCTGGTGGCCGTGGTCGAGCTGCTGCCCGGTGTACTGGACACACAACTGCGAGCAGAGGCTGGCTTGACGCACTTCGAGTACTTCGTGCTCGCGATGTTGTCGGAAGCACCTGATCGCACGCTGCGGATGACGACGCTCGCCCAGCGCACCAACGCCACGCTGCCGCGGCTCTCCCACGTCGTCCGCCGGCTGGAGGAACGTGGGATCGTCGAGCGGTTTCCCTGTCCGGAGGACGGCCGTGCCACCAATGGCCGACTTACCGAAGCCGGCTGGGACGCCGTGGTTGCCGCCGCTCCAGGGCACGTCACCACCGTCCGTCGCAACGTGCTCGACCCGCTCACCCGAAAGCAGCTCGACCAGCTGCGCGACATCGGGGATGCGTTGCTGACCCGCCTCGACCCCGAGGGTCGGATGACCGCCCTGTACGACCCGGACGCCGCCAGCGCCGCGGCCCTCGGAGCCGGCAGCCCGCGACCGTGACCGGACTGGGAGCCATCGATCGGTTGAGGGTGTAGGCGGATGGACACAGTTCCGCCGACGTATCTGACGCTCGACCTGATCGGCACGTTCGCGTTCGCCCTGAGCGGGGCGTTGACCGCGGTCAGGATGGCGCGACTCGACATCGTGGGCGTCGTGACACTGGGCGTCATCACCGCGATCGGTGGCGGGATACTCCGCGACATCCTGCTCGGCGCCCTTCCCCCGGCCACCTTCAGCGACTGGCGCTACCTCGCGGTGGCGGGGTCGGGCGGCCTGATCGCCTTCTGGTGGAGCCATGGCCTCGACCGGCTCTCCAAGCCCATCCTCACCTTCGACGCGGCCGGCCTCAGCCTGTTTGCCGTAACCGGGGCGCTGAAAGCCCTCCAGTTCGACATGGGCTTGGCCCAGGCAGTCCTCCTCGGCGCGATGACCGGGGTGGGCGGCGGGACGCTCCGCGACGTCCTGGTCCGGGAGATCCCGGCGGTCCTGAGCAGCGGGCTCTACGCGATTCCGGCGCTGGTCGGCGCACTCGTCGTCGTCGCCGCCCACCGCCTCGGCGCCCCGGAGCTACCATCCGCCGTTGCCGCGGCCGGCGTCTGCTTCGCAATCCGGATGGTCGGCGTGCGGTTCGACGTCGAGGCTCCAAAGCCGCCGGGCAGCAGGCGCGAATGAGGGAGACCCGCGTGTCCTGCCGGCGTTCCAGCACCTGACCCTGCGGGGTCGGCGTCGCGCGGTGCGACGCGCTGCTCAAGCAGCTCGGCCGGCTCTCCTGCGCCCGCTCGAAGCGGGCCAAGACCGTGCTCCGGCTCGCGTTCGGCCTGGCGGTGCGCCACGAGGTGGTGGCGCGCAACCCGATCGACGGCGTCGCGCGGCTGCACAAGCCCAAGCGGACCCCGACGGCGCTGACGGCCACCGAGGTCAACGCGGTCCGCGCGGTCATCAAGGCCTGGGAGCACGCCCGCGGAAGCTGCGGGCCGAACCCGGACGGCCAGCTCGGCCAGATCGTCGAGGTCATGCTCGGCACGTCCGCGCGCATCGGCGAGGTGCTCGCGATCCGACGCTGTGACCTTGACGTCACCACCACCCCGGCCGCGCTACGGATCTGCGGGACGGTCGTCTCGCAGCGGGGCGCCGGCACCTTCCGGCAGCCGCATCCGAAGACCGACCGATCGAACCGCGTCGTGGCCCTGCCGACCTTCACCGCCGCGGCGATCCGCCAGCGGCTCTCCGCGCTGGCCGACCGGTCACCCGAGGCGCTGGTGTTCCAGAGCAGGGAGGGCACGCCGCTGACCACGGCCAACGTGCGACGCCAGCTGCGCAAGGTCCTGGGCGACGCGGGCATCGAGGGCGTCCACCCCCACATGTTCCGCCGGACCGTCGCCACGGTGGTCAACGACCAGGCGAGCGTGAACCTCGCCGCCGAGCTGCTCGGCCACACCGACCCGAAGGTGA
Organism: uncultured Actinomycetota bacterium; assembly: GCA_963832415.1. Taxonomy (GTDB): domain Bacteria; phylum Actinomycetota; class Actinomycetes; order Propionibacteriales; family Nocardioidaceae; genus Nocardioides. The sequence goes on along the minus strand of CAWHTZ010000014.1, from coordinate 285,525 downwards.
CGATCGAGCACTACATCCGCCGCAACGAGCACGTGAACCCGCTGACCGCGGAGCTGCTCGACCGGGCCTTCGCCCGCGAGGACGAGGGGTGATCACGGCGGATCACGGCAGGCGGCCTGACCGCGTTCGGCGTCGACACAACATCACGGGCCGACTTTTGTCGCCGGTCGGTGAGATGATCGTTCGCATGTCCGACTCGATGCTCGATCGCGCGATCTACGCCTACCCGGACGTTGATCGCCTCGTCGGCCTGCACTCGGGCACCGCGAAGCGCTGGCTTGAAGGATACGAGCGGGGCGGCAGGTTCTACGACCCTGTTCTCCGCCCGGAACCCACCGGCGGCGATGTCGTCACCTGGGGAGAGATGGTCGAGGCACGCCTGCTCGCTGAGTTCCGTAGCCGAGCGGTGCCCGTCCAACGGCTTCGTCCAGCGATCGTTCAGCTTCGTCAGGAGTTCGGCCGCTACCCACTCGCGCACGCGCGCCCCTTCCTCGACGTGGACGGCCGAGAGCTGGTTCGCGTCGTGCAGGAGCAGGTTGGACTGGAGCGTCAGCTCCAGCTCGTGGTGGTCCGCAACGGCCAGCTGGTCCTCGCCGACTCAGCACTGCGTTTCCGTTCCGCGGTCGAGTACATCGACGACGTGGTCGGACGCATCAAGCCTGATGTGCGGACCCCCGACGTCGTCATGGACCCGAGTCGCGCGTTCGGTCAGCCCGCTGTCCGCAACGTGCGGACTGAATCGCTGGCAGAGGACTATCGCGCGGGGACCAGCCGCGAGGAACTGTCTGGCCTGTACGACCTCGCTCCGGACCAGGTCGATGCGGCGATTCGTTTCGAGTTGATCGCCGGGAGTGAGCGCGCAGCCTGATGGCCGCAAGCCCCGTCCGTACACGGCCGGCAGAGCTTCGCGCCTACCGTGAGCACGGGATCCGTTCCGTCTGGCTCGGCGCGAAGCAGGAAATGGGGGTGAAGGATCAGTTCGAGCTGTTCATCCAGCATGAGCAGCGTCTGCAACGAGAGATCACCAAGCGGGGTCCGGGACCGTGGGCTCTGGCGATGAGCCCCTCGGGAGTCCGACCCCTCAAGCTTCGTGGGATCGAGTAGCGAGCCGATCGAGCTGCTTGTCCCGCTCGCGGGTGACAGCCTCGACGAACGCGCTGGTCTCGGCGACGACATCGAGGAAGAGCCGCCAGTCGTCCTCGCTCAGCTCGCGGGCCGCCTGCTCCGGGAGGTAGTGCCTCGACCAGCCCTGCAGCTCGGCCCACATGAGTGCGAAGGAGCGCATCGACCGGATGGCGCGGGCGGCGGCCGAGGACCGTTTGGCCCGGTTCTGCTTGACCCGGCGGGCGCGGTCCGCACGGGCGGCCGCGAGGACCTCGTGCGACGCGTCCGAGTCCCCGTCCTCCAAGCCCTCCGGTTGGGCTCGGGCCTCGAGACGGGTCACCGCCTGCACCCGTTGCCAGCCCGGATCCACGCCGCCGCCGTTGCGGATATGGGTCAGTTCCTGCTCGGCGACCTGCCGCACGGCAGCCGGTTGTGGACCGTCCGCGGCGAGGCGCTCCATCTCGCAGATCCGCTCCAGCTGCTGATGGGACTCGCGTCCGGTCACGAATCTCGCGGCCTGCGCCCGCGACTCCCGGGCGTGGCGCGACGTCGGTTCCGGTGATTCACCGGAACCGCCGCCCGCTTCCTGGGCACCGAACTGCGACGCCTGCTGGCGGCGGGCGGCGTCCTCGTGCATCAGGTCACGCATCTCGGCGTAGAGGCTGGCGATCTCGTAGACGGCCAGGGGCTTGTGGGTGCCGTTGTGATCCTGCTCGGCGACCAGGAGAGCCAACCTGTCCGAGATGCCGGCGCGGACCCAGACGTTCACGGTCCGCCAGCCAAGCCGATGCACTGCCTCGAGGCGTCGGCGTCCGCAGATCAGCAGCCCGTCGGGGGTGACCGTGGTCGGCTGCAGCAGCCCGAGCTGGCCGATGGAGCTGATCAGCGGCGCCAGATCGCCCAGCTCGGTGCGGTGGCGCTTGCCGACGGTGATGGAGTCCAGGGTGCGTTCGACGTCTGCCACGGACGCCAGCATGATCGCGCTGCGCACCAATTACCGCCCGTCCTTGCCCCGCCCGTCCAGGACGGGCGCCGGACGGGCGGCGGGCGTTTTCCCTGGTCAGCGCACCGTCGGTCCGAAAGATCAGCAGATCTCGCATCGCCGGCGTGTCGGTGGTGCGCCCGTTCTGCCATGTCACAGGGACGTCGATGACGAATCGGCATCAGGACATCGGTGACACTTCGCGTGGTCTTGGTGGTGACACTTCTGCCGCGAGGCTGCGGCGGTGGCTGCCTATGAACCCCATTGATCCCCGTGTCCGTCTCGGCGAGGCAGCGGCCATCCCGCCAGGACAAATCACGTCAAGCCGGAACTCGCGTGGGCCGATACCGCAAGACGACTGCCCCCGACCGGAACTCATGGCGAGCCACAAGCTCAAGCTGGATGCGTTCGCGCAGACCGGCGAGCAACGTCGGCCCGTGTCCGGCAAGGACCGGCTGCACAAGGAACTCGTACTCGTCGATCAGTCCCAGATCCGCCAACGCCAGGGGCAGCGTCACCCCGCCCACCCACAGGCCCTCGCCTGGCTCCTGCTTGAGCCGCTGAACCGCTTGCCCCAAGTCGCCTTGCACCAGCTCGGCATTCCAGTCGGCCTCGCTCAGCGTGCTCGACACCACGTGCTTCTTCGCCCGGTCGATGGTCTCGGCGAACGGGACCTCCCACTCGTCCATCCAGTCAGGCCACGTGCCCGTGGCCGGCTTCCGCCACGCCGACTCCATCATCTCGTAGGTCACCCGGCCGAATAGCAGAGCACCGGCTCGTGCCATCTCAGCGGTCCAGTAGCGCATCGACTCCTCGTCCGGTGGGAGTCCTGCCTCGTGATGGCAGCAGCCATCGAGCGTGACGTTGATCGAGTATCGAAGTGGTCTCATCTCGACTCCCTTGATGCGCGCCCGCGTTCACCGGCCCGTACATCCGACTGCTGTCGGCGCCATTTCTCATCAGCCCCCCGATCGCGCGCGCTACCCACCGCCGGTTTGGAGTGACGTGCGGACGCTACAAACGCCGCCTCGCGGAGGAGGCAGCCAGATTCCATCGAGCACACCCGACCAGGAGCCACCCACGTAGGCAACGGCAGATCCCGCGAAGGCCGAGGCCAGCACCATGATCGCGGAAGCGTCACCCGATGTCCCGAGACATCACCTGTCGCTCTGGAAGATGACCCGTGCGGCCTCGTCGGCACACCAGATCACATCCGCCCGCCACGGGCGGCAACGACCATCTTGACCGCGTACACGTAACTCGGCATCCAGATGCGGCGACGTGGCGGCACCCAGCAGCCGCCGGCTGTAGAGGTCGATCACGGTCGCCAGATACAGCTTCGGGCCACGACCATCTGGGCCGGTGGACCTCGGTCATGTCTCCGACCCACTTCGCATTCGGGCGCTCGGCAGAGAAGTCCCGGCGCAGCAGGTCGGGGAACGTCAGGCTTGGTCTTGTCTTGCCTGGTCAGCCCGTTCCTGCGCTTGATCCGCCGCGTCACGAGGTCCTGGCGGCGCATCGACTCCGCGACCGTCTTCTCACTCACCTTCCAGCCGTCCTCGACCAGGTCGGCATGCAGCGCGGGGAGCCGTGCAGACCGCGGGCCTTCCTGAACCTCACCTCCACGGCCCGGTCAACGCTGTCGCGGCGCCGATCACGATGAGCGCCCGTCCTGGTTGGTGGCCCCAGTGACGAGCACGGGTCGGGCGTCACCCAGACGTCCTCGATACAGGACAGGTGGTTGTCACTGACCCGGCGACGTTCCATCTCGACGACAGCTACCAAGCGACTTACGTTTTCCCAGCGTCGGAGTAGGCGCGCGTTGGAGTTCTGTGCCCGGAGCGGCGCACCGGGCGTGTCAGTTCCAGTCGAGCCAGTCTCTGCACGTCGTGTGGCCGGCGCGTTCGGCGTCGCATGGTTTGGCCGGTTGCGGGGCAGCGTCCGGGGCGGGCCATCAGAGGGCCTTGGCCAGGAAGGCCTGGATGGCGTCGGCGAGGCTTGCGTTGTTGCCGATGGGTCCGTTCTTCTCGGAGAGAACGTTGACGAGTCGTTCCCAGGCTTCCCGGTAGGCGGGGTCTGTTTCGATCCGGTGGCCGTGCTGAACGATAATGACTCGGGCCTTGCCGGCGTAGCGGGCGACCTTGGTCAGTAGGTCGTTGGTGTTAGTGCTGGTCCTGGTGTTGGCCAGGTCGGCGCGGATGACCTTGCCTTGGACGACGTTGTTGCTCATAGCCTTACTGCTCCTTTGACGTGGACGATGTTCCCGGGCTCCTGTCGCTGCTTGTTGCAGCCATGCGTAGTTTGTACACGGTTCTTCCGGCCTACGCAAGGCTGAGCAAAGGAATGCCAGGTATCTGGTAGTAGCCTGTCGGCATTTGCGGTAGGTTCGACGGTATGTACGACGAGGTGTGGTTGGTCGCTGGCGGTGAGCCTGGCGCGAAGCGGTTCGGGGGACTTGTGCAGCGCCTCCGCAAGGACCGGAAGTTGTCGGTCGAGGAGGTTGCGTCGCAGGCCGAGTTGTCAGTGGGGACGGTCCGTGCGGTCGAGCAGGGTCGACGGGCACCGTCGGCGGAGTCCGGCATTCGGCTCTTGGACCTCCTGCTCCCGTCGATTTCGTTGCCGGCTCGGGAGGGTGCAAGCGAGGACCCGGGGGAGGTTGGGTACGACTACTCGTTCATTGACCCGACGACGGATGCTCGTGTGGTGGTTCGTTTCCAGGCGAGGACCGCTGGCGACAACCGGCGGTGGGCCAGTGACTTGCCGAGGCCCGGGGAGTCGCCGGTTGAAGCGCGATTGCGTGAGATGGCGAACAACCCTGAGCGTTGGGCCGAGTGGCAGAAGGGGTTCCGGGAGCAGATCGGTCCGACTCTTGATGTGTTGCGGCTCATCGCCGAGGACGCGAAGGGCAGAGCTGAGCGGCCTGCAACGGACGAGGACTACGGCCGAATAGTTCGTAAGCTCGCCGGCTACAACGAGTACCGCCTGGACCAGATCGAAAAGCTTCTGATCTGGTGGGACAAGGTCGAGGACGGCACCGCGGATGAGTACGTTCGCGAGGTGGTTTCCAACGTGGAGTCGGCGCTCGACTCGATCACGATTCTGGGGCCGGAGGAGCGCGCGCAGTTGGCGGCTTGGCGAGAGTCGGAGGCCGAAAAAGACGGGTAGTCAGCGCCCATGCTTGCTATACGGTCGGGTGGGCCGCCATCAGGTCTGGGTAGCGACGAATGTGTCTCGGCACTTTACGCCCCGCCTTGGGGGAGGTCTGATGAGCCGACTCGTGTGGGGCCCACGGGTCGGTGCCGGGTCAGGACGGTGGTCTCGATCGCGAACCCCGAAACCCGGTGCAACTGAGCCCTGATCCACCGAGGTTGATTCAGGTTCGCTGATTTCGCGGGATGGCAGCGGCGGCTGCTGGTGCGGGCGTGGCGGATCGGCCGGTCTGTCCGGCTCTTCCACGTCGACGTCCTCGCTTGCGCCCGCTCGGGCTGGGTGGTCAGATCACGACGGCGACCGGTGGGCCGGTCGCGGCGGTGTACAGCTCGGACCAGTTCTGGGCCCATGGCCAGTGGGTGGGCAGGTGCAGAACCAGACGTCGGCCGGTGGCGGCGATCCGAGCCGGGATGTTGACGATCTTGCGGCGCAGGCTGGCCCACCGTGCGGTCGCGAGGTCGGCGGCGACGGCGCTGGCGCGGGCAATGTTGAACGCGATCGCCGCGCACGCGACCCACGCCGCGTTCGCGGCGTAGGAGCCGGATGGCAGGTGTGCCAGTGGACCGTCCTTGAGCTCGGCGATGACACCTGCTCGACGACGGCGTGGTCTCGGTGGCGCTGGTCGGCCTCGACGATGCCCAGGGTGGTGTTGGTGATGAACGCGTGGTGGCGGTAGGTGGCGAACAGCTCACCCTGCTCGCTGCCATCGCAGGCCAACGGCTGGAGTCGCTTGACCCGACGCACGATCAGCCGGCACGGGACGTGCTCGTGCTTGCGGCTGGCGATGTCGAGGGCGGCGAACAGGGTCGAGGTGCCGTGCCGGTAGTAGTCGTGGGACCTGCGCTCGATCCGTCCTTCCTGCATGGGCAGGATCGGCACCGTCCGGTCCAGGGCCTGGATCTGGGACTTCTCATCCACGCACAGCACGATCGCGTTCTCCGGTGGGGCCAGATAGAGCCCGCAGATGTCGGTGACCTTCCCGACCAGCTCGGGGTCGGTGGAGAACCGGAACGACTCCGCCTTCCAAGGCCTGACGCCGTAGGCGCGCCACGCGCGGGCGACCGAGGTGTTGGAGATCTTCAGCCGCTGGGCGAGCAACCTGCTCGACCAGTGCGTCACCCCGAGCTTCTTCGGCGGCGGCTTCAGCGTCTCGGCCACGATCGCTCGATGGTCCAGCGTCCGCGGACGACCCGGCCGCGGAGCGTCCGCAAGGCCAGCGACCCCCTTGGCCTGGTATCGCTCCCGCCAACCCAGCACCGTGGTCACCGTCGCACCGACCAGCTCAGCGATCCGTGTGTTCGCCACCCCGTCAGCAGCCAGCAACACGATCCGCGCGCGCTTGGCAGCCGACGCCGGCACTCTCGAGGCACGGACCCATCGTTCAAGCTCTTCGCGATCACCAGGACGCAGAACAAGTGCCGGAGCAGGACGGTTCGCCATACCTCATGATTTCCAGATCCAAACCGTCTAGCAATTTACGCCACGCGACACTAGCTGTGCAGTCGAGCCCCCGGATAGTGAGATCAACAGCCGTCGCCTCGGGCGGGCTTGAGGGCGAACGCCAGCGAATCAAGGACCTCGGGAACGACGCGGTAGTAGGCCCACTTGCCGCGCTGTTCGCGGGTGACGAGGCCCGCGTCGACCAGGAGCTTGAGATGGTGGGAGACGGTCGGCTGGCTGAGTCCTACGGGCCCGGTCATGTCGCAGGCGCACGCCCCGTTGCCTGACGCGGCCGCGATCATCGAGAGCAGCTTGACCCGAGTCGGGTCGCCGAGCGCCTTGAACAGCCGGGCGAGCGTCCCGGCGGCGTCGTCGCTGACCATCCCCGCGGTCACGGGGGAGCAGCACGCCGCCAGCGGGTCCGGCTCGAGCACAGGGAGCGTCGAAGGCATGGAAGCACTCTGACTCACCCATTGACGTTTGTCGACGTGTCCCTCGAGAGCGTAGCCACGGCCGATGGCCCGTGAGCCGGTTTGCGGCAGGACATCGATACCTGTCAACATTGATCCATGTCGAACTCTGCGACCGTGAACCGCGAGCTCCCCCTCGTGGGCGATCCGCTGGCATGCTGCCTGCCCCTGGCCCGGGAACCGATCAGCACCGAGCAGGCGGCTGGCGTGGTTCCCATGCTCAAGGCGATCGCTGACCCCGCCCGCCTCCGGCTGCTGTCGCTGGTGCTCTCGCACGAGGGCGGCGAGGCGTGTGTGTGCGATCTGCTGTCCTTCTTCGATCTCTCGCAGCCGACCATCAGCCACCACTTGAAGGTGCTGCACGAGAGCGGCCTGCTGGACCGCGAGAAGCGGGGCACGTGGGTCTTCTACAAGGCGCGACCCGCGGCGATGGCCGCCCTCGGCGACCTCTTCACGAGCGGCTCTCCCAAGGAGGCGCTGGCATGAGCGACACCGTCCGCGAAACCCCCGCTTCCGGTGCGGACGGCGCGGTCCTGCAGCGGCTCTCGACCCTCGACCGGTTCCTGCCAGTGTGGATCGGCGTCGCCATGGTGGTGGGCCTGCTGCTCGGACGCTGGGTGACCGGTCTCGACGACGCACTCGCCGCCGTCGAGGTCGGCTCGGTCTCCCTGCCCATCGCCATCGGCCTGCTGGTGATGATGTACCCGGTCCTGGCCAAGGTGCGCTACGACGAGCTCGGCCACGTCACCGGCGACCGCCGCATGCTCGGCACCTCGATCCTGCTCAACTGGGTCATCGGCCCCGCGTTGATGTTCGCGCTCGCGTGGCTGCTGCTCCCAGACCTGCCCGAGTACCGCACCGGGCTGATCATCGTCGGCCTCGCCCGCTGCATCGCCATGGTCCTGATCTGGAACGACCTCGCATGCGGGGACCGCGAAGCGGCAGCCATCCTGGTCGCGCTCAACGCGATCTTCCAGATCCTCGCCTTCGCGCTGCTCGGCTATTTCTACCTCCAGGTCCTGCCCGGCTGGCTGGGCCTGGACCAGTCCGCCCTGCACGTCTCGATGTGGGACATCGCCAAGTCGGTGCTGATCTTCCTCGGCATCCCACTGCTGGCCGGCTATCTCACCCGCACCTTCGGGGAGCGCGCCAAGGGCCGCGAGTGGTACGAGACCACGTTCCTGCCCCGCATCGGCCCGGCGGCGCTCTACGGGCTGCTGTTCACCATCGTGCTGCTCTTCGCCCTCCAGGGCGACACCATCACCAACCAGCCCCTCGACGTCGCCAGGATCGCGCTGCCACTGCTGGCCTACTTCGCCCTCATGTGGGGTGGCTCCATGCTGCTGACCAAGGCGCTCGGCTTCGACTACCAGCGCGCCACCGCGGTCTCGTTCACCGCAGCCGGCAACAACTTCGAGCTCGCCATCGCCGTCGCGATCGGCGTCTTCGGCGTCGCCTCCGGCCAGGCTCTCGCCGGCGTCGTCGGACCGCTCATCGAGGTGCCCGTCCTGGTCGGACTGGTCTACGTGAGCCTGTGGGCCCGTCGCTTCTTCACCGAGAGCACCCCGACCCGTACCCCCACATGAGCGTGAGGATGACTGCCATGAGCTCCGACCCGCTGACCGAGCAAACGCCACAGGTCGTCTTCGCCTGTGTCCGCAACGGCGGCCGGTCGGTGATCGGTCGAGTGCTCACCGAGCACTACGCCCGGGGCCGCGTCCGCGCCGAGTCCGCCGGCACCCAGCCCGGCGAGCACATCCACCCCGAAGTGGCTGAAGCGCTGCAGAGGCTCGGACTGGACACCTCCAAGGAGCACCCCAAGGTGCTCACCCACGAGACCGTCGCTGCCAGCGACATGGCCATCACCCTCGGCTGCGGCGAGGAGTGCCCCTACGTCCCGGGCGTGAAGTACGTCGACTGGCCGGTCGCCGACCCCGGCGGCCAGAACGAGGAGACCGTCCGCGGCATCATCGCCGACGTCGACCGACGAGTCCGGGACCTGCTCACCGACCTGGTGCCTGACCTCGAGCTGCCACCCTCGGTGGTCGACTCACGCTCCTGATCCGAGCCATCGATCCCGTCGCGGCTGGTGACCGTTGCCACCGCGGTGAACTGGCCGACCTCCGGGTCGAGGCAGGCCGAGGGACACCCCACCCGTTCTCAGGGCGGGTTGGCACGGGGGCCATAGGTGCGCAGGACGCGCAGGGCGACCAGCGTGACCCACCGGTTTGGTTGGCCGGCGCGGGGGTAGGCGATGTGCGTCTCGCCAGGGTGGCCGCGGTTTGCCGCCCACCGGCCGTCGGGTCGCTGCCGATCTCGCAGCACCTCGAGGCCATTGTCCATGCGAGCGTCGTGGTCGAGCCCAGCCGCCGCGAGCGCGTCGAGGCACCGCAGGACATCGAAGCGCCATCGTGTCGGATGGTGCAAGCGCGTCATGTCGACATGGATCGGCTCGCCCGTTCGGTGGCTGCGAAACAGCTGGTGCCTGAGCAGGAACGCGATCGTGGCGGCGCGTGCTTGGCGGAGCTCGTCTGCGCGATGGCTATGACCGGACGCCAGGTACGCCGTGCAGCCTTCAATCACGCTTAACGACGTGTGGACGGAGGAATGGGTGGCACCGGAGCGGTTGGAGCGGCAGTTGAAGCCTCCATCGGGCATGCGCTGTCCGAGGATGAAGTCGACCAGGCTGCGCAAGGCCTCGGTCGGTGCTTCGAAGTGGCTGCAGTAGTTCAGAGCCATCCCGTTGATGCACACATCGCTGCATCTCAGGGTCCTGCTGGGGTTGAGGCCACCGTCCGCGCCCTTCTCTTCCCGCAGGATCAAATCGACGGACCCTCGAGCCTCGGGGTGGGTGGCGGGCAGACCGAGGTTGGCCAGCTCGAGGAGGGTGTAGTGGGTGCTCGTCCACTTGGGCTGGTAGAAGCCCCGGCCCCAATGGCCGTTCTCGCCGCGGGCAGCGAGGATCGCGGCGGCGTCTCCGTCAGTGGCGATGCGGGCTTGGAGTTCGGGGTCTTCCTCACCCAGCAGGTCCCGGCGCGTCTGGTATTGCACTGCCGCGTCCCCAGCCAGCAACCAGTCGATGACGGCCTCGTTGAGGCGCTCCATGGGCTCACCCTAGGTGGGCCCGCGTCGCTGGGCGACCATCACGGAACCCAGCAGCAGCATGGGTGCGAAGAAGACGACGAGCAGCGACGGGACCCGACCACTCCGGCAAGCGCGCAGCCTGCCCACCAGGCCGTCGGCACGAGCCAGTCCAGGGTGGCCAGTGCCGCCGCCAGGAACGCCAGGAACGTCGCAGCGGCGCCGCGCCGCTTCCCTGGCGCCCTCGCTTGCCGGGTCCGTCTCGGTGTAGCGAGCACGCACACGCTGACGGGTTGAGGACACAGGGAGCAAGCGCTCACTGCGAATCGTCATTCCTGTCGCCGCACACGCTTGTCCACCGCGACTACGAGGCTGGCGAGCACGGCGATGGCGAGGATCCGCAGCCACACATCCCCGCCGATGGGGGAGGTGTCGAAGATGGTGTTCATGGCCGGCAGGTAGGTGATGGCGAGCTGGCCGAGAGCCTGCAGAGTGACGCCGAGGATGATCCAGCGGTTGGAGAACAGGCCGATCCGCCAGGCCGAGTGTGTCAAGGAGCGGCAGCTGAACAGGTAGAACGCCTCTACCAAGACGAACAGGTTCAGCGCCGCGGTCCGCGCCTCGGCCAGCGAGGCACCATTGTCCAGCTCCCACTCGAACAGCCACCACGACCCAGCGACCAAGAGGCCGGACACGAGCAGGATCCGCACCATCAGGGCGCGCGTGAGCAGCGGCTGGTCCGGGTCGCGTGGCGGCCGGGTCATGATCCCGCTCTCCTTGGGCTCGAAGGCGAGCATCAGTCCGAGCGCGACTGCGCTGGTCATGTTGATCCACAGGATCTGGGTGGGGAGGATCGGCAGTGCGGAGCCGGCCACGATGGCGGCGAGGATGACCAGGCCCTCACCGATGTTGGTGGGCAGGGTCCAGGTGATGAACTTGGTGAGGTTGTCGAACACACCGCGGCCCTCTTCGACGGCGGCCTCGATGGTGGCGAAGTCGTCGTCGGTGAGAATCATGTCGGCGGCGTCTTTGGCGACCTCGGTGCCGCTCTCGCCCATCGCCACACCGATGCCGGCCTGCCGCAAGGCGGGGGCGTCGTTGACGCCGTCACCAGTCATCGCCACCACATGCCCACGGCCTTGGAGTGCCTCGACCAGCCGGAGCTTCTGTTCGGGGGAGACCCGGGCGAAGACGGTGGCGCGATCCACGGCCTCCGGGAACTCCTCGGCCCGCAGGGCCGCCAGGTCCGTTCCGGTCAGCACCGCGTCGCGGCCGTGCTCGCGCTCGTCGAGCAGGCCGACCTGGGCGGCGATGGCGGTGGCGGTCCCGGCGTGGTCACCGGTGATCATCTTCACCGCGATACCGGCGGTGTGGCAGGCGGCCACCGCGGCGGCGGCGGCGGCGCGGGGTGGGTCAAGCATGACCTGGAGCCCGGTCAGGGCCAGGCTGCTCGGCAACGTTGCCTCGTCGAACTCCGCCGGATCGAGCTCCTCTGGGCCGGAGCGGTGCGGTCCGGGGACTGTGCCCGTGGCGGTGGCCAGGACTCGCAGGCCATGACCGGCCAGGTCGTCGGCCGTGCGCAGTACGGCGGCACGGTCCACCGGCCCGGTCGAGCCGTCGGCCCGCAACTGCCCCGCACACAGGTCGAGCACCCGCTCGACCGCCCCCTTGACCAAGACCACCTGGTTCTCCGAAGGTCCGGCGGTCAGGTCTCGGTGCAGGGTGGCCATGTACTGGCGGTCGGAGCTGAACGGGATCGTCGCCAGGCGGGGGAGCTGAGCCCCGACCTGGTCCGCGACGAGCCCTGCTTTGGCGGCGGCGACCAGCATCGCGCCCTCGGTGGGGTCTCCGACGAGGTCCCACCGCCCGTCCTCGTGGGTGAGTGCCGCGTCGTTGCAGGCGGCTCCTGCCAGCAGCGACCACCGCAGCGCCGGAGATGATTCCAGGACCGCCTGGGCGCCACGAGGGTCACGCAGCACCCCGTCGGGTGCGTAGCCCGAGCCGGTGACCTCGAAGTCGGCGTCAGGGGTCCACAGGGCCCGCACGACCATCTGGTTCTCGGTCAGCGTGCCGGTCTTGTCCGCGCAGATGACGGTGGTGCTGCCGAGCGTCTCCACCGCAGGCAGGCGCCGGATCACCGCGCGCCGCTGTGCCATCCGGGACACGCCGATGGCGAGGGTGATGGTGACCGCCGCGGGGAGTCCTTCGGGGATCGCGCCGACCGCGAGGGCGATGGCTGCGGTGAACGTCTCGGCTGCCCCCTGCCCGCGCAGCACGCCCACCGCGAAGGTGACAGCGGCCAGGGCGAGGATGCCCACGGTGAGGATCTTGCTGAACCGCGCGAGCTTCTGTGTCAGCGGCGTCGCCAAGGTATCCGCGGCGCCCACCAGCCGGTGGATCTCCCCGAGCTCAGTCTCAGCGCCGGTGGCGACCACGATCCCGGCGCCATTCCCGGTGGAGACCAGGGTGCCCGCATAGGCCATGTTCCGACGGTCGGCCACCGGGATCGCCTCGGGTAGCACGACCTCATCCTTGGCCACGGGGACCGCTTCACCGGTCAGCGCGGACTCGTCCACTCGCAGCTCGACCAGGCGCGTCAATCGGAGGTCGGCGGGCACCTTGTCGCCCGCCTCGAGCTGGACCAGATCGCCTGGGACGAGCTCCTCGGACGGCACCGTCCGTTCGTGCCCGTCGCGGACCACCGTGGCGGTAGTCAGCGCCATCGACCGCAGGCCCTCGAGTGCTGCTTCCGCCTTGGACTCCTGGATGAACCCGATCAACGCATTGATCACGACCACTCCGAGGATCACCGCCGAGTCGACGTACTCACCCAGTCCGGCGGTGATCGCCACGGCGCTGAGCAGCACGTAGATCAACGGGTGATGGAACTGGCGCAGGATCCGCACCAGCACTCCCACACCCTTCGGAGCGGGCAGCGCGTTTGCCCCGAAGCGCGCCAGCCGCTCGGAGGCCTCGTGGCTGGGCAGGCCGCGGTGCGGGTCGGTCTCCAGCAGCAGCACGACCTCGTGGGCCGCCAAACCGTGGTGTGCGTTCAGCTCGGGCGCGGTCGATGCGGACACCGGTGTCACCACTCCTTTGCCTGGCCTCGCAGCTCGGTTCCGATGTGGTCCCAGGGCGCGACGCGCACGACGGCCAGGGCCGCGCCGCGCAGCGCGGGTGAGCTGTCGACACCGACAACGACGCATCCAGTCACGAGACCTGACACCTCTCTTCATCTCGAAGCATGCGAGCCCCGTCGGGCACGGCGGCCGCCTCGGGACTTCAGTCTGCGAGGCGGCGCCGTCGTCGGTCAGGGTCGGAGGTCACCGTCCGCCGAAGACTTGCGACCTGCGCGGACCGTGGCGACCACGCACCGGGATCACGCACCGGGATCACGCACCGGGATCACGCACCGGGACCAGCATTGGGCTGATCTGGAGGTCGACCGACGCGGCGCCGAGATCCCTGGTCTCCGGACCGGGACTTACGCCTCTGTCACCGCCCCGCGCTGACGCTGAGGCTGACATCACCGAGACGAGAGGGGGACCAGTCATGGGAGGGCACACCTCGTTGACGTTCCTGGGCGCCGCTCGGACCGTGACCGGCAGCAAGTTCCTCGTCGACACTGAAGAGCTCCGGGTGATGGTCGACTGCGGGCTGTTCCAGGGTGAGCGCCTCTGGCGTCGGCGCAACTGGGAACCACTGACCGTCGACCCGGCCAGAGTGGACGCCGTGGTGATCACCCACGCGCACCTGGATCACAGCGGATACCTCCCGCTGTTGGTCAGGAACGGTTTCAACGGACCGGCCTACTGCACGCCCGAGACCGCGGAGCTCGCCGCGATCATTCTGCGAGACTCGGCGCGCATCGCAGAGAGCGACGCGGCGTTCGCCGACGTGCGGGGCTACTCGAGGCACCAGCCTGCTCTGCCGTTGTACGACTCCGGGGATGCGGAGAAGGCGGTCGCCCTGCTCACCACCGTGGAGCACGACACCCCGACCGTCATCGGCGGGGAGGTCGGCCTGGAACTGCGCTCTGCCGGGCACATCCTCGGATCGGCCTACGCAGAACTCGATGTCGGGGGCTCTCGGCTGCTCGTCAGCGGTGACATCGGACGCCCGGGCCACCCGTTGCTGCTGCCTCCGGAGAAACCTCACGATGCCGAGACGGTCGTAGTGGAGTCGACCTACGGAAACCGGCTGCACGAGGCGGAGGATGACGATGTCCTGGCGGACGCCATCACCCGCACGGTCGGCCGGGACGGTGTCGTCCTGATGCCGGCCTTCGCCGTGGACCGCACATTCATGCTGCTGATGATCCTGGCGCGGCTGGAGACCGAGGGCCGGATCCCATCCGTGCCGGTGTACGTGGACAGCCCGATGGCCCTGCGCGCCCTTGAGGTCTACAAGAAGGCGATCGCGGAGCACGACCCCCAGCTCCGGCCCGAGGTGACCATGGCCAGCACCCAGTACCGGCCGACTCGCCTCAAGCTGGCCCCGGCCGTCGAGGAGTCGGAGAAGCTGAACCGGCCCGGCAAGCCGTGCATCATCGTGACGGCCTCCGGCATGCTCACCGGCGGCCGGGTGCTGCACCACCTGACCCACCAGCTGCCGAACCCCCGCAACAGCGTGATCCTGACCGGCTTCCAGGTGCCCGGCACCCGAGGGCGTGCTCTGGCCGATGGCGAGAAGCAGATCAAGATCCACGGCCGCTACATCCCGGTGCGAGCGGAGATCCACGTGACCAACGCCTACTCCGCGCACGCCGACGCCGAGCAGATGGTGCAGTGGCTGTCGGCGATGAAGCCGCCGGACACCGCCTACGTCGTGCACGGGGAGGAGGCCGCTGCGCGGGCCCTGGCGGACCGACTGGCCGACGAGCTCGGGTGGAACGCCGCCGTCCCGCGCTATCTCGAGCGCGTGCGCCTCTGACTCCCTGGCCGACGGCGGTGACTGAGCATGTCGGGACCGAAGAGGTCGACAGGGCCGAATGACAGTCGAGCAGGTGACCGACGGCTCTGACGGGCTGGGGATGGCCGGCGGAACCATGAAGGCGACGGGCCGTCGAACCGGTCTGTGACGGCCGGGGCGGGTGAACACCAGGCGCCGCCTCCCGGAGACGGACGCCTCGAAGCGGGAGACTCATCGTGAAGAAGATCCTGATCACCTACGGCACGACCGAAGGACAGACCGAGAAGATCGCCTCCTTCGTCTGCGACATGCTTCGCGACCTCGGCCACGACGCCGAGCTGCGCGACGTCAGGGACTTGGGAGACACGATCCCCCCGGACTGCGACGGCGTGATCGTCGGAGCCTCCATCCACATGGGCAAGCACGACAAGCACGTCGTCGACTTCGTCCGCAGGAACCAAGACGCCCTTGCCGGCGTGGCGTCCGCATTCTTCTCCGTCAGCCTGGCCGCGCACGGTGACACCGCCGAGGCCGAGGGATACGTCGATCAGTTCGAGGAAGAGACAGGATGGCGCCCGGACAAGGTTGCGCTCTTCAGCGGCGCCATTCTCTACACCCAGTACGGCTTCATCAAACGGCACATGATGAAGAAGATCGCCAGCGACAAGCCCGGCAACCTCGGCACCGACCTTTCGCGCGACTACGTCTACACCGAGTGGGACGGGGTGAAGCGCTTCGCCGAGGACTTCGCGACGAGCTTGTCCAAGTGAGACTCGTGTTGACCGCACAAGCCGAGCCCCCGGCCGAGCAGAAGGCCCCGAGCCGCCCCGGGGACGGCCCCCAGGTGATCTGTCCGGACCACCTGGGCCTCATGCAGGGCCTGGCGGAGGGCTGGCGTGCCCCGTTCACCGTCGACCGTCTCGAGCCCTTCGTCGAACCTGACCTGTGCCTGGTGCGTCTGGGCTCGACGGGGCCGGGCGCATGAGCGCGGCGGCGGCGAGCGCGGTCGCGGTGACCTTCGTCTGGTTGGGCATGGTGCTAGCGATCTCGTTCCTCGAGGCTCCGTTGAAATTCCGTGCCCCGGGCGTGACCGTGCCGATCGGGCTCGGGATCGGGCGGCTGGTGTTCAAGGCCCTGAACTCCTGCGAGGTGGTGCTCGCCGCCGCGCTGGCCCTCGCCGCACTGGTCGATCCACCCCCCAGCGGGGCACTCGTCGCCCTCGCGGCCGCGGTGGTGAGTCTCGCCGGGCAGCTGCTCGTGGTGCGCCCGCGGCTGGCGCGGCGCTCGGACGCCGTCCTCGCAGGAGGCCACGAGGCGCGTTCGCGCGCCCACCTCGCCTACGTCGCGCTCGAGCTCGTCAAGGTCGCCGCGCTGCTGGTGGCCGGGGTCGTGCTCCTCGCCGCGTGACCCTCTCGGATGATCCTCTGGATCCAGTGAAAGGTGAACCAATGGACAGCACCTCCTTCGACGACCTCGCCGAGGACCTGCTCGGGCGCGCCCGAGCAGCCCACAGCGGGCGAGCCGCCCACACCGTGTTCGGTGGCACCGGCCACTCGCTGCGCCAGACCGCCATCGCACTGCTGGCCGGGCAGGAGCTCTCCGAGCACCACAACCCGGGAGAGGCGACCCTCCACGTCCTTCGTGGCCGGGTCCGGCTCAGCAGCCCGTCGGGCTCGATCGGAGCAGGCGCAGGGGACTTCGTCGCGATCCCGCCGGAGCGGCACGCGCTGGCGGCACTCGAGGACGCCGTGGTCCTCCTCAGCGTCGTGGCCCGATGACGGGCTCCGGCACGTCGGGGGAGGACCGCGGCGAGGGCGCCGTGGGTCCGAGCGCTGGCCTGGAGCGCCTGACCCGGTGGCAGGGCGCGGGAGGTGGGTGGCGGGTGATCGCCCACACCCCCGCCGGCCTCACGGTTGCGCTGCTGACGTGTGACGGGGGCGAGGAGATGGAACGCATCGTCTCCTCCGACCCCTCGTTCGTCGCGTACGTCGACGCCTGGTCGGGCAACGAGTCCTGACCCCGCTCGGGGGTCAGCGCTGGGGGCAGAGCAGGAACTTCTGGCCGGTGGCCTGCTGGGCGTAGGTCCGCAGCACGTCGAGATCCAGGGCCTGGGTCAGGGAGATCTCGTCGCTGTAGTGGCTGGCGAACGTGCTGCCCAGCTCGTCGGCGACGCGGCGCTGCAGCCGCCCAGCGTCCTCGGGTGACAGCGAGGCGAGGAACGGCATGAGCAGCCACCCTCCCAGCGACCAGGCGAACCCGAAGCCACGACGGAGCTCCATCGGGCGCCGGTCGAGCCCGCCGTACACGTAGACCTGCTTGTGCACGTCGGTGCCGTAGCGGCTGTACGGCGCCTCGGGGTCGGTCACCGCCGCCTCCATGGCGTTGAGGATCTGGCTTGCGAGCTCGCCCCCTCCGACGGCGTCGAAGGCGATCGTCGCCCCGGTGGCCTCGAGGGCCGCGACGAGGTCGGTGAAGAAGGTCTCGGCGCTGGAGTCGCAGACGTGCTCCGCGCCCTGGTCGCGCAGCAGCGCGGCCTGCTCGGGGCGGCGGACGACGTTGACGAGCGGGACGCCGTCGGCCAGACAGATGCGGTTCAGCATCTGGCCAAGGTTGGAGGCGGCCGCGGTGTGCACGAGGCCGGTGTGGCCCTCGCGGCGCATGGTCTCGACCATGCCCTGCGCGGTGAGCGGGTTGACGAACGAGGAGGCGCCGTCTGCGGCGGCGGTGCCGTCGGGCAGAGGCAGGCACGTCCGGGTGTTGGTCAGGGCGTGCTCGCCGTAGGTGCCCTCGCCGAGGAACGCGACCGTCTTCCCGAGCAGCGCCTGAGCGTCCTCGGAGTCACCGGCGGCGACGACGACGCCGCTGCCCTCGTTGCCCACGGGCATGGAGGTGCCCACGCGGCCCCGGAGAGCCGGCATCACCTTCTCGGAGATCGGAGCGGTGACGGCCGGTTCGTCGGGCGTGCCACCGCTGGTGGCGCGGTCGACGTCGGCCATGGCCAGCATCAGCGCGAGGTCCGACGGGTTGATCGGCGCTGCCTCCACCCGGACCAGGACCTGGTGCGGCCCCGGCTGCGGGGTGTCGACCGTCTCGAGCGACAGCCGGACCTCGCCGCTCCGGTCGACGAGGCTGCGCAGCTGGCGGGTGGTGGCTGGGACGTCGGTCATGGGTTCTCCTCAGGCTTGCGGGCTGGGTGGCTCCTCCCGAGACTGAACCGACGGCGGGGGGCTGCGCATTCCGTGGCGGCTCCGTGCGTTCAGGTTGTCGGCAGCCCGGTGCGCCTAGGTTCTGGCCATGACCGACCGCCCGCCGCACTCTCAACCACGTCCTTGGCTGCTCACAACAACCACACAGGTTCGCCGGTCAGGCTCGTCCGCATGACGCAGAAGCCACCGCCAGTCCGCCGGGTCGCCCGGATCCGCGCCGGGGTCGTCGCCCTCGGCGTGGGGGCCTCCGTCGCGGTCGGGGCGGGCCTCGGCCTGGCGCAGGCCGTGGCCGCCCCGGCCGGAGAGACCAGCGCGCCCGACGACCCCGGCTCGCCGTCGAGCGACGAGGGGCTGCCCGGGATCGCGCTCGGGTCCGGCTCTTCCGGCGCCTCGCACGCCCAGAGCTCCGGGTCCTGAGATGACCGCCGCGGCGGACTGGCGCGTGTGGAGCTGCGCGGCCCGGCTGGTGGTCACCGACCCCGCGTGCCTGGCCGAGGCCCAGCAGGTCGTGCGCCGCCACCTGGTCGCCGTCGACCGGGCCGCCAGCCGGTTCCGTGCGGACTCCGAGCTCCGGACGCTGTCGGCGCCGGAGGCGGACCTCTCCCCGCTGCTCGCCGACCTCCTCTCGGTGGCGCTGAGCGCCGCTGCGCAGACCGGGGGTGCGGTCGACCCGACGGTGGGCGGCCCGTTGGCAGACCTGGGCTACGACCGCGATGTCGTCGATCTCGACCTGGACGGGAGTCGGCCCACGGTCCGGGTCCGCCCCACGCCCGGGTGGCGCCGGCTGCGGCTGGTGAGCCGGCACCTCACCTGGCCCGAGGGCGTCGAGCTCGACCTGGGGGCGACCGCCAAGGCCAGGGCGGCCGACCAGTGCGCCCGGCTGGTCGCCGAGACGCTCGGGTGCGGCGTGCTGGTCGGCCTCGGGGGCGACCTCGCCACGGCCGGGCCTGCCCCGGCCGGGGGGTGGCAGGTGACGGTCCGCGACTCGGCCGACGACCCGTCGTCCCGGGTCACGGTGCCGGCCGGAGGGGCGCTCGCGACGTCCAGCACCCTGCACCGCACCTGGCGGCGGGGTGCCGCCCGGGCCCACCACCTGCTGGACCCGGCCACCGCCCGCCCGGTCGAGCCGCTCCTGCGCACGGTCTCGGTGGCGGCCGGCACCTGTGTCGCGGCGAACACCGCGAGCACCGCGACCATCGTCAAGGGGGCCGGGGGGCCGGCGTGGCTGGCGGACCTGGGCCTCCCGGCCCGGCTGGTCCATCGCTCGGGGGACGTGGAGCTGCTCGGCGGCTGGCCGGCGGAGCCCGAGGCGACGGCACCGCAGCGGGCACCGATCGGGGCGCCGTCATGAACGAGGCCCTGTGGGCCCTCGGGCGAGGCACCGGCATCGTGGCGCTGGTGTTGTTCACCGCGGCCGTCGTGCTGGGGATCGTGACGCGGTCCGGACGCCCCCTGCCCGCGCTGGGGCGCTTCGGCGTCAGCGACGTGCACCGCACGGTGGCGCTCACGGCCACCGGGCTGATCGCCGTCCACGTCACGAGCCTGCTGTTCGACCCCTACGCCCAGCTGCGGGCGGTCGACCTCCTCGTCCCCTTCGCGGGCGTCTGGCGCCCCCTGTGGCTCGGGCTGGGCACCCTCGCCGTCGACCTCCTGGTCGTGGTGACACTCGTCAGCCTGCTCCGGGCGCGCGTGGGACCGCGCGTCTTCCACGCGGTGCACCTCCTGACCTACCTGTTGTGGCCGGTCGCCTTGCTCCACGCCCTGGGCAGCGGCACCGACGCCGCGAGCGGCTGGTTCTTCGCCACCGTCCTCCTGTGCGCCGCCGCCGTGGCGGCGGCGGTGGGATGGCGTCTCCTGCCCTCCTTCGCGGGCCGGGGCTGGCAGCGACGCGAGCGAGGGCTGCAGCCATGACGACGGCGCCCTCACTCCCCGCGGCGAGCCCGCTGCTGTCGCTCGGCGGCCTGGACGCCACCGACCATCTCGACCGGATCGGGCCCCTTCCGGACCTCGACTGGCGCTCCCTGGCCCTGCTGGCCGAGACGAGCGGACTCACCGGTCGGGGCGGCGCCGGCTTCCCGACCGGCACCAAGCTCCGTTCGGTGGCCTCCGCACCCGGGCGAGCGGTGGTGATCGGCAACGCCATGGAGGGCGAGCCGCTCAGCCGCAAGGACGCCACCCTGCTCGACCGGGTCCCGCACCTCGTGCTCGACGGACTGAGCCTGGTGGGCCGGGCGCTGCGGGCGCGCCGGGTCATCCTGGCCGTCGGCCCGGACGTCCCGGCTGCGCAGGCGACCCGGCTTGCCCCCGGGCGGGGCATCGAGGTGCGCCGGATGCGGGGCGGTTTCGTCGCCGGGCAGGAGAGCGCGCTCGTCCGTCAGGTCGAGGGTCGCCCCGCCGTGCCGGCCGACCCGCTCGTCCGGGTGTCCACCCGAGGCGTGCGCGGGCACCCGACGCTGGTCAGCAACATCGAGACCCTGGCCCAGCTCGCCCTCGTCGCCCGAGGCGGGGCCGAATGGTTCCGCGGCTACGGCACCGAGGACGACCCGGGGACCTCGTTGTTCACGATCAGCGGGTCCGTGACGCACCCCGGAGTGGTCGAGGCCGAGCGCGGCTCGCGCCTGCGCGACGTGCTGAGCCCGGCGGTGCCGGTCGACCCGGCGGCGGTGCTGGTCGGCGGCTACCACGGGGCCTGGGTGCCGGCGAGCGCGGACGACGTCCGGCTGACCCGGGCCTCCCTCGCGCCGTACGGCGCCTCCGTCGGAGCCGGCGTGCTGCACGTGCTCGACCGGCACACCTGCCCCCTGCGGTTCGCTGCCGAGGTCGCGACCTACCTCGCGGGGGAGGTGTCGGGCCAGTGCGGGCCCTGCGTCAATGGGCTGCCGCGGATGGCCGACAGCCTGACCCGCCTCGCGAACGGTCCGGCCGGGCCAGGTCTCCCCGCCGAGATCGGTCGGCTGCAGCTTCTGGTCGCCGGCCGCGGCGCCTGCGCTCACCCCGACGGGACGTCGCGGTTCGTGGCCAGCACGCTGGGCGCGTTCGCCGACCACGTCGAGGCCCACCTGCGCGGCACCTGCCCGGTGGTGCCGCGATGACCCGGGTGCACGTCGACTGGACCCGTTGCGACGGGCACGGCTCCTGCGCGGAGCTCCTGCCGGAGCTGCTGACCGTCGACGACTGGGGCTTCCCGCTCAGCCGCACCGGCGCCCGCGATCCCGAGGTCCCGGCCCGCCTGGAGGGCCGGGCCGCGCACGCCGAGCGCAGCTGCCCGCTGATGGCCCTGCTCCTGGTCCGGGAGTAGCCCCCGGCCACCCGGTGGCCTCAGAGCCAGCCCTTGCGCTTGAAGGTGATGTAGAGGGCCACGGAGAGCATCACGATGAGGAGGCTCGAGGTGAGGAGGCCGGACCCGTCGGCGAAGCCCGGGAAGGGCAGGTTCTGTCCGTAGAAACCGGTGATGGCGGTGGGCACGGCGATGATGGCCGCCCAGCTGGTGACCTTCTTGGTGATGATGTTGAGCCTGTTGCCCTGGATGGTCAGGTTGGTCTCGACGATGGTCGACAGGAGGTCGCGCAGGCTGTCGGTCCACTCGATGGCTCGCAGGACGTGGTCGTAGAGGTCCTGGTAGTACGGCGCCATCCCGGGGGGCACCAGCGCGACGTCGCGTCGCATGAGCGTGTTGACGACCTCCCGCATCGGGAGCACGACCCGGCGCACTCGGGCGAGGTCCTTGCGCAGCTCGAAGCTCTGCCGCTGCACGATGCTCTCGCGAGGCCGCTCATCGAAGAGCAGGTCCTCGAGACCCTCGATCTGGTCGTCCAGGGTCTGCACGGTGTCGAAGTACCCGTCGACGACGAAGTCGAGCAGCCCGTGGACGAGCGCCCCGACGCCGTGAGAGGTGAGCGCCGCGTCCTGGTCGAGATGCTCGAGCAGGTCGTCGATGGGGAAGTGGTCGTCCTTGCGCACGGTGACCAGGGCCTTCGGGGTGACGAAGGCTGCGATCTCGGCGGTGACCAGCTCACCGGTGTCCGGATCGAGACGCGCCGCATAGGCGCTGAGGAAGTCGTGGTTCTCGTAGTGGTGGAACTTGGGGCGTTGACGCTCGGTCGTCGCGTCCTCCACGGCCAGCGTGTGCAGCCCGAGGTCGTCGCCGACGCTCAGCAGCTCCTCCAGGCTGGGCCGGTACAGGTCCACCCAGACGATGGCGTGCTCCTGCGAGAGGTGTTCGTCGAGCTCCCCCAGGGGGAAGCCCTCGTCCACGAGGACGCCCGTCCGGTAGCACCGCGTGAAGGCCACGGCACCAGTATCCCGGGCGCGGCCCCCGTCGGCGACCGACCACGGCGGTCACGGGCTGCAGGAGTCGGAGCCGGAGTCGAGGACCTCGTCGTCCACGTCGACGAAGGACCAGTCGTAGCCGTCGGGTCGCAGGGTCAGCTCGAGCACGCCGAAGTGGTCGTTCTGGAGGCTCTCGGATCCGGTGCGCTGGTCCCGCAGCTCGTAGAAGGACTTGCCGCCCGTCCCGACCACGAACTGGCGGGTGCCGGGGACCTCGTCCTCGGGGTCGGTGGGGTGGCCCGTGGTCTCCAACCGGGCGAACCGCTCGTAGATGTGGTCGTGGCCCGCCAGGACGACGTCCACCCCGTTCTCGACCAGCGTGTCCCACATCGGGGCGAGGAAGTCCTGGGGGCCGTGGGCACCCGAGGACCAGCGCGGATGGTGCATCGCCACCGCGGTGCAGGCGGTGGGGTGGGCGGCGAGGTCCTGGGCCAGCCAGGCCGTCTCCTCGGCGCAGGCGTCCTCCTCGCAGTTGGAGTCGGCCAGGTAGACCCGCCATCCCCCGATCTCGCGGACGTCGTGCGTGGGCGCCCCGAGGTAGTCGCGGTAGCCCCCGGCGTCGGGGGTGTCGTACTCGTGGTTGCCCGGCACCGCCGCGAGCCGGTCGTCGAAGCGCCCCCAGCTCTCAGCCCAGGAGCCCTCGAACTCGGTCTCGGCCCCGTCCTCGTACTGCAGGTCGCCCAGGGCCAGGACGAGGTCGGGGTCGAGGCGGGCGGTGAGGTCGGCCGTGGCCTGCTGCTGGCAGGTGGTGGGCGTCGGCTCGTCGCCGGGCTTGCAGGCGATGTCGCCGACCGCGACGACCTTCACCGCGGCCGGGGAGGAGGGCGAGTCCGTGTCGGCCGGCGCGGCGTCGCCGCCCGTCGCACCGCCGTCCGAGCACCCGGCCAGCACCATCGCCGCCGCCGCCAGCCCGGCGGCCGCGGTATGAGTCGGTCGGCCCCGATGACGCATGGGTGCAGGCTAGCGCCGGCCCGCAAGACGCCAAAGCAGCCTCCACCTTCCTCGTGCGTGTCCCACGAGTTCGCGCCTGTGCCGGCTCAAGGTCCCGAGGTCTCGCCCAACGTAGGGGCCCGGTGAGCCCGGCCTCAGGAGGCGGAGTCCCCGCTCCGGGCCCGGCAGCGCAGGGCCCACGCCTCGTGGGCGTCGGCCCCGATCGGCGCCCCCCAGAGGCACTTCTGGTAGGTCATCACGGCCCCGTCGGGGACGGCGGCGGCCGGGGTCGGCGCCGCGACGACGGCGGTGGCGACGACGACGGCGGCGGCGGCGATGGTGCGGCCCACGCGGGGGCCGGTGGCGAGCGAGTTCATGGGTCTCTCCTCTTCCTGAGCGGCGGCCCACCGCGCCGGTGGTGCCGGGTCCGAATCTCGGACGACCCAGGTGTGCCGCAGGGCGGTGTCGGCCCCGCCGCCACCGGTGTCGGCCGGGTAAACACGGTGTTGACTGGTCCCCGCCGAAGCGCAACTCTCCGAGCATGACCGTGGGGGTGCTCGGACCTCTGGCCGTCGACGGGGACGGCGACTCGCTGGCGCCGAGGGACCGCGTGGTGCTGGCGGCGCTGGCGATGAGCCCGCGCGAGGCGGTCCGCCCGGAGCGGCTGGCCGACGCGCTGTGGGGGGACGAGCCGCCCGCGACCTGGTCGAAGGTCGTCCAGGGGAGCGTGGTGCGGATCCGCAAGGTCCTGGGCGCCGAGGCCGTCCGCACGACGCGTCAGGGGTACGTCCTCGACGTCCCGGAGGACACCATCGACGCCTTCCGTTTCGAGGGCCTCGTGCGCCGGGCCCGCGAGCTCCTGGCGCTGAACGAGCCGGAGCGCGCGGGCTACCAGGTCACCCAGGCGCTCGACCTCTGGTACGGCGGCGCCCTGGCGGACCTCGACGGGTGGGCGCCGGGCGAGGCCGCGGCGAAGCGGTGGGAGGAGCTGCGCCACGACGCCGAGGAGCTGAGGGTCGAGGCGGCGCTGCGGTCCGGCGCGTGGCGCGAGGTGCTCCCCGAGGCGGGCCGGCTGGTCTCCGAGGAGCCCTTCCGGGAGGCCCGCTGGGCGCTGCTCGCCCGTGCCCAGTACCAGGGCGGTCGGCAGGGCGAGGCGCTCTCGACGCTCCAGCGCGCCCGGGCGGTGCTCGCCGGCGAGCTGGGCCTGGACCCGGGCCCGGAGCTCGCCGCGCTGGAGCAGGCGATCCTGCACCAGGACCCGGACCTGCTCCCCGGGCCCGACGCCCACGCCTCGTCGATGGCCTGCCCCTACCGCGGCCTGCTCTGCTACGACGTCGACGACGCCGAGCGGTTCTTCGGCCGGGAGGCCGAGCTGGCGGCCTGCCGGGAGATCCTGGCCCGCCAGCACGTGCTCGCCGTCGTCGGACCCTCGGGCAGCGGCAAGTCGTCGCTGGTCCGCGCCGGCGTGGCCGCCTCGCTGCGGGCGGAGGGGCGGTCCCTCGCGGTGGTGTCGCCGGGACCGCACCCGCTCACGGCCCTGGAGGCCGCCCGCGGGCTGGGCCCGCGCGGGGTTCTGGTGGTGGACCAGCTCGAGGAGACGGTGACGCTGTGCGCCGACGCCGCCGAGCGGGAGGCGTTCCTCGACGCGCTCGTCGACCACCACGCGGCCGGCGTCCAGCTGGTGCTGGCGCTGCGTGCCGACCGGCTCGGGCACGTCTCGGCCCACCGGCGGTTCGCCCGGCTGCTGGAGCGGGGACTGCACCTGCTGGGCGCGATGGACGACGACGACCTGCGCTCCGCCGTCGAGGGGCCGGCCCGACAGGCCGGTCTGCTGCTCGAGCCGGGCCTGGTCGACCTGCTCGTCCAGGAGGTGTCCGGCGAGCCGGGCGCCCTGCCGCTGCTCTCCCACGCGTTGGCCCAGACGTGGGAGCGGCGCGAGGGCCGCAGCCTCACGGTCGAGGGGTACCGCAGCTCGGACGGCATCCGGGGCGCCGTCGCGCAGACCGCCGAGCGGGTGTTCCTGGCACTGGGGCCGGAGCAACAGCAGGCGGCGCGCGACCTGATGCTGCGGCTGGTGGTGCCGGGGGAGGCGGGTGAGCCGGCCCGCAGCCCGCTGCCGCGGCGGATCGCGGCGCCCGACTCCGCGCACGAGGAGGTGATCGAGCTGCTCGTGGCCGCGCGGCTGGTCACCTCCGACGACGGGGTCGTGTCGCTGGCGCACGAGTCGCTGGCCCGCGCCTGGCCGCGGCTGCGCGGCTGGCTCGACGCGGACACCGAGGGCCAGCTGATGCTGCGACACCTGACCCTGGCGGCCGACTCGTGGGAGACGATGGGGCGCCCCGACAGCGAGCTCTACCGCGGCCCCCGCCTGGCTCGCGCTCTCGAGTGGCGCGAGGGCGGCACCACCCAGCTCACCGACACCGAGTCGGCCTTCCTCGACGCCGCGGACGCCCTCGCGCAGGCCGAGTCCCGCTCCGCCGAGCAGCGGCTGCGGGAGCAGGCCGCCAGCAACCGCCGGCTCCGCGGCCTGCTCGGTGGTGTCGCCGCGCTCCTCCTGGTGGCGCTCGTCGCCGGCGCGCTGGCCGTCCGGGAGGGCGGCCGCGCCGATGACCAGGCCCGCCGCGCCGACGACGAGGCCCGCCTGGCGCAGGTCCGCGAGCTGGCTGCCGCCTCCCGAGCCGTGCGAACGGACGACCCGGAGCTCGCCGTGCTCCTCGCGCGCGAGGCCACCTCGCCGTCGCTCAACGAGGGCGACGAGCCGCCGCGCGCGGCGGTGGAGGCCCTGCACGAGGCGGTGGCCGCCTCACGCATCGTCTACAGCGTCGAGGGCCAGATCGGCGGTTCCGTCGCCTGGAGCCGCAGCGGCGACCTCATCGCGACCGAGGGGCCGTCGTCCCTGGTCGACATCCGCGACGCCGCGACGGGCGAGTCGGCGGCCAGCTTCGAGGGGCACGACGCGTACGACGGAATAGTGTGGAACGTCGCCTTCGGCCCGGGGGACCTGCTGGCGACGGGGGCCCGTGACGGTCTGGTCCGCGTGTGGGACCCCGACGACCGGTCCAGGGTCGCCGAGGTGACGGGGGAGGGCGACGTCCTGGGCACGACCTTCGCGGCGGGGCCGTCCACGCGCTTCGCCGCGGCCTGGCCCGACGAGGGCGTCGTCCGCGTCGGCTCGGTGCGGGGCCGCTCGGTCGTGGGTGAGTTCGCCGTGCCGGGGACTCCGGAGGCCGTGTCCCTCAGCCCGGACGGCTCCTCGCTGGCGATCGCGACTCGGGACCCGGGGGCCGCGCGCAGCGTCGACGTCCGCACCGGCCGGACCGAGCACGCCCTCGCCGGGCACAGCGCGTTGGTGACCGATGTCGCGCACAGCCCGGACGGACGCTGGCTGGCGACGGCCTCGAACGACGGGACGGTGCGCGTGCGCGACGCGCGCACCGGAAGGACGCGCCACCTCCTGACCGAGGCCGACACCGCGGTGCTCGCCCTCGCCTGGAGCCCGGACTCGCGCCGCCTGGCGACGGGGGGATGGGACGGCAGGATCCGGGTCTACGACGTGGGGCCCCGCGGGGCAGGGGCCAGCCTCACCCTGGGTGGCGTCTCGATCGCGGGCGGTGTCGGCGGGCTCGCCTTCTCGCCGGACGGCACGCGGGTGCTCGCGGGCAACACCGCGGTGACGGCGATCGCGGTCTGGGACGTCGGGCCGACGGCGGACGCCGAGGTGATGAGCGTGACGGGTGCGGACGCGACGGGGGCGGGGGTGGCGTTCGGCCCGGACGGGCGGCTCTACACCGCGGGCGCCTCCGGTTCGGTCGCCGTCTGGGACGGTGAGGCGACCAGTCCCGACCGACGATTCGTGCCGCGCCAGCGGGACGCCGGCCGGCCGCCGGCGGACAGCGTGGCCGTGAGCCCGGACGGCCGTACGGTGGCCACGGGCGACTCGCCCTCGGGCGGGACCGTGTGGGACGGGGAGTCGGGCGACCGCCTCTTCGCCACCGCACCGGGGAAGCGCACCTGGCGGCCAGCGTTCAGCCCCGACGGCCGGCTCGTCGCGGTCGCCGGCGGCGCCTCGCTGACCGTGCGGTCGCGCGACGGTGGGGTGGTGAACCGACTGCCCGGCGCGGGCGGCGCCGGGTTCCGGGACCCGGTCTTCAGTCCCGACGGGAGGTCCGTCGTCGCCATGCGCGCCACGCCGGATGACGGCAGGCTGCTCGGCATCGACGCGATGAGATGGCGCTGGCGGGACGGACGACGAGAGGCCATCGACTCCTGGACGTGGACCGGGCCCGGAGCCCGGCCCGCGCTCTCCCCCGATGGCACGAGGCTGGCCGTCGCCAACCCCCTCGAGCCCACCCGCGTCTACGATGTCGCGTCCGAAACGCCGGCGTTCGAGCTCGAGGGCGCGGCGGCGGGGGCAGCCGACCTGGCGTGGAGCCCGGACGGCAGCCTGCTCGCGACCGCAGGGCTCGACGGCACGCCCATCGTCTGGGACGCCCGCGACGGCACCCCGCTGCTGCGCCTGCCGAGGGCGGACGAGGAGGTCTCCCGCGTCGCCTTCTCGCCGGACGGGCGCCATCTCGCCACCGCGTCGGTTGCCGAGGACGTCACACGTGTCTGGACGCTCGACGTCGCCGAGCTGCGCGACATCGCGGAGACGAAGGTCGTCCGTGACCTCACCGACGCCGAGTGCCGGGAGTACCTGCACCGGGGGTGCGACGGCGACTGACCCGGTGCCCCGACGTCAGGCGTCCCCGGCGCCGGTGACGTGGCGGGTGGGCCGGAATCTCGCGGGGCCGACGCGATCGAAGCAGGGCACGGCCCCTCAGAACGCCCCGTCGGGGACGTCGAGGTGTGCCCGGTCCAACCGCTCGAGCAGGTCGAGCTGGGGCCCCGTGCGCGGCAGCTCGGTGCGCAGGAACCAGCGGGCCGCCGCCCGCTTCCCCTCGTAGAACTCGCCCTCCCGGTCGCCGGCGGCCAGCGCCTGCTGGAGCCAGATCCACGCGACGACGACGTGCCCGGCCGCCTCGAGGTAGGTGGAGGAGTGGGCCAGCGTCGTCTCGATGTCGCCCGCGGCCCACAGCTTCTCCGTCACGCCGACCAGCCGGTCGAGGACCGCGGCCAGCGCCTCGGCGTCCTCGGCCAGCGCGCCGCCCGCGGCGCGGGCCTCGTCGACGGTCTCGGTGACCCGGCTGGCGAGGAGGCGGAAACCCGCGCCGCCGTCGACGACGACCTGGCGGCCGAGCAGGTCGAGGCCCTGGATGCCGTGGGTGCCCTCGTGGATCGGGTTGAGCCGGTTGTCGCGGTAGTGCTGCTCGACGTCGTACTCGCGCGTGTAGCCGTAGCCGCCGTGCACCTGGATCGCCAGGTCGTTGGCCGCGAGGCACCACTGCGAGGGCCACGACTTCGCGATGGGCGTGAGGACCCCCAGCAGCCGGCGGGCGCGCGCGGCCTCCTCGGGGTCGGGGTGGGTGTGCTCGTCGTCGACCAGTCGGGCGGCGTAGAGGACCAGGCCCAGGCCGCCCTCGACCCACGCCTTCATGGTCAGCAGCATCCGTCGCACGTCGGCGTGCTCGATGATCGGCACCGGGGGCGCGGCCGGGTCCTTCGCCGCCACGGGCCGCCCCTGCGGCCGGGTGCGGGCGTAGTCCAGGGCCTTGAGATAGCCGGTGTAGCCGACCGCGGCGGCGCCGAGGCCCACGCCGACGCGGGCCTCGTTCATCATGTGGAACATGATGGCCAGTCCGCGGTGCTGCTCGCCGACGAGATAGCCGACGGCCCCGGGCTCGCCGCCGGGCGCGTGGGTCCCGTCGCCGAAGCTCAACAGGGTGTTGGTGGTGCCCCGGAAGCCCATCTTGTGGTTCAGGCCGGCGAGGACGACGTCGTTGCGCTCGCCGAGGCCGCCGTCCTCGGTGACGAGGACCTTGGGGACGAGGAAGAGCGAGATGCCGCGGGTGCCCTCGGGCGCCCCCTCGGTGCGGGCGAGCACGAGGTGGACGATGTTCTCGCTGAGCTCGTGGTCGCCGCCGGAGATCCACATCTTGGTGCCGCGGAGCCGGAAGGCGCCGTCGTCCTGCGGCACGGCGGTGGTCGTCACGTCGGCCAGCGACGAGCCGGCCTGCGGCTCGGAGAGGCACATGGTGCCGAAGAACCGCCCCTCCAGCATCGGGCGGACGAAGCGGTCGACCTGCTCCGGGGTGCCGTGCTGCACGAGAAGGTTCGCTCCGGCCTGGGTCAGGAACGGGTAGCCGGCGGTGCCGCAGTTGGCGGCCTGGAACCACGCGGCCACGGCCGCGGCCACGGCGTGGGGCAGCTGCATGCCGCCGATCTCCTCGTCGAAGGTCGCGCCCATGAACCCGCTCGAGCAGTACACCCCCAGGGCCTCGGCGACCTCGGCGTGCAGCACGGCCCGCCCGTCCTCGAACCGGGGCTCCTCGGCGTCGTTGCGCTTGTTGTGGGTCGCGAAGTGCCGCGTCGCGACCGTCTCGGCGAGGTCCAGCACCGCGTCGAACGTCTCGCGCCCGTGCTCGGCGTACCTCTCCCGCGCGGTGAGGCCCCCGACGTCGAGCCACTCGTGGAGGACGAAGTCGAGGTCGCGGCGGGAGAGGATGGTGCTCAGCGGCATGCCTCCCACTCTGCTCGGTGTCTGTCCGTAATCAAGCGCGGGCCGCGGCTCCTTGGCAAGGGCCGCGGATCAACAGGACGCCGTGCCCGGCGTGGCCGGGGTCGGCCCATCGGTGGTCCTCATCGACGGCGGCCACCCCCTGCCCTAGGTTCGGGGGGTGGCATCCGCGACCGACCTGGCGATCCGAGTCCAGGGCCTGGTGAAGAAGTTCGGCTCGTTCGCCGCCCTCGACGACCTGGACCTCACCGTCGCGCGCGGCGAGGTGCACGGCTTCCTCGGCCCGAACGGCGCCGGCAAGTCCACGGCGATCCGGGTGCTGCTCGGTCTGCTCCGCGCCGACGCCGGGAGCGTGGAGCTGCTCGGCGGTGATCCCTGGCGCGACGTCGTCGACCTGCACCGGCGGCTGGCGTACGTGCCGGGCGACGTGGTGCTGTGGCCGGGCCTCTCGGGCGGTGAGGCCATCGACCTGCTCGGCAACCTCCGCGGGGGGCTCGACAGCCGGCGGCGCGCCGAGCTGGTCGAGCGGTTCGAGCTCGACCCGACCAAGCGCGGGCGGCAGTACTCCAAGGGCAACCGGCAGAAGGTCGCGATCGTGGCCGCGCTGGCGGCCGACGTCGAGCTGCTGATCCTCGACGAGCCGACGTCGGGCCTCGACCCGCTGCTGGAGGCCGTGTTCCAGGACGAGATCGCCCGGGAGAAGGAGAACGGGCGGACCGTCCTGCTCTCCAGCCACATCATGAGCGAGGTGGAGGCCCTCGCCGACCGGGTCAGCATCATCCGTGACGGTCGCGTCGTGCAGACGGGAAGCCTCCAGGAGCTGCGCGGCCAGACTCGCGTGCGGATCCGCGCGACCCTGGGGCGCCCGCCCGAGGACCCGGGCGACCTCGCCGCGCTGCACGACGTGCATCTCGACGAGCGCCAGCGGCTCACCGCGACGGTCGAGCCCGACCAGGTGAACGCCGCCATGGCCGCGCTGGTCCCCCACGAGATGTCCGCGCTCACGGTGTCGCCTCCCTCGCTGGAGGACCTCTTCCTGCGCCAGTACGGCGAGTCCGCGGGGGAGTCCGTGCGGGAGCAGCCGTGACCGCCGCGACTGCGGCGCGTGCCGGAGGGGGCGCCCACGCCGGCTCCGGCCGGCTGGTCGGCACGCGGACCCTGCTGAAGGTCGCCCTGCACCAGGATGCCCGCAACATCGCGCCCTGGGTCGTCCTGATCTCCGTGCTGTCGGCCTCGTCGATCGTGGCCTACGCGTTGGTCTTCCCCGACCCGCAGGACCGCGCCGAGCTGACCGCGGCGCTCGGCGCGAACCCGGCCCTCTCGCTGATCTTCGGGCCGGCGCGCGACCTGGGCACCGCGGACGGGTTCAACGCCTGGCGCGCGGGTGCACTCGGCGCGCTCTTCTCCGGGCTGATGGCGATCCTGATCGTGATCCGCAACAGCCGCGCCGACGAGGACTCGGGCCAGGCCGAGCTGATCGCCTCGGGGGTGATCGCGCGCGCCTCGAGGCTCGCGGTGGCCCTGCTGATGGCCTCCATCGCCTCGATCGCCCTCGGCGTCGTGTGCTTCCTGCTCACGGTCGCGGTCGGCGGGGGAGTGGCGGCCACGGTGACCCTGGCGGCCACCTTCACGGCCTCGGGCCTCATGTCCGCCGGCCTCGCGGCGGTCTCCGCCCAGGTGGGCTCCGACTCCCGCACCGCCGGCAGCGTCGCCGTGGCCATCCTCGGCTCCTTCTTCGTGCTCCGCGGCTACATCGACTCCAGCGACCTCCCGGACTGGGTCATCTGGGTGACCCCGCTGGGCTGGCTCGAGGAGACGCGGCCGGCCAGCGAGAACAACCCGTGGCCGCTCCTCGCCGTGCTCCTCCTGGCGATCGCGCTCGTCGTGGTCGCCTTCGCGTTGCAGGGTCGCCGCGACTTCGGCCAGGGGATGCTCAGCCCGCGCCCGGGCCCGTCCGAGGCCGGGCTCGTCGGCAGCGTGTGGGGCCTGGCGCTGCGACTGCACCTCGGCCCGCTCGTCGGCTGGCTGATCGCCTTCGCCGGCCTCGGGCTGCTGCTCGGCAACCTCGTCACCTCGCTGGACGACGTCTTCGCCGGCAACCCCGCGGTGGCGAGCGTCCTGGCCTCCGGCGTCGTCGACCCGGCGGACCTGACCTTCGCCTTCCTGGCCACGATCATGCAGATCATCGCCGTCGTCGCGGCGGTCATGGGCGTCCAGGTGGTGCTGCGGATCTATGCCGAGGAGGTGGACCACCGCGTCGAGCCGCTCCTGGCGGGTTCGCTGCGCCGCCCGGAATACCTCGCGAGCAACGCGGTCGTCGCCCTGGTGGCCACCGCGCTCGCGATGCTCCTGGCGGGCAGCACCCTGGGCCTGGTCGCCCACGCCGCCGACGACGCCATCGCGGTCAAGGACGTGATCGAGCAGGCCGCGGTCACCGTCCCGGCCGTGTGGGTCCTGGTGGGCCTGGCGCTCGCCGCCGTGGGCGCCGCGCCCCGGCGGCGACTGGTCGGCTGGGTCGGCGTGGTGGCGACCTTCGGCATCACCCTCCTCGGGCCGACCTTCAAGCTGCCCGACTGGGCGCTGGGCATCAGTCCGCTCGAGCACGTCCCCAACGTGACCTCGGCGTCGCCGGACTGGGGCGGGCTCGTGGGCCTCGGCGTGGTCGCGGCGCTGCTCCTCGCCGTGGGTTTCGCCGGCTTCCGCCGCCGGGACGTCATCTGACAGGGTCCGGGGCTCCGCCGGGCGTCACGCCACGCCGAGACCTGGCGGGACCACCTGGTCCCGGCAGGCCACCTATCGTGCCGGCACGAGGAGCGCCCGCGAGGTCATCCCGACCGTGTCGGCGAGACCGTCGAGGAAGCGGTCCCGCAGGGTCTCGGAGCGGCGCAGGGACCAGATCGCCTGCGCGGTGACCCAGGAGAGGTCCCGGGCCTTGTCGATCTTCCAGCTGCTGACGACGTGCACGACCGGCCCGACCCAGCCGTCGACCTGCTGCCCGGCCTCGGTGAGGAACGACCGGCGGATCGGTGCCTCGACCTGCGCGAGCACCTCGTTGACGGCCTCGTAGTCGAGGTGGATGTCGTCGGGCTCGAGGGCGCGGGCCCGACAGGTCTCGACCACGGCGATCGGCAGGTCGTGCTCGATGTGGCTGTTCATCCCCGAGATGGCGTACTGGATCGGCCACCGGCCCCCGCCGCGCTCGTCGAAGAGCGGGCGCCAGACGGTCGGGACGGCGCGCCCGGCCGCGGCGGCGTCGTATGCCGTGAGCCACAGGTTGGCGAAGCGGACGTCGAGGTCGGCCATCACCTCGGCGTGGGTGAACCGCGTCCGTGCGCCGCCCGCCTCGGTGCCCGGAGCGGTCAGGATCGCCTCGATCCGTTGCGTGACGGTGAGGTACATCCGGTTGAACACGGCGACCCCGTCGGCGGGTTCCAGCTCGGCGTCGATCCGGCGCATCCGCTCGATGACGCCCGGGACGGTCGTGGGCAGGCTCACGCGGCCAGTATCGCCGGGGGATTCCGTGCGGCCCGCCTTCGTCCGGTAGTGTCGGCGCATCAGCTCGTCCAGATCTCACCGCGGGTTGTTCGCACGTCGTAGCACTTGAACGTTCTGCTCCGTGCCCGGCCGGCTGAGGCTTTCGGTTCCGGCTGTTCGGTGGGACCTCCACAGATAGCGATCCCCCTTGCCCTCTCCTTCCACCACCGCCTTCTCCGCCCTCGGCGTGCCCGAGGACCTCGTCCGTGTGCTCGGTGGTCTCGGCATCGAGACGCCGACCCCGATCCAGGCGAAGACGCTGCCCGACTCCCTCGCCGGTCGCGACGTGCTCGGCTGCGGCCGCACCGGCTCGGGCAAGACCTACGCGTTCCTGCTGCCGGTCGTCGCCCGCCTCTCGGGTGGTGCCCGCCCGAAGCCCGGCGCCCCGCGCGCGCTGATCCTGGCGCCCACCCGTGAGCTGGCGACCCAGATCCACGAGGCGCTGCAGCCGCTGGCCGCGCAGGCCGGCCTCAGCAGCCGCACCGTCTTCGGCGGCGTGGGCCAGAACCCGCAGGTGCAGGCGCTGCGCCGCGGCGTCGACATCGTCGTGGCCTGCCCGGGGCGCCTCGAGGACCTGATCGGCCAGGGGCACTGCGACCTCGGCCGGGTCGAGATCACCGTGCTGGACGAGGCCGACCACATGGCCGACCTCGGCTTCCTGCCGGCCGTGCGCCGGCTGCTCCGCCAGACCCCGTCGGGCGGGCAGCGGCAGCTCTTCTCCGCGACGCTCGACCGGGCGACCGACGGCCTGGTCCGCGAGTTCCTCGCCAACCCGGTCGAGCACCGGGCCGACCCGCCGAAGTCACCCGTCAGCGCGATGTCGCACCACGTGCTGCACGTCGAGCGCGAGCACCGGCTGCCGGTGCTCGTCGACCTGACGAGCGCTCCGGGCCGGACCCTGGTCTTCACCCGCACCAAGCACGGCGCCAAGGGCCTGGCGCGCCAGCTCAACAAGGCCGGCGTCGCGGCCGTCGAGCTGCACGGCAACCTCGGCCAGAACGCGCGCACCCGCAACATGGACGCCTTCCACGCCGGCCGCGCCAGCGTCATGGTCGCCACGGACATCGCGGCCCGGGGCATCCACGTCGACGACGTCGCGCTCGTCGTGCACGCCGACCCGCCCACCGAGCACAAGGCCTACCTGCACCGCTCGGGCCGCACGGCCCGGGCCGGCAGCGCCGGCACCGTCGTCACCCTGATGACCAGCGAGCAGGTCCGCGACGTCCGGTCGCTGACCAAGGCCGCGGGCATCAGCCCCAGCACGACCAAGCTGCAGGGCTCGAGCCACCCGGTGCTGGCCGAGCTGGCCCCGGGGGAGCGCACGCTGAGCGGACCCATCGAGCTGGGCGGCGGCGAGCAGCAGACCGGCTCGAACGCCGGCCGCTCCGGCGGTTCCCCGAAGCAGGGCAACGGCGGGCGCTCGCGCGGCCGCGGGCGTGGTCGCTCCGGCGGGGGTGGCTCGCCCAGCGGCCAGGGCTCGAGCCGGCAGGGCTCGAAGCGGCAGGGCTCGGGCCAGCGCTCCGGTGGCCGCGGCTCCGGCGGCCCCAGCGCCGGCGGCCACAGCGCGGCCTCGTTCAGCTCCGGCCGCCGCTGACCGCCTGGCCGGACCGCTCGTCGCTCACGACGGGTCGGAATCCACCACCACGCCGTCGGTGAGGTGGAGGGCCTGATCAGCGCTGGACTGCCGCGCCGGGGGACGGCGACCGGCGAGGGTCCCGAAGCTCCCGCACGCCCCGGCCGGTGACCTGAGCTCGCTCTCGGCCCGGTGAAGGCCCGCTGGCGACCACCAGCGCGCCCGGGCGCGCTCGCACGCCACGGCCGCACGCCCCGGCCGACCGCCGGGGTCGTCTGCCGCGCCGTTGTCCGGTCTCGGCCAGACCCCGGTCTCGCATTTTCCGGCGCGCCCTATCGATTTTCTGTCCGTGGGGGTTACCGTGGGCTCATCGGTGCGCATAGTGAAACGGAGTGCGCGATGCGCAACAACAAGCAGGCGGACAGCATGAGCCGCGAGCACGGCTCGTCGGGCGGCCACGCCCCCGTCCAGGTCCGCCGGTCCGCGGGTCCGCTCGCCGACCTCCTCGAGCACCCACGCTTCGAGGTCCTGCCGACCCCGAGCCTCGAGGACCAGGTGCTGGCGCACCTGCCGGTCGAGCGCGCGCTCACCGTCACGGCGTCGTCCACCCGCGGCCTCGACGTGACGGTGAGCACGGCGCTCGCGCTCGCCCGGCACGGCTACCCCGTGGTGCCGCACGTCGCCGCGCGGATGGTCGTCGACCGGTCCCACCTCGCCGAGATCGTCGCGCGGCTGCGTGAGGGGGGGATCGATCGGATCTTCGTGCCGGGGGGCGACGCCGACCCCGTCGGGGAGTACGCCGACGCCACGTCGCTCCTCGCCGACCTCGCTGGTCTCTCCGCTTCCGGATGGCCGTTCGCCTCCGTCGGCATCACCGCCTACCCCGAACCGCACCCGTCGATCCCGGACGACCTGATCATCCAGGCGATGTGGGACAAGCGGCACCACGCGACCGAGATGGTCAGCAACATCACCTTCGACCCCGACGTGCTGTCCACCTGGCTCGCCCGGGTCCGGCGCCGCGGGGTCGCGCTGCCCCTGTGGCTCGGCGTCCCGGGGCCGGCGGACCCGGCCAAGCTGCTGACCGTCGCCACCCGGATCGGCGTGGGGGAGTCGGCGCGCTTCCTGCTCAAGAACCGCCGGACGATGCTGCGCCTGCTGCGGCCCGGCAGCTTCCGCAGCGAGGACTTCCTGCGCCGCCTCGAGCCGGTCGTGGCCCGCCCGGAGTCCCGGGTGGTCGGCCTGCACGTCTTCACCTTCAACCAGGTCGCCGAGACCGAGGCGTGGCGTGCCCGCGTGCTCGAGGACCTGCAGGGGCGGGGCCGCCGGCCCGGCTCGCGCGTGGGGGCGCGCTCCCGCTGACCCCCACCCCCGTAGATCTTCCCCGCCCTTCCAGAACACCCGTTCACCAGGAACCAGGAGCACCGCCATGAACGAGAACGCCCCGTCGGTCGACCAGTCGGACCGGCTCGTCCCGATCAACCTCCGCCAGTCGGGCCCCACGCCCGTGGAGATGCTCGTCGACACCCGCGTGCGCAAGTCGCCCTACTGGCACCTCTCGGCGCAGGCCGGCTGCTGGCGGGCCTCGGTCTACAACCGCATGTACCACCCCCGCGGCTACGTGCGGCCCGAGGACGGCGGCGCCATGGTCGAGTACGACGCCCTGGTCAACCACGTGACCCTGTGGAACGTGGCGGTCGAGCGGCAGATCCAGGTGAAGGGCCCCGACGCGGCCGCCTTCGTCGACTACGTCATCACGCGCGACGCGACCAAGATCCCCCCGATGCGGGCGCGCTACGTGATCCTCTGCAACGAGAAGGGCGGGGTGCTCAACGACCCGGTGCTCCTGCGCGTGGCCGAGGAGGAGTACTGGTTCAGTCTCTCCGACTCCGACCTCATGTTCTGGCTCCAGGGCATCAACATCGGGCGCCGGTTCGACGTCGAGATCAACGAGATCGACGTGGCGCCGGTGCAGATCCAGGGGCCCAAGTCCGTCGACCTGATGGTCGACCTGTTCGGCCCCCAGATCCACGACATCCCCTCCTACGGTCTCCACGCCGGCCAGATCGAGGGCTGCGACGTGATCGTCTCCCAGACCGGCTTCTCCGGGGAGAAGGGCTACGAGATCTACCTCAAGGACGCGACGGTGCACGCCGAGACGATGTGGTACGCGATCCTCGCGGCCGGCCTGAAGCACCAGCTGCAGGTGATCGCGCCGGCCCACCACCGCCGGATCGCGGCCGGGATCCTCTCCTGGGGTCAGGACATGGACGCCGAGACGCTGCCCTTCCAGGTCAACCTGGGCTACCAGGTTCCGCGCAGCAAGGCGGCGGACTACATCGGCAAGGCGGCCCTCGAGGCGGCCCGCGCCGAGCTCGAGGCGGGGCGCCCGCCGTACACCCACACGCTGGTCGGCATGCGGCTCGGCGGCCGGCCGATCGACGACTACGCGCCGGACTTCTGGCTGGTCAGCGAGGAGCGGGACGGCGACGCGGTCGGCTACCTGACCTCGCCGTGGTACTCCCCGGAGCTGGAGGGCAACATCGCGATGGGCCACGTGCCGGTGGGGAAGACCGCGCTCGGCACGCAGCTGTGGGTGCACCTGCCCGACCAGTACGCGGAGGAGCCGGGCGTGCCCGTGCCCGCGGAGGTGGTGGAGATGCCCTTCCGCGCGTCGGTGAACCCCAACCAGCGCGAGCTGCTCAAGCAGCGCGGGCTGGACGCGGCGGTCTGAGCCGCGGGCCACGAGACGCAGGAGGCGCACCATGCGCGGAGACGCGGAGATCTCGCACGCGGCCGACCTCTGGCCGATCGGCCGGGTCGCCCAGGAGCAGCTGGGGGTGCCCCCGGACGCGCTCCTGCCGTTCGGGCGGCACATGGCCAAGCTCGACCGCGACTTCCTGGAGACGCTCGCGGACCGGCCCGAGGGCAAGCTGGTGCTCGTCACGGCCATCAGCCCGACGCCTGCGGGGGAGGGCAAGACCACGACGTGCGTGGGCCTCGCCGACGGCCTGCGGCACATCGGCGTGCGGGCCGCCTGCGCGCTCCGGGAGCCGAGCATGGGGCCGGTGTTCGGCATGAAGGGCGGCGCAGCCGGCGGCGGCTACGCCCAGGTCGTGCCGATGACGGACATCAACCTGCACTTCACGGGCGACTTCGCCGCCATCGCCTCGGCCCACAACCTGCTCTCGGCACTGCTCGACAACCACCTCCACCACGGGAACGAGCTGGACATCGACGTCCGCGGCGTCACCTGGAAGCGCGTCATCGACATGAACGACCGGGCCCTGCGCTCGGTCGTCGTGGGGCTGGGCGGGACCGCGAACGGCGTCCCCCGCGAGGACGGGTGGGACATCGTCGTGGCCAGCGAGCTGATGGCGATCTTCTGCCTGGCCACGTCGCTGCAGGACCTGAAGGAACGGGTCGGCCGGATCGTCCTGGCGCACTCCCGGGCCGGGACGCCGGTCACGGCGGCCGACCTCGAGGCGCAGGACGCCGTGGCGATCCTGCTGGCGAGGGCGCTGCAGCCCAACCTGGTGCAGACGCTCGAGCACACTCCCGCCTTCGTGCACGGGGGCCCCTTCGCCAACATCGCCCACGGGTGCAACTCGGTGCTGGCGACTCGGACGGCGCTGCGGCTCAACGACGTGGTCGTGACCGAGGCGGGCTTCGGGGCGGACCTCGGGGCGGAGAAGTTCTTCGACCTGAAGTGCCGCCTCTCGGGGCTGCGCCCGAGCGCGGCCGTCGTCGTGACCACGGTGAAGGCCCTGAAGTACCACGGGGGCGTATCCGTGGCGCGGCTCGATGCCGAGGACCTGGACGCCATCCGGTCGGGCGCCGACAACCTGCGCCGGCACCTGCACAACCTGCAGGACGTCTTCGGTGTCCCCCCGGTGGTCGCCATCAACCGGTTCCCGCAGGACACCGAGGCGGAGCTGGCACTGGTGCGCGAGATCGCGGCACACGCAGGGGTGCTGGCGCACGTCGCGACCCATGTCGTGGACGGCGGCGCCGGGGCCGCTGACCTCGCGCAGGGCGTGGTCGACGTGCTGGAGAAGGACGAGGTCGACTTCCGCTTCTGCTACCCCGACGAGCTGGGGATCGAGGAGAAGGCGAGCGCGGTCGCCCGCCGCGTCTACGGGGCCGCCGGGGTCACCTTCAGTGGGCGCGCGCGGAAGCAGCTGGCCCGGGTCACCGCCGACGGGTTCGGCCACCTCCCGGTGTGCATGGCGAAGACGCAGTACTCCTTCTCCACCGACCCGACCGCCGTGGGCGCGCCCTCGGGGCACACCATCGACGTGCGGGAGGTGCGCCTGAGCGCCGGCGCGGGCTTCGTCGTGCTGGTCACGGGCGACGTCATGACGATGCCGGGGCTGCCGAAGGTCCCGGCCAGCACGGGCATGACGATCGATGCGCGGGGGCGCATCAGCGGTCTCGTGTGATGGCGACCGGGCTGCGCTCGCGTGCGGGAGGCGGCCCCGTCGCAGACCGTGGGCGGTCGGGGCCGGGCCCCGGGGCTCTCGTTAGAGTTCCGCGCATGACCGGGACCAGCGACGCCCGCGGCGGCGGCACGGTGCAGTCGCTGGACCGCGCCATCACCATCCTGGAGATCCTGGCCAGATCCGGCCAGGCCACCTCCAGCGAGGTGGCGACCGAGCTCGGTGTCCACCGGAGCACCGCCTTCCGCCTGCTCGGCACCCTCGAGACGCGCGACCTCGTGGAGCAGACCGAGGACCGCAGTGGTTATCGCATCGGCGTCGGCCTGGTGCGCCTGGCCGGGGCCACCACCGCGCGGCTCGACGTCGTGCAGGAGGCCCGGCCCTTCTGCAAGTCCCTCGCCGCCGACACGGGCCAGACCGTCAACGTCGCGCGGCTGGTCGAGGGCGCCGCCCTCTATCTCGACCAGGTCACCGGCGAGGCCGCCCTGCAGCCGCACAACTGGGTCGGGCGGCGCATCCCCCTGCACGCGACGAGCAACGGAAAGGTGCTGCTCAGCGGGCTCGACCGCAGCGAGGTCAACACGCTCGTCCCGGAGCTCGAGGAGTACACCGAGCACACCGTCACCCGGCGGTCGACCCTGCACCGCGAGCTCGCGGAGGTGCGCGAGCGCGGGTATGCCATCGCCGTCGACGAGCTCGAGGAGGGCCTCGCCGCGGTGGCGGCGCCGATCTGGGACGTGCACGGCGACGTCGTCGCGGCCCTGAGCGTCAGCGGGTCGACCTACCGGCTCTCCTCCGAGATGGACGAGACGGTGCGGCTCCTCCAGAAGGCGGCGCGCGAGGTGTCGCTGCGGATGGGCTGGGACGGGATCGAGCCCGACTGAGACCCCTCCCGGTCTGCCACGGCAGGACCGGGCGACGGCACCGACGGGCCCGGCGAGCGACGACTCGCCGGGCCCGGCTCCTTGACACGGGCCGGTGCGGCGACTGACAGTAGTCCTGTCTCGCATTGTGCTACACGTTGCGGAGGGCGCAACACCTCCCGGGGCCCCCTCGCAGCGGTTCGGAGGTCGTCATGGCACTACCGCACTCGGCCCAGATCGTGGTCGTCGGCGCCGGCATCGTCGGCAACAGCCTCGTCCACCACCTGGCGCGGCTGGGATGGCGCGACATCCTGCAGATCGACAAGGGACCCCTGCCCAACCCGGGCGGATCGACGGGTCACGCGTCGAACTTCATCTTCCCCGTCGACCACTCCCGCGAGATCACGGACCTCACGCTCGACTCCGTGCGGCAGTACCGCGAGCTCGGCGTCTTCACGCAGTGCGGCGGCTACGAGATCGCCCGCACCGAGGAGCGCATGGAGGAGCTGCGCCGCCGGATGTCGAGCGCCCGGGCCTGGGGGATCGAGGCCGAGCTGGTGAGCCCGGAGCAGGTGCGCGAGCGCGTGCCGTTCCTCGAGACCGAGGACCTGGTCGGCGCCTTCTGGACGCCCTCGGTCGGGGTCGTCGACTCGCTGCGCGCCGGCACCCTGATGCGCGAGCAGGCGCAGGAGTCGGGTGCGTTGACGGTCGTCCCCCACGTCGAGGTCACCGGCGTCGAGGTGGAGGACGGCGCGGTGCGCCGGATCCGTACGGACCAGGGCGACGTCGCCTGCGAGACCCTCGTCGTCGCCTGCGGCGTCTGGAGCCCCCGGATCGCCGCCATGGCCGGCGCGGCGATCCCGCTGACCCCGGCCGTGCACCAGATGATCAGTGTCGGCCCGATCCCCCAGCTGGCCGGGACCGACGGAGAGATCTCGGTGCCGATCGTGCGAGACATGGACACCTTCTGCTACGAGCGCCAGCACGGCGCCGACATGGAGGTCGGCTCCTACGCGCACCGGCCCATCCTGCTCGAGCCCGACGAGATCCCCTCGATCGACCGGGCGAAGCTCAGCCCGACCGAGATGCCCTTCACCGCCGACGACTTCGACCCGGAGCTCGAGGCTGCGCTCGACCTGATGCCCGAGGCCCTGGGCGCCGACGGCGCCGAGATCCGCTACGCGATCAACGGCCTCCTCTCCCTGACCCCCGACGGCAGCCCCGTGCTCGGGCAGTGCCCCGAGGTGCGCGGCGTGTGGTCCGCGGCTGCCGTGTGGATCAAGGAGGGGCCGGGCGTCGGCCGCGCCGTGGCCGAGTGGATGACCCACGGGGCCTCCGAGATCGACGTGCACCACAGCGACGTCGCCCGCTTCCACGCGCACCAGCGCACGGGCGAGCACGTGCGCGCGCGGGCCGGGGAGGGCTTCAACAAGACCTACGGCATCGTCCACCCGGGCGAGCAGTGGGCCTCCGACCGCGGCAAGCGTCTGGCGCCGATGCACGAGGACCAGCGCCGTCGCGGCGCCGAGTTCTTCGAGGCGGTCGGGTGGGAGCGCCCGCAGTGGTACGCCCAGAACGAGGTGCTGCTCGGCGACTACGGCGAGGCCGTGATGCCCCGCGAGCACGAGTGGGACGCCCGCTGGTGGAGCCCGATCATCAACGCCGAGCACCTGGCGATGCGCGAGCGGGCCGGCATCGTCGACCTGTCGGCGTTCGCCGTCTTCGACGTCGTCGGCCCCGCGGCCCTCGACGTGGTGCAGCGCGTCGTGGTCGCCCAGGCGGACGTCGCCCCCGGCAAGGTGATCTACACGCCGGTCCTCGACGTGCGGGGCGGCTTCCGGTCCGACCTGACGGTGATGCGGCTGGGGGTCGACCGCTTCCGGGTCGTCACGGGCGGGGCGCACGGGATGGCGGACCTGGCGTGGTTCTCCGCGCACGCCCGGGGCCACGCCGCCGCGGTGGTGGACCTGACCTCGGCATACACGACCATCGGGCTGTGGGGTCCCCGCGCCCGCGACGTGCTCGGCGAGCTGACCACCGCCGACATCAGCCACGAGGGGTTCGGCTTCCTCACCTGCCGCCCGATCCCGGTCGGCAGCCTGGAGGTGCTCGCCTCCCGGATCTCCTACGTCGGTGAGCTCGGGTGGGAGCTCTACGTGCCGATGGAGCAGGGCGCCCGGCTCTGGAGCCTGCTGCACGACGCCGGGGCCCGGTTCGGGGCCGTGCCGGTGGGCATCGGTGTCTACACGGGGTCCGGCCGGCTGGAGAAGGGCTACCGCGCATTCGGGGCCGAGCTCGACGGTGAGCGCACCATCGTCGAGGCGGGGATGCAGCGGCCGCGGGTCAAGGCGGCCGACTTCGTCGGCCGCGAGGCCTACCTGAAGCACCGGGCCCAGGACCCCGCGGCGGTGCTGTGCACCCTGGGGGTCGAGGACCACACCTCGGCCTCCGGGCTGCGGCGCTACATGCTGGGCGGCGAGCCGGTCCTCGCGGCGGACGGCGGCACGCTGACCGACGGTCACGGCCACCACCCCTACGTCACCTCGGCC
Organism: uncultured Actinomycetota bacterium; assembly: GCA_963832415.1. Lineage (GTDB taxonomy): Bacteria > Actinomycetota > Actinomycetes > Propionibacteriales > Nocardioidaceae > Nocardioides. The sequence goes on along the minus strand of CAWHTZ010000014.1, from coordinate 242,288 downwards.
GGGTCCGCCCCCAGCCTCGGCAAGCACCTGCTGATGGCCTACCTGCCCCCGGCGGAGGCGCTGGTCGGCCGGTCGCTCTCCGTGTCCTACATGGAGGAGCTGTATCCCGTGACGGTGCTGAGCGGCGACGCCACCTCGGTCTTCGACCCCGCCAACGACCGGATCCGGGCATGACCCGCGTCCTGGTCGCGGTCAAGCGGGTGGCGGACACCACCGGCGAGCTGGTGCTGACCGCGGACGCCCAGGGAGTCGACGGACGGTACGCCGGCTACACCATCTCGGAGAACGACGGCTGCGCGGTGGAGCTGGGCGTGCGGATCGCCGAGGCGACCGGCGGCTCGGTGACGGTGGTGAGCGTCGGGCTGCCCGAGGCGGAGGAGCAGCTGCGTGGTGCCCTGGCCCTCGGCGCGCGCGAGGCCGTCCTGATCGAGACCGACCCCGTGGCCCTCGGACCGGCCGACGTGGCGCGCGAGCTGGCGGCGGTGGTCGCGGCCGCCGCCGAGCCCGACGGCGAGGCGGCCCCGTACGACCTCGTGCTGCTCGGCAACGACGCCGCCGACACCGGGGACTTCCAGGTGCCGATCCGGCTCGCCTACGAGCTCGCGCGGCCCGTGGTGGCCGGGGCCCGCGTCGTGCAGGTTGCCGACGGGCGCGTGCGAGCCTGGGTGCCGGGCCCGCAGGGCCAGGAGACCTACGACGTGCCGCTGCCGGCGGTCGTCTCCGTGATGGCCGGCGGCGTGGAGCCGCGCTACCCGTCCATGCGGGGGCGGATGGCCGCGAAGAAGGTCGAGATCGAGGTCCGCAAGCCCGAGGGCGAGCCCGCCGGAGCCGGCCGGGTGCGGTGGCACCTGCCGAGCGTCGCTCCCAGCGTCACCGAGGTGCTGGGGGAGGGGCCCGCCGCGGCGCCCGCGCTGGTGGACGTGCTGGAGAAGCTGGGGGTGCTCCGATGATCCTGGTCCTCGTGGAGGTCGACCCCGGCAACGGTGAGGTCGACGAGGTGTCGCTGGAGAGCCTGGCCCTGGCGCGGTCGCTCTCCGAGGCCGGTGGCGGGGTCGCCGTGCGCGCGGTGGTCGTCGGCGAGGTCGGCGACCCGGAGGCCGTGGCCACCCGGCTCGGCCGGCACGGGGTGTGCGAGGTCCACCACGCCGGCGGCGACGACCTCGCCGCGTTCGGCGGCGCGGCCTGGGCCGGCGCGGTGCAGGCGGTGCGGGAGGAGACCGGCTCCGTGGCCGTGCTGGCGGGCGGGACGCCGCGCGGCTCCGAGGTGATGGCCCACCTCGCGGCCCGGCTCGGCGTGCCGATGGCGGCCAACGTGGTCTCGTTCTCGGGGCTCTCGCCCCTGACCGTGCAGCGGCAGGTCGCCGGCGGGTCGGCGCTGGAGGAGATGCGGCTGCCGACGAGGCCCGCCGTGCTCACCGTCGCGGGGCATGCCTGGCGCGCCGAGGCGGCCGGCGGGGACCCGGCGACGTGGGTCTCCTCGACCCCGGCCGTCGCGGAGGCCGACCTGGTCGCCCGGGTGGCCGGCGTCGCGGAGCCCGAGCCAGACGGGTCCGGCTCGCTGAAGTCGGCCCGCGTGGTGGTCGGGGCGGGTCGTGGGGCCGGCGGTCCGGAGGGCTTCGGGTCGGTCACCGAGCTGGCCGAGCTCCTGGGCGGGGCGGTCGGCGTCTCCCGGGTGGTGACGAGCCTCGGCTGGCGCCCGCACCACGAGCAGGTGGGGCAGACCGGCAGCCGGATCGCCCCCGAGGTCTACATCCCGTGCGGGATCAGCGGCGCGATCCAGCACTGGGCCGGGTGCGCGTCGTCGAAGACCGTCGTCGCGGTGAACACCGACGCCGAGGCGCCGATGATGACCCGCGCCGACTACGCCGTGGTCGGCGACATGCACGAGGTGCTGCCGGCCGTCGTGGAGGAGATCCGCCGCCGGCGCGGCTGACCCGGGCCCCGCGACCCTCCCCCGGGCGGCCCTCGCGCGGGTGTGAGGCTGGGCGGATGACGTGGAGCGCGGACAGGCGGCTCGCGGTGCTCCTGCTCGCGGTGGCCGCCGGGACCAACGTGCCGACGCCGTTGTTGCTGGTCTACCGGCGCGAGCTCGCGCTGACCGACCAGTCCCTGACGGCGATCTTCGGTGTCTACGCCCTCGGGCTGATGCTGGCGCTCGCGTTGGCCGGGCAGCTCTCCGACCGCGTGGGGCGTCGACGGGTCGTCCTCGCGGCCGCGACCTGCGCGGCGGCGACCTCGCTGCTGTTCGTCGCCGCAGCCGGCAGCGAGGCGCTGCTCTACGCCGTGCGGTTCCTCCAGGGTGCCGCCTCCGGCGCGGTGTTCAGCGTCGGCAGCGCCTGGCTGGTCGAGACGTCGTCCCGGGAGGGGGGGTCGGCCGGCCCCCGCTCCGCGGCCGTCGCCATGACCGCGGGGTTCGCGGTGGGGCCGACCTACGCCGGGCTGATCGGCGAGTGGGGCCCGTGGCCCCTGGTCCTGCCCTACGTCCTGCACGTCGTCGCCCTCGTGGCCGCGCTCGTCGCCGCCTGGCCGGTGGCCGAGTCGCTCGTGCGCCACCCCTCCCACGCGGAGGCCCCGATGCCCGGCGCCTTCCGCCCGGGCGGCCTCCGGACCGCGCTGCTCGTGGTGGCCCCGTTGGCAGTGTGCGTCTACGCCTTCCCGGCCAGCGCGGTGGCCGGCGTCCCGATCCTGATCGGCTTCCCCGTCGCGCCCGTGGCGCTGACCGGCCTGCTGGGCGGGATCACGCTCGGGGCCGGCGCCCTGGCGGTCCCGCTGCAGGGCCGGCTCGGCGTCCGGACCGCGCCCGTGGCGGCCGCCTGCGGGCTCGTCGGCTTCGGCGTCACGGCCCTCGCGGCAGCGGTCCCCGCCGTCCTGCTGCTCGCCGTCCCGGCCGGGGTGGTGCTCGGGGCCGGCGGTGGGCTCGCCCTGGTCGGCGGCCTCGCGAGGCTGCCCGCCCTGGCGAGCGAGGGCCGGCTGGGGACCGTCGCCGCGGGCTTCTACGCCACCGCCTACGTGGGTTTCGGATTCCCGCTGGCGCTGGCCTCGCTCTCCGACGTCGTCCCCGTCGCCCTGGTGCTGGCCGTGCTGGCCGGGGGGTGCGCCGCGCTCGTCCTCCAGCAGGCACGGGCGCGGATCTGAGCCGCCGTCTGCGGCGCGGAGGCGGACGGTCAGGTGCGGGTCGCCGTGACCAGGAGGTACTCCCACTCCATGACGCCGTCCGCGTCCGTGTGCCGGGCGGCCAGCTCGTCCAGCTCGGCGTCGAGCGCCGCGACGCGAGCCGGGTTGTCGGCGCTGGCGCGGTAGGCCATCATCGTGGGCCCGTAGCGGGTCCTGAACAGCTCGCGGAAGTCCGTGGGACCCGGGAGCGCGTCGATCCGCACGGTGCGGCGCTCGAGGTCGAGCCGGCTCGTGCCCCCGCCGAGCAGGTCCCTCACGTGGGCCTCCGAGCCCCACAGCGGAGGCGGCTGGGCGCCCGGAGGGGGTGGCGGGGCATACGGCTTGATGACCCGGGAGAGCTGCCCGACGAAGCCCTCGGGTGTCCAGCTGATCAGCCCGATAGTGCCGCCGGAGCGGCACACGCGGAGCAGCTCGGCGGACGAGAGGTCGTGGTGAGGCGCGAACATCACCCCCACGCAGGAGACGATCGTGTCGAAGACACCGTCGTCGAAGGGGAGCGCCTCGGCGTCGGCCACCTGCCAGGTCAACCCGGGGATCGCCCCGGCCGCGGCGCGGCCCGCGTCGAGCAGCTCGGGCGTGAGGTCGGCGGCGACGACCTCGGCTCCGGCGGCGGCCGCCGGCAGGGCCACGTTGCCGCTGCCGGCGGCGACGTCGAGCACGCGGTCCCCGGGGCCGATCCGGCAGGCCTCCACGAGCAGGGGTCCGAGCCCGGGGATCAGGGTGCTGGCGACGCTGGGGTAGTCCCCCAGTGCCCACATGCTCGCGTGACGGGCCTTCAGCTCGCGGTCCTCGGTGCTGGCGGTCAGGCTCATGTCGGGCTCCTTCTCGGGTGCGCTGGTGATGCGGCCCTCAGGCTGCTCTGTCGTGCCCCCCGCCACCAGTGCTATATCTGTAGCGCCCGGCCGGGGCGGTCTGCCCCGAGGTGGGAGCGCCCACGGTCCACCGGAGGGGGAGGCGCGGATGGCCGGCTACGGGCAGTTCTGCCCCGTCTCCAAGGCGATGGAGGTCCTCGACGAGCGCTGGACGCTGCTCGTCGTCCGTGAGCTGCTCGCCGGCAGCAGGCGCTTCAACGAGCTGCGACGGGGCAACCCCCGGATGTCGCCCTCGCTGCTGACCAAGCGGTTGCGCACCCTGGAGCGGGCGGGGATCGTCCGCCGCGACCTGGTGGGGTCGCACGCCTCCTACACCCTGACGCCATGCGGCGAGGAGCTGCGTCCGGTGGTCGACGCGCTGGGCGACTGGGGCATCCGCTGGACCTCGGAGCTCGGTGAGGCCGACCTCGACCCGCACCTGCTGATGTACGACATCAAGCGCAGCATGCCTGCGGACGCCTGGCCGGCAACGCGGACCGTGGTGGCCATCGAGCTGGACGACGTGGCGCCGCGGGTGGCCCGCTGGTGGCTCGTCGTCTCGGGGGGTGAGGCGGACGTCTGTGACCACGACCCGGGCTTCGAGGCGGATGCGACGCTGCGCATCGGCCTCGCGACGCTGACCGCGCTCTGGCGCGGCGACGTCTCCTGGCGGGGGGCACTCGCCGGCGGGAAGGCCGTGGTCGAGGGCGGCCCGACGATCCGCCGGGGACTGCCCGACTGGATCGGCCAGAGCAAGTTCGCGGCCGTGCCCCGCGTGGTCTGAGCGGCGAACCCGGCGCTTGGCCTCAGCGGTACTCGGGGTTGGGGTGGTCGGGGTCGGCCAGGTCCCAGTCGGTGGCCCGGTTGCCGTGCGCGGGGAGCCCGCCGGCGTCGGTGAGCCGCCGGGCCGTGTGCAGCATGTTCCAGGTCGCGAAGACGGTGTTGCGGGTGGTCCAGTGGTTCCTCGCCCCCCGGTTGCCGTCGAGGTAGGAGGGCCCGGGCCCCGCCTCGCCGTTCCAGTAGGCGTCCGCCTGGGGCGGGATCGTGAAGCCGATGTGCTGGAGGGCGTAGAGCATCTGGGCCGCGCAGTGCTTGCCGCCGTCCTCGTTGCCGGTGATGATCACGCCGCCGACCTTGCCGTAGTAGGACCACTGGCCGACCGCGTTGAGGTCCCCGGACCAGCCGTAGAGGCGCTCGATCGTGAGCCGCGTGACCGACGACTGGTCGCCGAGCCAGATCGGGGTCGCGAGCACGACGATGTGGGCGGGCGCGATGAGCTCGCGGTAGAGGTCGGGGAAGTCGTCCGCCTCCCAGCCGTGGTCGCGCATGTCGGGCTGCACGCCCGGCGGGATGGTGTGGTCGACCATGCGCACGTTGTCGACCCGGGCGCCGACGCCGGTCAGGATCCCCTCGGCGATCGAGACCAGCCCGTCGGTGTGGCTCTGCTCGGGGGAGCGCTTGAGAGTGCCGTTCAGGAACACGGCGCGCAGGTCGGTGTACGACGTCTCGCTCGCATCGACCTGGGCGTCGATGAAGCGCTGGACTGAGTCGGGCAGCATCGGGGCCTCCGGGGGTCGACGGTTGCTCGCAGCCTAGGGCTCCGGCCGCGGCCGCACCCGGCTGGCGAGCAGCCCGGCGCCGGCCAGCCCCGCGGCCACCAGGGCCCAGCCCCCGGGGCCGACGGCCGTCGCCAGCGACACGGCGGCGCGCTGCAGCTCGGCGGCCGCGTCCACGACGGGGTCGCCCGGGTCGGCCCCGCCCAGCACCCGGAGCTCCCACGCGCCGTACCAGGCGACGTAGGCGCCCGCGACGGCCAGCAGCGCGCCCGCGACCCGCGGGACGACGGCGCCCGCCCGGCGCATCCGCGTCGCGAGGGACTCCGAGGCGAGCGCCGTGGCGAGGGCCAGCGACCCCACGATGGCGCCCATGCCGGCCGCGTAGGCCAGGAACAGCACGGCGCCCTCCAGCGCCGAGCCCGAGCGGAAGCCCGTCACGACGACGGCGAGGAAGGGAGCGATGGTGCACGAGAGCGACGCGACGGCGTATCCGGCACCGAAGCCGGCCATCGAGCCGAACGAGCGGCGCAAGGGGCGCGTCCTCCCGGTCGAGCCGCGGCGGAGGGCCGGCAGGACGAGGCCGCGGCCCGCGGCCAGCCACAGCCCGAGCCCGGCCAGGAGGACGCCCAGGGCCACGGTGACCCACGGCAGGTGTCGCTGCACCTGGGCGGCCGCCGGGGCGACGGCGAGCCCGAAGGCCAGGAAGACGCCCGCGAAGCCGGTGGTCATCGCGACGGTCAGCACGAGGGCCCGGCCGATGGCCACCGCGCGGCTCGGCGCCTGCTCCCGCGCCAGCAGCAGGGAGACGTACGCCGGCAGGAGGGCGAAGCCGCACGGGTTCAGCGCGGCGAGCATGCCGGCGCCCAGGGCGACGGCGACGAGTCCCTCGGACACGGCTCAGCCGGCGAGGTCGGCCACGACGGAGGCGAGCTCGTCGTCGTCGAGATAGCCCGAGGCCACCGTGTCGCCCCGGGCGTCCAGGACCACGTAGGTGCTCTGCTCGGCGACCCCGAAGCGGCGCCAGACGGCCCCCTCCTCGTCGGCGAGGAGCGTGACCGCGCCGTCCACCGCGCCGGCGAAGTCGTCCATCGCGGCGGCGTCGTCGAGTCCTCCGACCCCGACGAACGACAGGTCGTCGCCGAACTGGTCGGCCAGCTTGCTCACCCCGGGGGCCTGGGCGCGACACGTGGGGCACCAGGGGGCCCAGAACCACAGCACGACCGGTCGGCCGGCCAGGGCGGCACCCTCGAACGGCTCGCCGTCCAGGGTCCGGGCCCGGAAGCGCAGCGCCTCCGGCACGGCGCCGTCGGTCGCCTCGTTCCGGCCGTCGGCGGGCGGGGCGGCCGATGCGGAGGCGGGCGACCGGGTGTCGCCGGCGTCCGGGGTCGCGGAGCCGCCCTGGGTCGTCGTGCCGCAGGCCGTCAGCGCGACCAGGGAGACGACCAGGGAGGCGACCAGGGAGGCGACCGGGCGGGGGGCGGCGAGCTGGACCGGTCGACGCATCCATCCAGCCTAACCAGCGGTTCAGCGTAGCCACCGGTTCGCCGGAGACGAGCCGGCCACCGGTGGCCCGGGGTCAGCCCCGGCCGAGCGCCGAGCGCAGGCGCCCGACCGCGCGACGCAGGGGGACGGTCGGGTCCAGGCGCAGGGAGCGGCGGGTCGTGAGCAACGACCAGCCCCGGTCGGCGGCGAGCCGCCGCAGCTTCGCGTCCGGGTTGACGGCGACGCGCTGCCCCACGAGCTCCATCATCGGGAGGTCGCTGACGGAGTCGGAGTAGGCGAAGCACGAGGCCAGGTCGTAGCCCCGCTCGTCGGCGAAGGCCCGCACTGCGGGGACCTTGCCCTCCGCGTAGCAGAACGGGCCGTCCAGCGCGCCGGTGTAGCAGCCGTCGCCGTCGCGCGCGGCGCGCGTGCCCAGGCCCGCCGTCATGCCGGCCGCCGCGGCGAACCGCTCCACGATCTCCACCGGGCTCGCCGAGACCACCACCGTGGCGTGCCCGGCGGCCTGGTGGCGGCGGATCCGCTCCACCATCACGCCGTCCATCGACGCGACGGCATCATGGAGGAAGTCGTCGGCCAACGCCTCCACGTGGGTCGCGGGGTGTCCCGCCACGTCGCGCAGGATCCGCTCCCGCACGCCGGCGGCGCGGTCGTCGCTGGCGCCCACGAGCATGAAGACGGCATTGCCCAGGAGGTCCCGGGCGAGGTCCCGCTTGCGCACCAGGCCGGCCGCGAAGGCCGCGCGGGCCAGGGGGATGTTGATAGAGCCCCGGATCAGCGTCCCGTCGAGGTCGAAGAAGGCGGCGGAGCGCCCGCCGGTCGGGCCCAGCGGGGCCGCGGGCGCGAGCGCGGGCAGCCGGCCGGTCATCATGGTCCCCAGTCTTCCGGCCCGGGGTCAGCAAACCTTGACCCAGCGGGGTCAATCGGAGGTCCAGAATTGTTCGGAAGGAACAGTGTGAGCGAGTCCTCACGGCGCGAGGCCGCGCAGCCTCCCCCCGTCGTCCCGCACTCGTGGGTCGAGGACGTCTTCGGCGTGCTCACCGGCACCTACATCGTCTCCTTCGGCGTCTTCCTCCTCGGCGAGGTCGGCGCGGTGACCGGCGGCGTGGCCGGTCTCTCGCTGCTGGTCTCCTACGCGGGCCCCTGGAGCTTCGGGCTCGTGTTCCTGCTGATCAACCTGCCCTTCTTCGCGCTCGCCTGGGTGCGCAAGGGGCCGGGTTTCACCGTGCGCAGCGCCGTCAACGTCGCCCTGGTCGCGGCGTTCTCCTCGGTGCACCCGCGCCTGGTCGACCTCGGTGACGTCGAGCCGGCCTATCTCGTCCTCACCGGCGACCTGCTGATCGGGATCGGCCTGCTCATCGTCTTCCGCCACGGCTCCAGCCTCGGCGGCTTCAACGTCGTGGCCCTGCTGGCGCAGGAGCGCCTCGGCTGGCGGGCGGGCTACGTGCAGATGGCGCTCGACGTCTGCGTCGTCGCCAGCGCGTTCACCGTCGCGGAGGCCTCGCTGGTGCTGATCTCGGCCGGCGGTGCGGTCGTGCTGAACCTGGTGCTCGCGCTGAACCACCGACCGGGTCGCTACCTCGGCGTCTGACCGCCGGCCTCCCCGGCCCGGTGAGCGGGATCACGGGCGCCGTGGGTCACATGCCTTGGCGCCGCGCCGTGGCCTGCCGGTAGGTTGCTCACACGAGCCGGCCCGGTGCGTCACGCGCGGGGCTGCCCGGGAGCGCGGCGCCGACGCCCAGCCGAGGTCCGACCTTCCCGGCCCCCGACCTTCGTCCCGCGCACCGCCGAGAGCCCGGCCGCGACGGGACGCCCAGATCCAGGAGTTGTTCCGTGACGCACGCCGCCACGACCGCCGACCCGTCCCTGCACGAGACCCACACCGTGGCCGGAGCGCTGCGCTCCCCGCGGGTGCTGCGCCGCGAGGTGGTCGCCGGCCTGGTCGTCGCGCTCGCGCTGATCCCCGAGGCGATCTCGTTCTCGATCATCGCCGGGGTCGACCCGCGCCTCGGCCTCTTCGCCTCGTTCACCATGGCCGTGAGCATCGCCTTCCTCGGCGGCCGCCCGGCGATGATCTCGGCGGCGACGGGCGCGGTCGCGCTGGTGATCGCTCCGGTCGCGCGGGAGTACGGCGTCGACTACTTCCTGGCGACGGTGATCCTCGCCGGCGTCTTCCAGATCCTGCTGGCGCTCTCCGGCGTCGCCCGGATGATGCGGTTCGTGCCGCGCTCGGTGATGGTGGGGTTCGTCAACGCGCTGGCCATCCTGATCGTGCTCGCCCAGCTGCCGCACCTGCTCGACGTGCCGGCTCTGGTCTACCCGATGGTGGCCGCCGGGATCGTCGTGATGGTGCTGCTGCCGAAGGTCACCGACGCCGTGCCCGCGCCGCTCGTGGCGATCGTGCTGATCACCGCGGTGACGCTGAGCGTCGGCCTCGACCTGCCCGACGTGGGCGACGAGGGCGAGCTGCCGCGGGCCCTCCCGTCGCTGCTGTGGCCCGACGTCCCGCTGACCGTGGAGACGCTGCGCATCATCGCGCCGTACGCCCTGGGCATGGCCCTCGTCGGCCTGCTCGAGTCGCTGTTGACCGGCAAGCTGGTCGACGACCTGACCGACACCGGTTCCGACAAGACCCGCGAGGCCTGGGGTCAGGGCGCCGCCAACGTGATCACCGGGTTCTTCGGCGGCATGGGCGGCTGCGCCATGATCGGCCAGACGATGATCAACGTGCGCGCCTCCGGCGCCCGCACCCGGATCTCCACCTTCTGCGCGGGGATCTTCCTGCTGGTGCTCGTCGTGGGCTTCGGCGACGCCGTGGCGCGCATCCCGATGGCCGCGCTCGTGGCCGTGATGATCATGGTCGCGGTGGGCACCTTCGACTGGCACAGCGTGCAGCCGGGCACCCTCCGCCGGATACCGAAGAGCGAGAACATCGTGATGCTCTCGACGGTCGCCGTGACGGTCGGCACGCACAACCTCGCCATCGGCGTCGTCGTCGGCGTCCTCGTCGCCATGACGCTCTTCGCGCGCCGCGTCGCGCACCTGGCCACGGTCCACCGGGAGCTCGTCGAGGCCGAGGACGGCAGCGCGCACGCCGAGTACACGGTGACCGGCGAGCTGTTCTTCGCCTCCAGCAACGACCTCTACAGCCAGTTCTCCTACGTCGACGACCCCCAGCGGGTGGTGATCGACCTCAGCGACTCCCACGTCTGGGACGCCTCGACCGTCGCCGCGCTGGACGCGATCGAGTTCAAGTACGCCCGCAAGGGGAAGACGGTCGAGATCCACGGGCTCAACGAGCACAGCAGCCTGATGCACGATCGGCTGACCGGCCAGCTGGCGACGCACTGAGCGGCCGGGGCGGCGCGGGTGCCCGCGCCGCCCCGGCCCCGGGTCAGCTCAGGGAGTAGGCGCTCGGGGTCCCGTCCGCCCCGGAGCCCGAGCCGGGGCCCGTGCCGTCGGGCGCCCCGAGGTCGCCGCCCATGGGTCCGCCCGGCCCCGGGCGACCCGGTCCGTGACGACCCGGCCCGAGGCCGCCGAGGTCGCCGTCGCGCGCGGCCTCGAGGATGGCGTCGGCCTGCTCCTGCGTGAGTCGCCCGGCCTTCACCGCCGCGTCGAGGCGCGCCGAGAGCCGCTCGGTGCGCTCGGCCTCGTGCTCCGCCCGCAGCTCCTCGTGGACGGTCTCCAGGGCGGCCGCGACTTCCTCCTGGTCGAGGCCAAGCTCGTCGGCGAGGCGGCCGGCCAGCTCCTCCTGCATCTGGTCGCGGGTGGGTCGCCCGTCCGCCGGCCCGTCGCCGTCGGGTGACGTCTCGCTGCTGCTGCCGCCGGCGCCGGGCGCCGGGGACTCCTCGGCCCCCGCGATCTGCGGGACGGCCAGGGCGAGGGCGGCAACGCCGGCGACGGCGCCGCCGGCCCAGGTGATCGAACGTTTCATGATGTCCTCCGGATCTCGTGTCGAGTGGCCACCACCCTGCGCGCACACCCTGTGCGCCGGGGGGCCCCAGGCTGGCAATCCGCTGTGAGCCGGGGCCCTCGGCCGGCACGGCGCGGTCTCCTCGGCCGGAGCGGGCACACTGGTCGGCATGGCCGCCGAGGGCTCGTCCGCCGAGGCCGGTCGCGGCGCCGCCCCGCTTGCCCTCGATTCCGCGTCCGGCCGCTGGCTGCTGCTCGCGGCGATCCTCGGCTCCGGCCTGGCCGGCATCGACGCCACCGTGGTCAACGTGGCGCTGCCGGCCATCGGCACCGGACTGGACGCGGACTTCGCGACCCTGCAGTGGACGGTCTCGGCCTACGCCCTGACCCTCGCCTCGTTCATCCTGGTCGGCGGGGTGCTCGGCGACCGCTTCGGCCGGCGCCGCGTCTTCGTCGCCGGCGTCGTCTGGTTCGCGCTCGCCTCGCTGGGGTGCGGGCTCGCGCCGAGCGCTCCGTTGCTCGTCGCCGCCCGGGCCCTGCAGGGGGTCGGCGCGGCGCTCCTCACGCCGGGCAGCCTGGCCATGATCCAGGCGTCCTTCGGGCCCGAGGACCGCGCTCGCGCGATCGGGGCGTGGTCCGGTCTGGGCGGGGTGGCGACGGCGGCCGGCCCGTTTCTCGGCGGCTGGCTGGTCGAGGTCGCCTCCTGGCGCTGGGTGTTCCTGATCAACGCGCCGCTGGCCGCGCTGGTCGTCTGGATCGCGTTGCGGCGCGTGCCGGAGACGCGCGACCCCGGCGCCGAGGGGGAGGTGGACGTCGCCGGAGCCGCCCTCGGCGCCCTCGCGCTCGGCAGCTTCACCTGGGCGCTGATCGCGCTCGGCGAGGACGGCCGGGGCGCCGCCCCGCTCGCCGTGGCCGGGCTGGGGCTCGTGGCCGGGGCCGCGTTCGTGCAGGTGGAACGGCACGCCCGGCACCCGATGCTGCCGCTGGGCGCGTTCCGCAGCGGGCAGTTCCGCGCCGCCAACGCCGTGACCTTCGTCGTGTACGGCGGCTTCGGTGTCGTCTTTCTGCTGCTGGTCGTGCAGCTCCAGGTCGTCTCGGGCTTCTCACCCGTGGCGGCGGGCACGGCCATGCTGCCGATCACGCTGGTGATGCTGCTGCTGTCCTCGCGCTCGGGGGCGCTTGCGGCGCGGATCGGACCGCGGTTGCAGATGGCGACCGGGCCCGTGGTCTGCGCGCTCGGGCTGGTGCTGATGCTCCGGGTGGGCGCCGGGGCGTCCTACGCCGCCGACGTCCTGCCCGCCGTGCTCGTCTTCGGCCTCGGGCTGGCGGTGATGGTCTCCCCGCTCACGGCGACCGCGCTCGCGGCCGCGCCCCCCGGCCACGCGGGGCTGGCCTCCGGGGTCAACAACGCCGTCGCGCGCACCGCCGGCCTGGCGGCGGTGGCCGCGATCCCGGCCCTCGCCGGCCTGGGCGGCCGGGTGTACGACGACCCGCCGGCCTTCGACGCCGGCTTCGAGACGGCGCTGTGGATCTGCGTCGGCGTCCTGCTGGCCGGCGGCGCCCTGGCCGCGGCGACGATCCGCAACGACGTGCTGTCCGAGGAGGACGCGCAGGGCGGTCCGGCCGTCCCGGCCGACGAGGACGCGCGGGCCGGCGAGGCCCGCGGGGACCAGATGGCCCCCGCGGGCGCGCCGGAGCACCGGGATCACGCCCTACAACACTGCGGCGGGCTCGGCAGCCCGCCGTGGGTGACCCGGGTCGACGACGCCACGGGTCACGCCGACTGCGACGGGCGGCCGGTCAGGCGCTGAGCCAGGCCACCGCGTCGTCGCGCTGGTCGGTCCCGTAGACCTTCAGCTCGAAGGGCGCGACCTTGTCGACCAGCGAGCTGAGCTTGTCGGCCCAGCCGGCGTCGGTGACGAGCGCGGCGCGGTCGACGTCGTCGAGCTTGCCGGTGGTCTTGAGGTTCTTCCACAGCGCCTCGGGCTCGACGCGGCCCGGGTCGACATCGCCCATCTCGAGCAGCAGGCGCGCGCGCCCGTGGGCCGCGATCACCGAGTCCAGCGAGGCCGCCACGGCGTCGGACTCGTCGGTCCCCTGCGCCCCCTCGTAGGTGGCGGTGACGATGTTGGTGCCCTCGATCACGTCGCTCTTCAGCACAGATGTTCCTTCCGGTCGGAGAAGCGTTCCCCCACCCGGTGCCCAGATGGTGGGGCCCTGAACTCGCTCAGAAGGGTGAGCCCCGGGAGGAAGGCGTCACGGTCGGAACTCGTACGCGCCGGCATCCGGGGCGGGCGCGCCGTCCCCGTCACCGTCCGCGGGGGCCCGGCCGCGCAGCGGGTCGCCCAGGGCCCGGGAGGGCGCCGCGGCGTGGTCGATCGCCGGGCTGCCCGGTCGCAGGTGCAGGTCTCCGGCGCCGACGAAGCGCGGGTCGGCCCGCACGTCGCCGGGCAGCAGCGCGAAGTCGGTCGCGCCGCGGTGCCACACGTTGTTCCCGCCACCGAGACCCGGGCTGTCGACCGGGCCCTCGGTCATGCCGACGGTGCCGTTCGCGGAGATGACGTTGGCCCGCAGCACCAGGACGCCGGGGCCGCAGACGCCACCGCACCAGAAGCCGAGGCTGTCCTCACCGCCGAGCCGCACCGAGTTGTGCGCGGCCACGACGGCCGTCACGGGGCCCCGGTCGTCGAGACCCCGGGTGATCAGGAACGAGGCGCCGGGCTCGTCGGAGCGCACGGCGTTGGAGGTGAACCGGTGCCCGGCGGTCCCCGGGGAGCCCAGCTCGGCGAAGGTGACGTTGCCGACGGCCCGGTTGTGGTCGACGTCGAGTCCGTGGGCGCCGTACACCTCGATCGCCGACCCGTCGCGGCCGTAGTCCGGCGAGGGCGCGCTGTGTCCGACGAAGAGGTTGTCGGAGATGATCGCGCCGTCGCCGAGCACCTCGATGCCGTTGGCGCCGTAGTCGTCGTCGTCGCCGGGCGTGTCGGGTGCCAGCCGGTCGTTGTGCAGGAACCGGCTCCGGGTCACGACGCTCTCGCTGGAGCCCTCGTCGATGCGCAGCCCGGCCTGGTTGCCGGTGGCCGTCACGTTGCTGACCTCGCCATGGTGACCGGCGAGGCGGAAGCCGGAGACGTCGCAGTCGCGGGCGGTCAGGTCGCGCACCCGGGAGTACGGCGCCTCCGCGACCAGGCAGTCGCCCGCGGTGAGCACCGGGTCGCTGCCGCTGCCGAAGGCGCCGACCTCGACCGGCTGGCCCGGCGCGCCGTTGCCCGTGAGCGTCAGCGTGCCGCGGAAGGTGGCGTCTCGCTGGAGCAGCACCGCGTCCCCCGGCTGCAGCGTCTCGGCGGAGGCGCGGCCCAGCGTGCGCCAGGCCTCGTCGGGGCTCTCGCCCGACGCCCCGTCGTCGCCGTCGGGAGAGAGGTACAGGGTGCGCCCCGGCGACGGGCCCGCCAGGTCCTGCGCCACCGCGAGCCCGCTGGAGGAGACCGCCGCCGGGAGCCCGAGCAGCGTGGCGCCGACCAGCGTCGTCGACAGCGCGGTCCGCAGCGTGCGGCCGAGGGGGTGTCGCGCGGGGTCTCGCGGCGGGTGGCCGGCCAGGAGGGAGCGCTCGCGGGACATGCGGGGCAGCGTGCCCGGTCGGGCCGCGGCCACACCCCGACGTGAGGTCCGCCACAGCACCCGCTGGAAATGCGTGGCCCGGGGGAATGCCCCCGTGGTCAGATGAGTTGCAGCCGGGGCGCGGGCCCCTTCCAGTGGTTTGTCGGCCTGTGGTTTGTCGCCCGACCCGGCCCCGCCGCCCCCGACGATGGATCCCGCATGCCTGAGCCGCCCCCCGACCCCTCCGCCGTCCCCGCGGCGACCCCGTCGCTCGGCAGCGAGGTCCCCGTGCCGTCGCCCTACGCCGTGCTGCGCTGGCTGGTGCTCGCGACCTTCATCGTGATCCTCAACGAGACGATCATGATCAACGCGATCCCGCGGCTGATGGTCGAGATGGACGTCAGCGCGCGCAGCGCCCAGTGGCTCTCCACGGCCTTCATGCTCACGATGGCGGTCGTCATCCCGGTCACCGGCTGGTTCCTGCAGCGCGTGACGACGCGCCAGGCCTTCACGACCGCGATGTCGGTCTTCCTCGCCGGGACGCTGCTCGCGGCGCTCGCGCCGGTGTTCCCCGTGCTGGTGCTGGGCCGCGTCGTCCAGGCCGCCGGCACCGCCGTCATGCTGCCCCTGCTGATGACCACGCTGATGACGATCGTGCCCGCCCACGACCGCGGCCGCGTGATGGGCAACGTGACGCTGGCGATCTCCGTCGCGCCCGCGCTGGGGCCCACCATCTCGGGCCTGGTGCTCCAGCTCGCCTCGTGGCGCTGGCTCTTCCTGCTCGTGCTGCCGGTGGCGGGCGGCATCACCTGGCTGTCGCTGCGCTACCTCGTCGACGTGGGGGAGACCCGGCCCACCGCGATCGACTGGCCCTCCGTCGCCCTCGCGGCGCTGGGCTTCGGCACGCTGGTCTACGGCCTGAGCCGGATCGGCGCGGAGGCCGGCGCTGGACTCCCGGCGCCGGCGCTGGTCCTCGCCGGACTCGCCGTCGTCGGGGCGTTCGTGCTCCGCCAGCGGGCCCTGCAGCGCCGCGACATGCCGTTGCTGGACCTGCGTGTGCTCTCGCACCGCACCTATGCCGTCGGCATCGCCGTGCAGTCGGTCAGCTTCCTCGCGATGCTCGGGGCGATGATCCTGCTGCCGCTCTACCTGCAGGACCTGCGCGGCCTCAGCCCCCTGCAGACCGGCCTGCTGGTCGCTCCCGGCGGCCTGGCGATGGGCCTCCTCGGGCCGCGCGTCGGCCGGGCCTTCGACCGGTTCGGCGCCCGCCCGCTGGTGACCCCCGGTGCCGTGCTCGTCCTGGTCGGCCTCGCGTTGCTGAGCCGGGTCGGGGAGGCGACGCCGTACGCCTTCGTGCTGGGCGCGCACGTGCTGATGATGCTCGGCCTGGCGGGCCTCTTCACGCCCGTCTTCACGCTCAGTCTGGGTGCGCTGCCGGCCCGGCTGTACTCGCACGGCTCGTCCCTGCTCGGCACCAGCCAGCAGGTGGCGGCCGCCGTCGGCACCGCCGTGTCGGTCTCGGTCCTCTCCTCGCGGGCGAGCGCCCTCGCCGAGGCGGGCGCCACCCCGTCGGCCGCCTTCGCCGGCGGAGTGCAGTGGGCCTTCGGGGTCGCCGCGCTGATCTCGGTGGGCACCCTCGCCCTGACCTTCCTGCTGCCCTCGCGCGTCCCCGAGGTCGAGCCGGACCCCGAGGTGGAGGCGGCCGAGGCGCCCTAGGGTGGCGCCCGTGGAGAGCGTCTGCGTGTTCAGCGGGTCCAGCGCCGGCACCCGAGCGTCCTACGGCGAGGCGGCCGAGGAGCTCGGGCGGGCGATCGCCGGGCGCGGCCTGCGGCTGGTGTACGGCGGGGCGCACGTGGGCCTGATGGGCAGCGTGGCGGACGCCGCCCTCGGCGCGGGCGGCACCGTGGTCGGGGTGATCCCGCGCTCGCTGGTGGGCCGGGAGGTGGCGCACGAGGGTCTCACCGACCTGCGCGTGGTCGAGACGATGCACGAGCGCAAGGCGCTGATGGCCGAGCTCGCCGACGCCGTCGTCGCGCTCCCCGGCGGCCTGGGCACGCTGGACGAGCTCTTCGAGGCGCTCACGTGGAACCAGCTGGGCCTGCAGCACACGCCCTGCGGGCTGCTCGACACCGACGGCTACTGGGCGCCGCTGCGGGCGATGCTCGACCACGCGGTGGCCGAGGGCTTCCTCGGCGCGGACCACCGTGACCTCGTGCCCGCCGCGGCCCGGCCCGCGGCGCTCCTGGATGCGCTCGCGGCGCGCACGGGTGAGCGGGACGGGTGAGCCAGACGGGGCCCGGTCCGGCGCGGGCCGGGCCCCGTCCCGCCTCCGGGCTCAGCCGGGGATCGCGGTCCGTTCGTCGTGGCCGGTCGGGGCCGCCTGGCCGTCGCCGACGGCCACCTCGATCCGGCGCGGCTTCGCCTTCTCGGCCACCGGGACGACGAGGCGCAGGACGCCGGCGTCGTAGGTCGCCTCGATGCGCTCCGCGTCCAGGTTGTCGCCGAGCACGAGCTGGCGGCTGAACGTGCCGTGGGTGCGCTCGGCCGCCAGCAGCTGCCAGTCGCCGTTGCCCGGGAGCCGCTCGGCGCGGACGGTGAGCACGTTGCGCTCGACGTCCACGTCGATGGAGTCCGGGCGCACGCCCGGCAGGTCCAGCTCGAGCACGAGGCGCTCGCCCTCGCGCCAGGCGTCCACCGGCATCGTCGCCGTGCGGCTGGTGGCGCCGAGCAGCTGCTGGGTCAGGCGGTCGAAGTCGCGGAAGGGGTCATTGGTGCGCAGCATCTCGGGTCCTCCTCGGGTGTCGGGGGCGGCCGGGTCCGGCGCCCTCACTATCTGTATCAACCAGTATAGGTTTCTTATATTCCGAGGATCAGCAAGAATCAAGCCCGTGGCGGAACGACAGGTCGGTCTCTTCGCCATCTCGGTGGCCGCCGAGATGGTCGCGATGCAGGTGCAGAACCTCCGCGTCTACGAGCGCCGGGGCCTGCTGGAGCCCACGCGGACGCCGGGCGGCACGCGGCTCTACAGCCGCGCCGACATCGAGCGGTTGCACCGGATCCGCGGCCTGCTCGACGCCGGTCTCAACCTGGCCGGGATCGCCGAGGTCCTGCGCCTGGAGGAGGAGAACGCGGCGCTGCGTGAGCAGGTGGCACGACTGCGCTCCCGTCGGGTCTGACCGAGGGCTACGGCCCGACCGTCGTGCAGGTCGGTCCGAGCAGGACCAGCAAGGCCTCCGGGGAGGGCTCCGCGGCCGCGTCGTCCGGGGCGGGCCACCGGTCGAGCAGGTCCTCCACCGTGCCCAGCACCTGCGTGTCGACCAGCCGCCGCAGGTTCCAGGGCTCGGCGTCCAGCACGTAGTAGCCCTCGGCCAGCCCCGGCCACGCGTTCTCCGCGCGGAGGTTGAGCCGTTCGAGCCGCGCGGCGTACCGCGTCGCGTCGCCCAGCGAGAGCCCGTGCGCCGCGAGGCAACCGCGCGTGTGGTCCGCGCCCAGCGCCACGAGGCCGGCCGCGCGGTCCAGCCCCGCGTCGGAGAGCGGGAGCTGCACGCCGCTGATCCGGGTCACGCGGCGGGTCTCGCCGGCCACGACGTGCGCGACCTCCCGCCGGGCGATGCCGTCGATGCCGTCGACGTCGTCGAGGCCGTCGACGGCCACGGGGGGCAGGTGGTCGGGGGCCGGGCCGACGAGCATGAGCACGGGCAGCTCGCCGAGGTGCAGGGGCGCCGGCTCCGGTCGGCGGACGGACGGCACGGCGCCGCCGCCGACCCGCTCGGGCGGGGCGTCGGAGCGCACCTCGACACCCAGCCCTGCCGCATCGCTCATGACGTTCCTTCCCACCGAGGAGGTCCATGCTGCAACGCGTCCGGGCCCGGAGGCCACCGCCCGGCGACGATCGAGGCCCTTCGCCCCTACGAATGCTGACGGGGGGCCCGGCTGCGGGCCCGGGGGCGCTACCGTTCCAAGCCAGGCCGACAGCCTGGTGGCGGAAAGGAGGAACCATGGCCCACGCCGAGCAGGTGGTGCCCGTCTGGTTCCTCTCGGACAGCACCGGCATCAGCGCGGAGACCCTGGGCAATGCGCTGCTCATCCAGTTCCCGGACGTGGTCTTCGACCGCACGACCGTCCCCTTCATCTCGACTCCCGAGCAGGCCCGCGAGGTCGTGAGCCGGCTGGACGCCTCGATGGACGGTGCCGTGACGCCCCTCGTCTTCTGCACGGCGGCGGAGGACGAGGTGCGCCGAGAGCTGCACCGCACCCGGGCGCCGGTGATCGACTTCTTCGACATGCACATGAACCGGATCGAGGGCATCCTCGGCCGTCGCGGGGTGCGCCAGCCCTCCCGGCTGCACGGGCTCGGCGACCTCAAGCGCTACAACAGCCGGATGGCCGCGGTGGAGTTCACGATCGAGCACGACGACGGCCAGAGCCTGCGCGCCCTGGAGAAGGCCGACGCGATCCTGCTGGCGCCGTCCCGGTGCGGCAAGACCCCGACCAGCATGTATCTCGCGCTGCAGCACGGCCTCTTCGTCGCGAACTACCCGCTCGTCGAGGAGGACCTCGAGGCGAGCACCCTGCCGCGGCCGGTCGAGTCGCTGCAGGACCGGTGCTTCGGCATCACGACGTCCGTCGACCGGCTCAGCCGGATCCGGAACGAGCGGCGTCCCGGCTCGCGGTACAGCTCCGTGGAACAGTGCCGCTGGGAGCTGCGGCGATCCACCCGGCTCTTCGAGGCGCACGGCGTGCCCGTGATCGACGCCTCCAGCCGCTCGGTGGAGGAGATGGCCACCCTGATCATCCAGACCATGCGCACGGGGCGGCCCCGGGGTCGCCGGCGGGCCCGGTCGTCAAACGTTGGAGGAAGCCGATGAGCGACAGCAGCCCGTACGTGCGGTGGTTCACCGATCTCGGCATGGACGACCTCGGCCAGGTGGGAGGCAAGAACGCCTCGCTCGGCGAGATGGTCTCCCACCTCACCCACCTCGGGGTCGACGTACCCCCCGGCTTCGCCACGACCGCCGACGCCTTCCACCACTTCATCGGGGAGACCGGCCTGCGGGAGCACATCGCCGGCCTGCTCGGCGACCTCGACACCGAGGACACGCGCCGCCTCGCCGAGGTCGGCGAGGAGATCCGGCGGGCCGTCGTGGAGCAACCCATGCCCGACGACCTCGAGGCCTCGATCCGCGATGCCTACGAGCGCCTGGTCTCTCACGTCGTGGAAGAGGCCGGCGTCGACGCCGGGGAGGTCTCCTTCGCCGTCCGCTCGTCGGCCACGGCCGAGGACCTGCCGGACGCCTCCTTCGCCGGTCAGCAGGAGACCTTCCTCAACCTCAGGGGGGCCGAGGCGATCATCCAGGCGGTGCGCGAGGTCTACGCCTCCCTCTACAACGACCGAGCGATCGCCTACCGCGTGCACCACGGCTTCGAGCACGGCGACGTCGCGCTCTCGGCGGGCGTCCAGCGGATGGTCCGCACCGACATCGGCTCCGCCGGCGTCATGTTCACGATGGACACCGAGTCGGGATTCGACGACGCCGTCTTCATCACCTCGGCGTACGGCCTCGGCGAGGGCGTCGTCCAGGGCGCGGTGAACCCCGACGAGTTCTATGTCTACAAGCCGGCCCTGCGCGCCGACCGGCCAGCCATCCTCAAGCGCGGCATCGGCGCCAAGGCCACGAAGATGGTCTACACCGAGGACGCCGAGGTGGGCCGGACGACCGAGTTCGTCGACGTGGAACCGAGCCAGGCGCGACAGTTCAGCCTCGAGGACGAGGACGTGACCGCGCTGGCCCGTCACGCGCTCACGATCGAGGAGCACTACGGCCGGCCGATGGACATCGAGTGGGGCAAGGACGGCCTGGACGGGCAGCTGTACGTCCTCCAGGCGCGGCCCGAGACCGTGCAGTCGCGCGCGACCGGGACGCTGGAGCGCTACCGGATGCCGAAGGGCGCCGCGGCGGACGCCGAGGTGGTCGCGGAGGGCCGCGCGATCGGCCAGCGCATCGGCGCGGGCACCGTCAGGGTGCTCAGCTCGCCCGAGCAGATGCACGACTTCACCCCGGGCGAGGTGCTGGTCGCCGACATGACCGACCCCGACTGGGAGCCGATCATGAAGCGGGCCGCCGCGATCGTCACCAACCGCGGCGGCCGTACCTGCCACGCCGCGATCATCGCCCGCGAGCTCGGGATCCCGGCCGTCGTCGGCACCACCTCGGGCACCCGGGACCTGGCCGACGGCCGCGAGGTGACCGTCTCCTGCGCCGAGGGCGACACCGGGCTGGTCTACGACGGCGCCCTCGACTTCGACATCGAGACCACGGAGCTCGACGAGATGCCGGAGGTCCCGGTCAAGATCATGGTCAACGTCGGCACGCCGGAGCAGGCCTTCACCTTCTCCCGCCTGCCGAACCACGGCGTCGGCCTGGCCCGCCTGGAGTTCATCATCAACCGGCAGATCGGCATCCACCCGCAGGCCCTCCTCGACCTGGAGCGCGACCCGGACTCCCTCTCTCCCGACCTGCGCGACGAGATCGAGGAGATGACGGCCGCCTACCCGGGGCCGCGGGAATTCTTCGTGCAGCGGGTCGCGGAGGGCGTGGCCACCATCGCGGCGGCCTTCGCGCCGGAGCCCGTCATCGTGCGGATGAGCGACTTCAAGTCCAACGAGTACGCCAACCTCGTCGGCGGCGAGGGCTACGAGCCGCACGAGGAGAACCCGATGATCGGGTTCCGCGGGGCCTCCCGGTACCTCTCCGAGGAGTTCGCCGAGTGCTTTGCGATGGAGTGCGCGGCGATGACCCACGTGCGCGACGAGATGGGCCTGAGCAACGTGAAGCTGATGATCCCCTTCGTGCGGACCCCCGCCGAGGGCGAGGCGGTGATCGACCTGCTCGCCAGCCACGGGCTGCGCCGGGGCGAGAACGACCTCCAGGTCGTGATGATGTGCGAGGTGCCCTCCAACGCGGTGCTGGCCGATCAGTTCCTCGAGCACTTCGACGGGTTCTCGATCGGCTCCAACGACATGACCCAGCTGACCCTCGGCGTCGACCGGGACTCGAGCCTCGTCGCCGCCGCCTTCGACGAGCGCGACCCGGCCGTGCTGTACATGCTCGAGGCGGCGATCCGCGCCTGCAAGGAGCGGGGCAAGTACGTCGGCATCTGCGGGCAGGGACCGTCCGACTACCCGGAGCTGGCCCAGTGGCTGCTCGAGCAGGGCATCGAGTCGATGTCGCTGAACCCCGACACCGTGGTCGACACGTGGCTGATGCTCGCGGACACGAAGGGGGGCTGACGTGGCGGCCGACGTCCGGTTCTGGTTCGACCCCGTCTGCCCCTTCGCGTGGCTGAGCAGCCGGTGGGTGCGGATGGTCGTGGAGCAGCGTGACTGGAGCGTCGAGTGGCGCCTGATCTCGCTCCGCCTGCTGAACGCGCACGTCGACTACGACGCCCAGTTCCCGCCCGAGTACGAGGCGGGGCACACCTCCGGCCTGTGGCTCCTGCGCGTGGCGCACCGGCTGCGGGAGGAGCGCGGCGCCGAGGCGCTCGGGCCGTTCTACGAGGAGCTCGGCAGCCGCATCCACGACGCGGGATCCATGCCCCGCGGGTCCGGCCGGGCACCGGACGCCGCGGAGCTGCGGAGCCTGCTCGTGCCTGCGCTCGACGCGGCCGGCCTGCCGGAGGACCTCGCCGACGCGCTCGAGGACGAGGAACGGGACGAGGCCGTGCGCGCGGAGACCGAGGAGGCCCTCGGCCACACCGGCCGCGACGTCGGGACCCCGATCATCCAGTTCCGACCCCCCGACGGAGTCGCCTTCTTCGGGCCCGTGATCAGCCGGCTCCCCGACCCCGAGGACGCGGCCGAGCTCTGGGACCACGTCGTCGGACTGGTCTCCTTCCCGGGCTTCTCCGAGCTCAAGCGCTCGTTGCGGGAGCGGCCTCAGCTGCGGTCCATGGGAGTCGAGGACGGCGGGGCGGCGGTGCAGGAGGACTGGCACGGCGGCAGCCGGCGCCAGCACAAGTAGCCGCCTGTCGGTGTCAGGATGGGGCATGGCCGACACCCTCGCCGCCGTGACCGACGACGGCGTGCTGCTGGCGACGAACAGCCACCGTCCCCCCAACGAGCCGCAGCTGCTGCGCTGGCACGCCGCCGCCGAGCACGCGGCGGGCGCTGAGGTCGTCGCGACCGGCGGGACCCGGATCCCCCAGGCGCGGCGGACGCATGCCGTCCTGCTCTCGCAGGTCTGGTGGGCCTGGGGTGCCGAGGCGGGCGCGAACGAGCACGGCGTCGCGATCGCCGCCCAGCCGGTCCTCACCCGCGGCGGGTCCCGGCCCGAGGGCGCGCTGCCGGGACCCGACCTGCTCCGGGCCGCCCTGGAGCGCGCGGCCGACCGGCGCGTTGCCGTCGAGGTCGTCGTCTCGCTCCTGGAGGCGCACGGCCAGGACGCCGCCGGCCGCGACGCCTCGGCGCGCGACTCCTCGTTCCTGGTCGCCGACCCCGGCGGCGCCACCCTCCTGGAGACGGCGGGCCGCGAGTGGGCGAGCGAGGAGGTCGAGGGCTCGCGCTC
The DNA here is from genome assembly GCA_963832415.1 of uncultured Actinomycetota bacterium. GTDB lineage: Bacteria > Actinomycetota > Actinomycetes > Propionibacteriales > Nocardioidaceae > Nocardioides. The sequence continues at coordinate 219,134 of CAWHTZ010000014.1, read as the reverse complement.
GGTCTCCGCGGCGCTGACCATCGAGGGCTTCGCCGACCGGCACGCCGACCGGCTGCGCGGCCGGTTCTGGGCGGCCGCCGGCCGGCAGGCCCGCACCCGGGCCGCGGCCGAGGCCGCCCGGACGCCGGGCGACCTGCTGGGGGCACTGCGCGACCACGGCTCCGACCGCGTCCCCGACCTCCCGCGCTACCGCCGGGCCGCCGGGGCCATGGGCGGCGCCTGCGTCCATGCCGGCGGGCTGCTCGGCAGCACCCAGACGACGGCGTCGTGGCTCAGCGACCTGCGGCCCGGACGGCCGGCGCAGGCCGGCGCCGCCGCCGAGATCGGCACGCACTGGGTCACGGGGACGGCCGCCCCGTGCACCGGGGTCTTCTGGCCGGCCTCGGTCGGGACGCCGGTGGACCTCGACCGCGGGGCCGGCCCGCCGCGGGAGGCCGACGACCCCGCCTACCTCTGGTGGCGCCACGAGCGCGTGCACCGCGCCGCCCTGCGCAGCGCCGACCGCACGCTCGACCCGCTGGCGACCGGACGAGACGCGCTCGAGGAGCTGTGGCTGGCCGACCCGCCCGCCTCGGTCGACGCGCTCGGGGCCGCCGAGGCCTGGCGCGCCGCGGCCCTGGAGGGGTTGCGGGCCCTTGAGCCCGCGGACACGCGCCCGCTGCGGGTCGCCGGCCAGTGGCGCCGGTGGGGCTCCCGCGCCGGCCTGCCCGGCTGGGCCGGGCTCGCCCGGGAGGTCCCCTGAGCGGCCCGCGCCCGGCGTCAGGCGCCGGCCTCGGCCCGCAGCACGAAGTCGGCGATCACGTCCGCGAGCGCCGCGGCGCAGTCCTCCTGGAGGAAGTGCTTGCCGGGCAGCCGCACGATCTCCTGCTCGTCGATGCCGGCCGCCCGGGCGGCCTGCACGCCCTGCCGGTCCAGCCGCAGCGCCGGGTCCCGCTCGCCCCAGACGACCTGCACCGGGCGCCGGGCGTCGCCGACGACGGAGCGGTAGAGGGCCTGCTTCTCCGGCGTCCGCTCGAAGCCCCGCATGGTGCGCAGGAAGGCCTTCCCGCCGTCGACGCGCTTGAGCAGGTCGACCCAGGCGTCCAGCTCCTCGCGCGGAACCGCCCTCGGGTCGGCGAGGCCCTGCAACGCCATCAACCGGCGGAAGAGGGGCTTGCGCATCGCCTTCAGCCACAGCTCGCCGAGGACCGGGACGGCGAAGGGCTGCATGGTCCACGGCCGCTTGAAGCCGTCAGCGTCCACGATCGTGTCCAGCACCGTCAGCGAGGCGACGCGGTCGGGGACCGCGGCCGCGAGCTCGAAGCCGACGGGCCCGCCGAGGTCGTGCACCACGAGGTGGAACCGCTCCAGGCCGAGCGCGTCGACCGCCTCGACGAGCCACCGGCCGAGTCCGCTCCAGGTCTGGTCCTGGTCGGGGCGGCGGTCGGCGAGCCCCAGCCCCGGCAGGTCCGGGGCGACGCCGCGCAGGCCGCGGGCCGCCAGGCCGGGCAGCACCTTGCGGTAGAGGAAGGAGGAGGCCGGGACGCCGTGCACCAGCAGCACCGCGGGTCCCGTGCCCTGGTCGAGGACGAAGCTGCCGGTGCCGCCCGCGGTGAAACGGCGGCCGGCGGCGCGGTGGGCGGCGACCACATCGCTCGAGCTCATGGTGCCGATCATGGCGCAGGCGCGGTCCGTGCGTCGCTCCCCGCGGGGGCGCGGCGCTGGATAGTGTGACGGGGTGCTTGAGCCCGCGCCCGACCCGGCGGACCCGGCAGACCAGGTGTCCCCGGCAGACCAGGTGGCCCCCGGGGCCACGCCGATGACCTACGAGCAGTTCGGGGTGAACTTCATCCGGATGCTGCTCGACGCCGAGCGCGTCTGCCGGTCGGTCGACCAGGTGCTGGGCGAGTCGCTGCGGCTGGGGCCAATGGGGGCCGGGCCCGGTCGCGTCATGGCCCGGGTGACCGCCGAGGCACAGTTCCGCCCCACCTACGGCCATGCCGTCGCCGGCGACCGGCTCCGCTACCGGATCGCGCTTCCGCTCAGCGTGGACTTCGAGGTGGACCTCCGCGCCGACCGGCACCTGTTCCGCGCCGAGGTCCTCGTCCCGCTGCTGCTCACGGTGCACGTCGAGCCGCCCCTCCGGATCGTGTGCGAGATCGAGCCGCCCCGCGCCGAGGAGGTCGAGATGACCCTCGCCACGGACACGCGGCGGGGCACGCTGCTCCAGCGCATGGCGAGCCTCGACGCGGAGCTGCGCCAGTTCCTCGTGCGGGTGATCGCCCGCGAGCTCGACAAGCCGCATGTCCGCGACGCGTGCGACGTCGACGTGCAGGCGGTGATCGATGGCGCCTGGACGAGGATCAGCCAGGAGTTCCTGCCGAGCGGGCCCGAGGACCGGCTCGACTGAGGGCGGCGCCGGCGCCCGCCGGCCCAGCCGCGGACTAGCGCTGCCGCACCGTGTACGCGGCGAACGTGTAGGTGCGGTTGTCGTCGCGGGGGACGCCCCGGCAGGACCACTGGCGACCCTTCCAGCACCGATAACGGGTGGAGGCGTTGGCGAGCGTGAGCGTCACCCGCGCGACGGCCCCGTTGAAGGGCAGGCGCCGCGTCGTGTTGCCCTTGCGGTTCAGCGGCAGCACGCGGCGCACCTTCTTGCCGTTGCGCATGTGCATGATCGCGTGGGCGGCGGGGCTGGTCCCGCGCCAGGGGCCGTTCACCTTCACCAGCAGCTTCCAGTTGCCCCGGAAGGCCTTGCCCGAGCGCTTCACGTCGAAGCTGCGCGAGGTGAGATGGTCGAGCGTCGTCGAGTCCTTGCCGGTGCCGCGCCGGAAGCGCGAGAGCTGGTACGCCTTGCTGATCGGGGCCCGCGGCCACGACCGGCCCTCCGGGTAGCTCGCCCCGGGGATCGTGTTCGCGGCCGCGAAGCGGGCGTAGATCCCGGGGAAGAAGGTCCGACGACGCGCGCGCACCGCCGTCCGGACCGCCTTGATGGAGTACTGGTCGGGCTGGTTGCCGAAGTCGGCCGTGCGGTTCCAGATGGCTCGGACGATCCCCCGCCCGAACCGCTGCGAGAGGAACTCGAAGAAGGCCCAGTTGCCGTACTGCGCGCCGGCGCCGAACGAGAAGAAGTCCAGGGGCTGCCCGGGGCGCGCGACCTGTCCCGCGCCCAGGAACTGGCGGTTGTCGTTGATGCCGTCCGCGAAGCGCTCCTCGATCCAGGTCGCCGTCGCCTCCTTCAGCCAGCCGTCCTCGGAGACGTCGTAGTTCCACTGGATCGCGTGGAAGAACTCGTGCGCGGCCGTGACGCGCAGGGTGTCCATGGGCGGGGTGCCGAACTCCGCCCGCGAGAAGTCGTTGTCGAGCACGCAGTAGCCGTCGGCGAGGAACCGGTTGGGGTACGGACGCCGCTCGGGGGCGCAGTACCCGTAGTAGCCCTGCGCGCCGACGTTCTTCAGGTAGACGTCGAACTTCGAGTTGCCGCCCCGACCGCCGTCGCGCAGCGGACGGCGGTAGTTCAGCTTGCCGATGTGGTGGCGCCACACGTTCTCGAGCAGCGTGATGTTGCGGTTGATCCAGTAGTCACCCGGGGGGGCGTCGTTCCCGGAGGCCACCCAGTGCAGGCAGAAGTGGCGCGAGCACCGGCGCTTCGACCCGCGGTCATAGCCGTCACCGAACTGGTCGCCGTTGCCGTCGGTCGGCCTCGTCCCGGAACCGGTGGTATCGGCCTCGGGGTCGGTGGGCCGCGCCAGCAGCGCCTCCGCCTTGGCGCGCTCGTCGCCCCGCAGCGAGTCCTTGGAGAGGGAGAGGTCCGTCAGCGCCAGGGAGGGCGACGGGTCGTCCGCCGCGGCCTCCCCGTCCAGCACGCGCTCAGCGGTGCCGAGCGCCGTCCGCGCCTGGCGAAGCGAGGGGTCGTCGACGGCGGCCTGCTTGACGTCGTCCTCGGCGGTGCCCTGCTCCGCGGCCCCCGCGGCGGGGGGAGCCGCGGGATCGGCCGGCTCGCCGGGCTCGGCGGAGGCGCCGAGCGGAGGCGCGGCCAGGACCAGGGCAGCCGCGAGGAGCAGGCTGACGCTACGACGACGCACGAAGGGCCCCCATGCATGAAGAAGTGGTGTGCGAGTCACCAGGGTCTGGTGCGACCATAACAACATCCACCTCATCCGCTCGCCGAGATCTTCTCGATCAGCGCGGTGGTGGAGATGGCCGGGGTCCGGGAGAGGTAGACCACCTCGCAGATGTCCTCGAGCTCGTCGAACTTGCCGGCCCAGTCGTCACCCATGACGAGCACGTCCGCGCCGTAGGTCGTGATGTAGCCGCGCTTCTGCTCCAGGCTTTCCTCGACGAAGACCTCGTCCACGGGCTTCAGGGCGGCCACGATGGCCATCCGCTCCTTCTCGGTGAAGACCGGCTCGCGGCCCTTCTTGCGCAGGTTGAGCTCGTCGGCGGACACGCCCACGACGAGGCGGTCGCCCAACGACGCCGCGCGCTCGATCACTCGCAGGTGGCCGACGTGGAAGACGTCGAAGGTCCCGAAGGTGATGACCGTGCGCGGCATGCGGGCCAGTGTTCCACGGCGGCGCGGGGCTCCCGGTGGCCGACACGGCCGCGCGCAGGCTAGGTTAGGCTGTCCTCACTTGTGGGACGATGTCGTCCCGCAGCCTTCTCGATGCCCCCGATGCTCCCCCGAGCCTCCAGGAGACCCGTTGCGTCCGCTGCGCCCGAAGGCCCTGCTGGCCACCGCCCTGTCCACCGCTGTCCTGGCCGCGACGGCAGGCTGCGGCGTGTTCGGCGGCGGCGAGGCCGACCTGCAGGTCTACTCGGCCCGCAAGTACGGCTCGGAGGAGGTCTTCAGGCAGTTCACCGAGGACACGGGGATCACGGTGGACTTCATCTTCGACGACAACGCGACGCTCCTGGAGCGCATCAAGGCCGAGGGCGAGTCCAGCCCGGCCGACGTCTACATGACCGTGGACGCCGGCAACCTGTGGAACGCGGACCAGCAGGGGATCCTCGACCCGCTGGACAGCGAGGCGCTCGACCAGGCGGTGCCGAAGGCCGACCGCGCCGCCGACGGTGCCTGGTTCGGCCTGGCCAAGCGCGCCCGCACCGTGATCTACAACCCGGACCAGGTCGACCCGTCCGAGCTCGACGCGGAGGCGACCTACGAGGGCCTGACGGACCCGAGATGGAAGGGCCGGATCTGCATGCGCGACACCAGCGAGGCCTACATGGTCTCGCTGGTCGCGTCGCTGATCGACCTCTACGGCGAGCAGCGGACGCGCGAGATCGTCGAGGGCTGGAAGGCCAACGACGTCGACATCATGAGCAACGACGTGCTGATGATCGACGCGGTCGACGCCGGCACCTGCGACGTCGCCGTGGTCAACCACTACTACCTCGCCCGCGAGCTCGAGGCGGCCCAGGCGGAGGGTGGCGGGCTCGACGTCGAGCTCTACTGGGCCTCCCAGGAGGGGGCGGGGACGCACGTGAACCTGTCCGGGGCGGGAGTCGTGACGACCTCGGACAACCCCGAGCAGGCGCAACAGCTCCTGGAGTGGCTGGCCGCCCCGCAGGGCCAGCGGGCACTGATCGCGGGCAACCACGAGCTCCCGGTGAACCCGGCGGTGGAGCCCGACGAGATCGCCGCCTCGTTCGGCACGTTCAAGGAGATGCCGATCGACGCCGAGGCCTACGGCTCGCTCAACGCGGACGCGGCCGACCTGCTGGCCGAGGCGAACTGGGAGTGAAGCCCAGCCGATGACCCAGACGCTCCTGCCGCCCACCCCGTCGGGCGCTCGCGCGGCGTCGCGGCGCAGGCGGCTGACGGGAGCGGGCCGACCCGGCTGGTCGCTGGCCGTGCTGGTGATCGCGGCGCTGGTGGCGATGCCCGTGCTCGCCGTGCTGGCCGACGTCGCCGGCGGCGGACTGCCCTCCCTGCCGGTCGGGATCGGCCGGATGGTCCGCACGACGATGCTGCTGCTCCTCGGCGTGGGTCTCGGCACCCTGGTGCTGGGCACCGGCCTGGCGTGGCTGACCACCGCCTACCGCTTTCCCGGTCGCGACGTGCTGGTCTGGCTCCTGGTCCTGCCGCTGGCGATGCCGGCGTACATCCTGGGCTTCGTCTTCCTCTCGACCTTCGACGTGGCCGGCGACGTGCAGGTGTGGCTGCGCGAGGTGAGCGGCACGGGCCTCGAGGTGCCGGTGCGCGGCATCGCCGGCGCCGCGCTGGTGATGTCGCTGACGCTCTACCCCTACGTCTACCTGATGGCCCGCACCGCCTTCGCCGAGCAGGCGCCGACCACCTGGGAGGCGGCGCGGATCCTGGGGGCGGGCCGCGGGCGCGCCTTCCGCTCGGTCCTGCTGCCCCTGGCGCGCCCCTCGCTGGCCGCGGGGCTGGCGCTGGTGATGATGGAGGTGCTCACCGACTTCGCGACCGTGCAGTACTTCGGCGTCCGCACGGTCTCGGTGGGCGTCTACACGACGTGGCGCAGCTCCTACGACTTCGCCTCGGCCGCCCAGCTCGCGTCGTTGGTCCTGGTCTTCGCGGTCGGCGTGCTGGTCGGGGAGCGGATGCTGCGGGGCCGCGCCCGCTTCACGCAGCGGGCGGGCTCGGGGTCCGGCCCGAGACCCGTCGTCCTCCGCGGCTGGCGAGGCGCCCTGGCCTCGGCGACCTGCGTGCTGGTGCTCGCCGCGGGCTTCGCCGTGCCGGTCGTCCGGCTCGCCCTCTGGGCCGCCGGTCAGCTCGGCGGCGCGGGTCAGCCGATCGATCCCCGGTTCGGGGAGTACCTGGTGAACTCCGTCGTCGTGGCCGGCCTGACGGCGCTGGCCTGCGTCCTGCTGGCCGTGGTGATCGGCCACGCCCTGCGGCTCGGCGGCGGCCGGGTCGTGCGCGGCGCCTCCCAGCTGACGACCTTCGGGTACGCCGTCCCGGGCGCGGTCATCGGCATCGGCGTCCTGCTCGCGCTTGCGGCGCTCGACGACGCGCTGCGCGGTCTGGGCGTGGCGGGCGGGACCGGCCTGCTGGTCACCGGCTCGGTGGCCGCGGTGCTCTTCGCCTATGTCGTGCGCTTCCTCGGGCCTGCCTTCCAGGCCGTCGACGCGTCCTACGCGAAGGTCAGCCCCTCGCTGACCCAGTCGGCCCTGGTGCTGGGGGCGAGCCCCCGCCGCCTGCTGACCCGGGTGCACCTGCCGCTGGTGCGGCCCGGCGTGGCGGTCGCCCTGGTGCTGGTGGCGATCGACGCCATCAAGGAGCTGCCGGTGGTCCTGCTTCTGCGGCCCTTCGGCTTCACTACCGTGTCGGTGTGGGTCTATCAGCTGGCGTCGGAGAACCTGTGGAGCCTGGCGGCGCTCCCGGCGCTGGTGATCGTCGCCCTGGCCTGCGTGCCCGTGGTGATGCTCTTCCGGCAGGTCCGTCGGGCCGACCGCGCCGCCGATGCCCGGCTCGGACCGCCGGCCGGCGGGGGAGCCTGAGGTGAGCCGCGCCCCCACCCCCGGCCAGCCCGCACTGCTGCTCGAGGGCGTCACCAAGGCCTACGGCGACGTCACCGCCGTGCGCGAGCTCGACCTCGCCGTGGCGCACGGCGAGATCGTCTCGCTGATCGGCCCCTCGGGCTGCGGCAAGTCCACGGCGCTTCGCCTGGTCGCCGGTCTCGAGCGGCCGGACGCCGGCTGTGTCTCCATCGCCGGCCAGGTCGTCGCCGACCGCGGCCGGATGGTCGCCCCGGAGAAGCGCCACGTCGGGATGGTCTTCCAGGACCACGCGCTGTTTCCGCACCTGAGCGTCGCCCGCAACGTGGCGTTCGGCCTGCACGGTCGACCGGCCGCGGAGCGGGACGCCCGGGTGCGCGAGGTGCTCGACCTGGTGCGGCTCGGTGACCTGGCGCGGCGCTACCCGCACGAGCTCTCCGGCGGCGAGCAGCAGCGGGTCGCGCTGGCGCGCGCCCTGGCGCCGCGGCCGGAGGTGGTGCTGCTCGACGAGCCCTTCTCGTCCCTCGACGAGAGCCTGCGCGCGCAGGTGCGCGCCGAGCTCGTGGGGGTTCTGCGCGCCACGGGCACGACGGCCGTCATGGTCACCCACGACCAGACCGAGGCGCTGAGCACCGGTGACCGGGTGGTCGTGATGAACCGCGGGCTCGCGGAGCAGGTGGACACCCCGGACGCGGTCTTCGAGCAGCCGGCGAGCCGCTTCGTCGCCTCCTTCATGGGGGACGCGGACTTCCTCCCGGCGCACGTGCACCACGCGCTGCTCACCTGTGAGATCGGCGTGGTCTCCACGGTCCCGGGCTGGGGTGCCAGCGACGTGAACGTGGACGTGGTCCTGCGCCCGCACGAGGTGGCGCTGGAGCCGCTCGGCGGCGGGGCGCCGCCCGGCGACGCGCCGACCGTGGCGTCGGTGGAGTACCACGGGGCCTTCGTCCTGCACCACGTGCGCCTCGCCTCCGGCCGCAGCGTGCGTTCCTGGCAGCCGCACGGCGTCCGGATCCCCGTCGGCACACCGGTGCAGGTCTCCGTGGTCGCCGGGCTCACCCCCACGCTGCTGGTCGGGGACCACGCCGTGACCGAGCCGCCCGCCAGCGGAGCCGGGGCCGGGTGAGCGCGGGCGCGCGCCGTCCCGATGGGAGAGTGACGCGGTGACGGGGGCCGACGAGGAGCGACGGCGGGCGCTCCGCCGGATGCGGGCGGTGGCGGGCTCGCTGCTCGTGCTGGCGGCCGTCGTCTTCCTGCTCGCGCGGGACCGGGGTGGCTTCTGGGGCTTCGTCGAGGCGGGCGCCGAGGCGTCGATGGTCGGCGCGATCGCCGACTGGTTCGCGGTCACGGCGCTGTTCCGGCATCCGCTCGGGATCCCGGTGCCCCACACCGCCCTGGTGCCCAAGCGCAAGGACGAGCTCGGCCAGGGTCTCCAGGAGTTCGTCGCGGAGAACTTCCTGCAGGGGGGGATCGTGCGCGAGCGGGTGCTCGCCGCGACCCCGGCGGCGCGGTTCGGCGCCTGGCTGCGCGAGCCCGAGCACGCGCGGCGCGTGGTCGACGAGGGCGCGGCCCTGGCGGCGGCGGCGCTGGGTCGCGTCCGGGACGAGCACATCGAGGCGCTGGTCGCGGAGGCGCTCGTGCCGCGGTTCCGGGAGGAGCCCGTGGCGCCGCTGGCGGGCCAGATGCTGGCGGAGGTGCTCCGCGACGACCTCCACCACGGTCTGGTCGACCTGGTCCTGCATGAGCTCCATGCCTGGCTGCTGGAGAACGAGGAGACCGTCACCGAGGTCCTCGGGGAGCGCGCGCCCTGGTGGGCCCCCGAGCGCCTGAACGACGCCGTGACCTCGCGGGTGCACCTCGAGGCGACCCGGTGGGTGCGCGACATCCGCGACGACCCGCAGCACCGCGCGCGGACCGCCCTCGACTCGTGGCTGCAGCGGCTCGCCCACGACCTCCAGCTCGACGACGAGACCCGGGCGCGCACGGAGGCCCTCAAGGAGCGGGTCCTCGAGAGCCCGCAGGTGGTGGCCACCGCCGTCTCGCTGTGGAACGCGCTGCGCCGCGCGCTCCTGGCCTCGCTGCGCGACCGCGACGGCGAGGTGCGCCGTCAGGCCCTGGCCGAGGTCACCGCCCTGGCCGACCGGCTGGGCGCCGACGAGAAGCTGAGCGCCCGCATCGACGAGCTGGCCGCCGACGCGGCGGCCTTCGTGGTGGAGCGCTACGGCGCCGAGCTGACCACGGTGATCACGCACACCATCGAGCGCTGGGACGGGCGGGAGGCGTCCCGCCGCATCGAGCTGCACGTGGGCCGCGATCTCCAGTTCATCCGCATCAACGGCACGGTGGTCGGCGGCCTGGTCGGCGTCCTGATCCACACGGTCGCGCTACAGCTCTGACCCCTCCGGTCGCCGTCCGCGAGAATGGCGGCATGTCTGAGCCCCACGACGTTCCGATCCGCGACGACTCGATCCGGCTCGGTCAGTTCCTGAAGCTGGCGAACCTGGTCGAGAGCGGTGCCCAGACGAAGCCGCTCGTGGCCGACGGGTTGGTCCTGGTCAACGGTGCCCCCGAGACGCGGCGGGGCCGCCAGCTCGTGCCGGGCGACGTCGTGGGCCTCGCCCACGGGCCCTCGGCTCGGGTGGTCACCGAGGACGACGCCCCGGACCCCGACGACCTGCCGTGGTGACCGCCCCGCTCAGGAGACGTCGAGCAGGTCCACCACGAAGATCAGGGTCTCCCCGGGGGCGATGACGCCGCCGGCGCCGCGGTCGCCGTAGCCGAGGTGTGGGGGGACGACGAGGTGCCGGCGGCCCCCGACCCGCATGCCCTGCACGCCCTGGTCCCAGCCGGCGACGACCTGCCCGATGCCGAGGCGGAAGCGCAGCGGCTCGCCCCGGTTCCAGGAGGCGTCGAACTCCTCGCCGGTCGAGTGCGAGACGCCGACGTAGTGCACCGCCACGGTCGCCCCGGCGCTGGCCTCCGGGCCCTCGCCCTCGGTCAGGTCGGTGACGACGAGGTCCGCAGGCGGGTCGAAGTCGGGGAAGTCGATCTCGGGCTTGTCCATGCGGCGCAGTCTGTCAGTCCCCTCCCGGGCGACCGCGCTCGCGGGCCGCTCAGCCTCCCTGGCTGACGTAGTGGTCGAGCTGGTCGCGCTCGAACTCGAGCTGGTCGATCCGGTGCTTGACCACGTCGCCGATGCTGACGATCCCGCGGATCCGGCCGTCCACGACGACCGGCACGTGCCGGACCCGACGCTCGGTCATGGTGCGCATGAGCTCCTCGACGTCGTCGTCGGGGGTGCACGTCTCCACGACCGCGGTCATGATCGCGCCGACCGTGTTGTTCACGACCGTGCCGTCGTGGTGCAGGTGGCGCACCACGTCGCGCTCGGAGACGATCCCCTCCATCACCTCGCCGTCGCTGCTGACGATCAGCGCGCCGACGTTGTGCTCGGCCAGCCGCGCGACCAGCTCTCGCACGCCCGCGTCGGGACTGACGGTCACCACCTCCGGGCTCGACTTGGCCTTGAGCACATCGTTGATCTTCACGGCACCCTCCTCGCCATCGGGATCCAACCGTAGGGCGCGGGCGGGTCGGTGGGAAGTGCCAGACGGGCCGGGAGACGGCTCCGCGGGGCGGCGCCCGGCGAAGCCTCAGACCGGCGGCAGGTCGGCGCCCGCGCGCCGGCCGCGGAGCCGGCTGACCGACCCCTGCGGGGGCGCCGGCTCATCGGGGTCGGAGTCGTCGCGCGACGAGCCCAGGAAGGCCAGCGCCGCGTCGTGCAGGTGCCCGTTGCTCGCGACGGCGTTCCCGCCCCAGGGTCCCGGGGTCCCGTCGAGGGAGGAGAAGGCGCCGCCGGCCTCCCGCACGATCACGTCGAGGGCCGCCATGTCGTAGGTCTCGAGGTCCGGCTCGGCGGCGATGTCGACGGCGCCCTCCGCGAGCAGCACGTAGGACCAGAAGTCGCCGTAGGCCCGCGTGCGCCACACGCGGCGCGCCAGCGACAGCACGTCGTCGAGCTGGCCGCGCTGCTCCCACCCCGTGAGCGAGGAGTAGGAGAACGACGCGTCCGCGAGCTGTCGCACGTCGGAGACCCGGCACTCCGTGGCCTTGAGCAGCGACTTGCCGGTCCACGCGCCGTTGCCCGACGAGGCCCACCAGCGGCGCTGCAGCTGCGGGGCGGAGACCAGCCCCACCACGACCTCGCCGTCGACGGCGAGCGCGATGAGGGTGGCCCACACGGGTACGCCGCGCACGAAGTTCTTCGTGCCGTCGATCGGGTCGATGATCCACTGCCGCTGGCTGTGCCCGACCGCGCCCTGCTCCTCGCCGAGGACTGCGTCCCGCGACCGCGTCTGCCGCAGCGTGCGGCGGATGCCCTCCTCGACGGCCTGGTCCGCGTCGGTCACGGGAGTCAGGTCGGGCTTGCTCATCACGTGCAGGTCGAGCGCCTTGAACCGCGCCGTCGTGAGCGAGTCCGCGTCGTCGGCGAGGACGTGCGCGAGGCGCAGGTCGTCCGTGTGGTCGGCAACGCGTGGCATGGGGCACAGGGTAGGCCCCGGGAGCGCTCAGTCGCCGCCGGCCTCGCGGGCGGCGAGCAGGCGCCGGAAGGAGTCCAGGCGGTCGGGGTCGACGGCCGTCCCGGCGGCCAGGTCGAGCCCGCACTCCGGCTCGCCGGCGGCATGGGTGCAGCCGCGGGGGCAGTCGGCGGTCGCCCGGGCGAGATCGGGGAACGCCTCGATGAGGTCGCCGGGGCGCACGTGCGCGAGGCCGAACGAGCGGATGCCCGGGGTGTCGATGATCCAGCCGGTCTCGTCGGTCGGTTGGTCGGGCAGCGGCAGCAGCACCGCCGAGACCGACGTGTGCCGTCCGCGGCCCGTGACGGCGTTGACGTGACCGGTCTCCCGGTCGGCCTCCGGGACCAGCGCGTTGACCAGGGTCGACTTGCCCACCCCCGAGTGGCCGACGAGCACGCTGGTGCGGCCGGCGAGCCGCGCCCGGAGGTCGTCGAGCGCGCCCCCGCGCCGGGTCACGACCCAGGGGACCCCCAGGGAGCGGTATGTCGCCAGCAGGGCGTCGGGACCCGCCAGGTCGGCCTTCGTGAGGCACAGCAGGGGGTCCATGCCGGCGTCGAACGCGGCGACGAGCGCCCGGTCGATCAGGCGTGGCCGCGGCTCCGGGTCCGCGAGCGCGGTGACGACGACGAGCTGGTCTGCGTTGGCCACGACGATCCGCTCCACGGGGTCGGTGTCGTCGGCCGTGCGGCGCAGCACCGTGCGTCGCTCCTCGACCTCGACGATCCGCGCAAGGCTGCCCTCCTCACCGCTCGTGTCCCCCACGATCCGGACGCGGTCCCCCGTGACGACGCCCTTGCGCCCCAGGGGCCGGGCCTTCATCGCCATGACGACCCGGCCCTCGACGAGCACCGTCCAGCGGCCCCGGTCCACCGTGGTCACCACCCCGGCCGCCGCGTCGTCGTAGGAGGGGCGGTCCTTGGTGCGGGGGCGGGTGCGGCGGCGGGGCCGCTCGTAGTGCTCGTGGTCCTGCTCGTCGTAGCGGGTCACCGCCGAGCACCCCCGAGCCGGGCGCTCACAGCAGGCCGGCCCAGGCCTCGGCGAAGCCCGGGAAGGTCTTGGCCGTCGTCGCGACGTCCTGCACCGCGACGCCCGGGACCACCGCACCCACGACGACGCCGGCGTGCGCCATCCGGTGGTCGGCGTAGGTGCGGAAGACGCCCCCGTGCAGCGCGGCGGGGCGGAGCTCCAGGCCGTCGGCGTGCTCCGTCACGTCGGCGCCGAGCCCGCCCAGCTCGCGCGCCAGGGCGGCCAGGCGGTCGGTCTCGTGGCCGCGGATGTGGGCGATCCCGCGCAGGCGGGACGGCGAGCCGGCCAGCGCGCAGGTCGCCGCGACCACGGGCGCGAGCTCGCCGACGTCGTGCAGGTCGAGGTCCACCCCGGACAGCGTGCCGGGGCCCGTGACGCGCAGGCCGCCGACGCCGCGCTCGAAGGCGCAGCCCATGGACCCGAGGATGCCGCGCAGCGCGTCGCCCGCCTGGGTGGTCTCCTCCGGCCACCCGGGGACCGTGACCGTGCCACCGGTGACGGCGGCGAGCGCGAGGAACGGGGCGGCGTTGCTGAGGTCCGGCTCGATCGTGTGGTCCACCGGCGCGATCGGGCCCGGGGCCACCGCCCAGCGGTTCGCGGTGGAGTCGTCGACCGCGACGCCGTGCCGGCGGAGCATCGCGACGGTCATCTCGACGTGCGGCAGGGAGGGCATCGGCTCGCCGTCGTGGCGGACGGCGACGCCCTCGTCGTAGCGCGCGCCGGCCAGCAGCAGGGCCGAGACGAACTGACTGGACGCCGAGGCGTCGATGACGACGGCCCCACCGCGGACGTGGCCGCGCCCGTGCACGGTGAAGGGCAGCGCGCCGCGTCCGTCGTCCTCGATGTCGGTGCCCAGGCTCCGCAGCGCAGCGAGGATCTCGCCGACGGGGCGGGTGCGCATGTGCGGGTCGCCGTCGAAGGCCACGCTCGCCGAGGAGAGCCCGGCGACCGGCGGGACGAAGCGCGCCACGGTCCCGGCGAGGCCGCAGTCGACGTCGGCCGCGCGGTCGAAGGGGCCGGGCGTGACATCCCAGTCGGACCCGCTCGTGTCGACCTCCGCGCCCAGAGCCGTCAGCGCTCGCGCCATCAGGGTCGTGTCGCGGGAGCGGAGCGCCCGGCGGACCACCGAGGGCCCCTCGGCCAGCGCCGCCAGCAGCAGCGCCCGGTTGGTCTGGGACTTGCTGCCGGGCAGCTCCACCGTGGCCCGGACCGGGCCCGACGCCAGCGGTGCCGGCCACGGGTCGGGCAGCGGCTCGCTCACCCCGGCAGGGTAGCGAGCGCGGCCGAGGGGACCGGCACCAGCGAACGGGTCACTAGGAGACCGTGGCGGCCGCCAGCTTCGCCTCGCGGCGGGCGGAGCCGGCCAGGTGTCCGGCCTCGCGCCGGGCGTCCTTCGCGGCCCGCCGGGCGCGCCAGGCGACGCCGGGCTTGCCCTCGGTGTCGACCGCTGCGAGCAGCAGGCCGCCCAGCATCGAGACGTTCTTGAAGAAGTGGATCTTCTGGTCGGCCTTGGTCTGCGGGTCGGACTCCTCCCAGAAGGCGTGGCCGGCCACGGTGGTCGGGACCAGGGTCGTGGCCAGCGCCAGGGCCGAGAGCCGCGGGGCCCTGCCCGTGGCCAGCGCCAGGCCGCCGAGCACCTGGACGGCGCCGTTCAGGCGGACCTGGGCCACGGGGTCCTCGGGCAGCGGCACCTGGGGCGCGCGCTTCTTGATCTCGGGCACGACCTTGTCGGCCACCGGCTCGGCGGCCGGGGCCAGCTTGTCGGCATGGCGCACGGCGTTGAGGCCACCGACGACGAACATCGACGCGAGCATGGGACGGGCGATGAGCCTGGAGACGGTCATGGCCCTTGTCTACACGATCTGGTCGCCGAGGATCACCCGCGGAGGCGACCGATCAGGGTGACCGTGTCGGTCTCGTTGCCGGGGCGCGCGTTCGGCGTGCCGCCGTTCGGGGCCACGGTGAAGCGCAGCGTGGTCCGCGCGTCCGGCCGGGGACGCGCGCGGAACACCAGGGTGGCGCGACCCCCCGAGACGCGGCAGCGCGCCTGGCCGACGGCCACCGCGTCGCACCGGCGGTCCGCGTGCACGACGAGCGCCGTGCGGTCAGCCCGGAACGAGACCGTGGCGGACCCGCCGGGCCCCAGGCCGGCCACGACGACCCGGACGCGCCAATCGGCGGTCTCGCGCCGGGCCCGGGCGCTCACCCGCAGATCCCGGTCGGGTGCCGGCTGGGTGCCCGGGGTGCCGCCGTCCGAGCCGCCGGGGCCGTCCGAGCCGCCGGGGCCGCCGGAGGGGCCGGGGTCGCGGGAGGGGCCGGGGTCGCGGGAGGGGCCGGGGTCGCGGGAGGGGCCGGGGTCGCGGGAGGGGCCGGGGTCGCCGGAGGGGCCGGGGTCGCCCGTGCCGACCGACCGGCCGGGCTCGCCGTCGTCGGGGGGAGGCGCGCTGTCGGTGCTCGGGTCGGGCTTCGGATCGCTCGCGGTCGGGGCGGGGGTCGCGGCGGGGGTCGCGGCGGCGGTGCCGCCGCCGTTCCGCGCGGGGTCGCCGTTCCGCCCGGGTTCGCCGTTCCGCGCGGGTTCGCCGTTCCGCCCGGGGTCACCGTTCCGCCCGGGGTCGCCGTTCCGCCCGGGGTCACTGGGCGCCGCCGGCGCCCGGGGGCCGCTGTCGGAGCCGGGCGCGGGGCCGTCCTGCTGGATCGCGAGCACGCCCCCGCCGACGACAGCCAGGGTGGCGGCCACGCCTGCGGCGACGCCCGCCCCGGCCGACGTGGCGGCGGAGCCGGCGGTGCGGGCCAGCTCGCGCACCCGCCCGAGCAGCGCTGCGGCGGACTGGTCCATCAGCCCCGTCAGCAGCGCGGCGCCGCCGGGGGCCGCGAGCCCGCCGCCGGCGGCCGACACGCCCGCGCTGCCGAGTGCGCCGCCGACGTACGCCGCGCCGGCGCCGCCGAGGAGGAGGGGCGCGACCAGGGCACCGATGCCGGCGTTGACCTCGGTCAGCTCGAGATAGATGCCCGTGCAGGCGCGGCAGCCCTCGAGGTGCTCGCGGACCCGGGCGGCGTCCCGGCGCGAGAGGCCGCCGCGGACGAAGCCGCCCAGCAGCTCCACGGTCCGGCGGCAGCCGGCGTCGGCCCCGGCCTGCGCGTGGGTGGTGAGGAACGCCTGCCGCAGGCCCTCGCGGGCGCGATAGGCGAGCGCCGCCACCGAGTTGGGGCTGATCCCCAGCAGCGGCGCGATCTCGGCGGGCCGCTGCCCCTCGACCTCGGTGTGCCACAGCACGAGCTGCCAGCGCTCGGGCAGCGACGCGAAGGCGCGCGCCGCGGCGCCGCTCTCGAACCCCTCGACCGCGGTGTCGGTGAAGGGGACGCCCGCCGTGAGCGGCTCGAGGTCGTCGGTCGTGCGCACGCGGGCGCTTGCGCGGACGCGATCGACGTGCAGCCGGCGCAGCGCCGTGAGCAGGTAGGCACGGAAGGCCTCGTCAGGCCCGGCCCCGCGGCGCAGGACGTCGAGGACCTTGGCGAAGGCGTC
The DNA here is from genome assembly GCA_963832415.1 of uncultured Actinomycetota bacterium. GTDB lineage: Bacteria > Actinomycetota > Actinomycetes > Propionibacteriales > Nocardioidaceae > Nocardioides. The sequence continues at coordinate 202,562 of CAWHTZ010000014.1, read as the reverse complement.
CGAGACCAGGTGGTCGGCGTCCGGTCCGGGGGCCAGCTGCCGCGCCAGGCGCTGCGCGGCGGGCCGGTGGCGCTGGTAGAGCGCCCCGAAGGCCTCGAGGTCGCCGTCGCGCACCCGCGCGATCAGCTCGGCGTCGGCGCACTCGGCCGCGCGCTCGTCGACGGGACCGGCGCCCGGGGTGGGGGTGCTCACACACCCCCAACGAGCCAGGCGCGAAAAGGTCGCGCCCCGCACGGGCACGCCCGGCAAAGACTCTCGAAAAGTCCCGGAAAGTCCCGGAAAGTCCCGTCATGACCTGCGAGGCGCGGCGTTCCTCCCGTGCCAGCCGCGGAGGGAGCGGCTGGAAGCGATCGAGGAGGGCAGGGGTGACCGGTGAGCCGAGGGATGCGTGCCACCGGGTCGCCCCCGCCGCCGCGGCGGAACCTGCCGTGCGTGCCGTGGGGGAGGCGCTGGCCCGGGAGCTGAGGGCGGAGCTCCCGGGCCGGCGCCGGCCGCACGGCACGCGGTTCGGGGGGACGGCCGGGGGAGAGCACGACGACGACCTGCCGGGGGGCGCCGCTGGGGGGGCGGCGCAACGGCTGGGCGCGGCCTGCGCAGCAGCGGGCCGCGCCCTGGCCGGGGCGGGGGTGCCGTTGGGGGAGGCGTTGGACGCGCTGGCGGCGGAGTGGGGATCGGTCATGGGGGGCGATCCCTCCTTCGCTGCGACTCGCGCCTTCGCCGACGCGTGGGGCGACGGCACCCTCGCCTGGCTGCACCGGCTCGACTGCGCGGACCCGATGACGGGGCTGCCCGGCCCGGGTCACCTGCGCACGCGGGTGGGGGAGGTGCTGCGGGCGGTGCGTCATCGCGCCGCCGGGGCCGGGCCCGTGCTCGTGGTCGCCGACCTGGCTCGACCGGGTCAGGGGCCACCCGCTCCGCTCGTCGACGCCCTGCTGGTGGCGCGAGCGGGGACCGTGGTGCGGACCGTCTTCCTGGGTGACGACACCGTCGCGACGCTGGGCCGCGCGCGGCTGGGCGTCCTGACCCGGGAGCATCCCGCCCTCGAGGGGCGCGTCGCGCTGCTCGAGCGGATGCTCGCCACGGTCGCCGCGCCGGGCGAGGAGAGGGGCGGGGGGCATCGCTCCCGCAGGATCCGGGTGCAGGTCGTGGCGCTCCCTGCCGACGCCGAAGCCGCCCACCTGACCCTCGACGGGCTGCTCCTCGCCTAACCTGTGGTCATGTGCGGCCGCTACGCCTCCAGTCGGCGTCCCGAGGACCTCGTCGAGGAGTTCGAGATCGAGGAGAGCCGCGTGCCGGCGCCGCTCGACCCGGACTGGAACGTGGCGCCCACCAAGGAGGTGTACGCCGTCGTCGAGCGGCCGCCGCGCCGGGCCCCGGAGCCCCCGTCGGGCTCCGAGGACGTCGCGGGGCCCGAGCCCCAGCGGCAGCTGCGGGTGCTGCGCTGGGGCCTGGTGCCGTCGTGGGCCAAGGACCCGTCGATCGGCAACCGGATGATCAACGCCCGGATGGAGACGGTGGCCGAGAAGCCGGCGTACCGGAAGGCGTTCGCGGCGCGGCGCTGCCTGCTGCCGGCGGACGGCTACTACGAGTGGTACCCGACCAGCGAGCGCACCCGGGGCGGGAAGCCGCGCAAGCAGCCGTTCTTCATCCGGCCCCGTGACGGCGGTGTGCTGGCGATGGCCGGCCTCTACGAGATCTGGCGCGACCCGACCCGCGCCGAGGACGACCCGGAGCGGTTCCGCTGGACCTGCACCGTGCTGACCACCCGGGCGGAGGACCGGCTCGGGCACATCCACGACCGGATGCCCCTGATGGTCGAGCCCGACCGCTGGGCCGCGTGGCTCGACCCCCGCAGCTCTGAGGGCCAGGACCTCCTCGGGCTCCTCGTGCCCGCCTCGCCGGGCGGGCTCGAGGCCTACCCGGTCTCGACGCGGGTCTCCGACGTGCGCAACAACGGCGCCGACCTCGTGGAGCCGCTCCCGATCGAGGACCTCCCGGACGCCGTGCGGCACGAGGTGCCGGACACCCTCCTCGACGCTCCCGTCGGGGCCGAGACCGGGGAGCGCTGAGCACCGTGGAGGAGCGCACCGTCCCCACGCCGCACGGCGACGCCCGGCTGTACACCCGCCGCGCGCGGCGACCGATCGCGCGGCTGCTGCTGCAGCACGGTGCGGGCGGCGGCGTGGAGGCCCCCGACCTCCAGGCGCTGGCGACCGGGCTGCCCCGCAACGGCGTGACGGTGTCGCTGGTCGAGCAGCCGTGGCGGGTCAGCGGCCGCCGCACGGCCGGCCCGCCGGCGTCGCTGGACGAGGGGATCGAGGCCGTCGTGGGCTCGCTGCGCGGCCACCTGCCGCTCGTCCTGGGCGGTCGGTCGGCGGGCGCCCGCTCGGCGGCTCGGTGCGCCCGGCGTCTCGGGGCCGCGGGCTGCCTCGCGCTGGCCTTCCCGCTGCACCCGCCCGGGCGCCCGGAGAAGTCCCGGATCTCCGAGCTGGTGGACGCCGGCGTGCCGACGCTCGTGGTGCAGGGGGAGCGGGATCCGTTCGGCCGTCCGGAGGAGTTCCCCGACGAGCTCGACGGCATCGACATGGCCGTCGTCCCGGCGGCCGACCACGGCTTCGCCGTGGGGAAGCGCTCGGGCCTGGCCTTCGACGACGTCGCGGACGTGCTGGTCGAGTCGGTCCTCGAGTGGGTCACCCGGGAGATCGCCGGCTGATCGCCCGTCCCCCGCGGCCCGCCGGGAGCGTCGGGGGGCCGGGAACAATCGCGGGGAAGCCCGCGTTCCCACCCCATGCTCGTGATCACCCACGACGGTGCCCGCGGCACCGAGCAGACGCCGGCCCCGAGGGGCTCGCGGCTAGGCTGGTCCGCGATGAGTGACACCTCCGCCGACCGGGTCGATGCCGGTCCGTCCACACCCCCGGCCGCCAACCCGCCCGACCAGGCCGAGGTGGACGTGGCGACCGAGAGCCCCGACGAGCGCTCCGACCGCTTCCAGCGCGACGCGCTGCCGTTCCTGGACCAGCTCTACAGCGCCGCGATGCGGATGACCCGCAACCCCGCGGACGCCGAGGACCTGGTGCAGGAGACCTTCGCCAAGGCCTTCAACTCCTTCCACCAGTTCCGGCCGGGCACGAACCTGAAGGCGTGGCTCTACCGGATCCTGACGAACACCTTCATCAACAGCTACCGCAAGCAGCAGCGCCAGCCGCAGCAGTCGATGTCGGAAGAGGTGGAGGACTGGCAGCTGCACCGCGCCGAGTCGCACACCTCGAGCGGGCTGAAGTCCGCCGAGAGCGAGGCGCTCGAGCACCTGCCCGACTCGCAGGTCAAGGACGCCCTCCAGCGCCTGCCGGAGGAGTTCCGGCTCGCCGTCTACCTCGCCGACGTCGAGGGATTCCCCTACAAGGAGATCGCCGAGATCATGGACACGCCGATCGGGACCGTGATGTCCCGGCTGCACCGCGGCCGTCGCCAGCTGCGCGACATGCTCTCCGACCACGTCCGCACGCACGACCTGCTCCCCAGCGGTGCCGTCCCGGGGGAGGAGTCGTGAGCGCGCCGGACCCGGACCGGGGCGCCAGCCCCGACCCCGGCCGCGCGCACGCGCACGCCCACGGCCACGAGCACGAGGAGGACGTGGTCGCCGAGGAGTGCGTCGACTACATCGAGCGCATCGTGTACTTCCTCGACAACGAGCTGGACGATGCGGACTGCGACGCCGTCCAGCGCCACCTCGACGAGTGCGGGCCGTGCCTCGAGCGCTACGACCTGCAGCGCACCGTCAAGACCGTGGTGGCCCGCTCGTGCTCGGAGGCCGCGCCCGAGGCGCTGCGCGAGCGCGTGCTCCTCCAGCTGCGCCGGGTCCAGGTGCGGATCACCGACTCCTGAGCTGCGGCCGGGGCTCGATTCGTGCGTCGTCGGTCGGCGTGGGAGAATCTCCCCCGGCCTGCGAGGCGCACGCCCGGGGCCGCACGTCCGCTGGAGACGCCGCAGAGGAGGCAGCCATGAGCAAGAGGGGTCGCAAGCGCCGCGCGCGGCGCAAGAGGAACGCGAACCACGGCAAGCGTCCCAACTGCTGAGCCGTCGCGCGCCCGACGTCCTCGGGTCGCGCACTCGCCGAGCCCCCGCGCCGATCCGGCCGGGGGCTCGTTGCCGTCCGGGCGCGGGCGATCAGCCGAGCCGGGCCAGGAAGCGCTCGGCGTCGACGACCACCCGCGTGATCTCGCCGGTCGCGACGAGCTGGCCGTCGGCGTGCCTCGCCGCCACCGTGCACCGGTGCAGCCGGCCGTCGACGTGACTGACGGACGCCGTCACCTCGACCTCGGCACCCACGGGGCTGGGTCGGCTGTGCTCCACCTCGACCCGGGTGCCGACGCTGGTGCTGCCGGCGTCGGCGCCCCGCTCCACCGCCTCGCAGGTGGCCGCCTCGAGCCAGGCGAGCAGCACGGGCGTGCCGAGCACCGGCAGCGACCCCGACCCCACGGCGGCGGCGGTGTCGGCCTCGGAGACGGTGCGGGTCAGGCGGGCAGTGTGATCGTCCATCGGTCCTCCCTCGGTTGCGTCAGGTCCAGCGTGAAGGCGAGCAGGTGGACCCCCTCGGTCGGGCTCCAGTCGCGCCCGGGCTCGCGCCGAAAGCCGAGGCCCTCGTAGAGCCGGTGGGCGGGCGCCATCTGCGCCATGCTGCACAGGACCATCCCGCGTGCGCCGTCCTCGCGGGCCCGGTCGAGCACCCGGAGCACCAGGGCGGTGGCCACCCCGCGGCCCCGCGCGGGCGGGGCCACGGCGAGCATCCGGAGCTCGCCCTCCTCGGCGGTCGCCAGCTCGCGCCAGGGCGACCCCGGCGGGCACCCGGTCACCGTGCCCAGCACCCGGCCCCCCTCGTCGAGGGCCACGTAGAGCTCGGCCGCGGCCCGGCGCGACCGCGCGTCGCGAAGGCTGTCGGCATAGGCGGCGCCCGAGGGCAGGTAGGGCTCGTAGGCGGCCACGGTGAGGGCGCCCACGCCTGCCAGCTCCCCCTCTCGGGCGAGCCGCACCTCGACCGGGCCGGGCGCGGGCGCCGCGACCGGCTCAGACACCGAAGGTGTTGCGGGGATACGCGGCGTCCACGTCGGTGATCACGTTGACCAGGTAGGGGACGCCCGCCGCGAAGGCCCGGTCCAGCGCGGCGCCGATCTGGCGCGGGTCGGTCACCGTCTCGCCCGCGCCGCCCAGCGCCTTCACGATCTCGTCGTACGGGGTGCGCTGGGCGAGGTCGGCCGCCACGTCGTAGCCGTAGAGCATCTGCATCGGGCCCTTCTCCAGGCCCCAGGCGGAGTTGTTGCCCATCACCATCACCACGGGCAGGCCGTGCCGCACGAGCGTGTCCACGTCCATCAGCGAGAACCCCGCCGCGCCGTCGCCGAGCAGCAGCACGACCTGGGCCGAGGGTCGGGCGAGCCGGGCGGCGATGGCCGCGCCGAGCCCGGCGCCCAGGCAGCCGTAGGGGCCCGGGTCGAGCCAGCCGCCCGGCCGCTGCGGCTCGACGTACTTGCCCGCGAACGAGACGAAGTCGCCCCCGTCGCCGATCACGACCGCGTCGTCGGCGAGCCGGGGCACGAGCTCCCCGTAGATCCGGGCCGGGTGCACCGGGTCGGCCTCCGCGGAGAGCAGCTCCCGGTCGCGCTCGGCGGCCGCGGCGACGGAGTCCTGCAGGCCCCCGACCCAGGCGGACCAGTCCGGCTTGCGACCCGGGCCCGACACCAGCGCCTCGAGCAGGGCGTCCAGGGTCCGGGTCAGGCCGCCCGCGAGCGAGCCCGCCAGCGTCGCGTGGCCACTGACCTGGTCGGGGGCGTCGGCCACGTGCACGACGCGCGCGGGCTCGGCTCCCTCCTTGCCGCCGAAGACGCCGTAGCCGAGCCGGAAGTCCAGCGGCGTGCCGACGACGACCACCAGGTCGGCCCCGCCGAGGGCCTGGCCCCGGGCCTTGGTGACCAGCAGCGGGTGGCCGCCGGGCACGATGCCGCGGCCCATGCCGTTGGTGATCGCCGGCAGCCCGGCCTCCTCGACGAGCCGGAGGGCGGCCAGCTCGGCCCCGTCGGCCCAGACGTCGGTCCCGAGCACCAGCACCGGCCGCTCCGCCCCGGCGAGCAGCCGGGCCACCTCGCCGACCGCGTCCGGGTCGGGATCGCTGCCGTGCTCGTCGGGCACGGCGTGGGCCGTCGCCGCGGCGGGAGCGAAGAACTCGTCCATGGGGACGTCGACGAACGCCGGCCCGCGGTGCGAGGACCGGGCGGTCGTGAAGGCCTCGTGCACGCCGGGGCCGACGTCGGCCGCGGTCGGCAGGGTGCGCGCCATCTTGCTGATCGACGCCACGATCGGCGGCTGGTCGAGCTCCTGCAGGCTGCCGGAACCCCAGCGGTTCTGCGGCGCCCTACCGCCGACGACGACCATCGGGGAGCCGTTGAACTGGGCCTGGGCGATGGCGCTGACCCCGTTGGTGACGCCGGGCCCGGCCGTGAGGACCGCCAGGCCGGGGACGCGCGTCAGCTTGCCGGTCGCCTCCGCCGCGAAGGCGGCGGTCTGCTCGTGGCGCACGTCCACGAGGCGCATCGGCGGGTCGGCCTGCACCGCCCCGTCGTACATCGGGAACACGTGGGCGCCCGAGAGCGTGAACATGGCCTGGACGCCGTGCGCCCGGGCGGCCTCGACGGCCCGCGTGCCGGCGTGGCCCCCGGCCCCGCCGTGATCGGTGCCGCTGTCCTGGCTGGTGCCCGTGTCGTGACCGGTGTCCGCGCTCATGCTCGCAGGCTACCCATGCCTCGAGCGGAGCGCTCTAGGCTGATCGGGTGCCGACCCTCAACGCGCTGGCTCGGGCCCACACGCGGCTCGGTGACGAGGACCTCGCCTGGCTCCAGCGGCTGGTCGCCGACTGGCAGATCGTCGCCGACCTGAGCTTCGCCGACCTGGTGCTCTGGCTGCCGGACGCCGAGGGTCGCGGCTTCTGGGCGGGGGCGCAGATGCGGCCGACGACCGGACCGACGGCCTACGTCGACGACGTCGTCGGCAGCTTCGTCCCCACCGGCCGCCGCCCGCTCCTCGAGAGCGCCTGGACGCAGGGACGCGTGGCGCGCGAGGGCGACCCCGAGTGGCGCGACGCCGTGCCGGTGCGGGTCGAGATGATCCCCGTGCGGCGCGGTGGCCGCGTGCTCGCCGTCGTCGGCCGCAACACCAACCTGCACGGCGTGCGGACCCCCAGCCGTCTCGAGCTGAGCTATCTCCAGACCGCCGGGGAGCTGACGCAGATGATCGCCGCCGGCACCTTCCCGGCGCAGGGCGAGCGCGGCGACCATGCGGACTCGCCCCGCGTCGGCGACGGCTTCGTCCGCGTGGACGCCGAGGGGCGCGTCGTCTACGCGAGCCCGAACGCCCTGTCGGTCTACCGACGCCTCGGCCTCCACGGCGACCTGGCCGGCCTGCTGCTCCCGGAGCTGACGCGGGAGCTCGTCTCGCCGCGCCGCCGGCCCGACGAGGAGACGCTGAGCAGCGTGCTCGGCGGGCGCGCGCACCGCGACACCGAGATCGACGCGGGACACGTGGCCCTCGTGCTGCGCTCCATCCCCCTGCGCCCGGTGGACGAGCGCACCGGGGGGCTCGTGCTGCTGCGTGACGTCACCGAGCTGCGCCGGCGCGACCGGGAGCTGGTGACCAAGGACGCCACCATCCGCGAGATCCACCACCGCGTGAAGAACAACCTGCAGACCGTGGCGGCCCTGCTGCGCCTCCAGGCGCGGCGCACCGACCCGGGCGGGGCGCGCACGGCGCTGGAGGAGGCCGTGCGGCGCGTCGGCTCGATCGCGATCGTGCACGAGACCCTCAGCAACGCCGTCGAGGAGCACGTGGACTTCGACGACGTCGCCGAGCGCCTCGGCCGGCTGGTCACCGACGTGGGCGCGCACGCCGAGCGGGTCCGCGTCGTGCACGCGGGTGGCTTCGGGGTGCTGCCCGCGGAGACGGCGACGCCCCTGGCGATGGTGCTCACCGAGCTGCTCCAGAACGCGGTCCAGCACGGGTACGGCGACGACCCGGGCGCGACCGGGGAGGGTCGGGGCGGGGAGGACGGGGAGAGCGGGGAGAGCGGGGACACCGCCGCCACGGGCCGGATCGACCTGGAGGCCCAGCGCCTGGCCGGGCGCCTGCACGTCGAGGTGACCGACGACGGGCGCGGCCTGCCGGCGGGGTTCGACCTCGACGGGTCGACGCACCTGGGCCTGTCGATCGTCCGGACCCTGGTCGAGTCGGAGCTGGGGGGCCAGCTCGTGGTCGGGCCGGGGCCGACCGGCCGCGGCACCCGCGCGCGGATCGACGTCCCGCTGGAGTGACCCGTCCCGGGACCGGGCGCCGGGTCAGGCGCTGCGCAGGCGGGAGCGCGCGGTGCGCCGCTTCATGGCCCGGCGCTCGTCCTCGCTGAGCCCACCCCAGACGCCGTGGTCCTGGCCGGCCTCGAGGGCCCAGGCGAGGCACTGCTCGCGCACCTCGCAGCGGCGGCACACCTGCTTGGCCTCCTCGATCTGGAGGATGGCCGGACCGGTGTTGCCGATCGGGAAGAACAGCTCCGGGTCCTCGTCGAGGCAGGCGGAACGGTCGCGCCAGTCCATGGGTGCGGGAGCTCTCTTTCGTCGAAATCCTGGGGGCGCGCACGACCGCTCGGGGCCGTACGGCTCATCGTGGCGCGGGCATGCGTGTGTGAACGCTTGCAAACCGGGCGCAACGACAACCGTGGCAAGAGATCGCCCCAGGCACAAGTACCTTTCGGGGTTCCGTGGGTCACAGCCTTAGGCTCGGGCCCGTGCCCCGGACCCGTGAGACCCCTGCGCCGCTGGCCGTCGCCGCCTCGCTGGCGGCCGTCGAGGGCGGTCTGCTGCTGCTCTACGGCGTCCTCGAGCTCGCGTCGGTGACCGGCGGGCGCCTCACCATGGGCCTGACGACCGGGGCCTTCTTCCTGCTCTACGGCGCGGCGATGCTGGTGTGCTCGTGGGGGCTCTACGGCACCCGGGCGTGGGGTCGCGGCCCGGTCCTCTTCGCCCAGCTGGTCCAGGTCGGCCTCGCCTGGAACCTGCGTGCCGGCGACACGGCGCCCGTGGCGGTGGCCCTCGCCGTCTCCGCCGGTCTCGTGCTGGCGGGGCTGTTCCACCCGGCGAGCGTGGCGGCGTTGGAGCGCGACCCCCAGGAGAGCTGAGCGGAAGCGGGGCGCCCGACCGGTCAGTCCGGCTGACCCAGGGAGTCGCGCAGGTGCTCGAGGGTGCGGTTGAGCAGCCGGGAGACGTGCATCTGGGAGACGCCGATCTCGGCCGCGATCTGGGACTGCGTCATCCCCCCGAAGAAGCGGAGCAGCAGGATCCTCTTCTCCCGTGGCGGCAGCCGGTCCAGCAGGGGCTTGACCGACTCGCGCACCTCGACCTGGTCGATGGCGCTGTCCTCGGTGCCGAGAGCGTCCAGGATCGGGGCGGCGCCCTCCTCCGACTCCTCGCCCGCGTCGAGGCTCAGCGTGGCGTACGCGTTGCTCGACTCGAGCCCCTCGACCACCTCGTCGACGGAGCAGCCGATCGCCTCCGCGAGCTCGCGGGGGGTGGGCGAGCGGCCCAGGGACTGGTTGAGCTCGCCGGTCGCCGTGGAGATCTGCATCCGCAGCTCCTGCAGCCGGCGGGGCACCCGGATCGCCCAGCCCTTGTCGCGGAAGTGGCGCTTGATCTCCCCGACGATGGTCGGCGTGGCATAGGTCGAGAACTCGACCCCGCGCCCGACGTCGAACCGGTCGACTGCCTTGATCAGGCCGATCGTGCCCACCTGTACGAGGTCCTCCAGCGGCTCGCCCCGGTTGCGGAAGCGGCGCGCGGAGTGCTCGACCAGCGGCAGGTGCAGCTGCACGAGCTCCCCCCGCAGGTGCTGCTGCTCCCGCTCGTCGGCGTCGGCCAGCCGGGCGAAGAGCGCAGCGCTCTGCCGCCGGATCTCCTCGAGCGGCACGGCCGTCCGGCCGTGCTCCTCGCCTTCGACCCGGACGGCGAACTCCGCGGTGCCGCCCTCTGCCATGTCAGCCTTGGGTCCCGCTGTACACCTCGGAGCGCATCGTCAGGCTCACCGACAGCGTCCCCTCGGTCGTCTCCGTGGCGGCCTCGGTGGCGAGGGTCGTGAGGACCTGCCAGGCAAAGCTGTCGTGGTCGATCTCGGGGGTGCCGTCGACGTCCACGACCACCGAGACGACCATCTCTCGCTTGCCCAGGACGAAGCGGCACCAGAGGTCGCCGCCCCGCCGAGCCTCGGGCAGGACCATCGCGCAGGCCTCGCCGACCGCGATGCGCAGGTCCTCGATGTCGTCGATGGTGAAGTCCAGCCGGGCGGCGAGCCCGGCAGTGGTGGTGCGCAGGACCGAGACGTAGGCACCGTCTGCCGGAACCTTCAGCTCCACGTGGGAGCGCTCCTGCCCCTGACCGATCGTCGTCATGCGCATCCCGTCCTGTCCGACCTGTGGCAGACCAGCCCCGGGACAGGGCGTCCCTGAGTCGCGCGCGTCACGATACAGACCGACGGCGCCCCGAGCCGTTTTACACACGGGTCGGGGCGCCGTCGGTCGAGGCTCGGGCCGGTCAGCCCTTCTTGGTCTCCCAGAAGATCTCGGCGATCTCGTCGATCTTGGCGAGCAGCTGGTCGGCGACGTCCGCGTCGAGGGAGCCCTTGTTGCCGGTGGCCCCGGCGAGCTTGGTGGCCTCGTTCACCAGCTGGTGCAGCTGCGGGTACTTCTCGAAGTGCGGGGGCTTGAAGTAGTCGGTCCAGAGCACCCAGAGGTGGTGCTTGACCAGCTCGGCGCGCTCCTCCTTGATCATGATCGCCCGCGTACGGAAGTCGGGGTCGTCGTTCTCGGCGACCTTGTTGACGATGCCCTTGATCGACTCGGCCTCGATCCGGGCCTGCGCGGGGTCGTAGACGCCGCAGGGCAGGTCGCAGTGGGCGGAGACGTCGATGGTGGGGGCCAGCAGTCCAGCAAGCATCCTCGGGCGTTCCTCTCGGTGGTCGGTGTCGTGTTCTGGTCGCTCTGCGCGACGGCCGACTGGCCGCCGGCCTGCGACACTACTCATCGTGGGACAGACGGGACAGGGGCCGGGTCACCCGTCGAGGCGGCACCGCTGGGGCCTCGCCCGGGTCCGCGGGGAGTCGATGGCGCCCGGTCTGGCGCACGGCGACCGGGTGCTGGTGTCCTACCGGGCCGACCCGCGGGCGTCCTCCGTCGTGGTGGCGCGGTTGCCCGACGGCACCCTTGCCGTGAAGCGGGCGGTGGAGCGGCGGTCCACGGCGTCGGGAAGCCCCGGCTGGTGGCTGCTCAGCGACGACCCGGCCACGGGGGTGGACTCGCGCCACCGCGGGCCGGTGCCGGAGGACGACGTGCTGGCCGTCGTCGTGGCCCGCCTGTGGCCGCGGCCCGGGCGGCCCCCGCGGGCGCCGTCGAGCGCGTGACAGACTCCGCACATGGCCCCCGCTCGCGATCACCCGCACCGGGGTGACCCGGTCTTCGACCTGCACGTGGGCGGCAAGCTCTCCACCGAGTCGACCCCGCTGACGGGCCCCGAGGACCTCTCCCTGGCCTACACCCCCGGCGTCGCGCGCGTCTGCGAGGCGATCGCCGCGGACCCCTCCCTCAGCGACTACTACACCTGGGTGCCGAACACCGTCGCGATCGTGACCGACGGGACCGCCGTGCTCGGCCTCGGCGACATCGGCCCCGTCGCCGCCATGCCGGTGATGGAGGGCAAGGCCGTTCTCTTCAAGCAGTTCGGCGGCGTCGACGCCGTCCCGATCTGCCTGGACACCACCGACACCGAGGAGATCATCGAGACGGTCGTCCGGCTGGCGCCCAGCTTCGGGGGCATCAACCTCGAGGACATCTCGGCGCCGCGGTGCTTCGAGATCGAGGAGCGACTCAAGGAGCGCCTCGACATCCCGGTCTTCCACGACGACCAGCACGGCACGGCGGTCGTCGCGCTCGCCGCGCTCCAGAACGCGCTGCGGCTCACCGGGCGCAGCGCCGCGTCCGCCCGCGTGGTCATCTCGGGCGCCGGGGCGGCGGGTGTCGCCGTGGCGACGATCCTGCTCGGGGCGGGGGTCCGGGACCTGGTGGTCACCGACCGCAAGGGCGTGCTCCACTCGGGGCGCCCGGACCTCACGCCGGTCAAGCGCGGCCTGGCCCAGAAGACGGCGGACCTGACCGGACGCAGCGGGACGCTGGCCGAGGCGCTGGCCGGCGCCGACGTCTACATCGGCGTCTCGGGTGGCACCGTCCCGGAGGAGGACGTGGCCCGGATGGCCGCCGACGCGATCGTCTTCGGCCTGGCCAATCCGATGCCCGAGGTGCACCCCGAGGTGGCCCACCGCCACGCGCGGGTCGTCGCCACCGGCCGTTCCGACTTCCCGAACCAGATCAACAACGTGCTGGCGTTCCCGGGCATCTTCCGCGGCGCCTTCGACGTGCGGGCGACGGCGATCACCGAGGGCATGAAGCTCGCGGCCGCGCACGCGCTCGCCGACCTGGTCGTCGACGACCTCTCCGAGACCCTGGTGATCCCCTCACCCTTCGACCCGCGGGTGCCGACGGCGGTCGCCGAGGCGGTCTCCGAGGCGGCCCGGCGGGAGGGCGTGGCGCGGCGCTGACCCGTCGCGGCCGCACCCCCCAGGAGGGTGAGCGGCGGGCGTTAGCCTCGGGGTCATGTTCGCTGTCTACGCCGAGTCCCTTTCCGCCGACGACCCGCTGAGCGGCCTGGTGGTGGGCGAGCGGCCGGACCCGACCGCGCCCGACGGCTGGGCCACGGTGACGGTGAAGGCGGCCTCGCTGAACCACCACGACGTCTGGTCCCTGCGCGGCGTGGGCCTCAAGGAGGACGCGCTGCCGATGATCCTCGGCACCGATGCCGCCGGTCTCGACGAGGAGGGCAACGAGGTCGTCGTGCACGCGGTGGTGAACCAGCCGGGCTGGCGGGGCGACGACACCCTGGACCCGAAGCGCTCGCTGCTCAGCGAGAAGCACCAGGGCACGCTCGCCGACCGGGTGGTCGTGCCCCGGGGCAACCTCGTGCCCAAGCCGGCGTCGCTCTCCTTCGCCGAGGCAGCCTGCCTGCCCACCGCGTGGTTGACGGCCTACCGGATGCTCTTCACCCAGGGCGGCCTCAAGGCCGGCGACAGCGTGCTGGTGCAGGGCGCCGGCGGGGGCGTGGCCACCGCGTGCATCACGCTGGGCCGCGCGGCGGGGCTGCGCGTCGTGGCCACCAGCCGCGACGAGGGCAAGCGCGCGCGGGCGCTGGAGATCGGCGCCCACGAGGTGCACGAGACCGGTGAGCGCCTGCCCGGCAAGGTCGACGCCGTGATGGAGACGGTCGGGCGCGCCACCTGGTCGCACTCGATCCGCTCGCTTCGGCCGGGGGGCCGGATCGTCATCTCGGGCACGACCTCGGGGCCGCAGCTCGACGACGCCGAGCTGACCCGGATCTTCTTCCTCCAGCTGCAGGTGGTCGGCTCCACCATGGGCACCCGCGACGAGCTCGCCTCGCTCGTGCAGCTGCTCGACGCCACGGGCACCAAGCCGCTGCTGGACCGCACGCTGCCGATGACGGACGCACCCGAGGGCTTCGCCGCCATGGCCGGCGGCGACCTCTTCGGCAAGGTCGTGTTCACCCGGTGAGCACCCCCTCCAACCTCCGCCCGGACGGCTCGCCCATGCGGCGGCACCTGGTGACCGGGGCCGGGTCGGGCATCGGCGAGGCGCTGGCGCACCGCCTGCTCGACCGGGGCGACGAGGTGCTGGTCGTCGGGCGCGACCCGGGGCGGGCGGAGCAGCTCGGGCAGGCCCTCCCGGGCGCCCAGCCGCTGGTCGCGGACCTGGCCGATCCGGCCGCCGTCGAGGCGGTCGCCGACGCGCTGCCCGCCGAGCTCGACTCGGTCGTGCACTCCGCCGGCGTGTTCCAGCTGGGGCCGGTCGCCGAGCTGCCCACCGAGGCCTGGCAGCGCCAGGTGACCGTGAACCTGGTGGCGCCCGCCGTGCTGACCCGGCTGACCCTGCCGGCCTTGCGGGCCAAGCGCGGCACCGTCGTGCTGGTGAACTCCGGGCAGGGGTGGCGCGCCGCCCCGACGTGGTCGGCGTACGCGGCCTCGAAGTTCGGTCTGCGCGGCTTCGCCGACGCCCTGCGCGACGAGGAGGCGGAGCACGGCGTCCGCGTCACCTCGGTCTACCCGGGACGCGTCGCGACGCCGATGCAGCGGGAGGTGCACGCCGCCGAGGGCAAGAACTACGACCCGGCGCAGTGGATCGATCCCGGGACGGTCGCTGACGCCATCGTGGGCTGCCTGGACCTGCCCGCCGACGCGACGGTCAGCGACCTGCGGATCCAGCCGCGCGGCTGACCGACCGGCGGCTCAGGCCCGGTGGCCGGACTCCCACTGGAGACCGCCGACCAGCACCATCCGCAGCTGGGTGCGCGCGGTCTGCATCACCCGCTCCTCGGTGGCGGGGCGACCGGTTCCGGCGATGATCTGCTCCGCCGTGAACACCATCAGGGTGACGATGAGGTTGCTGAGCGTCGCCAGGTCGTCGGCGTCCCACTCCTCGGTGCCGGGCATCCGGGCGAGGTCGGTGGCCAGCTCGCGTTCGCACAGCTCGATGCCGTGCCGGATCGCCTCGCGCACGGCCGGGGTCCCGGCCACGCGCTCGCGCGCGATGAAGCCGAAGTGCGCCTGCCGGCGGTGGACGTGCTCGACGAGCACCCGCACCGAGTCGTCGATGATCTCGCGGTAGTCCGGGTGGGCGCGCCGGACCTCGCGAAGCAGGGCACGCAGCGAGTCCAGCGAGTCGTCGACGAGCTGCAGCCCGACGTCCTCGAGCGAGGAGAAGTGCCGGTAGAAGGCCGTCGGCACGATGCCGACCTCGCGGGCCACCTGGCGCAGCGACACTGCGGCCAGCGAGCTCTCGTCCGCCAGCTCGAGCGCGGCGTCGAGGATCGCCTGCCGGGTGCGCTCCTTGCGCTCCACCCGCGTCCCCCCGGCCGGCTCGCCCGCGGAGGTCGCCGTCTGATCCATGGCCACGCATCCTAGCGTGACACCGAACACTCGTCGGTGCACGGATGTTCACGAGATCGAGCGGTGCAGAGGCCGCAGTGTCGGGGCTCACGGAGGCGATTCGTTGACGGCGCCGCGGGTCGCCGCCACTATTTGAGTGTACGTACGTTCACTCAAAGGAGGACCCGCCATGGGCTTGGCCGGCACACTGCTGAGGTCACGGGCGGCCGCCGCGCTCGCGTCGCCCCACGGGGTCGACAGCTACCTGCGGACCATCGATCCGATGTGGGCCGCGCACGAGGTGCGCGCCCGGGTCGTGGAGGTTCGGCAGGAGACCGGGGGAGACCACCCGGTGGCCACGCTGACGCTCCAGCCGACCAGCACGTGGCGGGGCCACCGTGCCGGACAGTATGTCCAGGTCGGCGCGGAGATCGACGGCGCCCGCCGCACCACCCGCTGCTTCACGATCTCCTCGGCCGCCTCCGGCCCCGGGGAACCCTTCACCATCACCGTTCGAGCGCAGGACGACGCGCCGGGCCGCCCGAGCGTCTCGCGCTGGCTGGTCACCCGGGCCGAGCGGGGGACGCTCCTGCACCTCTCCCAGGCGGAGGGTGACTTCACGCTGCCCGGCAGCCCGGCGACGCCGCACGGCGCCGAGCACCTGCTGATGATCAGTGGCGGCTCTGGCATCACGCCCGTGATGTCACAGCTGCGCACGCTGCTGCGCGACGGGTACGACGGCCACGCCGGGCGCCGGGTGACCTTCGTGCACTACGCGCGGTCGGCGGAGGACCAGATCTACGCCGACGAGCTGCGTTTCATCGAGCGGGCCGACAACGGCGTCGACGTGCACCTGGTGCACGACCGGGGGGCCGACGGGGCCGGCGGCGAGCCGTTCTCGGCCGCGTCGCTGGCCCGCCTGGTCCCCGACTTCGCGAGCACCGACACCTGGGCGTGCGGCCCGGGAGGCCTGATCGAGAAGGTCACGGAGGCCTACGCGGACTCCGACCGCCTGCGAGTGGAGTACTTCAAGCCCGCGACCGTCGGGGTCCCCAGCGGAGCCGCCGAGGGCGACGTGGCCTTCGCGCGCAGCGGTGCCTCCCAGGCCAACACGGGCGCGACCCTGCTCGACCAGGCCGAGGCGCTCGGCCTGCGCCCCGAGAGCGGCTGCCGGATGGGCATCTGCTTCTCCTGCACCTCGCGCAAGAGCGAGGGCACCGTCCGCAACGTCCGCACCGGGGCCGAGTCCTCGATGCCAGACGAAGACATCCAGATCTGCGTCTCCCAGCCCGTCGGCGACTGCGTCGTCGACCTGTGAAAGGAGCACCACCCATGACCGCTACCACCACGGAGCCCACGACGGAGCCCACGAGCACGGCCGCCGCGCCGACCCCGGCTGCCGCCCCCCTGACCCCGGACCAGCTCCAGGAGCTCGGCAACCGGTTCGACGCCATCCGCCAGCGGGTCGTCGCCGACCTCGGCGAGGAGGACGCGAGCTACATCCGCGACGTCGTGAGGGCGCAGCGCGCCTTCGAGGCGGCGGGCCGCGCCCTGTTCTACCTGCCGCCGGCCTGGCCGCTGGCCGTGGCGTCGCTCAGCGTCTCCAAGATCCTCGACAACATGGAGATCGGGCACAACGTGATGCACGGGCAGTACGACTGGATGGGCGACCCGACCCTGAGCTCGCGCATGTACGAGTGGGACAACGTGTGCCCCTCCGACCAGTGGAAGTACTCGCACAACTACATCCACCACACCTTCACGAACATCCTCGGCAAGGACCGCGACATCGGGTACGGCATCCTCCGCATGGACGAGGACCAGCCGTGGCACCCCTACTACCTCGGCAACCCGGTCTACGCCTTCTTGTTGATGGTCTTCTTCGAGTGGGGAGTCGCGATGCACGACCTCGAGGTGGAGAACCTCGTGGCCGGCAAGCGCTCGATCAAGGACAACAAGGCCCTGCACGCGGGGATCATGCGCAAGGTCAGGCGCCAGGCGTTGAAGGACTACGTGCTGTTCCCGGCGCTCACCGGCCCGTTCCTCCCGCTGACCCTGGCCGGCAACGCGACGGCCAACCTGGTCCGCAACATCTGGACCTTCAACATCATCTTCTGCGGCCACTTCCCGGCCGGGGTGGCGACCTTCTCCGAGGAGGAGTGCGAGGACGAGTCGCGCGGGCACTGGTACTACCGTCAGCTGCTCGGCTCGGCGAACATCACCGGGGGGTCGCTCTTCCACCTGATGACGGGCAACCTGTCCCACCAGATCGAGCACCACCTCTTTCCCGACCTCCCGGCGCGCCGCTACCCGGAGATCGCCCCGGAGGTGCGCGAGATCTGCGAGGAGTTCGGCCTGAGCTACAACACCGGGCCGCTGCACCGGCAGCTCGGCAGCGTCGCGGCCAAGATCTGCCGCCTGGCCCTGCCCGGCAAGGCCCCCCGCGCGGTCTCGCGGCTCCTCGGTCGCGGCGCGGGTGACGCGGGCGACACTGGCGTGGCGGCGTCCGCGGCCTGATCATGGACCACATGAGGGACCACTTGAGCAAGGCGGAGATCCGCAAGGACGCCGTGCAGACGACCGTGGAGGCGGCGGCCGGCACCGTCGGCCAGGTCGCCACGATCATCACCTCGGCCGTCAAGGACGTCGCCGGGGTCCTGGGCGGCTTCGCCACCGAGGTCTTCGAGATCCGCGAGTCGGCGCGGCGGGCCTCAGCGGAGCACAGCGCCCCGGCCCCGGCCGCGCGGGTCCCCGGGGCCGCCGCCCCCGGGCCGCGCAGCACCGACGAGGCCGTCACCCGGGAGTGACCCTGCCGGGTCGGCGTGAGCTGCCTGGGACTCACGCCGACCCCGGCAAGGCCCTCCGCCACGGGCGCCAGCAGCCGTTGCCGGTCAGTCCTCCGGGTCGTCGAGGCGGGCAAGCCAGGTCGCCAGTCGCTCGACCGCAGCCTCGTGCTCCGGGTGGGCGTCAGTGAACTCCTGCAGGCGGTCGGCGAGCCAGGCGAGGGTGACCTCCTCCTCGCCCCGGCGCCGCTCGAGCTCCTCGATCCCGCGGTCGGTGAAGTACATCGTTCTCCCGCATCCGAACGGTCGGCTCAGTACTGCGTGAGCGGCTGCTCGTCCCTGGCTGGCGCGAAGGCGGCGTCGAGGAGGCGCTTCTGCTCCTCGACGTGCCGCTTCATGGTGCCCACCGACGGGGCGGCGCTCGAGGGTCGGGTCACCGCCTCGACGGTGATGTCGAGCTTGGGCCAGACGTTGAGCTGGTAGTGCGGCCACGGGCCCATGTTCACGGGCTCGTCCTGCACCCACCGCACCGCGGCGAGGTTGGGGTAGGACTCGATCTCCGCCTTGATCTCATCGAACGGCCGGGGGTACAGCTGCTCGACGCGGGCGATGGCGATGCGCTCGCCGTCCTCGCGCTTGTTTCGCTCCACCATCAGGTCCCAGGTGACACGACCGGAGCACAGCAGCAGCGTGTCCACCTTGTCCTTGTCGGCGTCGTCGTCCGTGATGAGCGGGCGGAAGGTGCCCTCGGTGAAGTCCTCGGGCCGCGAGCCGGCCTCCTTGCGGCGCAGCATCGACTTGGGGGTGAAGACCACCAGCGGGCGGTGCTTCTCGCCGAGCGAGTGCCGGCGCAGGAGGTGGAAGTACGACGCCGGACTCGACGGCTGCGCGACGGTGAAGGCCTCCTCGGCGCCCATCGTCAGGAACCGCTCGATCCGGGCGGAGGAGTGGTCCGGGCCCTGGCCCTCGTAGCCGTGCGGCAGGAGCAGGACGACGCCGGACGCCTGGCGCCACTTGGTCTCGCCCGCGGAGATGAACTCGTCGATGACGGTCTGGGCGCCGTTGACGAAGTCGCCGAACTGGGCCTCCCACAGCGTCAGCGTCTCGGGGCGCGCCACGGAGTAGCCGTACTCGAAGCCGAGCGCCGCGTACTCGCTGAGCAGCGAGTCGTAGATGTAGAACTTCGCCTGGTCCTCGGTGAGGTTCGACAACGGCGTCCACTCGTCGGCGTTCTGCCGGTCGACGATGGTGGCGAACCGCTGCACGAAGGTGCCCCGCCGCGAGTCCTGGCCCGACAACCGCACCGGGCGGCCGTCCATCAGCAGGGAGCCGAAGGCGAGGATCTCGCCGGCGCCCCAGTCGATGGGGCCCTCGGTCATCGAGGCCGCGCGGCGCTGCAGCTGGGGCATGACCTTCGGGTGCACCGTGAAGCCCTGGGGCGGCGTGATGTAGGCGTCCGAGATGCGCTTGAGCACCTCGGGCGAGATCGCCGTGACGGTCTCGCCGGCCGGCTTGTCGGGGTAGTCCGGCACCGTGGTCCACTCGCTCGGCTCGCTCGTCGCCTCGCGCACCTCGGTGAACACCCGCTCCAGCTGCTGCTGGTAGTCCTTGAGGACCTGCTCGGCCTCCTCGATCGTGATGTCGCCACGGCCGATGAGGGACTCGGTGTAGAGCTTGCGCACCGAGCGCTTCTGCTCGATCAGGTCATACATCAGCGGCTGGGTGTACGAGGGGTCGTCGCCCTCGTTGTGACCGCGGCGGCGGTAGCACACGAGGTCGATCACGACGTCCTTGCGGAAGGTCTGGCGGTACTCGAAGGCGAGCCGCGCGACGCGGATGCAGGCCTCGGGGTCGTCGCCGTTCACGTGGAAGATCGGCGCCTGCACCATGCGCGCGACGTCCGTGCAGTAGAGCGACGAGCGCGACGCCCCCGGCGAGGTGGTGAAGCCGACCTGGTTGTTGACCACCACGTGCACGGTGCCGCCGGTGCGGTAGCCCCGCAGCTGCGAGAGATTGAGCGTCTCGGCGACCACACCCTGACCGGCGAAGGCGGCGTCGCCGTGCACGAGCAGGGGGAGCACGGGGTAGGCGGCGCCGCGGTCCAGCACGTCCTGCTTGGCGCGGGCGATGCCCTCCAGCACCGGGTCGACAGCCTCGAGGTGCGAGGGGTTCGCGGCCACGGAGACCTTGATCCGGTCGCCGGTGCCCGCCTCGAACTCGCCCTCGGCGCCGAGGTGGTACTTCACGTCGCCGGAGCCCTGCACCGTGCGCGGGTCGATGTTGCCCTCGAACTCGCGGAAGATCTGCGAGTAGGACTTGCCCACGACGTTGGCGAGGACGTTCAGCCGCCCCCGGTGCGCCATGCCGACGGTGACCTCGTCGAGCCCGGCCTCGGCGGCGGCCTCGCAGACCTCGTCGATCACCGCGACGGCGGTCTCGCCGCCCTCGAGGCTGAACCGCTTCTGGCCGACGAACTTCGTCTGCAGGAACGTCTCGAAGGCCTCGGCCTGGTTGAGCTTGAGCAGGATCCGCAGCTGCTCCTCGCGGGGCGGCTTGGTGTGCGGCTGCTCCACTCGCTGCTGGACCCAGCGGCGCTGCTCGGGGTCCTGGATGTGCATGTACTCGATGCCCGTGGTGCGCACGTAGGAGTCCCGCAGGATCCCGAGGATGTGTCGCAGCTTCATGAACCGCCGGCCCTCGCCGCCGAACGAGCCCGTCGCGAACTCCCGGTCGAGGTCCCACAGCGTGAGGCCGTGGGTCTCGATCTCGAGATCCGGGTGGCTGCGCTGGCGGTACTCCAGCGGGTCGGTGTCGGCCATCATGTGGCCGCGCACGCGGAAGGCGTGGATCAGCTCGAGGATGCGGGCCTGCTTGCCGATCTCGTCGTCGTGGGAGGTCGCGATGTCCTGCGACCAGCGGATCGGCTCGTAGGGGATCCGCAGCGAGCGGAAGATCTCGTCGTAGAACTCGTCCTCGCCCAGCAGCAGGCGGTGCACCCGCTTCAGGAACTCGCCCGACTGCGCGCCCTGGATCACGCGGTGGTCGTAGGTCGAGGTGATGGTCATCACCTTGCTGATGCCGTTGCGGGTCAGCGCGTCCTCGGAGGCGCCCTGCCAGCCCGGCGGGTACTCCATGGCGCCGACCCCGATGATCGCGCTCTGGCCGGGCATCAGCCGCGGGACCGAGTGGTTGGTGCCCAGGCCGCCGACGTTGGTCAGGCTGATGGTGGTGCCGCTGTAGTCCTCCATCGTCAGCTTGTTGTCGCGGGCCTTGCGCACGACTTCCTCGTACGCCGTCCAGAACGCGGCGAAGTCGAGGTCCTCGCAGGCCTTGATGGAGGGCACGACCAGCTGGCGCGAGCCGTCCTTCTTCTGCTGGTCGATGGCGAGGCCCAGGTTGATGTGGGCCGGGCTCACCATGTGCGGCTTGCCGTCCCGCTCCTCGAAGGAGTTGTTCATCGCCGGGTTCGAGCGCAGCGCCCGCACCAGCGCGTAGCCGATCAGGTGGGTGAAGGACACCTTGCCGCCCCGCGCGCGGGCGAGGTGGTTGTTGATCACGGTGCGGTTGTCCCAGAGCAGCTTGACCGGCACGCTGCGCACGGAGGTGGCCGTCGGCACGGACAGGGACTGGTCCATGTTCTTGGCGGTGGCCGCCGGGATGCCGCGCATCGGGGTGAGGGTCGGCTCGTCCGAGGCCTCCTTCTGGCCCGAGGGGGCGGGGTCCTTCGAGGTGCCGTCGCCGCGAGCGGTCTCCGCGGCGGCGACATCGGGCCGCTTCTGCGCCTTGGGGGCCGGGCCGTCCGACTTCTGGCCGGACTTCTGGCCGGACTTCTGGTCGGACTTCTGGTCGGACTTCTTCGAGGTGGACTCGCCGGAGGACTGCTTCGACTGGCCACCCCCCTGCTTCGACTGCGCGCCGCTCCTCGAGGACTGCTTCGACCCGGCGCCGCGCGCGGGAGCCTTCGCCGGCTCCTGGGAGGTCTTCGGGGCCGCCCCGTTCGAGGAGTCACGCTTCGCGGAGCCGCCGGTCCTGCGGGACGCCCCGCTCGTCTCGGAGCCGCCGCTCCCGCTGCCGCCGCTCCCGCTGCCGCCGCTCCCGCTGCCGCCGCTCCCGTTGCCGCCGCTCCCGTTGCCGCCGCCCTCGAAGAACTCGCGCCACGAGGCATCGACGCTGCTCGGGTCGGCCTCCCAGCGCTCCCGCATCTCGTCCACGAGCCACTCGTTGGCCCCGAAGCCGGCGCTTGCGGGGGCGGTCTGGTCGCTGGACTGGGGGCCGGGGGACTGCGGCACGGCTTGATCAGCCTCTTCCGGTGATGTGCGTGACAATGCTGACGCACTGAGGCTAGTCCGCCCCGGCAACAAATGCAGGCCGCGGGGGTAGGTTCCCGCGGGGGGCGGGCCCCTGGGTGACGACGGTGCACCAGGCGCACCAGGCGCCCGGACGGTCCCTGGAGCGGGCGACCCCCATGTGGTGTGCCGCCCGCTCCTGACCTGCCCAACGAGGGCGGCCGGGGCCGGGTCACGGGGTGACGCGTGTGGTTCAGGCCACGACCGCGGTGCAAGACGCCGCCGTCGTCGCCGGCCGGGTCCATGCCGTACGCCGGCCGAAGAGGCGAAACCGCAGGTCGTCCTGCGGTTTCGGATGGGCGCCCCCGGAAGGATTCGAACCTTCGCTCCCGCCTCCGGAGGGCGGTGCTCTATCCCCTGAGCTACGGGGGCTCGGCGTGCGGTGAGACCTTACCCCGGGCCGGTCCGGCCCACGCAATCCGGTCCGCGGCCCGCCGATAGGCTTGGACGGTGACTCCCGAGCAGCTCTCCGCCGCGATCGTCGGCGTGCTGACGACGCTGGCCGAGGAAGGGTCCCTGACCCTCGACGGCGGGCTGCCGAGCGCGGTGACGGTGGAGCGCCCCCGACAGAAGGGCCACGGGGACTACGCCACCAACGTGGCGCTGCAGCTGGGAAAGCGGGCGGGCATGTCGCCGCGGGAGCTCGCCGACCTGCTGGCCACCCGGCTGAAGGCCGTCGACGGCGTCGCCGACGTCGAGGTGGCCGGGCCGGGATTCCTCAACCTCACGGTCGCGGCCGGCGCCCAGGGCGAGGTCGCCCGCCAGGTCGTGCAGCAGGGCGCCGCCTGGGGTCGCAACGACGCCTTCGCCGGCGAGAAGGTGAACCTCGAGTTCGTCTCGGCGAACCCGACGGGGCCGCTGCACATCGGCGGGGTGCGCTGGGCCGCGGTCGGCGACGCGCTGGGCCGGGTGATGACGCTGTCCGGGGCCGACGTGACGCGCGAGTACTACTTCAACGACCACGGCTCGCAGATCGACCGCTTCACCGGGTCGCTCCTCGCGGCAGCGCGCGGCGAGCCGACGCCGGAGGGTGGCTACGGCGGCCAGTACGTCGTCGACATCGCCCGGGCGGTGCTGGACCAGAGGCCCGACGCCCTGGACCAGGCGGAAGCCGAGGCGACGGAGATCTTCCGGTCGCTCGGCGTGCAGATGATGTTCGACGAGATCAAGCGCAGCCTGCACGAGTTCGGCGTCGACTTCGACGTCTACTTCCACGAGGACGAGCTGCACCGCAGCGGCGCCGTCGACCGGGCGGTCGCGAAGCTGCGCGACCTGGGCACGATCTACGAGGCGGACGGCGCCCTCTGGCTGGCCACCGAGCGCTTCGGGGACGACAAGGACCGGGTCGTCGTGAAGTCCGACGGGCAGGGGGCCTATCTCTCCGGGGACCTCGCCTACTACCTCGACAAGCGCGAGCGCGGCTTCGACCGCTGCTTCATCATGCTCGGCGCCGACCACCACGGCTACGTGGGCCGGATGATGGCGATGTGCGCCGCCTTCGGGGACCAGCCGCACGTCAACCTCGAGATCCTGATCGGTCAGATGGTGAACCTGCTCCGCGACGGCGAGCCGCTGCGGATGTCCAAGCGCGCCGGCACCGTCGTGACGCTCGAGGACCTCGTCGAGGCGGTCGGCGTGGACGCCGCTCGGTACGCCCTTGCGCGCTACAGCAGCGACTCCACCATCGACCTCGACCTCGACCTGTGGTCGCGCCAGAGCAGCGACAACCCCGTCTACTACGTGCAGTACGCGCATGCCCGGGTCTCCTCGATCCTGCGCAACGCGGCAGACCTCGGCCTCGTGCCGCCCGGCCCCGCAGGCCCGGCCGCGCTCGCCGAGGGCTTCGACCCCGCCTCGCTGGCGCACGAGAAGGAGGGCGAGCTGCTCCGGGCGCTCGCCGAGCTGCCGCGGGTGGTGGCGAGCGCCGCGTCACTGCGCGAGCCGCACCGGGTCGCGCGCTACCTCGAGGACACGGCGGCTGCCTACCACCGCTTCTACGACAGCTGCCGGGTGCTGCCGGCGGGTGACGAGGAGGCGACCGACCTGCACCGGGCACGCCTGCTGCTCGTCGCCGCCACCCGGATCGTGCTGGCCAACGGCCTCGACCTGCTCGGCGTCTCGGCGCCCGAGCGGATGTGACCCCGTCGTGCCTTCCCACGAGGCCGGCTGGGCCCACGCCGACGGAGCGCTCAAGGGCCCCGCGTGGCTGCGTCGCCCGGCGGACGCGGACGACCTGGTCCCGCACCTGTGGTCGACGACGGCACGCAAGGTCGACGGCGTGCTCGAGGTGGGCGGGGTCGCGATGACGGACCTGGCGGCCGAGCACGGCACCCCGGCGTACGTGCTCGACGAGGTCGACTTCCGCGCCCGCGCCCGGGCGTTCGTCGACGCCTTCGTCGGCTACGACGTCTTCTACGCGGGCAAGGCCTTCCTCTGCACGGCGACCGCGCGGTGGGTGGCCGAGGAGGGCCTGGGCCTCGACGTCTGCACCGGCGGTGAGCTCCGCGTCGCCGAACGGGCCGGGTTCCCGATGGAGCGAGTGGGCTTCCACGGCAACAACAAGTCGACCGCCGAGCTCGAGCGCGCGGTCCGGCTCGGCGTCGGCCGGATCGTCGTCGACTCCTTCCACGAGGTGCAGCGGCTCGCCGACGTCTGCCGCGAGGCCGACGCGACGGCTCGCGTCATGGTGCGGGTCACGGCGGGTGTCGAGGCGCACACGCACGAATACATCGCAACGGCGCACGAGGACCAGAAGTTCGGCTTCTCGATCACCTCCGGCGACGCCCTGGAAGCGGTGCGCCGGGTGCTGGCCGCGCCCGGTCTAGAGATGCTGGGGCTGCACTCCCACATCGGCAGCCAGATCTTCGACTCGGCCGGCTTCGAGGTCGCGGCGCGGCGGGTCCTCGCCCTGCACGCCCGGGTGGCGGACGAGCTCGGCACCACGCTGCCCGAGATGGACCTCGGCGGCGGGTTCGGCATCGCCTACACCACCCAGGACGACCCCGCGGAGCCGAAGCGCCTGGCCACGGACCTCAGCGCGATCGTGGCGCACGAGTGCCGCGCGCTGGGGGTGGCGGAGCCCCGGCTCTCCATCGAGCCCGGGCGGGCGATCGCCGGCCCCGCCGTGTGCACGCTCTACGAGGTCGGGACGGTCAAGCCGGTCCGGCTCGACGGCGGGGCGGTGCGCACCTACGTCTCGGTCGACGGCGGGATGAGCGACAACATCCGCACCGCGCTGTACGACGCGGACTACTCCTGCACGCTCGCCTCGCGGGCGGGGGCGGCCCCGCCGGTGCTCGGCAGGGTCGTCGGCAAGCACTGCGAGGCGGGTGACATCGTGGTCAAGCACGAGTTCCTGCCCGGTGACGTCGCGCCGGGGGACCTGCTGGCTGTGCCCGGCACCGGCGCCTACTGTCGGTCGATGGCCTCCAACTACAACCATGCCCCGAGGCCACCGGTGATCGCG
Organism: uncultured Actinomycetota bacterium; assembly: GCA_963832415.1. GTDB lineage: Bacteria > Actinomycetota > Actinomycetes > Propionibacteriales > Nocardioidaceae > Nocardioides. Next base: position 176,898 of record CAWHTZ010000014.1, on the reverse strand, counting down.
GTGCGCGACGGGGTCGCGCGGGTGGTCGTCCGGCGGGAGACGGAGGACGACCTGTTGGCGACGGACGTGGGAGCGGACGCATGACGGTGACACGACCCCTGCGCGTGGCGGTGCTCGGCTGCGGGTCCGTGGGCTCGCAGGTGGTGCGGCTGATCGGGGAGCAGGCCGGAGACCTCGCGGCCCGGGTCGGCGCGCCCGTGGAGCTGGCCGGCGTCGCGGTGCGCCGCCTGGAGGCGCGGCGCGAGGCCGACGTGCCCGCGGGCCTCCTGACGACGGACGCGCACGCCCTGGCCACGCGCGAGGACGTCGACGTCGTCGTCGAGGTGATCGGCGGCATCGAGCCGGCCCGCGGGCTGATCCTGGCCGCGCTCGAGTCCGGCGCGAGCGTGGTCACGGCGAACAAGGCGCTCCTGGCCGAGGACGGCCCCACCCTCTTCGAGGCCGCCGAGAAGGCCGGCCGCGACCTCTACTACGAGGCCGCCGTGGCCGGCGCGATCCCGATCGTGCGGCCGCTGCGCGAGTCGCTGGCCGGCGACCGGGTCACCCGCGTGCTCGGCATCGTCAACGGCACCACCAACTTCATCCTCGACCGGATGGACACCTCGGGGGCCGGCTTCGCCGAGGCGCTGGAGGAGGCGCAGGACCTCGGGTACGCCGAGGCCGACCCCACCGCCGACGTCGAGGGGTGGGACGCCGCGGCGAAGGCCGCGATCCTCGCCTCCCTGGCCTTCCACTCGCGGGTGACCGCCGCCGACGTGCACCGCGAGGGGATCTCCGAGGTGACGGCGGCCGACATCGCCTCCGCCGCCGACATGGGGGCCGTGGTCAAGCTCCTCTCGATCTGTGACCTGCGCGAGGGCCCGGAAGGCGAGGCGGTCTCGGCCCGCGTGCACCCCGCGATGATCCCGCGCAGCCACCCCCTCGCCTCGGTGCACGAGGCCTACAACGCCGTCTTCGTGGAGTCCGAGGCGGCCGGTCAGCTGATGTTCTACGGACCCGGCGCGGGCGGCGCCGAGACGGCCTCGGCCGTGCTGGGCGACCTGGTCACCGTGGCCCGCAACCGGCTCGCGAGCACCCGCGGGGCCGGCGAGTCGGCGTACGCCGAGCGCCCGGTCCTGCCGATGGGCGAGACGATCACGCGCTACCACGTCGCGATCGACGTCGAGGACCGGGCCGGGGTGCTGGCGGCCGTCGCGACGGCCTTCGCCCAGCACGACGTGTCCATCCAGACGGTGCGGCAGGAGGGGCGCGGCGAGGATGCCCAGCTCGTCGTCGTCTCGCACCGCGCCACCGACGCCCAGCTGCGAGCGACGGTCGAGCACCTGGCCACGCAGGACTTCGTCCGCGAGGTCACCTCGGTCATGCGCGTCGAGGGGGACTCGGAGTGAGCCCGGGGGTCGTCGACGCGCCGGCCGGCGCCCACCAGTGGCGCGGCGTGATCGAGGAGTACCGCGCGCACCTCGACATCCCGGAGGTCACACCGGTCAGCCTCGGCGAGGGCGGCACGCCGCTGGTGCGTTCCGAGTGGCTCTCGGGCTTGAGCGGCGCCGAGGTGTGGCTCAAGGTCGAGGGCGACAACCCGACCGGCTCCTTCAAGGACCGCGGGATGACCACGGCGATCTCCGTCGCCGTCCAGGAGGGCGCGCAGGCGTGCGTGTGCGCCTCGACCGGCAACACGTCGGCCTCGATGGCGGCCTACGCCGCCAAGGCGGGCCTCAAGCCGCTCGTGCTCGTCCCCGAGGGCAAGATCGCCGCGGGCAAGATGGCGCAGGCGATCCTCTGCGGCGCGCAGGTGATCATGGTGCGCGGCAACTTCGACGACTGCCTCGAGCTCTCCCGTCAGCTCGCCGACCGCTACCCCGTCGCGCTGGTCAACTCGGTGAACCCGGTGCGCCTGGAGGGCCAGAAGACCGCGGCGTTCGAGGTCGTGGACCGGCTCGGCGACGCGCCGGACTACCACCTCCTGCCCGTCGGCAACGCCGGGAACATCTCGGCGTACTGGCTGGGCTACCGGCAGTACGCGGACCGGGGCCGCGCGACCCGGCGGCCCGTCATGCGGGCGTTCCAGGCCGAGGGGGCCGCGCCCCTGGTCACGGGCGCGCTCGTGCCGCACCCGGAGACGCGGGCCACCGCGATCCGGATCGGCAACCCCGCCTCCTGGCGGCTCGCCGTCGACGCGGCCGAGGAGTCGGGCGGCCGGTTCGCGGCGCTGAGCGACGACGCGATCCTGGCCGCGCAGCGGGAGCTGGCCTGCCGCGACGGCGTCTTCGTCGAGCCGGCGTCCGCGGTCGGCGTGGCCGGCATGCTGGCCGAGCTCGCGGCGGGGGAGTCCTATGCCGGGGCCACCGTGGCGGTGACCGTGACGGGCCACGGCCTCAAGGACACCGCCACGGCCCTGGAGGGCTTCGGCTCGATCGTCGACACGGTCGTGGACGCCGACGTGGACGCCGCGGCCGGCGCCGCCGGCCTCGTCTGAGGGCGGGCGAGCGGCGTGGGCGCCCCCTTCTGCCGCGAGGTCGTGCGCGTCTCCGTGCCCGCGACCTCGGCCAACCTCGGCCCGGGCTACGACGCCCTGGGTCTCGCGCTGGACCTGCGCGACGAGCTGGAGGCGCGCGTGGTCGACGGCCCGGCCCGCGTGGAGGTGACCGGGGAGGGCGCCGACGACGTGCCGCGCGACGAGACGCACCTGGTGGTCCGGGCGCTGCACGCGGCCCTGCGACGCATGGGGCTCACGCCGCCGCCGGTGGAGCTGGCGTGCCGCAACGCCATCCCGCACAGCCGCGGCCTCGGCTCCTCCTCGGCCGCGATCGTGGGCGGCGTCGCGCTGGCGCGCCGCCTCGTGACCGACGGCGCCGACCGGCTCGACGACGACGCCGCGCTCCAGCTGGTCGCCGACCTCGAGGGGCACCCCGACAACGTGGCGCCCGCCCTGCTGGGCGGCCTCGTCACCTGCGCCCACCTGGCCGACGACGAGGTCGCGTCACTGGGCGACGGGCGCTGGCTCGCGGTCCGCGCCGACGTGGACCCGCGCATCGGGGCCACCGCCTTCGTGCCGCCGGACCCGGTGTCGACCCGGATGGCCCGGGGGCTGCTGCCGGCGGAGGTGCCGCACGCGGATGCCGCGGCGAACGCCGGGCGGGCCGCCCTCCTGGTCCTGGCGCTGAGCGGGCGGCCCGAGCTGCTGCTCCCGGCGACCCGCGACCGGCTCCACCAGCGGTACCGTCGCCCCGCCATGCCCGCGTCGCTGGACCTGGTCGAGCAGCTCCGCGCTCACGGTGTGCCCGCCTTCGTGTCCGGCGCCGGTCCCACGGTCCTGGCGCTCACGGTCGAGGGGGGTGACCCGGCGGGGGACCTCGCGCGGCGGTGCCCGGCCGGGTGGAGGACGCACCGCCTCCGGATCGACCCCCGGGGCGTGCGAACGGCCTGACCTGCCGCTGCGGCTCGCCGGTGGTACGCTCACGCCGCACCGCTCAGGTGTCGCTCCGAGCCCGCCGGGCAGCGTCCGGCCGGCCGGAGCACCTTTCCCCGGCATCGCCGTCGATCGTCCCGTGTCCGGGGCGTGCGCCGGTCGGCGGGAGAGGCGGACCACCGGACGCCGTCGCCGATGTCCCCGCTCTGGGGCCGGGGGCGGCCCAAGACGTGGGAAGGACTCACGTGACCGAATCGACCGACGCCGGCACTCCCGAGGGGGGCCAGCAGTCGCCGCGCAAGCGCGGCGGCCTGAGCACCATGCTGCTCGCGGACCTCAAGGCGATGGCCACCGGCATGGGCATCGACGGGGCCCAGCAGATGCGCAAGGCGCAGCTCGTCGAGGCCATCCGTGCGGCCCAGACCGGTGGCGGCGGCACCCCGCAGGCCAAGGAGCAGCCGCCCGCCCCCGACCCCGCACCCGAGGAGCGCGGCCCGTCCGGGAACCGCGACGGCGGCCGGGGGGAGGCCCCGGGCCAGGGCGGCGAGCAGGGGAAGACCCAGGACCGCGGCCAGCAGGGCCAGGGCCAGCCGGACAAGGGCCAGCCGGACAAGGGCCAGCAGGGCAAGGGGCAGCCCGACAAGGGCCCGCAGGGCAGGGGCCAGCAGGGCAAGGGCCAGCCCGACAAGGGGCAGCCCGACAAGGGCCAGCAGGGCAAGGGCCAGCAGGACAGGGGCCAGCAGGACAGGGGCCAGCAGGACAAGGGCCAGCACGACAAGGGCCAGCCCGACAAGGGCCAGCAGGGCAAGGGCCAGCCGGGCAAGGGCCAGCCGGGCGGCAACCAGGGCGGGAACCAGCGCGCCGCCCAGCAGGACGACTCCGACGACGAGGGCGGCAGCCGCCGCAACCGGCGCCGGCGCGGGCGCGAGCGCCCGGACAACCGCGGCGGTCGCGGCCGCAGCGAGCCCGACACCACGATCCTCGAGGACGACGTGCTGGTCCCCGCTGCCGGCATCGTCGACGTGCTGGACAACTACGCGTTCGTGCGCACCAGCGGCTACCTGGCGGGGGCCGACGACGTCTACCTCTCGCTCTCTCTGGTCCGCAAGCACGGCCTGCGGCGTGGTGACGCGGTGGTGGGCCAGGTTCGCCAGCCCCGCGAGGGGGAGCGCCGCGAGAAGTTCAACCCGATGGTGCAGGTGGACAGCGTCAACGGCGCCGAGCCCGACGGCGCCCGCTCTCGTCCCGACTTCGGTGCGCTCACCCCCGTCTCGCCCGACGAGCGTCTGCGCCTGGAGACCGCCCCCGACGAGCTCGTGGGGCGGATGGTCGACCTCGTCGCACCCATCGGCAAGGGACAGCGCGGGCTCCTCATCTCGCCGCCCCGCGCCGGCAAGACGACGGTGCTGCAGACGATCGCGCGGGCCGTCTCCACCAACAACCCCGAGTGCCACCTGATGGTGCTCCTGGTCGACGAACGCCCCGAGGAGGTCACGGAGTACGAGCGTCTGGTCAAGGGGGAGGTCATCTCGTCCACCTTCGACCGGACACCGGCGGACCACACGAACGTCGCCGAGCTGGCGATCGAGCGGGCCAAGCGGCTCGTGGAGCTCGGCCACGACGTGGTGGTGCTGATGGACGGCATGACGCGCCTCGGCCGGGCCTTCAACCTCTCGGCGTCGGCCAGCGGCCGCGTGCTCTCGGGGGGCGTCGACGCGGCGGCCCTGCACCCGCCGAAGAAGCTCTTCGGCGCGGCGCGCAACGTCGAGAACGGCGGCTCCCTGACCATGATCGCGACCGCCGCGGTCGAGACGGGCTCGCGCATGGACGAGGTGATCTTCGAGGAGCTGCAAGGCACCGCCAGCATGGAGCTGCGCCTGCGCGGCGAGCTGGCCGATCGCCGGTTGTTCCCCGCCGTGGACGCGGTGCGGTCGGCCACCCGCCACGAGGAGCTCATCACGGAGCGCGACGAGCTCGCGGCGCTCGGGCAGCTGCGCCGCGCCCTGTCGACCACCGACGCCCGGTCCGGCCTGGAGGAGCTGCTCGAGCGGCTCCGTGGCTCGCGCACCAATGCGGAGCTGCTGACGCGCGTCCGGCAGTCCCCCGCGAGCGGGGACCGCGGCACGGGCTGACCCGGTCGGCCCAGTCTCCCGGATGTGTGCCAATCGCGTCCATCGACCGTCCCCACGTCGCTATGGTGGGGACTCCTGCACGCGCGTGGCTTCGAGGGAGGTGCTGACGTGGCCCGGATCCTGGTCGCCGACGACGACGTCGACATCCGAGAGCTCGTCGAGTTCAAGCTGACGACGCTCGGTCATGACATCACCACCGTGGGTGACGGCGCGGCGGCGCTGGAGGCCTGCCGCATCTCCCGCCCCGACCTGGCCATCCTGGACATCATGATGCCGGGCATGTCGGGCCTCGACGCGATGCGGGCGCTCCGCGACGACTCCTCGCTCTCCGACCTCCCGGTCATCCTGCTCACGGCGCGGGCCCAGGAGGCCGACGTGGAGACGGGCTTCTCCTCCGGCGCGGACGACTACATCACCAAGCCGTTCAGCCCGCGCGAGCTGGCCACCCGGGTGCAGGCGCTGCTCACCAAGGTCGCCTGAAACCCGGCCTGCCCGGCGCTCGAACCGCCGCCCGCTCGGGGAACAAGCGGATTCGCCCCGCCGTTGGCACGGGTGGCAGACTGTGCCGTTGGTTCCGGTTCACGCCGCGTGCACGGCGCTCGCGGCGACCCGGCGGCTGAGAGGACACCATGAAGAAGGACATCCACCCGGCGTACGTCGAGACCCAGGTGACCTGCACCTGCGGCGCGACGTTCACCACCCGCAGCACCGCGAGCGACGGCGTCATCCGCGCCGACGTGTGCTCGCAGTGCCACCCGTTCTACACGGGCAAGCAGAAGATCCTGGACACCGGTGGCCGCGTGGCCCGCTTCGAGAAGCGCTACGCCAAGGCCCAGGCGGCCCAGGGCAAGGGCCGCGACCAGGTCCAGTAGCTTCCCCCCAGCGCCGGCCGTCGTCCCCGGACGTCGGCCGGCGTTCGTGCGTCCGCACCAGCCCGATCCGAGGAGTCCCGTGTTCGAGGCCGTCGCCACCCTGGCCGAGGAGCACCGCGACCTCGAGCGGCGTCTCGCCGACCCGGCGGTGCACGCGGACCCGGTGCAGGCGCGACGGCTGGGCCAGCGGCACGCCGAGCTGACGGTCGTCGTCCGGGCCTGGGGCGAGTGGCAGCGGCTGGGCGGCGATCTCGAGGCGGCCCGCGAGCTGGCCTCCGAGGACCCGGCCTTCGCCGAGGAGGCCGAGTCCCTGGCCCGGCAGCGCGAGGCCGCCGAGGAGCGGCTGCGCCAGCTGCTCGTGCCGCGCGACCCCGCGGACGACAAGGACGCGCTGCTCGAGGTGAAGTCCGGCGAGGGCGGCGAGGAGTCCGCGCTCTTCGCGGCCGACCTGCTGCGGATGTATGCCCGGTTCGCCGAGCGGCGCGGGTGGCGCCTCGAGGTGCTGGACGCCGCGGAGTCGGATCTCGGCGGCTACCGGTCCGTCACCGTGGCGATCCAGGCGAAGGGGCCAACCGGGCCGGGGGAGGGCCCCTACGCCATGCTGAAGTTCGAGGGCGGGGTGCACCGCGTGCAGCGGGTGCCGGTCACCGAGTCGCAGGGCCGCGTGCACACCAGCGCCGCGGGGGTGCTGGTGCTCCCCGAGGCGGAGCCGGTGGATGTGGAGGTCGACGAGAACGACCTGCGTGTCGACGTCTTCCGGTCCTCCGGGCCGGGCGGGCAGAGCGTGAACACGACCGACTCGGCGGTGCGGATCACCCACCTGCCCACCGGCATCGTGGTCAGCTGCCAGAACGAGAAGTCGCAGCTCCAGAACCGGGAGCAGGCGCTGCGGATCCTGCGCGCCCGGCTGCTGGCCGCGGCACAGGAGGAGGCCGACGCCGCCGCGAGCGACGCCAGGCGCAGCCAGGTGCGCACGGTGGACCGGTCCGAGCGGATCCGCACCTATCACTTCCCGGAGAACCGGATCTCCGACCACCGCACGGGATACAAGGCACACAACCTCGACCAGGTGCTCGACGGGGACCTCGGCCCCGTGCTGGACGCATGCGTCCAGGCCGACCTGGCCGCGCGGCTCGCGGCGCTGGAGGAGTGACGTGGCGGGCGGCCGGGGGACGCGCGACCTGCTCGCCGCTGCGGCGGACCGCCTCGGCCGGGCGGGTGTCGCCAGTCCCGAGCACGACGCGGCGGTCCTCCTCGCGCACGTCCTGGGAACCAGCCGGGGTCGGCTCGCGCTGGTCGAGGAGGTCCCCTCCGGCCCCGCGGGGGCCTTCGAGGCGCTCGTCGCCCGCCGCGGCGCGCGCGAGCCGCTGCAGCACCTGACGGGTGCCGCGCCCTTCCGGCACCTCGAGCTGGCGGTGGGGCCGGGCGTGTTCGTGCCCCGGCCCGAGACCGAGGTGCTGGCGGGCTGGGCGGTGGAGCGGGCCCGGGACGTCGCGGCTCCGGTCGTCGTCGACCTCTGCACCGGCTCCGGGGCGATCGCCGCCGCCGTGGCCGCCGAGGTGCCCGCCGCCCGGGTCCACGCGGTCGAGCTGGACCCGCGGGCGGTGGCGTGGGCGGCCCGCAACCTCGCGGGCACCGGTGTCGACCTGCGCGCGGGCGACCTGGCGGAGGCCTTCGAGGAGCTCGAGGGGGCGGTCGACGTGGTGACCTGCAACCCGCCGTACATCCCGCTGGAGGCCTGGGAGTCGGTCCAGCCGGAGGTGCGCGACCACGACCCCCACGTCTCGCTCTTCTCCGGCCAGGACGGCCTCGAGGCACTGCGTGCCGTCGAGCGACGAGCCGCGGCGCTGCTGCGTCCCGGCGGCGTCGTCGGCGTGGAGCATGCCGACAGCCAGGGAGCGGCGGTGCCGGGGCTCTTCGCGGCGGCGGGCCGCTGGGTCGAGGTGACCGATCACGCCGACCTGGCCGGTCGTCCGCGGTTCACGACGGCGCGGCTGGCACGATGAGCCCCGAGTGACCCGACGGGGACCGGCAGCGGGAGGCAACAGGTGAGCGAGCGGTACCCCACCGGCACCGACGAGGAGCGCGAGGCCGCCATCGACGCCGCGACCGTCGCGGTCCGACGGGGGGACCTGGTCGTGCTGCCGACGGACACGGTCTACGGGATCGCCTGCGACGCCTTCGACGAGGAGGCCGTGAGCCGCCTCCTCGAGGCCAAGGGCCGCGGACGCGAGATGCCTCCCCCGGTGCTGGTCAGCGCCTCGACGACCATCGACGCGCTGACCGTGGCGTTGCCGGGCTACGCCCGGTCGCTGATCGACGAGTTCTGGCCCGGGCCGCTGACCCTGGTGTGCCGCCAGCAGCCGTCGCTGCGCTGGGACCTGGGGGAGACCCGGGGCACGGTGGCCGTGCGGATGCCCGACCACCCGCTGGCGCTCGAGGTGCTGGAGCGCACCGGCCCGCTCGCGGTGAGCAGCGCCAACCTCTCGGGTCACCCGGCGGCGCTCAGCGCCGACGACGCCGAGGAGATGCTGGGCGACGAGGTGGCCGTCGTGCTCGACGCCGGCTGGTCAGGGCATCAGGAGGCGTCCACCATCGTCGACGTCACCGGGGCCCAGGGCCGGGTGCTGCGGCGGGGCGCGCTGCCGACCGAGGAGCTCAACGCCGTGCTGGAGCCGCTGGGAGCGACGCTCGTGGACGGCTGGTCGGACAGCGGGTCGGACAGCGGGTCTGAGGAGGCGTAGCGGCGCGTGCGCGAATACCTGGTCGTCTTCCTCGTGGCCGCGTCGGTGACCTACCTGCTCACCGTCGTGGCCCGCGAGATCGCGATCCGCACCGACGCCGTGGCCGCCGTCCGCGACCGCGACGTGCACGCCGAGCCGATCCCCTACCTGGGCGGGCTGGCGATGCTCGGGGGCCTCGCCGCCGCCTACGTCGTTGCTCGCCAGCTGCCCTTTCTCTCGCGCGGCGGCGAGGAGGTGCTGCGCCCGGCCGGCGTGGTCCTCGTCGCCGGGGCGCTGATCTGCTTCGTCGGGGTGCTCGACGACATCTTCGACATCGACGCGCTCACCAAGCTCGGCGGCCAGGTGCTCGCGGCGGGCGTGCTGGCGGCGCTGGGCGTGCAGTACGTCTTCTTCCCGCAGCCCGGGGGCGGCGTCTTCGCCCTGGATGCCACCCAGGGCGGCCTGCTCACCGTGCTGGTCGTGGTCGCGACCTGCAACGCGGTGAACTTCGTCGACGGGCTCGACGGCCTGGCGGCCGGCGTCGTCGGGCTCGGGGCGGTGGCCTTCTGGGCGTTCTGCTACCAGCTCGCCAACGTCAACGGCCAGACGCTGGCCGTCACGGGCGCGATCCTGTGCGCCGCGCTGGCCGGCGCCTGCGCAGGCTTCGTGCCGCACAACTTCCACCCCGCCCGCCTCTTCATGGGGGACTCCGGGTCGATGCTGATCGGGCTGGTGCTCTCGGCCTCCGCGGTGACGCTGACCGGTCAGTTCCCCGCCTCGGACATCAGCCAGGGGCGGGGCGGCGGGGACGCCAGCCTGCTGCCCACGCTGCTGCCCGTGCTCCTGCCGATCTCGATCCTCGTGGTGCCGTTGCTCGACCTGGTGCTCGCGGTGGTCCGCCGGACCCGGGCCGGGCGTTCGCCGTTCGCCCCGGACAAGCTGCACCTGCACCACCGGCTGCTCGAGATCGGCCACTCGCACCGCCGCGCGGTGCTGATCATGTGGGCCTGGGCCGCGCTGATCGGCTTCGGCACCGTGCTCGTCAGCCTGGAGAGCGGGGGGTTGGTCTGGTCGCTGCTGGCGGGGATGGTGGCGCTGACCCTGACGGCCACCTTCCTGCTGCCGAGCCTGCCCGGGGTGCGGGTGCTCGAGAAGGGGGACACCCCCGCGCCGACCACCGGCGAGATCCCTCACGCGCCCCGGGCGGCCGACCCGGCGGCTCCCGACGACCAGGGTCGTCCCTTCCGACGCCTGTGATAGTTTCGCCGGAACGCCGCAGGACGACGGACGCCCCCGACAGAACGGCCGCCAACCGATGACGACCGCACTTGCCGAGAGCCCCTTCGGCCCCCTCCCGCCCGGCCGCGCCCACGGGCCGGACGGCCCCGCTCGCTGTGGTAGTTTCGCGCAGTCGTCGGCCACCTCGCCGCCGGGGTTGGTTGTGCCCGGCTCTCCCTCGTCGACGACCTCTCCGCCCGTGATTGCGAACCTGGTGAATGGACGATGACGCCCCAGCCAACCCTCTGCGAGGTCGCGACCTCGTGGGCCTCGGCGGCCTCCTGGCGGGTGCCGTCGTCGCCGGGACGGGGATCGGCCTCGCCGTCGACTCGTGGGCCGGCACCGAGCCGGTCGGTGTGCTCGTCGGCATCGCCGCGGGCGTGGTCGCAGGCGGATTCGCCTTCTGGGCCCGCGTCCGCGCCGCCCTCCGAGAGTAAGCCGGGATGACCGTGACGGGGCCGACGTCGTCCGAGGTGGCGCCGGGCGCTGACCGGGCGGACATCTGGCGGGTGGTGCGCGACCAGCGCAAGACGATCCTGGTGGGCCTGTCCCTGATCGTCGCGTCCTTCTGGGTCGCCGGCCAGCTCGACGAGTGGCGGCTCGCGGGCTGCATCGCCGGCGGCGTCGCCATCGGACTCCTCAACCACCTGGCCACCGAGTGGTGGCTGTTGCGGATCATCGCCAGCGGCACCCACCCCTCGCGCGGTCAGATGGCCGCCTCTACGATCATCCGACTGGCCGTGGTGGGTGCGGTCGCCGTCGGTGCCGCAGCCTGGCTCTGGCCCGATGGCGTCGGCCTCCTGCTCGGTCTCGCGCTGTTCCGCCTGATCGCCCTGGTCATGACCGGGCTGCCCCTGCTGAAGGAGTTGAAGAAGCACTCATGATCGGCATCCTTCCGCTCGAGTCGGGGATCGAGATCGGCGAGCACGTCCAGCGCGAGTTCCTGGGCATGACCTTCAACATGGACACGATCTGGACCACCATCGTGGCCGGGTCGCTGGTCATGGTGCTGGGCCTGGTGGCCCGCAATGCGCTCACCCGCGACCCGGACAACCACGTCCCCTCCAAGGTCCAGCTGATGTGGGAGGGCGTGGTCGGCCACGTGAACAAGGAGGTCGAGGCCAACCTCGGCCGGCTGCACCCGGTGGTCGTGCCGATGGCCGTGGCCCTGTTCTTCTTCATCCTCTTCGCCAACTGGCTGGAGATCCTCCCGACGCACATCAATGACGACCTGCACCTGCTGCCCCCGCCCACCGCGGACACCAACCTGACCTACGCGATGGCTGCCTTCTGCATCGTGGGCGTGTGGATCTACGGCATCCGGCAGAAGGGTGTGAAGGGCTACTTCAAGCACTTCGTCGAGCCATTCCCCGTGCTGCTCCCGCTGAACATCCTCGAGGAGCTGATCAAGCCGATCACCCTGGCGCTGCGGCTGTTCGGCAACATGTTCGCCGGCGGGATCATGATCTCGCTGATCGCCCTGATGCCGATCTACGCCCTCTGGGCGCCGAACATCGTCTGGAAGCTGTTCGAGATGTTCATCGGTGGGATCCAGGCCTTCATCTTCGCCCTGCTCGTCGTCCTGTACTTCGGCATGGCCGGTGCCGGGCACGAGGAGCACGACGAGGCCGACGAGGTCGACGAACGGGACCAGCTCGACGAGAAAGCGACCGCGTCCGCGCACTGACGGCGCCGCCGCGGCACCCACGAGCACCGCACGACGCGGTGCCCAACCAAGGAGAGACACATGGCAGTGAGCGATGAGGCAGTCACCCTCGCCGGGGCGTTCGTCGGCGGTGGCGTCGCCCTCGCCGGCGGAGCGATCGGCGCGGGCATCGGCGACGGCCTGGCCGGAGCGTCGTACATCGAGGGCACGGCCCGGCAGCCCGAGGCCCAGGGCCGCCTGCAGACCATCTTCTTCCTGACGGTGGGCCTGGTCGAGGCGATGTTCTTCATCAACCTCGCCTTCATGGCCCTGTTCGTCTTCGTCCTGGGTTGATCCGCCCCGGCTGATCGAACAGTGCCGACCGGAACACCTCGCTAAGCAAAGGACCGACACATGGCAAGCGTCACGAGCCTGCTCGTCCCGCTCGAGAGCAACTTCCTCGTGCCGAACGGCACGTTCCTGGTGGAGCTGCTCGCCTTCGCCCTGATCGTGTTCCTCCTCGGCCGCTACATCATCCCCCCGATCAATCGGGCGATGACCAAGCGCCAGGACGCGATCCGGGACCAGTTCTCGGAGCTGGAGGAGGCCAAGGCCGCCGCTCAGCAGGCCGAGGAGGAGTTCCGGGCCCAGATCACGGAGGCCCGGCACGAGGCCGCCCGGATCCGGGAGGACGCCCGGGAGGAGGGCGCCCAGATCATCGCCGAGCTGCGCGAGCAGGCCCAGCAGGAGAGCAACCGGATCGTGGAGCACGCGCAGTCGCAGATCGCGGCGGAGCGGCAGCACGCCGTCGCCTCCCTCCGGGCCGAGGTGGGCAGCCTGGCGACGACGCTGGCCGAGCGCATCGTCGGGGAGACGCTGGAGGACGACGACCGCGCCAACCGCGTGGTCGAGCGCTTCCTGGCCGATCTCGAGAGCGACCAGGACCGGAGCCCCGACCAGAGCGGGGTCGGCTGATGGACTTCCGTGGTGCCTCGGCCGAGACCGTCGCCGCCCTGCGCGACGACCTGCGCGAGCGGGTCGAGTCCGGTGCCGACGGGAGCCGCGTCGGCAGCGACCTCTTCTCGTTGGCGGACCTTCTCCGCTCCGAGCCGGGGCTGCGCCGCGCGGCGACGGACGTGTCGACGCCTCCCGACGCTCGTTCGGGCCTGGTCGACACGCTGGTGTCGGGCAAGATCGACGAGCACGCCCTCGCCCTGGTCACCGAGGCGGTCCGCCGGCGGTGGACCTCCAGCCGGGACCTCGCGAACGCCCTGGCGTTGCTCGGCGTCGTCGCCGTGGCCCGCTCGACCGAGGCTCGGGGGCGGCTCGAGGACGAGCTCTTCGCCGTGGGCAGGACCCTCAAGGAGCACCCCGAGCTGCGCGTCGCGCTCTCGGACCCGGCGCGTGGCCTCGAGGCCAAGCAGGACCTGGTGCGGGGACTCCTGGAGGACAAGGCCCTGCCCGCCACCGTGCTCCTCGCGGAGCGGGCCCTGGCCGACACCTACAGCACCGTGAGCGTGGCGCTCAAGGCCTACGAGCAGGTCGCCGCCGACGTGTTCGGCGAGCACGTCGCCACCGTCCTGGTCGCCGACGAGCTCCCCGAGAGCGCCCGGCAGCGACTGGCCGAGGCACTGACGCGGCAGTACGGCCGCGACGTGCACCTCAACGTCCTGGTGGATCGCGCGGTGCTGGGCGGGGCGCGCGTGGAGATCGGCGACGAGGTCATCGACGGCACGGTGGCCAGTCGCCTGGACGAGGTACGCCGCAAGATCGCCGGCTGACCGACCCGCCGCACAGGACATCCGACCACGCCCACCGGGCACCCCCAAGTGAGAAGGAAGAGTGATGACGGAGCTCTCCATTCGTCCGGACGAGATCCGGGACGCGCTCCAGCGTTTCGTGTCGGACTACGAGCCCGAGACGGCCAGCCGTGAGGAGGTCGGCACGGTCGCCGAGGCCGGCGACGGCATCGCGCGGGTCAGCGGCCTCCCCTCGGCGATGGCCAACGAGCTGCTCGAGTTCGAGGACGGCACGCAGGGCCTCGCCCTGAACCTCGACACCCGCGAGATCGGCGTCGTGATCCTCGGCGACTTCGAGGGCATCGAGGAGGGCCAGGCGGTGCGCCGCACCGGCGAGGTCCTCTCGGTCCCCGTCGGCGACGGCTTCATGGGCCGGGTCGTCGACCCGCTCGGCAAGCCCATCGACGGGCTGGGCGACCTGGAGACCGAGGGCCGCCGAGCCCTCGAGCTGCAGGCGCCCTCCGTGGTGCAGCGCAAGTCGGTGCACGAGCCCCTCGCGACCGGCATCAAGGCCATCGACTCGATGACGCCGATCGGGCGTGGGCAGCGGCAGCTGATCATCGGCGACCGCGCCACCGGCAAGACCACGATCGCCGTCGACACCATCATCAACCAGAAGCAGTACTGGGACACCGGCGACCCGGAGAAGCAGGTGCGCTGCATCTACGTGGCGATCGGCCAGAAGGGGTCGACCATCGCCTCGGTCCGCGGCGCCCTCGACGAGGCCGGCGCGCTGGAGTACACCACCATCGTCGCCGCCCCGGCGTCCGACTCCGCGGGCTACAAGTACCTGGCGCCCTACACCGGTTCGGCGATCGGGCAGCACTGGATGTACGACGGCAAGCACGTCCTGATCGTCTTCGACGACCTGACCAAGCAGGCCGAGGCCTACCGCGCGGTGTCGCTGCTGCTGCGTCGCCCGCCGGGCCGCGAGGCCTACCCGGGTGACGTCTTCTACCTGCACTCCCGCCTGCTGGAGCGCTGCGCCAAGCTCTCCGACGAGATGGGCAAGGGCTCGATGACCGGCCTGCCGATCATCGAGACCAAGGCGAACGACGTCTCGGCCTTCATCCCCACCAACGTCATCTCCATCACCGACGGGCAGATCTTCCTGCAGTCGGACCTCTTCGCCGCCAACCAGCGGCCGGCCATCGACGTCGGTGTGTCGGTCTCCCGGGTGGGTGGCGCCGCGATGACGAAGGCGATGAAGTCCGTGACGGGGTCGCTCAAGGTCGACCTGGCGCAGTTCCGCGCCATGGAGGCGTTCGCGATGTTCGCCTCCGACCTCGACGCGGCCTCGCGGCAGCAGCTGGACCGCGGACAGCGGCTGATGCAGCTGCTCCGGCAGCCGCAGTACTCGCCGTACCCCGTCGAGGAGATGACGGTCTCCCTGTGGACGGGTACCACCGGTCGACTCGACCCGGTCCCCACCGACGACGTGCTGCGCTTCGAACGCGAGTTCCTCGACTACATCAAGCGCTCGCACGAGGGCATCCTGAACGCCATCCGCGAGACGACGAAGTTCGAGGACGACACGGCCTCGTCGCTGGAGCAGGCCTACGACTCGTTCCTCGACCAGTTCGAGACCTCGGAGGGCGGGAGCATCAAGCCCGGTCGCGAGGAGCACGAGGCCTCCGACGAGGAGGACGAGGACCAGGAGCAGATCGTCAAGCAGAAGCGGGGCTGAACCATGGCCGTATCGCTGCGTGAGTACCGCGCGAAGATCAAGTCGACAGAGTCGATGAAGAAGATCACGCGCGCCATGGAGCTCATTGCTGCGTCCCGCATCGTCAAGGCGCAGCAGCGCGCCCAGGCCGCGGCGCCGTACGCCCGTGAGCTGACCCGCGCGGTCTCGGCGGTCGCGACCTTCTCCAACGTCGACCACGCGTTGACCACGGAGCCGGAGGACCCGAAGCGGGCCGCGGTGCTGGTCGTGACCAGCGACCGGGGGCTCGCGGGTGCCTACTCCGCCAACGTGATCAAGGAGTCGGAGCGGCTCACGGAGCGCCTGCACGAGGAGGGCAAGGAGGTCGTCACCTACGTCAGTGGGCGCAAGGGCGAGGCCTACTTCGGCTTCCGGGGCCGCGAGGTGGCCAAGTCGTGGTCGGGTCACTCCGACGGGCCCACCTACGACATCGCCAAGGCGATCGGGGAGACCCTGATCGCCGCCTTCCTCTCCGACGCGGAGGAGGCGTCCGAGGACGAGCCGGCCGGTGTGGACGAGGTGCACATCGTCTTCACGCGCTTCAAGTCGATGCTCACCCAGGAGCCGACGCAGGTCCGCCTGCTGCCGCTGGAGGTGGTCGAGGGCGAGGAGAGGCCGCCCGAGGGGGAGGTGCTGCCGCTCTTCGAGTTCGAGCCGTCGGCCGAGCAGGTGCTCGACGAGCTGCTGCCGCGCTACGTGCAGAGCCGGGTCTTCTTCGCCCTGCTGCAGGCGGCCGCCTCCGAGCTCGCCGCGCGCCAGAAGGCCATGAAGGCGGCCACGGACAACGCGGAGGAGCTCATCAAGAAGTACAGGCGGATCGCCAACCAGGCCCGCCAGGCCGGAATCACCCAGGAAATCAGCGAGATCGTCGGTGGCGTCAACGCCCTTGCCGACGCCAATGCCGGGAAAGAGTGAGAGACCATGACTGCCACTGTTGACGAGGCCACCGAGACCGAGGGCGGCGGCGGGGCCGCCGGCCGGATCACCCGGGTGATCGGCCCGGTCGTGGACGTCGAGTTCCCGACCGACCAGATGCCCGAGATCTACAACGCGCTCACCGTCGACGTCGAGCTGGGTGGCACGACGACGACCATCACGCTCGAGGTCGAGCAGCACATCGGCGACGGCGTGGTCCGCGCCATCTCGATGAAGCCCGCCGACGGCATGGTCCGCGGCGCGCCGGTGACCGACACCGGCTACCCGATCCGGGTGCCGGTCGGTGACGTGACGCTCGGCAAGGTGTTCAACACCACGGGCGAGTGCCTGAACCTGAAGGAGGGGGAGACCCTCGACGTCGAGGAGCGGTGGAGCATCCACCGCAAGGCTCCCGCCTTCGACCAGCTCGAGGCGAAGACGACGATGTTCGAGACCGGCATCAAGGTCATCGACCTGCTCACGCCCTACGTGCTGGGCGGCAAGATCGGCCTCTTCGGCGGCGCCGGTGTCGGCAAGACCGTGCTGATCCAGGAGATGATCGCCCGCGTGGCCACCGACCACGGTGGCGTGTCCGTGTTCGCGGGCGTGGGCGAGCGCACGCGTGAGGGCAACGACCTCATGGTCGAGATGGAGGAGGCCGGGGTCATCGGCCAGACCGCCCTGGTCTTCGGCCAGATGGACGAGCCGCCGGGCACCCGGCTTCGCGTCGCGCTGGCGGGGCTGACGATGGCGGAGTACTTCCGCGACGTGAAGAGCCAGGACGTGCTGCTCTTCATCGACAACATCTTCCGCTTCACCCAGGCCGGCCAGGAGGTCTCGACCCTGCTCGGCCGGATGCCCTCGGCGGTGGGCTACCAGCCCACGCTGGCGGACGAGATGGGTCAGCTCCAGGAGCGGATCACCTCGACCCGGGGCCACTCGATCACCTCGATGCAGGCGATCTACGTGCCCGCGGACGACTACACCGACCCCGCGCCGGCCACCACGTTCGCCCACCTGGACGCGACCACGGAGCTCTCGCGCGAGATCGCGTCGCTGGGCATCTACCCCGCCGTGGACCCGCTGACGTCGACCTCGCGGATCCTCGACGCGCAGTACATCGGCCAGCAGCACTACGACTGCGCCATCCGGATCAAGGGGATCCTGCAGCGCAACAAGGAGCTGCAGGACATCATCGCGATCCTCGGTGTCGACGAGCTGTCCGAGGAGGACAAGGTGGTCGTGCACCGGGCGCGCCGGATCCAGCGGTTCCTGTCGCAGAACACCTACGTGGCCAAGCAGTTCACCGGCATGGAGGGCTCGACGGTGCCCGTGGCGGACACCATCGAGGCGTTCAACAAGATCGCCGACGGCGACTACGACCACGTGGCCGAGCAGGCCTTCTTCATGTGCGGCGGCCTCGACGACGTCGAGGCCAACTGGGCGGAGATCCAGAAGAACCTGTGACGCCGCCGGTCCGGCCGGGGCCTCCCGGCCGGACCAGCCACGCAGGACGCATCAACAGCACGCGAGGCGCAGGAATGAGGAGACAGTGAGCGAGCCGCTGCAGGTCGAGCTGGTGTCGGCGGACCGGCTGGTGTGGTCGGGCGAGGCCACGCAGGTCATCGCCCGCACCACCGAGGGCGACGTCGGCATCCTGTCCGACCACGCCCCGATCCTCTCGCTGCTGGTCCACGGGGTCGTCGACGTGCGGACCGCCGACGGGGAGACCTGGGTGGCCGCGGTGAGCTCCGGCTTCATCTCCGTCGCCGCCAACCGCGTGTCGATCCTGGCCGAGTACGCCGAGATGTCGCACGACATCGACCTGGAGCGGGCCCGGCAGGACCTCGAGCGCGCGCACGAGGCCCACGAGGACGTGGCCATGGAGTACGTGCGCCTGCTGGAGGCCCGCATCCGCGCCGCGGAGCGGGCCTGAACCACCCCTCGCCGCCGCGCGCGGCCGCCGGGTGCCGCGACCGACCCGTAGGGTGAGGCCACGGTCCGGCCCCAGCCCGCTCGGGCCGGGGCCGGGGCCGGGGCCGGGATGATCGTCGGGGCGTGGACGGAGGGTGAGAGCGCCGATGGACTGGTGGCTGTGGCTGCTGGACGTCGTCGGCGCGCTCCTCGTGCTCCTGCTGCTCTACGGGCTGGCGCTGGTCCTGCGGCGCCGGACCCTGTCCCGGCACGGGGGCACCTTCGAGCTCAGCCACCGGGTCCGTGAGGACCGGTCGGGCCGCGGCTGGGTGCTCGGGCTGGGTCGCTACGCGGGGGAGGAGCTGGAGTGGTTCCGCGTGTTCTCCCTCCGCCCTCGTCCCAGCCGCGTCTGGGCCCGGCGGTCGCTGGTCTACCTGGGGCGCCGCGACACCCAGGGGAGCATGGAGCAGATGTCGCTCTACGCCGACCACGTCATCGTCCGCTGCACGACGGAGCGCGGGCCGCTGGAGCTCGCGATGAGCCCCTCGTCGCTGACCGGCTTCCAGTCCTGGCTCGAGTCCGGCCCGCCCGGGTCGGACTGGGAGAACGGCCCGGTCTCGCGCTGAGCGGGCGCCCGGGCGCGTCAGTCCCGTTCGCCGCCGGGCACCCACAGCACGTCGCCCTGCTCGGCATTCGCGTGCCGGGCGAGGATGAACAGCAGGTCGGAGAGCCGGTTGAGGTAGGTGAGGGCGACCTGGTTCATCACCTCGGCGTGCACCTCCCACGCAGCCCACGCGGACCGCTCGGCGCGGCGCGCCACCGTCCGCGCCACGTGCAGCTGCGCGGCGCCCGGCGTCCCGCCGTTCAGGATGAAGGACCGCAGCTTCTCCAGCGGTTCGTTGTACTGGTCGCACCATCCCTCGAGCCGGTCGACGTAGGCCTGCTCGACCCGGAGCGGCGGGAAGTCGGGCTCGGCGACCACCGGGGTGGCGAAGTCGGCGCCGACGTCGAACAGGTCGTTCTGCACGCGCGTGAGCAGCGCAGCGACGTCGTCGGCCAGTCCGCCGGTGGCCAGGGCGACGCCGATGTGCGCGTTCAGCTCGTCCACGTCGGCGTAGGCCGCGAGGCGCAGATCCGTCTTCGGGGTCTCGCTCATGTCGCCGAGGCGCGTGCGGCCGGCGTCGCCGGTGCGCGTGTAGATGCGTGTCAGGTTGACCATGGTCGCCAGCCTAGGTCAGCCGCGAGGCTCGCCGGCGCCGCCGAGCTCAGCGGTCGATCCGCTGGATCTCCCCGTTCGCCGTCCCCGTGACCCACAGCGTGTCGGCGCCGGGCGTGGTGGCCACGGTGTTCGGCTGGCGCACCGTGGCGTAGCGCTCGATCTCCCGCGGCCGGTCGCCGCTCATGTCGTAGCCGACGAGCTCGTTGGTCGCCGTCAGCGTGACCCACAGCGTCCGGCTCCGGCGGTCCGCGGCGAGGCCGTACGGCGTCCCCGGGAGGTCGATGGCCGCGACCTGCTCGAGGGGGTCGAGGGTGTAGACCAGGATCTGGTCGCCGCGGGTGTCCGAGACGGCCAGGCGCCCCCCGCCGACGAGGCGCCCGTGGGTGGGCCCGTCGCCGGCCGGCACCTGTGCGATCTTCTCGATGCTCTCGAGGTCGTAGGTGGTCACCGCGTACTCGCGCACGTCGACCGAGACCCCCAGGTCGCCCTCGGCCAGCACCCCTCCGGGCTGCCGGACGTCCTCCAGGGTCCCCACGATCTCGCCGTCGCGGACCACCGAGATCGTCCCCGCGAACTCGTTGCCGACCCACACGTCCCCGCTGTCGGTGCCCGTGGCGTCGTGGGGGTAGCGATCGACCAACGTCTCGCGCACGTCGCCGGAGGCGAGGTCGACCTCGAAGAGCGTGTTGGCGGTCTCGATCGGCACCAGCGCCGTGGTCTCGTCCTTCGAGATCTGCAGGTGGCGCAGCTTGCCGGGCAGCGGGACCTCCTCGCGCACCTCGAGGGTCCCGGGGTCCAGGATCAGCAGGCGCTCGGGGTCGCGGACCCCGACGACCAGCGCGTCCCGGGCCGGGCTGTAGGCGATGCCCTCGGGACGGGGCGCCACCTCCCGCACCTCGCCCGCGGGCTCGGCGTCGGGCTCGGGGGCGTCCGCCGGCTCGGCGGCGTCCTTGCCATCCTCCCCGGCCCCGTCCCCGGCCCCGTCCCCGCCGCAGGCGGCCGGGACCACGAGCAGCGCGCAGGTCAGCGCGGCGACGAGCCGCGGGCGGAGGGGGCTCGAGGCGCGGCGCATCCCCCCAGTCTGCCGGGGGGTGCCGAACCCGCCCGGCGGGCGAGCCCGCGAACCGTGTGGCCTACCTCCCACCGGGACACAGGTGACCGGCGAGTAACCGGGGCCGTACCCTGCCCTCATGAGCGAGCACCGCCCCGAGAAGGACCGTCCCTGGGTCATGCGCACCTATGCCGGGCACTCCACCGCTGCGGCGTCCAACGAGCTGTACCGGAGCAACCTGGCCAAGGGACAGACCGGCCTCTCGGTCGCCTTCGACCTGCCGACCCAGACCGGCTACGACCCGGACTCCGCGCTGGCGCGGGGCGAGGTCGGCAAGGTCGGCGTCCCCGTGCCGCACCTGGGCGAGATGCGGCGGCTCTTCGACGAGATCCCGCTCTCGGAGATGAACACCTCGATGACGATCAACGCCACCGCCATGTGGCTGCTGGCGCTCTACCAGGTGGTCGCCGAGGAGCAGGCCGGCGTGCCCGAGGGCCGGGCGACGCCGGAGGACGTCGCCGCGCAGCTCGCGGGGACGACCCAGAACGACATCATCAAGGAGTACCTCTCCCGCGGGACCTACGTCTTCGGGCCGGAGCACTCGTTGCGCCTGATCAGCGACGTGATCACCTACACGGTGACCACGATCCCGAAGTGGAACCCGATCAACATCTGCAGCTACCACCTGCAGGAGGCCGGGGCGACGCCGCAGCAGGAGCTCGCGTACGCCCTGTGCACCGCGATCGCCGTGCTCGACCAGGTGAAGGCGTCGGGCCAGGTCTCGGAGGAGGACTTCGAGAAGGTCGTCGGCCGGATCTCGTTCTTCGTCAACGCGGGCGTCCGCTTCGTCGAGGAGACCTGCAAGATGCGCGCCTTCGTGCAGCTGTGGGACGAGATCACGCGCGAGCGGTACGGCGTGCAGGACGAGAAGATGCGCCGCTTCCGCTACGGGGTGCAGGTCAACTCGCTCGGCCTGACCGAGGCCCAGCCGGAGAACAACGTGCAGCGGATCGTGCTGGAGATGCTGGGCGTCACGCTGTCGAAGAACGCCCGCGCCCGCGCGGTCCAGCTGCCGGCCTGGAACGAGGCGCTGGGGCTCCCGCGGCCGTGGGACCAGCAGTGGTCCCTGCGCTTCCAGCAGGTCCTCGCCTTCGAGTCCGACCTGCTCGAGTACGAGGACCTCTTCGAGGGCTCGCACGTGATCGAGGCGAAGGTGGCGGAGCTGGTCGCCGGGGCCCGCGAGGAGATGGACCGCGTGCAGGCCATGGGCGGGGCGATCGCGGCCGTCGAGTCCGGCTACATGAAGCAGGCGCTCGTCAGCGCCCATGCCGCGCGCCGGGCGGCCATCGAGTCCGGCGAGGAGGTCATCGTCGGCGTGAACCGCTTCGAGACCACCGAGACCTCGCCGCTCACCGCCGACCTCGACACCGCCATCCAGGCCGCCGACCCGGAGGCCGAGCGCGCCGCCCTGCGCAGCGTGGAGGAGTGGAAGGCCCAACGCGACGAGGCGGGCGTGGCGCAGGCGCTGGCGCGCCTGGCGGAGGACGCCAAGACCGACACGAACCTCATGGAGGCCACGCTGGCCGCGGCCCGCGCCGGGGCCACGACGGGGGAGTGGGCCGGCACGCTCCGGGAGGTGTTCGGGGAGTTCCGCGCCCCCACCGGCGTGACCGGGGCCGTCGGCGTGGCCGAGGCCGGCGCCGACCTCACGGGGGTGCGCGACCGCGTGCGGGAGACCGGCGAGGCGCTCGGCACGCGGCTGCGGCTCCTGGTCGGCAAGCCCGGCCTGGACGGCCACTCGAACGGCGCGGAGCAGGTCGCCGTGCGCGCCCGCGACGCCGGGTTCGAGGTGGTCTACCAGGGCATCCGCCTGACCCCGGAGCAGATCGTGGCCGCGGCCGTCGCCGAGGACGTGCACTGCGTGGGGATCTCGATCCTCTCCGGCTCCCACATGGAGCTGCTGCCCGACGTGCTCGACGGTCTGCGCGAGGCGGGCATGGGCGAGGTGCCGGTGGTCGTCGGCGGCATCATCCCCACCTCGGACGCCCGCAGGCTCGAGGAGCTGGGCGTCGCCGCCGTCTACACGCCCAAGGACTTCGGCCTGACCGAGATCATGGACGGCATCGTCGACGTCATCCGCGCCGCGCACGGTCTGGACTGAGCTCCCCGCCCGCGGGGCACACTCGGCACCATGGCGCGCGTGACGGTGGTCGGGGCCGGCGTGGTGGGGCTGTCGTGCGCCGTCCGCCTGCTGGAGGCCGGTCACCGGGTCGACGTCGTCGCGCGCGACCTGCCGCTCGAGACCACCTCGGCCGTCGCCGCGGCGATCTGGTACCCCTACCGCGCCCTTCCGCAGGGCCG
Source organism: uncultured Actinomycetota bacterium (assembly GCA_963832415.1). Taxonomy (GTDB): domain Bacteria; phylum Actinomycetota; class Actinomycetes; order Propionibacteriales; family Nocardioidaceae; genus Nocardioides. The sequence goes on along the minus strand of CAWHTZ010000014.1, from coordinate 153,875 downwards.
GGTCACGGCGTGGGCCCGGTCGACCTACGCGGCCCTGGAGGCGATCGCGGACACCGAGCCCGACGCCGGGGTCCGGATGGTCGACGGCACCGAGGTGCACCGGCGGCCGCCGCCCGAGCCGTGGTGGGCCGAGGCCGTCCCCGGGCTGGCGCGCGAGACGACGCTGCCCGCGGGGTACGGCGGGGGCTGGTCGTTCCGGGCCCCCGTGGCCGACATGTCCGTCTACCTCCCCTGGCTGGCCCGGCGCGTGAGCGACCTCGGGGGCACCCTCACGCGGCTGACGCTCTCGTGCCTGCCGCCCGCGCGGGCGGAGGGCGCGGACGGTCCGGACCTGGTGGTCAGCTGCGCGGGCCTGGGGTCGCGCCTCCTGGCCGGGGACCGCTCCGTCGCGCCGGTGCGCGGACAGGTCGTCCACCTGCGCCATCCCGATCGGCCCGGCGGGCTCGATCGGTGGTGCATCGACCCGGCGGGCCCGACGTATGTCGTGCCGCGCTCGGACGTCGTGGTCGTCGGGGGCACCGCCGACGAGGGGGACTGGAGCCGGACGCCGTCACCGGCCACCGCCGAGGAGCTGGTGCGCCGGGGCCGGGCGCTGGTCCCGGAGCTCGCGGGCTGCGCGGTGGTCCGCCACCGCGTCGGGTTGCGTCCGGTGCGGCCGGCTGTCCGCGTGGAGCGCGTCGGCGACGTCGTGCACTGCTACGGGCACGGCGGGGCGGGCGTCACGCTCGCCTGGGGCACGGCCGACGAGGTCGTCGCCACACTCGCGCAAGACTGAGGCGGACGGGCCGCCCCGCCGCCTGCGGGCATACGCTGAGCCCCCGATCAGAAGAGCCGGGCCTCCGCGTCGTCCATGCCGCGCAGGGCGTCGTAGTCGACCAGCGTGCAGGCGATGCCGCGGTCGGCGGCAAGCACCCGCGCCTGTGGCTTGATCTCCTGCGCGGCGAGGATGCCGCGCACCGGGGCCAGGCGCGGGTCGCGGTTCAGCAGCTCCAGGTAGCGCGTCAGCTGCTCGACGCCGTCGATCTCGCCGCGCCGCTTCACCTCGACGGCGACCGAGGCGCCGTCGGCGTCCCGGCACATCAGGTCGACGGGGCCGATCGCCGTCGGGTACTCCCGGCGCACCAGGCTCAGCCCGCCGGTCAACGTGCCGGGGTGCTCGGCGAGGAGCTCCTGCAGGTGCTTCTCGACCCCGTCCTTCACGAGACCGGGATCAGCGCCCAGCTCGTGGCTGGAGTCGTGCAGCACCTCCTCGATGAGGATGCGCAGCGTGTCGTCGGTCCTTCCGGTGACCAGCCACTCGAGCCGCCCGTCGTCCGCCGTGGCCTCCCGCACCGAGCACGGCGGGGACATCCAGTTCAGCGGCTTGTAGGACCCCCCGTCGGAGTGCACCAGCACGCTGCCGTCGGCCTTCAGCATCAACACTCGCGTGGCCATCGGCAGATGGGCCGTCAGGCGGCCCGCGTAGTCGACCTGGCAGCGCGCGACGACGAGTCTCATCTCGTGGAACTGTAGTGGCCGCTGGGCCACGGTCACCGGCCGGCGTCGTCCCTTCGTCCGGCGCGCGGGGTGCTGGTGCGTTTTTGTCTCCTTCATCCCGAGTTTGATTCGGCTTTCTTCTGGATGCCTCCGGTCCTCACCAAGATCACGGTCGGGTGACACTTCATTCCCATCCTTTAGGGGTGCTTGTCAGCCACGCCCGACAGGGAGTTGCCTGTGGCGCTATGTCTCTTCTCGCATCCGTCGCCCAGGCGTCCGCCGAACGGGGCCCAGGGGCCGAGTTCCTCACCGACGTCGAGAACGCCATCAGCGACACCTTCGAGCCGGTCGCGGACTGGGTGGCCGGCAAGATCTTCTACGAGGTCACCATCGGCCCCGCGACCTTTCCCATCATCGTGTTCTGGCTGGTCGCCGCGGCGGCCATCTTCACGGTCTACTTCCGGGGCATCCAGTTCACGAGCCTCGGGACGTCGATGGACCTGGTGCGGGGCAAGTACTCGCGGATGAGCGACCCCGGCGAGGTCACCCACTTCCAGGCGCTGTCCTCGGCGGTCTCCGGCACGGTCGGCCTCGGCAACATCGCCGGTGTCGGCGTGGCCATGACCGTGGGCGGCCCGGGCGCCATGTTCTGGATGGTCATCGCGGGCCTCCTGGGCATGTGCACGAAGTTCGTGGAGTGCACGCTGGGCGTGCGCTATCGCGAGGTGCACGAGGACGGCACGGTCACGGGCGGCCCCTTCCGCTACATGCCGGCGGCATTCGACCGCCTCGGGAAGCCCGTGAGCAAGACCTTTGTCGCCGCCTTCGCGATCGCCCTGATCCTCTTCGGCGCCCTGGGCGGCAACATGTTCCAGGCGAACCAGACCTACGCGCAGGCAGTCGAGATCACCGGCGGTGTGGAGGACAGCCCGATCGCGACCCCGCCGGCCGCGCTCATCTTCGGCATCATCCTGGCCGCGCTCGTCGGGCTCGTCATCATCGGCGGCGTCAAGTCGATCGGCCGGGTGACGGGCAAGCTCGTCCCCTTCATGGCCGTCACCTACGTCATCGCCTGCCTGCTGGTGATCCTCGGCAACTACGACCACATCCCCACCGCGATCGAGACCATCTTCACCAAGGCGTTCAATCCCAGTGCCGGCTTCGGCGGAGCGATCGGTGTCCTGATCGTCGGCTTCCAGCGGGCGGCCTTCTCGAACGAGGCGGGCGTCGGCTCGGCGCCGATCGTCCACTCGGCGGTGAAGACGAAGCACCCGGTGAGCGAGGGCTACGTCGCCCTCTTCGAGCCGCTGATCGACACGGTCATCGTCTGCTCGATGACCGCCCTGACCATCATCATCGCGGACACGCCGTTCTACAACGAGGCGCAGGCCACATTCATCGAGACCGGAACGAAGGCCGACGGCGTCGTCGTCACGTCGCGGTCCTTCGACACCTTCCTCCCGGGCTTCAGCAACGTGCTCGCCATCGGGGTCGCGCTGTTCGCGTTCTCGACGCTGATCACGTGGAGCTACTACACCATGAAGGCGTGGACGACCCTCGTCGGACGCAGCAAGGCCAAGGAGAACGCCTTCAAGCTCATGTTCTGCGCGGCCACGGTGGTCGGCGCGGTCGTGGAGCTCGGCTCGGTGCTGGACTTCGCCGACTCGATGCTCTTCGTCTGCGCGATCTTCAACCTGCTCGCGTGCTACATCCTCCTGCCGAAGGTGAAGGAGGAGGTCCAGAAGTTCCGCGCCGGGCGCGCCGACGGCTCGATCACCCAGGTCCCCAAGCAGGAGCGGGCGAACACCTGAACCGGCCTCACGCCGCACGACGGCCCGCTCCGCACACCGCGGGGCGGGCCGTCGCCGTGAGCGTGCGATGATCCCGCCATGAGCGAGAACGAGACGGCAGAGGCGGGGCGCGACTTCGGCACGGTGGGTGTCGTCGGGCTCGGCACCATGGGGGCTGGCATCGCCGAGGTCCTGGCGCGGGCGGGCCACCGGGTCATCGGGGTGGACCTGGACGACGCGACGGCCGAGCGGGGCCGCGCGCGCATCGAGTCCTCGACGCGGCGAGCGGTCGAGAGCGGGAAGCTGAGCGAGGACGAGGCCTCCGCGCTGCTCGACCGGATCACTGCCACGACCGAGCTCAAGGACCTCTCCGAGGCCGGCCTGGTGGTCGAGGCGGTCGTCGAGTCGCTGGCGACGAAGAAGGCGGTCTTCGCCGAGCTCGAGTCGGTCGTCGCCGAGGACGCCGTCCTCGCCACCAACACGTCCTCGCTCTCGGTGACGGAGATCTCGACCGCGACCGCACAGCCCGGCCGCGTCGTCGGCATCCACTTCTTCAACCCGGCCCCCGTGCAGGGGCTCGTGGAGGTCGTCCGGACCGTCGTCACCCGGCCCGACGTCCTCGACGACGTGACCGGCCTGATGGGCTCGCTGGGCAAGAACCCCGTGGTCTGCGGGGACCGGGCCGGGTTCATCGCGAACACGCTGCTCTTCGGCTACCTCAACCACGCGGTCTCGTTCTTCGAGGCCCGCTACGCCTCGCGCGAGGACATCGATGCCGCCATGCGCTTCGGTTGCGGCTACCCGATGGGCCCGCTGGCGCTGCTCGACCTGATCGGCCTCGACACGGCGTACGAGATCCTGGAGACCATGTACCACCAGGGCCGGGACCGCCTGCACGCGCCGGCCCCCTTGCTCAAGCAGATGGTCACGGCCGGGCAGCTCGGCCGCAAGAGCGGCCGCGGCTTCTACACCTACGCGGGCGAGAACAGCCCGACGGTCGTGCCGGACGAGCGCACCCCCTCGGCGGCCGACCAGCCCGAGCTGCGCCACGACATCGGCACCGTCGGGGTCGTGGGCACGGGCACGATGGCCTCGGGCATCGTCGAGGTCTTCGCCAAGGCCGGCTACGACGTCGTCTTCGTCGGCCGCGCCCAGGGCAAGGTCGACGGGGTCGTCGCCACGGTGACCAAGTCGCTCGACAAGGCCGTGCAGCGCGGCAAGATGGAGGAGGCGACGAAGGACGAGGTCCTCGCCCGCCTCACCGGTACGACCGCGATGGAGGACCTCGGCGAGGTGGACCTCGTCGTCGAGGCCATCGCCGAGGACCTCGGGGTCAAGACGACGCTCTTCGAGAACCTCGACGAGATCTGCAAGCCCGGCGCGGTCCTGGCGACCACCACCTCGTCGCTGCCGGTCATCTCGCTGGCCCGCGTGACCTCCCGCCCGCAGGATGTCGTCGGCATGCACTTCTTCAACCCCGCACCGATCATGAAGCTCGTCGAGATCGTCAGCACGGTCTCGACCGACGCGGCGGTCACCGAGACCGCCCAGGCGCTGTGTGGCCGGATCGGCAAGGTCGCCGTGTCGTGCGGCGACCGCGCGGGCTTCATCGTCAACGCGCTGCTCTTCCCCTATCTCAACGACGCCGTGAAGATGCTCGAGGCGCACTACGCGACCGCCGACGACATCGACACGGCGATGAAGCAGGGCTGCGCCCTGCCGATGGGCCCCTTCGAGCTGCTGGACGTCGTGGGCAACGACGTGTCGCTGGCCATCGAGCGGGAGCTCTACATGGAGTTCCGCGAGCCCGGTTTCGCGCCGGCCCCGCTCCTGGAGCAGCTGGTGACCGCCGGTTATCTCGGCCGCAAGACGGGCCGGGGCTTCCGGGACTACAGCCGACGCTGAGCCGGGCGGGGGTCCGGTGCGGGCGCGCGGCGCGCTGCTCCTCCGGGTCGCGCTCGGGCCGCTCGGCCTCGCGCTCGTCCTCGGACCGGCCGTCGCCGGCCCGGTCGCCGTCGGCCCGGTCGCCGTCGGCCCGGTCGCCGTCGGCCCGGTCGCCGCGGCGGGGGTCGAGCGCCTGCCGATCGGCACCCGCTGGGACTACCAGCTCGGGGGTGCCCGCCCGGCTCCCCGCGGCGTCGGGGTCGTGGTGCGGGACCGCAGGGCGCGGCCGGCCGGGCGCTACGACGTCTGCTACGTCAACGCGTTCCAGACCCAGCCCGGCGAGCGCCGGTTCTGGTCCCGCCGGCCGGGCTTGCTGCTGCGGCGCGCCCACGGCGGGCCCGTCGTCGACGGCGCCTGGAACGAGGTGCTCCTCGACCTGCGCACGCGGGCGAAGCGGCAGCGCCTGGCCCGGATCGTGGGGCGCTGGCTCCGGGGGTGCTCCGCGGCCGGCTTCGAGGCGGCGGAGCTGGACAACCTGGACTCCTTCACCCGCAGCGGCGGCCTGTTGCGCGCGTGGCAGGCGACGGCGTACGCGCGGTTGCTGACGGCCCGGGCTCACGTGGCGGGCCTGGCCGTGGCGCAGAAGAACCGACCCGGGCTGGACGGTCGGCGCCTGGGCTTCGACTTCGCGATCGCCGAGGCCTGCGCGCGGTGGCGCGAGTGCGGCCGTTACGCCCGCACCTGGGGGCGCCGGGTGCTCGCCGTGGAGTACGCCGGGCGGCCCTTCCGGCGCGCCTGCGGCTGGTCCGGCCGCCTCGCCGTGCTGCGCCGGGACCTGGCGCTCGCCCCGCGCGGAATGCGCCGGTGGTGCCGGCGCGGTTGAGGCGCCCGGGGGCAGGGGGTCAGTCGGCCCGCCGCCGGCGCGCGCGGTAGGCGGCGACGGCGGCGCGGTTGGTGCACGCGGCCGAGCAGTAGCGCCGCGAGCGGTTGCGGGACAGGTCGAGGACCACGCCGGTGCACCCCTCCTGCTCGCACACGGAGAGGCGGGACATCTCGTCGGCGCGGATCACGTCGACCATCGCCATCGCCGTCTCGACGGCGATCCGCGCGGCCAGCGGCCGGTCCTCGCCGACCGCGTGCAGGTGCCAGTCGAAGTGGTCGTGGCGGACCAGCTGGGGCAGCGCCTCGGCCTCGGCGAGCAGGCGGTTGGTCTCCGCCACGGCGTCGTCCCGGTCGCCCACGAGCAGGCCGCGCAGAGGGCCCCGCAGGTCCCGGACCTCGGCGAGCTCCGCGCGGGTGCGGTCGTGGCGGCCGCTGAACTGGTGACGGACGAAGAACGCGTCCAGGGCCTCCACGCTGTCGAGCTCGTCCGGGTCGTCGTCGGTGTTCACGAGGTCCACAGCGGCCCCGAGCGCGATCTCGGTGTCATGCGCGAAAAGCACTTTGACACCTTACCAGTTCGCCCTCTAGTGTCAGGTGCCATGGCGGCAGTGGCTCATGACAACCCGGGCCGTGGTGACCTGGCGCGCGGCGTTCTGCGCCGCCGGCCCGCCGCGGGTCCCGGGCTCGGCGCCGGCCTGCTGCTCGCCGTGGGGTCGGCGGCCGCGTTCGGCACGGCCGGCGCGGTGGGCCGCGGTCTGCTCGACGCCGGCTGGAGTCCCGGCGCGGCGACGTTGGCGAGGGTCGGCCTGGGCGCCGGCGTGGTGCTGCCGCTGGGCCTGCGGGCGCTGCAGGGTCGCTGGTGGCTCCTGCGCCGGCACGCCGGCGTGGTGCTGCTCTACGGTCTGCTCGCCGTGGTGCTCGCCCAGTTCTGCTACTTCTCGGCCGTCCAGCACATGCAGGTCGGCCCGGCGCTGATGGTGGAGTACACGGCCCCGGTCGCGGTCGTCGCCTGGATGTGGCTGCGCCACGGCGAACGGCCCGCGGGTCGGACCGCCGCGGGGGCCGTCGTGGCGGGCGTCGGGCTGCTGCTGGTCCTGGACCTGCTGTCCGGGGCCTCGGTGAGCCCCGTGGGAGTGGCCTGGGCGCTGGCGGCCATGGTGGGGCTGGCGTCGTACTTCGTGATCTCGGCCGACGACCAGGCGGACGAGGGGCCCGACGGCGCCCTGCCCGGGATGGTCCTGGCCTCCGGCGGCCTGGTGGTGGGCACCGTGGTCGTCGCGGCGCTGGGGCTCGTGGGGCTGATGCCCATGACGGCGACGACCGCCGACGCCGAGTACGCCTCCGCGACGGTGCCCTTCTGGATGCCGATGCTGGCGCTGGGCGCCGTCAGCGCGGCGACCGCCTACGTCACCGGCATCGCCGCGAGCCGACGCCTGGGCTCTCGCCTGGCGTCCTTCGTCGCGCTGCTCGAGGTGCTCTTCGCGGTGCTGTTCTCCTGGGCGCTGCTCGGCGAGCTGCCCGCGGTCGCGCAGGCCGTGGGGGGAGTGCTGGTGCTCACCGGTGTCGTCGTCGTGCGCTCGGGCGAGCGGCGGGTGACCCGCCGGATGGACCGCCAGGCGCCCGCCCCCTCCCCGGGCGCCTGACGCGCGTCAGGACTCCTCGTCGCCGAACCCGGCGACCACGTCCTTGAGCGCGCCGAGCTGCGCGGCGATCGCGTCCCGCCGCTTGGTCAAGCGCTCGACCTCGACGGTGAGGGCCTCCAGCTCGCGCCGCGCGTCGGCGCTGCCGGTCTCCGTGATCGAGTCGGCCTGGGTGCGGGCCGACGCCACGATCTGCTCGGCCTCGCGCCGCGCGCGGTTGAGCAGGGCCTCGGCCTCCGACTGGGCCTGCTGACGGTGCTGGGTCGCCTGCCCGGCCGCGTCGGCCGCCCGCTGCTCGGCGGCCTCGGCGCGGGCCTCGGACTCCTCGACCAGCCGCTTCGTCTCGGCCATGGCGGTGCTGTGGTGCTCCGCGGCCTCGCGGGCGAGCCGCTCCTTCTCCACGGCCAGCGCTCGGTGCGCCTCCTGGGCCTCGCGCTCCGCGGTGGCCCGCAGCTGCTCCGCCTCCCGGCGGGCACTGGTGCGCAGGTCGTTCGCCTCCTGCTGCGAGGCGAGCCGGAGCTGGTCGGCCGACCGCTGCGCGGACGCCCGGCTCTCCTCCGCCTCCGTGCGGGCGACGGCGCGCTCCTGCTCGGCCTCGGAGACCAGTCGGTCGCGCGTCTCCTCGAGGTCCTGCAGCTGCACGGTGCGCATGTCCGCAGCCTCGCGCTCGGCGTCCGCCTTGATGCCGGCGGCGTCGCGGTTCGCCTGGGCGCGGAATGCTTCGGCGTCGCGACGGGCGGCGTCGCGCATGTCGTTCGCCTCCTCCTCGGCCAGGCGCAGCATCTCGCTGGCCCGGCCGCCGAGGGCGGCGTACGTCGGGTTGGCGGACTCGTCAGCCGCCTTCTGCATCTCGGCGAGACGCTGCTCCAGGCTGGACGCCCGGCTCTCGGCCTCCTGGAGCGCCGTGGTCTTCTCCGAGGCGACCTGGCGGGCCCAGCGGTCGACCGCGTCCCGGTCGTAGCCACGACGCGCGCTGGGGAAGGCCGGTGCCTGTCCGGAGGTCCGCGCCGGGCCGCCGCCGGAGCCGCTCGCCGTCGAGGGCGCGCGGGAGGGGCGGGAGGCCTGGGCGGGCTGCGAGGTGCCGCCGCCCCGGCGCGCGGGGGTCGAGCCGGAGCCCTGGCCCGGGTTCCGGGGTGACTTCTGGGGTGTCTTCTGGGGGGCGGAGGGCCGCTGGGCGCCCGGGCTCTGGCCCTGCTTCGCCTGGTCGGCGCTGCCCGAGCGGGGGCCGGGGACGGTCTGGGCGGGCATCGCCTGCGTCTTCTCGCCGGTGGACTCCGCCGTGTCGTTCGCGGGCTCGGCGCCCTCGCCCTCCACGTCGAAGATGGACAGGCCCTGGTCGTCCAGACCCTGGTCGCTCTTGCTCATCGCCAACCTCATTCTCGCGTTCTCGTCGCGGTCCAGCAGACGGTGGACGTGGTGCGCCGGCCGGCCCGGCGCTCGTCCCCGAGAGTGGTCACAGTATGCAGCGCCGGGACGCGAAAACACCGCAGCCCGCGTGGCGGACTGCGGTGTTGCGCGAGTTCTTTACGCGCCCGTCCCGGGGGAGCCCGCCGGGGCGGGGTCCTCAGACCCCACGGAAGCGGTTGAGCGCGGCCTCGTGCTGCTCGCGCATGGCGTGGTCGCGCACGCCCAGACCCTCCTCGGGAGCGAGGCAGAGAACCCCGACCTTGCCCTGGTGCTTGTTGTGGTGCACGTCCAGCGCGGCCTGGCCGACCTCGTCCAGCGGGTAGGTGCCCGAGAGGGTCGGGTGGATCTTGCCCTGGGCGATGAGGCGGTTGGCCTCCCACGACTCGCGGTAGTTGGCGAAGTGGCTGGAGATGATCCGCTTGAGGTTCATCCACAGGTAGCGGTTGTCGTACTCGTGCATGTAGCCCGAGGTCGAGGCGCAGGTGGTGATGGTGCCGCCCTTGCGCGTCACGTAGACCGATGCGCCGAACGTCTCCCGGCCCGGATGCTCGAAGACGATGTCGATGTCCTCGCCGCCCGTGAGCTCACGGATCTTCTTGCCGAGGCGCTTCCACTCGCGCGGGTCCTGCTCGGTCCCCTCGTCGTTCCAGAACTGGTAGCCCTCCGCGGAGCGGTTGATGATCAGCTCCGCGCCCATCCGGCGGCAGATCTCCGCCTTCTCCTCGCTGGAGACGACGCAGACCGGGTTGGCGCCGCCGTTGAGCGCGTACTGGGTCGCGAAGCCGCCGAGGCCGCCGGAGGCACCCCAGATCAGGACGTTGTCGCCCTGCTTCATGTCGCCGCCGTTGCGCGAGACGAGCTGGCGGTAGGCCGTGCAGTTCACGAGGCCGGGGGAGGCGGCCTCCTCCCAGGTCAGGTGCGCCGGCTTGGGCATCAGCTGGTTGGCCTTGACGAGCGCCACGTGCGCGAGCCCGCCGAAGTTGGTCTCGAAGCCCCAGATCCGCTGCTCGGAGTCGAGCATCGTGTCGTTGTGGCCCTCCGGGCCCTCCAGCTCGACCGAGAGGCAGTGGGCGACGACCTCCTGGCCGGGGTGCCAGGTGTGCACGCCGGCACCGGTGCGCAGCACGACGCCGGAGAGGTCGGAGCCCACCACGTGGTAGGGCAGGTCGTGCCGCTTGGCCAGCGGGGAGAGGCGGCCGTACCGCTCGAGGAACCCGAAGGTCGACACCGGCTCGAAGATCGAGGTCCACACGGTGTTGTAGTTGATCGCCGAGGCCATCACCGCGATCAGGGCCTCGCCCGGGCCGAGCTCGGGCATCGCGACCTCGTCGACGTGCAGCGACTTGCGCGGGTCCTTCTCCTTGCTCGGGAGGCCCTCGAACATGTCCGCCTCGTCCTTGCGGACCACGGCGCCGCGATAGGACTCGGGGATCTCGAGCGCCGCGAAGTCCTCTCGGGAGGCCTGGTCGGACATGATCGCGTCGAGGATGTGCTGCACGTGAAGCTCCTTGGGGCGGGATGGTCGGTGAGAGACCCACGGTCCGTGCCGCAAGATACCGGGCGGTAGCCGCCCACCGGCCCGCCGGCCCAGCGTGCGGACGGCGTGTGGCATACCTGACACCTGTCACGCCCGTTCGGTGACAGCAGGCGGATCCGCCCCGGGAGGAACGGCGCGACGCTGGGCGCATGGAGATCACCACAGTCGCCGGCCGGCCGCCGGCAGTCGAGCTCGTCGGCCTCGGCAAGGACTTCGCGACCAGGGCCGGCACCGTCGCGGCGGTCGACCGCGTCGACCTCACGATCCGGCCGGGCGAGGTCGTCGCCCTCCTGGGTCCCAACGGCGCGGGCAAGACGACCACGCTCGACATGGTGCTCGGGCTGGTCGACCCGACCCGCGGGCACGCCCGGGTGCTCGGCCTCGCGCCGCGCCGGGCCGTCGCGGAGGGCCGCCTCTCGGCGGTGCTGCAGAGCGGCGGCCTGCTCGAGGACCTGACCGTGCGCGAGACCGTGCGCTACGTCGCCTCGACCTACGGCGGCCGCGCGCTCGACGTGGACGAGGCGCTGCGCCGCGCCGGGCTGACCGCGCTGCGCGACCGCCGCGTCGTCCTGTGCTCGGGCGGGGAGCAGCAGCGGCTGCGCTTCGCGCTCGCGCTGCTGCCCGAGCCCGACCTGCTCGTCCTCGACGAGCCGACCGCCGGCATGGACGTCACCGCGCGCCGCGACTTCTGGGCGACCATGCACGCCGAGGCGAGGCGCGGCCGCACGGTGGTCTTCGCGACCCACTACCTCGAGGAGGCCGACGACTTCGCGGACCGGATCGTCCTCGTGGCCGACGGCCGCGTCGTGGCGGACGGGCCCACCGCCGAGATCCGCGCGAACGCCACCGGCCGCGTGGTCAGCGCCGCCGTCGCCGACCCGGAGGCCGCCCGCCGCGCCCTGTCCGGCCTGGCGAGTGAGGTCACCGTCTCGGCGGGCCGGCTGCGGGCCCGCACCGGCGACTCCGACGCCGTCGCCCGCGTGCTGCTCGGCGAGCTGGGCGCCCGCGACCTGGAGGTGGTCCCGGGATCGCTCGAGGACGCCTTCGTCCACCTCACCGACACCTCCGCCCCCGCGACCGCAGGAGCCTCCCGATGAGCGCCATCCCTATGAAGAGCGCGGCCACCATCCCCCGCCCGCCGCTCGTGAACCCGACCGTGCTGCGCCTCGAGCTCGTGCGCGTCGTGCTGCGCGACCCCGTGACCCTGTTCTTCATCGTGGTGCTGCCGACGTTCCTCTACCTGATCTTCGGGTCGTCGGAGGACTACGCGGGCCAGGACATCGGCAACGGCAACGTGGGCATGGCGATCATGATCGCGATGGCGGCGTACGGCGCGGTGACGGCGACGGTCGGCATCGGCGGCCGCGCGGCGGTCGAGCGGTCGCTCGGCTGGGGCCGGCAGCTCGGCCTCACCCCCCTGCCCGACCGCTCGTACGTCGCGGCGAAGGCGCTGCTGGCGGTCGTCGTCGCCATGATGCCGGTGGCCCTGATCTACGCCGTCGGCGCCCTGACCGGGGCCGAGGGGAACCTCCGGGCGTGGGTGCTGAGCGCCCTCGTCCTCGTCGCCGGCGCCGTGGTCTTCGCCCTCTACGGCCTGTCCTTCGGCCTCTGGTTCCGCTCCGAGACGGCCGTCTCCGGCGCCGGGGGATCCGTGGTGGTGCTGGGCTTCCTGGGCAACATCTTCTTCCCGCTGCAGGGCGCCCTGCTCGACGTGGCGCGCTGGACGCCCCTCTACGGCTACGTGAACCTGGCGCGCTTCCCGCTGACCGAGGGCTGGGTCGTCACCGGCGAGGGCCTGGTGCACGAGCCCCTGTGGATCCCGCTGGTTAACGTGCTCGCATGGACCGTGGCGCTGGGGGTGCTGGCGACGTGGCTCGTGCGCCGCAGCCGCGGCCGCGGGTGACGGAAGCCGCCGCCGGGGGAGAGGCGCGCCGCGACCCCTGGAGCCGCTACGGCTGGCTCGTCTGGGCCGGGTGGTTGATCTTCCTGGTCTTCCCGGTCATCGAGTCCCTCGCGGCCGACTCGGTCGCCCGCCAGGTCGTGGGCCTCGTGGGCACGGCGGCCTTCGGGGTCGTCTACGCCGGCGCCTTCCTGACCGACGGTGGTGGTTCCGGGGCGCTGTCCGGGGCCCGCCGACAGGTCGCCGCCCTCGGCCTGCTCGTGCTCATCACCGGCATCGAGGCCGTGGCGATCGGGCTGGGCGCCATGTCGTTCCTGCCCTTCCTCATGGCGTTCAGCATGTTCGCGCTGCCGCGGCCCGCCAACTGGTGGTTCGGCGCGGTGGTCGCCGCCAGCATGGTCGTGCCGTGGGCGATCGACCCCGACGAGGGCTGGATCTTCCTCACCTTCGTCGTCGTCGCCGTCGGCCTCGGCACCGGCGCCGGGCGCCTGATGACCGACCAGGGGGAGCACTGGTCGCGTCTGCAGGAGCAGCTCGCGGTCACCGCCGAGCGTGACCGGGTGGCCCGCGACGTGCACGACGTGCTCGGGCACAGCCTGACCGTGGTCGCGGTCAAGGCCCAGCTCGCCGCGCGCCTGGTGGACGCCGACCCCGAGCGCGCCAAGGCCGAGCTCGACGAGGTGCAGCAGCTCGCGCGCGAGGCGCTGGCCGAGATCCGGACCACCGTGCGCGGGCTGCGCAGCACCGCGCTGGAGGACGAGCTGCTGGCCGCCGCCGACGCGCTCGCCTCGGCCGGGATCGCGGCCGACCTCCCCGACGACCCCGAGGTCCTCGAGCCCCGGCACCGCACGGTGGCCGCCTGGGCGCTGCGCGAGGCCGTGACCAACGTGGTGCGGCACAGCGGCGCGCGCCGCTGCGAGGTCGAGCTGCGCGCGGACGGCCTCTCCGTGCGCGATGACGGCCGGGGCCGCGGCGACGCCGGCGAGGGCAGCGGCCTGCGGGGGCTGCGCGAGCGCGTCGCCGCGAGCGGGGGAGCGCTGGAGGTCGCCGCCGGCCCCGGCGGCGGCACTGCCCTGGAGGTGCACTGGTGAGCGGCACGATCCGGCTGCTGCTGGCCGACGACCAGGCCCTGGTGCGCGGCGCCCTGGCCGCGCTGCTCGACCTCGAGCGCGACCTGGAGGTCGTCGCCCAGGTCGCGCGCGGCGACGAGGTGGGCGACGCGGTGCGGCGGCACGCCCCCGACGTCTGCCTGCTCGACATCGAGATGCCCGGCAAGGACGGCATCGAGGCCTGCCGGGACGCGCTCGCGGTCGGTGGGACGCGCGTGCTCGTCGTGACGACGTTCGGCCGCAGCGGCTACCTGCGGCGGGCGCTCGAGGCCGGTGCCAGCGGCTTCGTCGTCAAGGACACGCCGGCCGACGACCTCGCCGAGGCCGTCCGCCGCGTGCACGCGGGGCTGCGGGTCGTCGACCCCGCCCTCGCGACGGAGTCGCTCCTCGAGGGCGAGAGCCCCCTGACGCAGCGCGAGGTGGAGGTGCTGCGCCTGGCGCTCGGCGGCGCGACCGCGGCCAGCATCGCCGCGTCGCTGCACCTCTCCGGCGGCACCGTGCGCAACCACCTGTCGTCCGCGATCGGCAAGACCGGCACCTCCACGCGGGTCGAGGCCGCGCGGGTCGCCCACGAGCGCGGCTGGCTCTAGGGGCGGTCCCGCGGTCCGTGACGCGGGGCGGTCGACCGGGCAGGGTGGGGTCATGATCGACCTGAACAGCGACGTCGGCGAGTCCTTCGGCCGCTGGGTCCTCGGCGACGACGAGGGCGTGCTCGAGGTGGTCTCCAGCGCCAACGTCGCGTGCGGCTTCCACGCCGGGGACGCGTCGACGCTGGCCGCGACCTGCGCCTCGGCGGTGCGGCACGGCGTCGTCGTCGGCGCCCAGGTCGGCTACCGCGACCTCGCGGGGTTCGGCCGCCGCTTCATCGACATGGAGCCGCGCGAGCTCGCCGACGACGTCGTCTACCAGATCGGCGCGCTCGAGGGCCTGGCCCGCGCGGCGGGGACGCGGGTTGCCTACGTGAAGCCGCACGGGGCGCTCTACAACGCCATCGTCAGCCACGAGGCGCAGGCGCGGGCGGTCGTCGACGCCGTCGCGGCATACGACCCGGGCCTGCCCGTGCTCGGCCTGCCCGGGTCGGCCTTCCTCGCGGAGGCCGAGCGGCGCGGCCTGCGCGCCGTGCGCGAGGCGTTCGCGGACCGCGCCTACACGCCGGAGGGGACGCTGACGCCGCGGTCCGAGCCCGGCGCCGTTCTCGACGACCCGGAGGCGGTCGCGCGCCGCGTGCTGCGGATGGTCACCGAGGGCGTCGTCGAGGCCAGCGACGGGTCGCCGGTGCGCGTCGAGGCCGAGTCGGTCTGTCTGCATGGCGACTCGCCCGGGGCCGTCGCGATGGCCCGCGCCGTCGCCGCCGAGCTGGCCGGGGCCGGCGTCGAGGTCGGGCCCTTCGCATGACCGGTCGCATGATCGGGCCCCTCGCGTGAGCAGGCCCAGCGTCCTGCCGTACGGCGACCGGGCGCTGATGCTCGACCTCGGCGACACCGCGCGGGTGGTGGCCTGGGCCGAGGCGCTGCGCGCCGATCCTCCCGCCGGCCTGGGCGAGGTGGTGGCCGGCGGTGCCAGCCTGCTCGTGGTCGCGGCGCCGGGCGCCCGGGTCGCCGACCTCCGGGCCGCGCTGGCCGAGGTGCCCGAGCCCGCCGGGGCCGGCGCGCTGGCGGCCGACGGCCCCGCGGTCGAGATCCCGGTCCGCTACGACGGCCCCGACCTGGCCGACGTCGCCGGGCTGACGGGGCTGTCGACCGACGAGGTCGTCGCGGCCCACACCGGTCAGACCTGGCGGGTGGCCTTCGGGGGGTTCGCCCCCGGCTTCGGCTACCTGCTCGGCGAAGACGACCGCCTCCGCGTGCCGCGCCGGGAGGTCAGCCGCACGGAGGTGCCCGCCGGGGCCGTGGGCCTCGCCGACTCCTACGCGGGCGTGTACCCGCGCACGTCGCCCGGCGGCTGGCAGCTGATCGGGCGCACCGACGCGGTGATGTGGGACCTGGACCGCGACCCGCCGGCCCTGCTCACGCCCGGTGCGCGGGTGCGCTTCGTCCGCGCGGAGAGCGCCGGGGGCGGTGCCTCATGACCACGCTCGAGGTGCTCGCCACCGGTCCGCAGGCCCTGGTCGAGGACCTCGGCCGGCCGGGGAACACCTCGATCGGCGTCGGCCGCTCCGGTGCGGCCGACCGCGGCTCGCTCCGGCTCGCCAACCGGGCGCTCGGCAACGACGAGGGCGCGGCCGCCGTCGAGGTGCTCCTCGGCGGGCTCCGGGCGCGGGTCGGGGGCGGGCCGGTGTGGCTCTGCGTGACCGGGGCGCCGTGCCCCGTCACGGTCGGGGGCCGCGACGTCGGCTCGCACGCGCTCGCGCGGGCGCACCCAGGCGACGAGATCCGACTCGGCCCGCCGACCGCCGGCCTGCGCTCCTACCTCGCCGTGCGCGGGGGGCTCGAGCCCGAGCCGGTGCTGGGCTCCCGCAGCCACGACGTGATGGCAGCGCTGGGGCCGCCCCCGCTCGAGGCCGGGCAGGTGCTCCCGGTGGGCGAACCGCACGGCGAGATGCCCGGCGCCGACGTGCTGCCCGCGCCCTCGCTGCCGCCGAGCGGAGAGCCGATGCTGCTGCGCGCCGTACGCGGGCCCCGCGACGACCGGATGCGCGACGTCGACGAGCTCACCGCGCGGACCTGGACCGTCGCGGATGCGAGCAACCGCATCGGCATGCGGCTCGACGGCGAGCCGCTCTCGCCCCGGGACGATGCGCCGCCCCTGCCCAGCGAGGGCGCGTGGCGCGGGGCCGTCCAGGTGCCGTCGGCGGGCCAGCCCGTGGTCTTCCTGCCGGACCACCCGGTGACCGGCGGCTATCCGGTGGTGGCCGTCGTCGTGGACGCCGACGTCGACCGCGCCGCCCAGGCCCCGCCCGGCCAGGCGATCCGCTTCGCGTGGGCGGAGGTCCCGTGACCGCCACCCCCGCGACCCCGGCGGCGTGCCCGTGCGCCACGTGGAGCAGGGCGTGAACGTGCCGATGGACCGCACCGGGCGGCGCTGCCGCTCTGCCGGCTCCCTCGACGGCCCGCTCGCGGTCTCGATGCGTCCCGTTCAACCGACCTGGCCGCCGAGGCGGTGCGCGTGACCGCCGGATGCCCCTCCGTGCACGGCGCGCCCGTGCACGTCGGCGACCCGGCCGCGCTGGGCGTCGGCCACCTCGACCGGCCCGACTACGACGACCCGATCGAGGTGCGACCGGGCGACGTACCCGTGTGCTGGGCCTGTGGCTTGACCCCGCAGGCGGCGATCGTGGAGAGCCGCCCGCCGCTGGCGATCGCGCACGCGCCCGGCCACATGCTGCTCACCGACGCCCGGGACAGCGACTAGCTGGTGCCGTGAGGTCGGCAGGGCGACGCCCCATAGCGGCGAAGTGACGCAGTTCGCCTGTCCCGCTCCGGGCTCCCGCTGCGGTTCGCTCGGCGGAGCGCCCCCGCTCACGCCGGCCACTCATGCCACGCATCTACCGGCCGGTAGCCTCCGTTCCCATGAAGGCCCGAATGTTTGCAATGCTCGCCCTGTTCATCGCGCTGCTCGCCGCCTGCAGTGATGCGACGGACAATGACGAAGCGTCACCGGCAGGTAGCGACGGAGGATCCGGGAATGCCGACACTGATGGTTCGAACGCGGCCCCGGCAGCTGAAATCGTCAACGCCGGATTCGCTCAAGGGGAGTACACAACCCAAGCGATGGTCATCGTGACTACTGAGACAGAGGCGGCGGTTGGCGAGTTCGTGACGGCTTCGGTCAACTTCCTAGATGCGAACGGTCAGATCCTCGCTACTGCGGAGCAGGTCGAGTCGTTCAATTGGGTCGGCCAGGAGTTGGCCCTGCCCGTCACACCTAGCGGCTTGGACGGAAACGCAAAGGTCGCAAGCATCGACCCGTCCGTGTCGATGAGCGACTACGGGACGACTGAGGAAGCAAGAGATCCGCTCCCGGTTCTCGATTCTACCGAGATCAAGAAGGGCGAGTACGGCGGCTTCACTGCCTCGTTTGCTCTCACGAACGAAACCGACGCTGATCTGAAGTCGCCCCGCTTGGGTATCGTTTGCTATAACGCGGCCGACAAGATCATCGGTGGCACATCAACGTATCCGAACGTAGTGCCCGCCGGGAAGACTGTTCGTATCGACGCGGAACCTACGGTTTCGGCCAAGCCCGCATCGTGCAGGGCCTTCGTGAACTACGAAGCTTGACGGATGTTGACTTCGTCCCACCTACCTGAACCTGCCCACCACGGATCGCCACTCGAAGCGCGCCGGAAGCCGCTGCCGCCCTTGGGTTACATGTGGCGGCGACGCCCCTCAGGCGGCGGTAAGACTCAACTCAACTCCGCCGGCGCTCGGATCGCGGCCTTATGGCGATGAGTGTGGCCGCCCTCAATGCGCCGATCCGGATGTCAGCTTGGGCTGACAGCTCGATTGGTCGTGGAGGCGCCCATTCCACTCGTAGGCCGTAGGTCCGGCACACGGCAGGAAAGCTGGCTGGGCTGAGGCGCACGCCGGGACCTTCATTGGGACGCCCTACTTAGAACCGCCCTGGACGTTGCCGTGCGCCGCAGGGTTTAGTTGGAAGTGAGGTGCCTCGGCGCCGCACCAGCCGGGCATGGAGGGAGGCGGACGCCTTGACTCGACGACGGGTCACGTCGATGAGGGTGCTGGCTGCGGCCGGCGGTGTCCTTGCCGGCGTCGGTGGGCTTGTGCACGGTATCGGCGAGGTGCTGCAGGGCAGGGGCTCACCCGGAGGCATTGTCTTCGAGTCCTGGACCACTGGTGGCATCGCGCGCAACCTTGGCGGGGAGCCCGCCATGAGTTTGGTCCCGGATCTCTTGGTCAGCGGGCTGCTGACCCTGGGCGCCTCGGTCGCGGTTGCTTGGTGGGCGGTGAGGTTCGCAGATCACCGGTACGGCGGGAGGGGCCTGGCCGGGTTGTCCGTGCTCATGCTGCTGGTGGGCGGTGGATTCGGGCCGCCCGTGCTGGGCCTGCTTGCCGCGCTCCTGCTGGGGGCCGCCAATCGGAGCCGTCACCACGCAGCGACTTGGGCCCGCGGCCGAGCCGGCGAAAGCCTGGCCGCTGCGTGGCCGACCCTGTTCTGGCTCTGCCTGGCCGACTACGCGTTCCTGGCGTTGGGCTCCGTGGTCGCCGGCATCGTGCTCGACGTCGACATCTCCTCCGCCTTCGTCTACGGCCTGTTCTTTGCCGTTCTTGCGATGCCTGCCGCTGCCCTTGCCGGGACTGCGTATGACGCGTTGAGGCCTCGGAGCCCTCAATCGCCCGAACGCGTCACAGGAGTGGGCTGACCTGCGGGACAGCAGCGGAGTCGATGACCACAGCGAGGAGCGTGTGAGGGGCTTGCGATGAAGGGGTTGATGAGCATTCTGCCGTTGGCGGCTGTCCTCCTGGTCGTGGTTGCCCTCGTCTGGTGGCTGCTCGACCGCGGCAGCGCCGTAGGCCCGTGGCTGGTCGCGGCGATCCTCTTCGCGCATGGATGGGTGCACCTGGTCTTCCTTCTCCCGGTCAACGAAGCCGATTCGGCCGGCGCCGGCGCAGAGAATCCGTTCGACCTGGACCGCTCGTGGCTCATCGAACGAGGGGCGGACAGCCGGCTCGTGCATTCGCTGGGTGTTGTGCTCGCCGTCGTCACCTTCGTAGCATTCGCCGCGGCCGCGCTAGCGGTGCTCGGCTGGCTGATCCCCGGAGGATGGTGGACCGGCCTGGTGGCCACAGGCGTCGTTGGTTCGACGATGCTGCTGGTGTTCTTCTTCGCGCCCACCCTCGTGCTTGGCTTCGTCATCAACGCAGGCCTGGTTGCCTTGGCGGTCCAAACAGCCTGGACGGTTCCGCGGTGAGGTCCGCCCCGGTGCGCGAGGCGGCGGTGAGCTGCGTCGGCCCCGTGCCGCCTCTTACTCGAGTCGGCAGGCGCTGCCCGGGGCAGGGCGGCGAAGCGTGACCACTGCCACGCACAGCCTCCACATCGCCCTCGCCCCGAGACCCTGTTCGATCACATCGTTGACCCGACCATGGTCCCACCGGGGATCGTGATCGATACCGTCCACGAGTCCCCGGCGGGCGTGGGCAACGTTTATGAGTGGACCTATCGGCTCCTGGGCATACCGATCCGCGGCGTCATGGTCTACACCCAGTTGGTGCCCCACCGGCTCTTCATCTGCAAGTACCTGGGAACGGTCGGCGCCACCGCGACCTTCGCCGTGGAACCCGACGATGGCGGCACCAGACTGACCCGGGGCGTTGACTTCAATGTCCGCATCCCCTTGCTCGGCAAGGTGCTGGAAAAGTTGATGGTCAAGGCCGCCGACCCCGACGCCGTCCGCACGGTCGCGTGTCCGAAGCTGGTCGACTTCTTCGTGAAGCAAGCCGTTGAGCGACTTTGTGAATGAGGACGACGGACTCAGACATGGACCGCTTACCTCTGTGCGGTCATGCGAGCGAGGGCGTCCGGCAGGCGGCGGAAGGACGCAGTATTGGATCGCGCTCATCGCAGCATGTGCGGACGATGACGATGGTGGGTGCTTGCTACGCGCGGTTCCATAGAGTGAGGGGGTGCCAGGCGATGATCGGCAGCCGCTGGTGGCTGCCTTGCGACGGATGTTTCCGGTCGATGTTCCTCGGTTTGATCGACCTCACTGGCGTACCCACGAGGTAAGGGATCTCGGCGAAGAGGTGGTGCTGGTCGGCCGCTTCGATCAGGACCCGAACCGTTATGGCATCCCGATCGGCATCACGCGTCGCAGCCATGAGTTCTACTACACCGACTTCGCTGTTGCTGACGATGACGAGTGGCTGGAGTCCGTTGATATCGGTCTGATGGTGATGTTGGATACCGGGTTCCGGGCGGGTGCTCGGAGGCGTCGTGTGGGTGACTACATCGAGCTTCGCTCCGAAGCCCTGTGCGTCAGGCTGAGGTGAGACACGACTTCTGAGTTCCTTCCCTCTGCACGGGGCGAGAAGCGAGATACCTGATGACCATGACGTTGGCTGATGCTGCCCGGATCGATGATGGGGTGGTGGCACCGAGAGCTGACCGACCGAAGCGACGCACGTTCACAGCCGAGTACAAGGCGAACATCCTCGCTGAGTACGACGCCGCTGACCGTGGCGAGCGGGGTGCGATCCTGCGCCGCGAAGGCCTGTACTCCTCCCACATCGTGGAGTGGCGCAAGGCCGCCGAAGCCGGCGCGACCTCTGCGCTGGGCCCCAAGACCGCCAAGTCCAGGGACCGCCGCGATCGAGAGATCGCGCAGCTGCGGGCCCGGGCTGAGAAGGCCGAGACCGAACTGGCCAGGACCCAGGCGGCGTTGGATCTGGTGGGAAAAGCACACGCGCTCTTGGAGACGCTCTCCGAGAGCACGGGGCTGGCGAAGCGGCCGCCGCGGTGATCAACCCGACCGTCGACGAGCTCGCCGAGCTGACCTCGATCAAGAAGTCGTGTGAGCTGCTGGGTCGTCCCCGAGGCAGCCACTACCGTGCCAAGCAGCCGCGGATGCACGGCCCGCGGTCGGCTCGTCCGGCACCGCCGAACGCGCTGACCTCCGAGGAGCAGGCCCATGTGCTCGAGGTCTTGACCAATGAGAGGTTCTGCGACAAGTCGGTGGCCCAGACCTGGGCCACGCTGCTGGACGAGGGCACCTACCTGTGCTCGATGTCCACGATGCACCGGCTGCTGCGCAAGCACGGCGCAGCCGGTGAACGGCGCCGGCAGGCCACCCACCCGCCGCGCAAGAAGCCCGAGTTGATGGCCACCGGACCGGGGCAGGTGTGGTCGTGGGACATCACCAAGCTCCGCGGACCCGGCCGCGGGATCTGGTTCCAGCTCTACGTCGTGCTCGACATCTTCTCCCGCTACGTCGTCGGGTGGACCGTCCAGAACGCCGAGGACTCCGAGATCGCCAAGACGATGATGGAGGAGGCGATGGGCGTGCATGGGATCCCCGAGGCGATCCACGCCGACCGGGGCACCTCGATGACCTCCAAACCCATCGCCCAACTGCTGCTCGACCTCGGCGTGGACCGTAGTCATTCTCGACCGCGGGTGAGCAACGACAACCCGTTCAGCGAGGCCGCGTTCAAGACCCTGAAGTACGCGCCGGTCTTCCCCGAGGCGTTCGGATCGCTGGCCGACGCCCGCGGGTTCTGCGAGGGGTTCTTCGGCTACTACAACCACGAGCACCGCCATTCCGGGATCGGACTGCACACCCCCGCGTCGGTGCACCACGGCACCGCGACCGAGATCCGCGCCCAGCGGCAGCAGACCCTGGATGCCGCCCACGCCGCCTATCCCCGAGCGGTTCGGTCACCGTCCACCCCAGGCCCCGAAACTGCCCAAGGCCGCCTGGATCAACCAACCCTCACCGGAGGCGCTCATACAGACCGCGTGACGAGACGTGTCTCAGACTGCTTGACACCTTCCGAAGACGGCTGGCCCGTGGATGAGCGTTTCTACCCTCAGGACGCGACTCATGATGACGAAGAGCTGCAGGCGTTGATTGCGCAGACATTGCGCCGGGAGGGTCTCGATCCCCCGGTGGGCATCGCTCGTCGGCGACAGGGGCGACTGCTGGCCTGGCTGCTGGAGTACGAGAACACCGCGCCCAGCGGTCCGTGGGTTGGGCAGGCTGTCGTAGCGAGCGACGACGCAGGCGAGGCGGTTCTCGAAGTGGCTGAGATTGGCCCTGGAGTTCCCGAATCGGTGCGCGTCGACGTGGCCTACTTTGCGTGCCACGACGCTGCCGAAGCCGGGGCTCTAGCGGTGTCCACGTCGTTGACTGAGGGGTCCTTGTCCTTGGTCGGCTTTCGGGAGGATGAGGCAGGGCGGCGCGTCCTGCAGACGCACTTCCTCGATGCGGATCCCAAAGGCGCCCGGGAGCTGTATCGGGCTGACGTTGGAGGCGGAAAGAAGTGGGGGAACCGCTAGCACGCTCATCGGCATGGGCGTGCGCCCGGCAGGCGGCGCTGTGACGCAGGTCCGGAAGCGCACGCAACGCGGCACGAGCCGTCGTCAGCTAGGGCGTGTCTCCCATTGGCGGGGTGAGCCGCGGGTGAGCATCGGACGGTGAGCTCTTCGAGGTGTCAGTCGTTGTCGGATGCGCAGTGGAAGCGGATCGAGCCGTTGCTGCCCTCGAACGTGGGGCGGCGGGGCCATCCGTTCGGGCCGAGTCGCCGCGTGGTCGAGGGGATCATCTACCGCTACCGCACCGGGATCCCGTGGCGTGATCTTCCGCGTGAGGTGTTCGGGCCCTGGCAGACGGTCTGGAAGCGGCACCGCCGCTACGCCGCCGACGGGACCTGGGACCGGGTGCTGGCGGAGTTGTTGGCGCAGGCAGACGCCGAGGGCAAGGTCGACTGGACGGTCTCGGTCGACGCCACGATCAGCCGGGCTCACCAGCACGGCACGAACACTGTGCGCCTCGAGCAGGACACAGGGGGCTCGATCGAGTTACACGAATCAGCCGGTGGGGTTCATCTCCAGCCCGCTGGGCGGTGAGCGAGAACCCGCAGGTCACGGCGTGGGCCGCTCCCGTGGCGGGCTGACCAGCAAGGTCCACGCCGCGGTCGACGGCCACGGCCGGCCGCTGGCGCTGGTGGTCACCGGCGGGCAGCGCAACGACGGCGCGATGCTGGCCGAGGTGTTGGCCGACGTTCGCGTGCCCCGCCCGGGGCCGGGACGTCCACGCACGCGCCCCAACGTCGTGGTGGCCGACCGCGCGTACACCAACGGCGTGAACCGGCGCATGCTGGCCGCGCGCGGGATCAAGACGGTCATCCCGCAGAAGACCAGCGAGATCGCAGCACGTCGGCGCAAAGGCTCGGCCGGCGGAAGGCCACCAGCCCTCGACGAAGTGACCTACAGAAGCCGCAACGTCGTGGAGCGCTCGTTCAACCTCTCCAAGCAGTGGCGAGGACTCGCCACCCGCTACGACAAGCTCGCCATCACGTACCGAGCCGCAGCCGTGCTCCACGCCTGTATCCGCTGGCTACGTCTATTGGGAGACACGCCCTAGCAGAGGTTGGAGGCTGCGTCGTCCGCTTCCCGAGGCGCCACAAGCCGTCTGACGTGTCGAGTACCAGTGTCGTGCGCGTGCCGAGCAGTCCGCGCTTGTGCTCGACGTTGTGGTTGCCGGATATGTACGCCACGACGGCTCGGGCGAGCCTTTCCAAGGCCTTCTGCACGTCTTCGCGGTCGCTGCCGTCCGCGATCAAGAAAGTGCTGCGACGGGGTTCCGTGAACCGGGCCTCCTGCCACTCAGGCGAGGTGAGTAGGTAACCGACCAGGCCGGATGCGCCCTGCAATCGCGCATGTGCTGACCACCCCTTTGATGTGAGCCACTCGACCTCGACACCGTCGTGGGCCACATCAGAGACGACCTGTTCGAGCAGGTCACGCCGGTCGCTATCCGAGAGCACTAATCGAGGATGCCAGCGATTCACGCGGACGTCCGCTCGTCGGCAGATCCGCGCGTCCGCAGGCGGCGGAATGACGCATACAGTTGCCAGCGAAGCTCCACCGACGCGGACGTCGTCCACCGGTGCGACTGCGGGACGACGCTCGAAGTCGATATGTCCTACGGTCGTTGGCATGCCCGCTTCTCGCTCGCCACGTCTGCTGCTCGGCCACCTGGCTGGGCTGGGCTGGTTTACGCGCATGGGTGAGCCAGCTGCGACCCAGGCCGTTGCGGTGCTCCTGCAGGAGACGGAACTCCGCGCCGCAGCCCTCGATCTGATCAGGGATCGAAGCGGAGCCGACCTGTCGGCGGTCGAGCGTTTTCTTGCCGAGGTCGTGGCCGCCGATCGGGCACGCCCCGACTTGGAGGGCCTGACAGCCTCCGCCGAGCCGCTGCTTGTAGTCGAGATGAAGTTCGGCGCGCGTCTCGGCCCGGCCCAACTACGGGCATACCTCAGGAATCAGGCCGATCGCCTCGTGGCAGATCGTGACCGCGTGCTGATTCTGCTGGTCCCGGAGCGCCGGCGTGCCGAGGCGCAGCGGGTCCTCGAAGCAGCGATTCAGACTTGGTCCGCCGAGGTCGGGGAAGTCGCGGAGCGAGTGCGTAGCGCTGTTGTTTCGTGGGATGAATTGTTGAGCGCCTGGGAAGAAGCTGCTCCCGCTGACGGAGGCCCACAGTCGGTGGCCGCCGACGTTGCCCAATTGCGGGCGCTCTGCGACGTGCTGAGCGGACTAGTCATCGAGTCATTCGAGATCGAGTCGGCGACGGGTGCGTGGTTGACGCGTCTGGACGATCTCCGACGCGTCTCTGATGCGTTGTCCCGTCGGGTCGGCGAGGTCAATCCCATCGCCGATGAGGCGCCGATTGGATATCTGGGCAGGCGCTACTTCCTCGCCGGCGGCCCGGCTCCCCGAACCTCGCTCGCGATCGGCGTTCAGGCGCGATTCGCTGAGGAAGGAGAAACCCCGCTCTGGGCGAGATTGCATAGGGACACGCCAGGGTTCCTGGAAGCCCGTTCGATGGTGCTCAAAACCTCGTTGGGCGCTGCGACACGGGACGATCATGGACACCTCTGGATCCCGCTCATTCTTCCGCCAGAACTGTCTGGCCTGTTGCTTTTGGAAGCCCTCGAAGAGCAAGTCCTCGCCATCACCGCAGTCCTGCGCGGGTAGAGACGAGAGATCGTTCGCGGCGGAGTGACGCGCATACCTCGGGCGCATCAACGGCGGCAGGTCCAGGTGGGGGCCTTGGCCAGCGCTCGCGTTACATGTAACATGGTCCCATGGCCGTCCGAGAGCGAGTAAGCGCATATCGGGCCCGCATGCGGGCACAAGGCCTTCGCCCTGTCCAGATATGGGTGCCCGACGTGCGTTCGCAAGAGTTCGCTGCCGAAGCTCATCGGCAGTCCGCGCTCGTCGCGGACGTGGATCGCACCAGTGACGACATGGACTTCGTCGAAGCCGTCTCCGATGACTGGGACGAATGAGACGGGGTGACATCGCCACCGTCGCCGGCGGCGTCTATGCCGGCAAGCCACGGCCAGCCCTGGTCGTCCAGGATGATCGATTCGATGCAACAGACTCGTTGACTGTTTGCCCCTTCACGAGCACGGAAGTCGACGCACCTCTCCTGCGTGTGCCAGTCCCTGCTGACGACGAGAACGGCCTCGACCAAGACAGTTTCTTGATGGTGGACAAGATCACCACGGTCCGGCGGAGCGACGTTCAGGCGGTGGTCGGACGGCTCGAGGCGACCAGGTTGGTCGAGGTCGAGAGGCGACTCCTTGTCTTCCTCGGCTTCGGAGCCTGATCACCCGCAGCGCAGGCGGCATGAGCCTGCGCTTCCCAGACGTTCCGGGCGATGTGACGCTGCCCCACAGTGGGCGCTGTGACGCAGCCCCGGCGCCTCAGCGGTCGTCGGCTGCCGGCTCCACCAGCTCGACGAGCACGCCGCCGGCGTCCTTGGGGTGCACGAAGTTGACCCGGGAGTCGGCCGTGCCGTGCTTCGGCTCGTCGTAGAGCAGCCGCACGCCGCGCTCGCGCAGGACCGCGGCGACGGCCTCGACGTCGGTGACCCGGTAGGCGAGCTGCTGGAGCCCGGGGCCGTTGCGGTCCAGGAACTTCGCGATCGTCGACTCGGGCGACAGCGGCGCGAGCAGCTGGAGGCACGAGCCGGAGTCGCCGACCGCGACCATCGCCTCGCGCACCCCTTGCTCCTCGTTGACCTCCTCGTGCACGACCTCCATGCCGAAGGTGTCGGTGTAGAGGTCCTTGGCCTCGTCCAGGTCAGGCACGGCGATGCCGACGTGGTCGATCGCCGTGAAGAGGTGGGCGGGGACGTCGAGGGGTGCGGTCATGGCGCCCATCGTCGTACGCCGCCCGCGTGCCGCGCGACCCGCCCCCGCCGCTGTGACGCACGCGACAGTCGTCCCGGACGGGGACGCGTGGACGCGCTCGCGGCCCGCGTCCGCCGGTGGGTATGGTCGAGAGCGGCCGCCGCTCGGCGGTCCCCGAAGCCAGCCCAGAGCGGGCAGTCCACGTGGAGGAAGTCCCATGACCGGATCCGTGATCGTCGCGGGGGCCCGCACCCCGATCGGCCGCCTGATGGGCGGCCTGAAGTCCCTCTCGGCCGCCGAGCTCGGCGGCGTCGCCATCCAGGGCGCGCTCGAGAAGGCGGGCGTCTCGGGCGACCAGGTCGACTACCTGGTGATGGGGCAGGTCATCCAGGCCGGCGCCGGCCAGAACCCGGCCCGCAGCGCGGGCGTCGCGGCCGGGCTCCCGCTCGACCTGCCATCGATCACGGTCAACAAGGTCTGCCTGTCGGGCCTCAACGCGATCGCCACGGCGGACCAGATGATCCGCGCCGGCGAGTGTGACGTCGTGGTCGCCGGTGGCATGGAGTCGATGACCCAGGCCCCGCACCTGCTCCCCGGCTCGCGCGACGGCTTCAAGTACGGCGACACGAAGCTCGTGGACTCGATGGCGTACGACGCGCTCTACGACCAGCTCACGTCCCAGGCGATGGGCGCGCTGACCGAGCAGTGCAACGCGCGGGACACCCAGCTCTCCCGCGAGGAGCAGGACGAGTTCGCCGCGCGCTCGCACCAGCTCGCCGCCGAGGCCTGGAAGAACGGCGTCTTCGACGACGAGGTCGTCCCCGTCACCATCCCGCAGCGCAAGGGCGACCCGGTCGTCGTCGACACCGACGAGGGGGTCCGGGGCGACACCACTGCCGAGTCGCTCGGCAAGCTCCGCCCGGCCTTCGACAAGGAGGGCACGATCACCGCCGGCTCCGCCTCGCAGATCTCCGACGGTGCCTGCGCCGTGGTCGTGATGAGCAAGGCGAAGGCCGAGGAGCTCGGCCTTTCCTGGCTCGCCGAGATCGGCGCCCACGGCATGGTGGCCGGCCCCGACTCCACGCTGCAGATGCAGCCGGCGCGGGCGACCCAGAAGGCCTGCGACAAGGAGGGGATCAGCCCCGCCGACCTCGACCTGGTCGAGTTCAACGAGGCCTTCGCGGCGGTCGGCATCGAGTCCGCCCGCTCGCTGGGTCTCGACGAGGACGTCGTCAACGTCAACGGCGGCGCGATCGCCCTCGGCCACCCGGTCGGCATGTCCGGCGCCCGGCTGGTGCTGCACCTGGCGCTCGAGATGAAGCGCCGCGGTGGCGGCGTCGGCGTCGCGGCCCTGTGCGGCGGCGGCGGCCAGGGCGATGCCCTGATCGTGCGTGTCCCCCAGAGCTGACAGCGGGGGCGCCGAGCCGGACGTCGACGGGCTCGTCGAGCGGGCGCGCGCGGGGGAGCCCCGCGCCGTCGGGCGACTCGTCAGCCTCGTCGAGGACGCCTCCCCTCGCCTGCGCGAGGTGATGGCGGCCCTGGTTCCGCACGCCGGCTCGGCGCACGTCGTGGGGCTGACGGGCCCCCCGGGCGTCGGCAAGTCGACGACGACGAGCGCCCTGGTCACCGTCCTGCGGGCGGCCGGCAAGCGGGTCGGCGTCCTCGCGGTGGACCCGTCCTCGCCCTTCTCGGGCGGGGCCCTGCTGGGGGACCGGGTCCGGATGTCCGACCACGCGCTCGACGAGGGCGTCTACATCCGCTCGATGGCGGCGCGCGGGCACCTGGGCGGCCTGTCCTGGGCCACGCCGCAGGCCGTGCGCGTCCTGGACGCCGCCGGCTGCGACGTCGTCCTGGTGGAGACCGTCGGTGTGGGACAGAGCGAGGTGCAGGTCGCCGGCCTCGCCGACACGACGGTGGTGCTGCTCGCCCCGGGCATGGGCGACGGGATCCAGGCCGCCAAGGCCGGCATCCTCGAGGTCGGCGACGTCTACGTGATCAACAAGGCGGACCGGGAGGGTGCCGACCAGGTGCGCCGCGACCTGCGGGGCATGCTGCGGCTCGCGGACCGGCCCGAGGGGGCCTGGGACCCGCCCGTCGTCACCGCGGTGGCGCGCGAGGGCACCGGCATCGAGGAGCTGGTCGAGCAGCTGGACGCCCACCTGGCGTGGCTGGCCGAGGACGGCCGGCGGGACCGTGCCCGGCAGCGGCGGGCGCGCGACGAGATCCAGGCGATCGCGCTGACCGCGCTGCGCGAGCGCTGGGGCGACCTCGGCGACGACCGGGACCTCGATGCGCTCGCCGGACGCGTGGTGTCGGGGGAGATCGACCCCTACGCCGCGGCCGACACCCTGCTGGCGCGGGACTGAGCGCGAGCCGGTCGGCGCGCCGCTCGCGTCACCGCTGAGGCGGGTGATACGAAAGAGCAGTTCTGCGACCTCTTCCCCCAGGACGGAGCCGGGTGATGGACGTGAAGAAGCTGATCGCGCTCGTCCTCGTGGTCTTCCTGGTCTTCTGGCTCTTCCAGGACCCGAGGGGCCTGGCCACGGAGGCCAGCGACGCCTTCTGGTGGGTCGTGGACGCGGGCGAGGCCACCTTCCGGCAGCTGCTCGAGTTCATCGACGGGCTCTGATCCCCGTGGTCCGCCTCGCGGCCCCGCGCGGGCTCCTTCGGAGGGTCTTCGACGGCCCCGACGTGGGGCAGCACCTGCTGCGCGACCTCGACGAGGTGCTGATCCTCGATGTGCACAAGCACTGGGCGTCGCTGTGGTTCGCTGCCCTCGAGGTGGTGCTCGCGTTGGTGCTGCTCATCCCGTTGCTCCTGTGGCCGATCGATGCGGCGACCCTTCCCCTGCTGATCGCCATCGGGCTCCTCGGTCACGCGCTCTGGCAGGTGGCCGACCACCGGCACGACCGCTTCGTGCTCACCAACTACCGCGTGATGCGGTTCCACGGCATGCTCGGCACGAAGCGCGCCTCGGTCCGGCTCTCCCGGATCCTCGACACCACGGTGGACAAGCCGCTGCACGGGCGCATCCTGGGCTTCGGCCACCTCACCTTCGAGTCCGCCGCCCAGAAGCAGGGGCTGCGCCGGCTGACCTACGTCGGCCGCGCCGACGAGCGGGAGCACGAGGTCGCCGAGGCCGTGCAGCGCAGCAACTCGGGGAAGGCCGCGGAGACGGCGGCGGCGCACCAGCGCTGACGGGCGCGCTCGCCGCGGGTGCCGCCCCCCGTCGACCCGCCGCGCCCCGGTCCGGGATGATGGCGCCATGTCGCAGCAGCCGTTCAGCCGCCCCGGAGCCGTCGACCTGTCCGCACTCAAGCGTCCGGCCGCCAGCGAGCGCCCGGCCCCCGCCGGGGACGCCGGCCCGAGGCGCGGGACCGCCTACTCCGTGAGCGTCGACCAGCAGAACTTCCAGTCCGTCATCGAGCAGTCGCAGACCGGCCCGGTGCTGCTGGCCTTCTTCTCGCGCACCCAGTCACCCGAGTCGGGCCGCCTGGCGGACGACCTGGTCACGGTCGTCGACGAGCACGACGGGCGCTATCTGCTCGGGCTGGTCGACGTCGACGCCAACCCCGAGATCGCGCAGGCGATGCAGATCCCCCAGGTGCCGCTGGTGGTCGCCGTCGTGGACGGTCGCCCGATGCCGCTGCTGCAGGAGGCCGTGGCCATCGACGAGCTGCGAGGAGCGCTCACCCAGGTGGCGCAGCAGCTCACGTCGCAGGGCGTCACCGGTCGGCACCAGCCGCGCTCCGGCGAGCCCACGGGCCCCGAGGCGGAGGAGGGCGAGGCGGCGGAGCCGGCCAGCGACCCGCGCTTCGCCGCGGCGGAGCAGGCCCTGGCCGAGAACGACCTCGCCGGCGCCGTGGCGGAGTACCAGAAGCTGGTGGCCGCCAACCCGGCCGACGCCGAGGCCGCGGTCGGCCTGGCGCGCGCCCGGCTCTACCACCGCACGCAGGACGCCGAGCCCCAGGCGGTCCGCGCCGCCGCCGCGGAGCGCCCGGACGACGTCGCGGCGCAGACGCTCTGCGCGGACCTCGACCTGCTCGGCGGCCACGTGGACGACGCGTTCCGTCGCCTCATCGATCTGGTCCGCCGCAGCGCCGGCGAGGACCGCACGGCCGCCCGCGAGCACCTGCTCGACCTCTTCGCCGTCGTCGGCAACGACGACGAGCGCGTGGCCCGCGGCCGGCAGGCGCTCGCCTCGGCCCTGTTCTGAGGGGTCCGGGCGTGGCCGGGGGCGCGCTCGCGGGCGCCGCCCACCTCGGCCGCGGGCTTGCCTGGTGGCGCAGCCGTCCGCGCCTGATGCTGCTCGGGGTCCTGCCGGCGCTGCTGGTCCTCGTGGTCGTCGGGGCCGGGCTCGTGGCCCTGCTCCTCGTGACCGACGATCTCGTCGCCGCGGCGACGCCCTTCGCGGACGACTGGGCGACCGGGCTCCGCACCGTCCTGCGCGTCGGGCTCGGCCTCGCGCTGCTCCTGGCGGCGGGGTTTCTGGCCACGGTCACGTTCACGGCGATCGTGCTGGCGGTCGGCGACCCGTTCTACGAGCACATCTGGCGCCGGGCCGAGGCGTCACTGGGCGGGGAGGTGCCCGGCGCCGGCCTCGGCATGTGGCGCTCGCTGCGCGACTCCGGGGCGCTGCTGCTGGTGGGCCTGGCCTCCGGCTTGATGGTGCTGGTGCTCGGCCTGCTCCCGGTCGTCGGCGCTGCCGCCGGCGCGGCGCTCGGCATCCTCGTCGCGGGCCGCCTCCTGGCGGCCGAGCTGCTCTCGCGCCCGCTGGAGGCGCGGGGCATGGACCGACGGGCGCGGGCCCGCCTGCTGGCCGCCCACCGCGCCGAGGTCCTCGGCTTCGGGGTCGTCACGCAGCTGTGCTTCCTGGTGCCACTGGGGGCGGTGCTCGTGATGCCCGCGGCGGTCGTCGGCGCCACCGGGTTGGCCCGGGACCTGTTGGCCGACCCCGCGGCTATGCCGGGTCAGGCCCCCTCGGTCCCGCCGCGCTCCGTGTAGGCCCCGCCCGTGCCGAGGTTGTCGAGGGCCGCGGCGATCCGGGCCGCGGTGAAGTCGGTGCACCGCTCGCGCACCTCCGCGGGGGTGCAGAAGTCCGCCGAACGGATCTCCCGGGTCTGCCGCACGACCCCGTCGAGGATCCCCGGGTCGTGCTCCCCGCCGTCGAAGACCAGGCACAGCGCGTCGTCCCAGCCGCTCCACGCCGGGAGCCAGTCGGTGAGCAGCAGGTCGCCCGCGGGGACGTCGAGGCCCAGCTCCTCGGCGACCTCGCGCGCGACCGCCCGGCGGGGCGACTCCCGGACCTCGACGACGCCGCCCGGCAGGTCCCAGTCCCGCTTGTAGGTCAGCTGGCACAGCAGCACCCGGCCGGCGGCGTCGTGCAGCAGCATCTGGCTGATCGCGCGCTTGCGCGGCAGGAACGAGTTGAGCAGCGCACGGAAGGACTCCGGCTCGGTCAGCGGGGGGTCCGTCGCGAGCCTGGCGAGCAGGACGTACTCCGTGGCATCCGCCCGGTCGCCCATGCCCGGCACGAGCCGCTGGACCCCCTCGCGCCGCAGACCCGCACGGGTGGCCACGCGGTGCGACGCGTCGTGCCTGACGTCGAGCCGGGCCTCGACCCGCTGCAGGCCCAGCCCGCCCTGCGAGGACTCCGTGAGCGCCCAGTCGACGAGCACCCGGACCGCCCGGGTGGCGTAGCCCTGGCCACGCCGGCCCTCCAGCAGGGTCCAGGTCAGCGAGCCGCCACCCTCGGCGGTCACGGTGACCTCGACGTGGCCGACCATCGCGCCGTCCACCTCGACCACGAACGCCGCGACCGATCGATGGGTGCGCCACGCCTGGTGCCACTCCCGCACCAGCGCCCGCTGCTGTTCCTCTGAGGGCGCGGCCGCCTGCCCGGCCCAGTGCCGGATGACCTCGTCCTGCCCGGCCACCGCCTCGGCCACGTCCTCCCCGCGCCACGCGCGCAGCGTGACGGTCCCGTCGGTCAGGGTGGGCAGGTCGGGTGCGGCGCCTGGGTGGGGTGGTCGGTCACCCACGGTGCCGGAACCAGACCGTCGCGAGCGGCGGCAGCACGACGTCGGCGTGCGCCGGCTGTCCCGACCACTCGCCGTCGCTCGCCTGCACGCTGCCGAGGTTGCCGACGCCCGAGCCCGTGTAGCCGTCGGCGTCGGTGTTCAGCACCTCGTCCCAGGTCCCGGCGGCGGGGAGCCCGAGGCGGTAGTCCTCGTGCGGCACCGCCGCGAAGTTGCTCACGCAGACCAGGTCGGGCGCCCCCGGCGAGCGCCGCACGAAGGAGAACGTGTTGCGGCCCGCGTCGTTGCCGTCCACCCAGGCGAAGCCGGCGGGGTCGGCGTCGCTGCCCCACAGGGCCTCCGAGGCGCGGTAGGTGGCGTTGAGGTCCCGCACCAGCGACTGGACCCCCCGGTGCTCGGGGTGGTCGAGCAGCCACCAGTCGAGCTCCCGGGACTCCGCCCACTCCGACTCCTGGCCCAGCTCGACGCCCATCATCAGCAGCTGCTTGCCGGGGTGCGCCCACATGAAGCCCAGGTAGGCGCGCAGGTTGGCCAGCTGCTGCCAGCGGTCGCCCGGCATCTTGCGGAGCAGGGACCCCTTGCCGTGCACGACCTCGTCGTGGCTGATCGGCAGCACGTAGTTCTCCGACCACGCGTAGACGAGCGAGAACGTCATCTCGCCGTGGTGGTGGGCGCGGTGGACCGGGTCGTGCTGCACGTAGCCGAGCGAGTCGTGCATCCACCCCATGTTCCACTTGAACCCGAAGCCCAGGCCGCCGTCCGAGGTCGGCCGCGTCACGCCGGGCCACGAGGTCGACTCCTCGGCCACCGTGACCGCGCCGGGCACGCGACGGTAGACGGTCGCGTTCATCTCCTGCAGGAACTGCACGGCCTCGAGGTTCTCCCGGCCGCCGTGGATGTTCGGCGTCCACTCGCCCTCCTCGCGGGAGTAGTCGAGGTAGAGCATCGAGGCGACCCCGTCCACGCGCAGCCCGTCGGCGTGGAACTCCTCGAGCCAGTAGACCGCGTTGGCGTACAGGAAGTTGCGCACCTCGTGGCGGCCGAAGTTGAAGATGTGGGAGCCCCACTCCTCGTGCCAGCCGCGCTGGGGGTTCGGGTCCTCGTAGAGCGGGGTCCCGTCGAAGCGGGCGAGCGCCCAGGGGTCGGTCGCGAAGTGGCCCGGGACCCAGTCGAGGATCACGCCGACACCGGCCTGGTGCAGGCGGTCGACGAGCAGCCGGAAGCCGTCCGGGTCGCCGAAGCGGCTGTCCGGCGCGAAGTACGACGTGACGTGGTAGCCCCACGAGCCGCCGTAGGGGTGCTGCATCACCGGCATCATCTCGACGTGGGTGAAGCCCAGGTCCGTCACGTAGGCGGGCAGCTCCTCGGCCAGCTGCTCCCAGCTGAGGTTGCGGCGCCAGGACGCGAGGTGCACCTCGTAGGCCGCCATCGCCTCGCGCACCGGCTGCCGGGTCTCGCGCTCGGCCATCCAGCGCTCGTCGCCCCAGGCGTAGGAGGACTCGAAGACCCGGGACGCCGTCTGCGGCGGGGGCTCCGCCCAGGCGGCCATCGGGTCGGCCTTCTCATGCCACTCGCCGTCGGCGCCGAGGATGGCGTAGCGATAGAGCGCCCCGGCGCCCACGCCGGGCACGAACAGCTCCCAGACGCCGCTGGTCCCGAGCTGGCGCATCGCGTGCTGGCGCCCGTCCCAGGCGTTGGCGTCCGTCTTGAGCCGGACGCCGCGCGCGTGGGGCGCCCAGACGGCGAACGACGTGCCGCGGACCTCCTCGCCCCAGCCGATCGCCGGGTAGCGCCGCACCCGCGCGCCGAGCACCTCCCAGAGCTGCTCGTGGCGCCCCTCGTTGACCAGGTGCAGGTCCATCTCGCCGAGCGTGGGCAGGAAGCGGTAGGGATCGTCGGCCACCAGCGGGGCGTCGTCGTCCCACCAGGTCAGGACCCGGTAGTCGGGGGCCTCCGCGACCGGCAGCACCCCCACCCAGACGCCCTCGTGGGCGTGC
Source organism: uncultured Actinomycetota bacterium (assembly GCA_963832415.1). Taxonomy (GTDB): domain Bacteria; phylum Actinomycetota; class Actinomycetes; order Propionibacteriales; family Nocardioidaceae; genus Nocardioides. The sequence continues at coordinate 119,397 of CAWHTZ010000014.1, read as the reverse complement.
TCCAGCGGGGTCTCGGTCTCGCCGTCCGCCCCGCGCCAGCGCACCGTCACGGCGCGCGCCAAGGGGCGCATCACCCGCACGGTGGTCGCCGCCGCGCCGTCCCCGTGGGGGTGCGGGCCCAGCAGGGCGTGCGGGTCGCCGTGCTCCCCGCGGACGAGCTGCTCGACCTGCGCCTGGTCCAGGGGGAGAGGGGCGGTCCGGCCGGCGTCACCGGGTCCGGGCTCGGGGTGGGTGGGGCTCATGCGGGCCCTCCGATCCTGGCGACCGCTGCGAGCGGGATGCTGACCCAGCCCGGGCGGTTGCGCGTCTCGTAGATGGTCTCGTAGACGGCCTTGTCGGCCTCGTAGGCGGCCAGCAGCACGCGGTCCTCCTCGCCCACGGACCCCTCAGCGTAGGCCGTGAGGAAGTGGTTGCGGTTGCGGTGCGACCACTCCTCGGCCCGGCCGGAGAGCACCTCGGCGTAGTCGGGGTCGCCCTCCGCCATCGTGCGCTCGACGACGTGCGGCGCGTAGTCGAAGGAGCGCAGCATCCCGGCGACGTCGCGCCACGGCGAGTCGGGCAGCAGCCGCTCGGCCAGCGGCCGCGCGGGCTCGCCCTCGAAGTCGACGAGCTTCCAGCCGTCGACCGTGCGCAGGGTCTGGCCGAGGTGCAGGTCGCCGTGCACCCGCTGGACGGTGACGGCCTCGAGCGACGCGACCTGGTCGTAGAGCGCTCGCAGCGCCCCGGCGTACGGCGAGAGCTCCGGCACCGCGGTCAGCGCCCCCTGCAGGCGCTCGTGCATCGCTCGGGAGAGCCGCAGCACGTCGTCGCCGCGCAGCTCCTCGCGCCCGAAGGCCTCGGCGAGCACGCCGTGCACCTCGAGCAGGGAGGTGCCCAGCCGCGCCGACTCGCCGGAGAAGTCGCCGCCGACCTCGCGGGCGTGCAGGTCGTCGGAGTGGAACAGGTTGCGCACGCTGGCCTGCGCCAGCTCCCAGCCGTCGCTGGCCGTGCGGAGGTACTCCTGGAGCATCGCCAGCTGGACGACCTCGCCCGACCCGACGTCCAGGTCGAGCCAGCCGAACAGGCGCGCCACGTGGCCGGAGTCGGCACGGGTGAGCACCTCGTGCACCTGCACGTCGGGGTTCACCCCGGGGGTGACCTTGCGGAAGACCTTGAGCAGGGCGTCCTCGCCGAAGGTCATCGAGGAGTTGGACTGCTCGCCGCTGAAGAGCGTCGACTGGGCCGCCGGGTCCAGGTCGTGGCCCGGGAGGCGGTGGAACCTCAGCCCCGACGAGCCGTCGGCGTCGACGGGCGACTCCGGGACCGCCCCGGGGTCGGAGGCCGGGGTCGCCGAGAAGGCACGCAGCCAGCAGGCGCCGGCGTCGCGGTCGTGGACCGCGTCGTAGGCGTGCACCGGGCCCAGCTCGGCGTCCTCCAGCCGGCCGACAGACGCGTGCTCGAGGCGCGGCTGCGGCTCCTCGTAGCAGGCCAGCGGCACCTGGTAGAGCTCCGTGGACCCGGCCGCGTCGGCCGCGGCGTCGTCGTAGGCGACCTCGACCAGGTGCAGCACGACGGCGGGGCCGCCGGGCAGGCGACCCGGCAGCACGCCCACCCGGCGCGACCCGGGCACGTGGAAGGGGCGTCCCTTGCCGCCGAACCAGCGGGTGCGCACCAGGTAGGCCGCGAACATGTCGCCGGTCCCGGCGGGGTGCGAGTCGCTCACAACCGGCCCCCTTCCTCGACGCGCTCGGGCGGCGTGAGTCGTAGCCAGTAGAAGCCGTGTCCGGAGAGGGTGAGGAAGTAGGGCAGCTCGCCGATGGTCGGGAACGGCACGCCGCCGAGCAGCTCGACCGGGACCCAGCCCTCGAAGCGGCGCAGGTCGAGCTCGACCGGCTGCGCGAAGCGGGAGAGGTTGTTGACGCACAGCACGACGTCGCGGTCGCCCTCGGGCGCCGTCCGCTCGCGCACGTAGGAGAGCACGGAGGGGTTGGACCCGCCGAGGTCGAGGAACTCCCCCAGGCCGAAGGCCGGGTGGCGGCGCCGGGCCGCCAGCATCCGGCGCGTCCAGTGCAGCAGCGAGGAGGGGTTCTCCAGCTCCGCCTCGACGTTCACCGCCTGGTAGCCGTAGACCGGGTCCTGGGTCGCCGGCAGGAAGAGCTTGCCCGGAGTCGCGCCGGAGAACCCCGCGTTGCGGTCCGGCGTCCACTGCATCGGGGTGCGGACGCCGTCGCGGTCGCCGAGCCAGATGTTGTCGCCCATGCCGATCTCGTCGCCGTAGTAGAGGACCGGCGAGCCCGGCAGGGAGAGCAGCAGCGCCGTGAAGAGCTCGATCTGGTTGGTGTCGTTCTCCAGCAGCGGGGCGAGGCGCCGGCGGATGCCGATGTTGGCCTTCATCCGCGGGTCCTTGGCGTACTCGTCCCACATGTAGTCCCGCTCGTCCTCCGTGACCATCTCGAGCGTCAGCTCGTCGTGGTTGCGCAGGAAGATGCCCCACTGGCAGCCGTCCGGGATGGCCGGCGTCTGCGCCAGGATCTCCGAGATCGGGTAGCGGCTCTCGCGGCGCACGGCCATGAACAGCCGGGGCATCACCGGGAAGTGGAAGCACATGTGGCACTCGTCGCCGCCCACCTCGGGGTCGCCGAAGTAGTCCACGACGTCGGCCGGCCACTGGTTGGCCTCCGCCAGCAGGACGCGGCCGGGGTACTTCTCGTCGACGTGGCGCCGCAGCCGGCGGAGGAGGTCGTGGGTCTCGGGCAGGTTCTCGCCGTTCGTGCCCGGGCGCTCGAAGAGGTAGGGCACTGCGTCGAGTCGGAACCCGTCCAGGCCCATGTCGAGCCAGAAGTCGAGAGCGTCGAAGATCGCCTCCTCGACCGCCGGGTTGTCGAAGTTCAGGTCCGGCTGGTGGCTGAAGAACCGGTGCCAGTAGTACTGCCCGCGCACGGGGTCCCAGGTCCAGTTCGACGGCTCGGTGTCGACGAAGATGACCCGGGCCTCACGGTAGAGGTCGTCGGTGTCGGACCACACGTAGAAGTCGCCGTAGGGGCCGTCGGGGTCCGTACGACTCGCCTGGAACCACGCGTGCTGGTCGCTGGTGTGGTTCATGACGAAGTCGATGATGACCCGGATGCCGCGCTCGTGCGCCGCGTCGAGGAAGGTGTGGAACGCCTCGACCGTCCCGATCTCGGGCAGGACGCCGGAGTAGTCGGAGACGTCGTAGCCGCCGTCGCGCAGGGGACTGGGGAAGAAGGGCGGGATCCACAGGCAGTCCACGCCCAGCCACGCGAGGTAGTCGAGCTTCTCGGTCAGCCCCGCGAAGTCGCCGGTGCCGTCGCCGTTGGAGTCGCGGAAGGAGCGGACCAGCACCTCGTAGAAGACGGCCGTCTTGAACCAGTCCGGGGTGTCGCCGACGACCTCCGACGACTCCGCCCGGGTGTGGCTGGCCGACGTCTGCCGTCCGGTCTGCTGGGCGGTCATCGCGGCCTCCTCACGGTGAGCACATGGGCCGGCTCGTGGCCGGGGTCGAGGCGCACGTAGTTGTGCTGCGTCCAGGTCCAGGCCTCGCCCGAGATCTCGTCGTGGGCGATGAAGGAGTCGCCCCAGTCGAGCCCGAGGGCGGGCAGGTCGAGGTTCACCATGGTCTCCCGGGTGCCGTGCGGGTCGAGGTTCACCACGACGACCACGGTGTCCCGCTCGCCGTCGAGCTCGCCGTGCGGGGCCGCCGCCGTCTTGCTGTAGACGAGCACGGAGTCGTCGTCGCTGGCGTGCACCGTGAGGTTGCGCAGCTGCTGCAGGGCGGGGTGCGCGCGGCGGATCTCGTTCAGGCGCGTCAGGTAGGGCGCCAGGGTGCGCCCCTCGCGCTCGGCCGCCTCCCAGTCCCGCACGCGGATCTGGAACTTCTCCGTGTCGAGGTACTCCTCGCTGCCGGGCCGCACCGCCACGTGCTCGTAGAGCTCGAAGCCGGCGTAGACGCCCCAGCTCGGGGAGGCCGTCGCCGCGAGGACGGCGCGGATCCTGAAGGCGGGCGGGCCGCCGTACTGCAGCGAGGCGTGCAGGATGTCGGGCGTGTTCACGAAGAGGTTCGGCCGCAGCAGGTGGTCGCTCTCGTGGGAGAGCTCGGTGAGGTAGTCCGCCAGCTCGAGCTTGCCGGTGCGCCAGGTGAAGTAGGTGTAGCTCTGGTGGAAGCCCACCGCGCCGAGGCCGTGCATCATCGCCGGGAGAGTGAACGCCTCGGAGAGGAAGACGACGTCGGGGTCGGTGCGGCGGACCTCGCCGAGCAGCCACTCCCAGAAGCCGAGGGGCTTGGTGTGCGGGTTGTCCACGCGGAAGATCCGGACGCCGAGGTCCATCCAGTGCCGCAGCACCCGCTCCGTCTCGGCGTAGATCGCCGCCGGCGCGTTGTCGAAGTTGAGCGGGTAGATGTCCTGGTACTTCTTCGGCGGGTTCTCCGCGAACGCGATCGAGCCGTCGGCCCGGGTCGTGAAGAACTCCGGGTGGCTCGTCACCCACGGGTGGTCGGGGGCCGCCTGCAGGGCGAAGTCGAGCGCGACCTCGAGCCCGAGCTGCTCGGCGCGCTCGACGAACGCCCGGAAGTCCTCGATCGTGCCGAGGTCGGGGTGGACGGCGTCGTGGCCCCCGTGCCGCGACCCGATCGCCCAGGGCGATCCGGGGTCGTCGGGGCCCGGGTCGAGGGTGTTGTTGGGGCCCTTGCGGTTCACCTCGCCGATCGGGTGGATCGGCGGGAGGTAGACGACGTCGAAGCCCATGGCCGCGACCGCGTCGAGCCGCTTCGCCGCGGTGCGGAGCGTGCCGCTGACCACCTTGCCGGTCGCCTCGTCGACGTGGGCACCCTCGGAGCGGGGGAAGAACTCGTACCAGCTGCCCACGAGCGCGCGGGGCCGGTCGGCGTACGCCGGGTAGGGGCCCTCGGTCGTGAGCAGCTCGCGCAGCGGGCGCCGGGCCAGGGCTTCGCGGACCTCGGGCGACTCCAGCACGGCGAGGCGGGCCTCGGGCGGCCGCGCGTGGTCGCGGCAGGCGTCGAGGCCGCCGTCGAGGGCGTCGCGGTCGGGGTCGTCGGCGGGGACGTCGGCCAGCACGCGCTCGAGAAGCAGCCCGCCCTCGGTGAACATGAGGTCGACGTCCACGCCGGCCGGGACCTTCAGGCCGATCGCGTGCTGCCAGGTCGCGACCGGGTCGGCCCAGGCGTGGATCGTGAAGGTCCACGGCCCCTCGGCGTCCGGCGTGACCCACGCCCGGTGGACGTCTGGGTGGTCGGGGCCGAGCGGCTCCATGCGGACCGGCGGGCGCGGGCGGCCCTCGGGCCCCGTGGCGACGACCTCGGCGCCCAGCTTGTCGTGCCCCTCGCGGAAGACCGTCGCCGTCACGGGGAAGGGCTCGCCGAGGGTGGCCTTGGCCGGACGTCGACCCAGGTCGACCAGGGGCTGCACGTCCATGACGGGAATGCGTCCGACCATCGCCCCAACCTAGCGAGGCGGAGGGCGAGGTCCGCAACGCCCAGGGGGAGGGGTGATTCCTACGGGGCGGGGTCCTCCTCCGCGGCGCCCGGGAACGGCCGGCCGTACTCGATGGCCTCGACGACGCGGGCCATCAGCTCCTTCGCCCGGGCGTTGCCGCGCACGGACCTCTCCCAGGGCGAGCCCCTGCCCTGACGGGCCACCACGGTCCAGGCCACCAATCCCAGCGAGCGGGCCAGCAGGGTCGGGGGGAGCAGCACGAGCAGCAGCAGGCGCTCGAGAGCCGCCAGCGGCAGCCCGGTCAGCTCGAAGGCGGCATTGCCCCGCGGCATCACCACGCCGCCGTAGACGTACGGGCGGTCGAGGTCCTCCGACCGCCGCTCGGGCAGCTCCGGCCCCCGCATGAAGCCCATCGCCCGGGGGCGCCAGGGGTAGGTGCGTCTGGTCACCCGCCAGCGGTCGCCGTGGGGGGAGATCGCCTTCATGACGCGGACCCTACGGCGCGGGGCGTGGACTCCGGGTTGGGACGCTCCACCTGCGGGCGGCTAGCGTCGTCGCGTGCGGCCTGGTCCCCGCCGCACCGACGCCCGTGAGGCTCCCGCGAGCCCATCAGCGGCCCTCGCGGCGCGCCACAGGCGCCCTGTTCAGTCTCGCGGGCCCGAGGTCGGGACGCTGCCGTCGTCGCCGATGGCCAGGCGACCGATGTTGTGGTGCGGCCAGCGGCCCTGCTCGATGTCCTGGGCGAGCTGGCGCACCCGGTCGCCGGACGCGGCCCAGCCCCGGACCCGGGCCTCGTGGTAGCGCCGGCGCCCGTAGCGGACCTCGACACTCCAGGGCAGCCCCAACGCCCGCCCGAGGAGCGCGAAGGGCACGAGCGCGGCCTGCAGGAGCATCTCGACGAGGGCCAGCGGGAGGGCGCCCAGCCGGACCAGGCCGTGGCTGCTGGGGGCCGCCCGGCCGATGTAGGCGTACGAACGGTCCAGGAGCGGGTCGGCCGTCAGCCGCTCACCGGGCTGGTCGTCGACGAGCGCCCCCGGCAGAAGGCGCCGCCAGGGCCACCAGCGGCGCCGGACGCTCCACCGCTCCCCCTGGGGGTCCCGCACCCGCATGGGGGGAGCGTGACACACCAGGGCCACGCCGGGGGACCGGGGTTGGAACGATCAACCGCGCGGGGGCTAGCGTCGTCGCGTGCGCGCCATCCGCCGATTCACCGTCCGACCCGTCCTGCCCGAGGCCCTGTCGGCGCTCGGCACGCTCGCGGGCAACCTGCGCTGGTCCTGGCACCCGCCGACCCAGGACGTCTTCCGGGCCGTCGATCCCGAGGGCTGGGAGGCCGCGGGTCACGACCCGGTGCGCCTGCTCGGGGAGGTGGACCCCCAGCGGCTGGAGGCCCTCGCCTCCGACAAGCGGTTCCGCAAGGACCTCGAGGCCGCGGCCCGTGACCTCGAGACCTATCTCGCCGAGGACCGGTGGTATCAGCAGCGCTGCGCCGACGGCCCCGCCTCGATCGCCTACTTCTCGCCGGAGTTCGGGATCGCCGCGCCGCTGCCGCAGTACTCCGGCGGCCTCGGGATCCTCGCCGGCGACCACTTGAAGTCGGCCTCCGACATCGGCGTCCCGATCGTGGGCGTCGGGCTGCTCTACCGCTTCGGCTACTTCCGCCAGTCGCTCTCGCGGGAGGGCTGGCAGCAGGAGACCTACCCGGTGCTCGACCCGCACGGGCTGCCCATCGCGCCGCTGCGCGAGGACGACGGCGCGCAGGCCCGCATCTCGGTGGGCGTCCCGGGCGATGAGCTCGTCGCCCGGATCTGGGTGGCTCAGGTCGGCCGCGTGCCGCTGCTGATGCTCGACTCCGACGTCGAGGAGAACACCGAGGCGCTGCGCACCGTCACCGACCGGCTCTACGGCGGCAGCTCGGAGCACCGCCTCCAGCAGGAGCTGCTGCTCGGGGTGGGCGGGGTGCGCGCGCTGCGGACCTGGTCGCGGCTGACGGGCGCGCCCGCCCCCGAGGTGTTCCACACCAACGAGGGGCACGCCGGCTTCCTCGGGCTGGAGCGGATCCGCGAGCTCACGGTGGCCGAGGGAGGGGCCGGGCTGGGCTTCGACGAGGCGCTCGAGGTCAACCGCGCCGGCACCGTCTTCACGACGCACACCCCGGTGCCCGCGGGCATCGACCGCTTCCCGCGCGACCTGGTCGCCCAGTACGTCGCGGGCGGGGGTGGCCCGGTCCCGGGCCTGGATCCCGAGCGGGTGCTCGCGCTCGGCGCCGAGGACTACCCGGGCGGGGACCCGGGCGTCTTCAACATGGCCGTGATGGGCTTTCGGCTCGCCCAGCGGGCGAACGGGGTCTCGGACCTGCACGGGCACGTCTCCCGCGGGATGTTCAACGGCCTCTGGCCCTCGTTCGACGAGGCCGAGGTGCCGATCGGCTCGATCACCAACGGGGTGCACGCGCCCACGTGGATGGCCCGCGAGGTGCTCGCGCTCGCCTCCGACGCGGGCGTGGACACCGACCACGCCGGCGGTGACGCCTTCGCCGCGGTGGACCGGGTCTCCTCCGCCGACATCTGGCGCACGAAGCGGGTGCTGCGCGAGCGTCTGGTCGCCGACGCCCGTCGCCGGCTGCGCGAGTCCTGGCGACAGCGCGGCGCCGCGGAGGCCGAGCTCGGCTGGATCGACGGGGCGCTCGACCCCGACGTGCTGACCATCGGCTTCGCGCGCCGGGTGCCGTCGTACAAGCGGCTCACGCTGATGTTGCGCGACCCCGAGCGGCTCAAGCGGATCCTGCTCGACCCCGAGCGCCCCGTGCAGCTCGTGATCGCGGGCAAGTCGCACCCGGCCGACGAGGGGGGCAAGCGGCTGATCCAGGAGCTGGTGCGCTTCGCCGACGACCCGGAGGTGCGACACCGCATCGCCTTCCTGCCCGACTACGACATCGCGATGGCGCTGCCGCTCTACCCCGGCTGCGACGTCTGGCTGAACAACCCGCTGCGTCCCTACGAGGCCTGCGGCACCTCCGGCATGAAGGCGGCGCTGAACGGCGGGCTGAACCTCTCCATCCTCGACGGCTGGTGGGACGAGTGGTTCGACGGGTCGAACGGCTGGTCGATCCCGTCGGCCGACGCCCTCGGCGACCCGGACCGCCGCGACGACCTCGAGGCCACGGCGCTCTACGACCTGATCGAGGGGGAGGTGGCGCCGCGCTTCTACGACACCGGCCGCGACGGCGTGCCCGCCCGCTGGCTGGAGATGGTGCGGCACACGCTGCGGTCACTCGGCCCGAAGGTGCTCGCGAGCCGGATGGTGCGCGACTACGTGCAGCAGCTCTACCTGCCCGCCGCCGAGACCGCCCGGGCCCTCGGCGCGGACCACGGGGCCGCCCGCGACCTCGCCGCCTGGAAGCGCCACGTGCGCGAGGGCTGGGCCGGTGTCCGCGTCGAGCACGTCGAGGCCGACGGGGTCCCCCAGGTCCGCGAGGTGGGCAGCCGGCTGATCGTGCGGGCCTGGGTCGCCCTCGGCGACGTGGACCCCGGCGACGTCGAGGTCCAGCTCGTGCACGGCCGCGTGGACGGCAACGACGAGCTGGTCGAGACGAGCATCGAGCCGCTGGCGCCGGCCGAGGCCTACGACCACGGCCGCTACCGGTTCGAGGGCGGCACCGAGCTGGTCCGCCCCGGGCCCGTCGGCTGGACCGTGCGCGTCGTGCCGCGACACCCGCTGCTCGCCGCGACCGCCGAGCTCGGCGTGGTCGCTCTGCCCTGACCTCGGTGAGCGTGGGCCGGCAGTCCCTTCCTTCCTGACCCTGTCGGGTGGGGAGAGTATGAAGGGGGCGGGTGCCGGAGCCGTCGGTGCGACGACGCCGAGGAGGGGGTGCCATGACGACGGGGGAGACCGGCTCCACCGCGGTCGAGCTGTCCGAGATGCCCCTGGAGGCCCTGGAGCAGGAGATCGGGGGCGATCGGAACGGCCTGTCGGCGGAGGAGGCGAGCGAGCGACTCGCCAGGTTCGGCCCCAACGACATCGAGGAGCGCCGGCGGCACCCGTTGCTGGTTCTCGCCGGGTACTTCTGGGCGCCGATCCCGTGGATGATCGAGGCCGCGCTGGCCCTCTCGCTGCTGGTCGGCCACTGGACGGACGCCGTCGTCATCGCCGTGCTGCTGGTGATGAACGGGGGGGTGGCGTTCACCGAGGAGCACCAGGCGGCCAACGCCATCGACGCGCTCAAGGAGCGGCTCGCCGGCACGGCCAGGGCGTTGCGCGGCGGCCAGTGGACCGGGGTGCCGGCGCGTGATCTCGTGCCCGGGGACGTGGTCCGGGTGCGCCTCGGCGACGTCGTCCCCGCCGACGCCCGGCTGCTGGACGACACCACGCTCGAGGTCGACCAGTCGGCACTGACCGGGGAGTCCCTGCCGGTCTCGCTCGGCCGTGGGGCGGTGCTCTTCTCGGGCGCGGTGCTGAGCCGGGGCGAGGGCGACGCCCTCGTCTATGCCACCGGCGCGGAGAGCTTCTACGGACGCACGACCACCCTGGTGCAGACCGCCGGCACCGTGAGCCACTTCCAGCGCGCCGTCCTGCGCATCGCGCACTACCTGATCGGCATCACCCTCGTGCTGGTCACGGTCACGTTGGTCGTGTCCGTGGCGCGAGGCAACTCGCTCCTGCAGACCCTGGGGTTCGCGCTCGTGGTGACCATCGCCTCGGTGCCGGTGGCGCTTCCAGCGGTCCTGTCGGTGACCATGGCGGTCGGGGCGCGGGAGCTCGCGCGTCGAGACGTGGTCGTCAGCCACCTGCCCGCGGTCGAGGAGCTCGGCGGAGTCGACGTCCTGTGCTCGGACAAGACCGGAACACTGACCCAGAACCGGCTCGTCGTGGGCGACCCGTGGTGCGTTCCGGGCGTGGCGGGGGCCGACGTGCTGTCCGCCGCCGCGCTGGCCTCACGGGCGGAGGACGGCGACCCGATCGACCTGGCCGTCCTGCGGGCGAGCGGGGACCTGGCCCGGCCCGCCTCCCAGGTGGTCGCCTTCACCCCCTTCGACCCGGTTACCAAGCGCACCGAGGCCGTCGCGCGAGGCGCGGACGGCAGGGAAGCGCGGATCACGAAGGGGGCACCGCAGGTGGTGGCCGCCCTGTGTCCACCGAGCGAGGTGATGGAGGCCGCCCACGAGCGGGTGCAGCGGTTCGCCGAACGCGGCTTCCGCTCCCTGTCGGTCGCGCGCACCGACGAGGAGGGCAGGTGGCAGCTGGTCGGCGTGCTTCCTCTGTCGGACCCACCGCGGGTGGACTCGGCGGCGACGATAGCCGACGCCCGGGACCTCGGCGTCCAGGTCAAGATGGTCACCGGCGACCAGGTGGCGATCGGCGCCGAGATCGCCCGTGAGGTCGGCCTGGGCGACCACATCCTCCCTGCCGACCTGACCGAGGACCGCGCCGACCCGGGCCGACTGGGCCGACGAGGTCGAAGAGGCGGACGGCTTCGGTCAGGTCTTCCCCGAGCACAAGTTCCGGATCGTGCAGGCGCTGCAGCAGCGGGGTCACATCGTGGCGATGACCGGCGACGGGGTCAACGACGCACCCGCGCTCAAGCAGGCCGACGCGGGGATCGCGGTCGCCGGCTCCACCGACGCCGCGCGGGCGGCGGCCGACATCGTGTTGCTGAGCCCCGGGCTCTCGGTCATCGTCAACGCGATCCAGCTCGCCCGGCAGATCTTCGCCCGGATGACCAGCTACGCCACCTACCGCATCGCCGAGACGATCAGAGTGCTGCTGCTCGTCGTCCTCTCCGTCGTGCTCGTGAACTTCTTCCCGGTCACCGCCACGATGATCGTCCTGCTCGCCATCCTCAACGACGCGGCGATCCTCACCATCGCCTATGACCGGGTGCGTGGATCGCGGTGGCCGGTCTCGTGGGACATGCGCACGGTGCTGACCATCGCGACGGTCATCGGCGTCATGGGGGTTGCCGAGACCTTCTTGATGCTCGGCGTCGTCGACCAGCTCCTCGGTCTCGACCGCGACGTGATCCGCACGTTGATCTACCTCAAGCTGTCGGTCTCGGGACACCTGACCATCTTCGTCACACGCACCCGGGAACCCTTCTGGTCGGCACCCGCGCCCTCGCGGGTGCTCCTCGGTGCCGTGCTCGGCACCCAGGCCCTGGCCACGCTGATCGCGGGGCTGGGCCTGCTCATGACGCCCCTGCCCTGGGCCTGGGTGGCCGCCGTGTGGGGCTACGCCCTGGTCTGGTTCCTGGTCGAGGACCGGGTCAAGCTCGCGACCTACGCCTGGCTCGACCACCACCCGCGCCGCGCCCGCGCGGGGTGAACAGCAGGCTGGGTCAGGACTGACGCAGCACCAGCACGCTGCGGCCGGCGAGATCGAGATCGGTCCCCGCGATGACGACGGCCCCGATCTCGCGGTCGGGCTCCGTGCTGACCACCACCTCGCCCTCGCGGACCCACTCGTTCTCCGGCAGGTGCACGCGGACGGGGTCGGGGGAGGCGTTCAGCCACATCACGAACGACGCGTCGACCTGCTGCTCGCCGCGCGGCCCCGGCGCGCGCAGCGGCGTCCCCGAGACGAACATCCCGATCACGGCGAGCCCGTCGTCGTGCCAGTCGTCGGCTGTCATCTCCCGGCCCGCCGGGTGCAGCCAGGCCAGGTCGCGGGGCCCGCCCGGGATGGTCGGTCGCCCCTCGAACCAGTGCCGCTGGCGCAGCGCCTGGTGACCCCGGCGCAGCTGCAGGACCGCCTTGGTCACGGCGTGCACGTCCAGCCACGCGTCGTCGGCGCGCCAGTCGATCCACGAGATCTCGTTGTCCTGGCAGTAGGCGTTGTTGTTGCCGCCCTGGGTGCGGCCGCGCTCGTCGCCGGCCGTGATCATCGGGACGCCGTTCGACAGGCACAGGGTGGCCATCAGGTTCGCCGCCTGGCGCCGGCGGACGGCGCGCACCTCCGCGTCGTCCGTCTCGCCCTCGACGCCGTGGTTGGCCGAGCGGTTGTCGTCGGTGCCGTCGCGGTTGTCCTCGCCGTTGGCCTCGTTGTGCTTGCGCTCGTAGGAGACGAGGTCGCGCACGGTGAAGCCGTCGTGGGAGGTGACGAAGTTGATCGAGGCGTAGGCCGACCGGCCGTCGTCGGCGTAGAGGTCCGACGAACCCGCCAGGCGCGTCGCGAGGCTGCGGACGCCACCGGAGCCGCCGCACCAGAAGTCCCGGACCTCGTCGCGGTAGCGCCCGTTCCACTCCGTCCAGGGCGGAGGCATGTCGCCGACCAGGTACCCCTCCATCGAGGCGTCCCAGGGCTCGGCGATCAGCTTGACGTGTCGCAGCACGGGGTCCTGGCCGATGGCGGTGAGCAGCGCGCAGCCCATGTCGATCCGGGTGCCGGTGCGGGTCAGCGCCGACATCAGGTCGAAACGGAAGCCGTCCACGTGCATCTCGGTGACCCAGTAGCGCAGCGAGTCCAGGATCAGCCGCAACGCCTGCCGGTCGTTCGACTCGACGGTGTTGCCGCAGCCCGTCACGTCGAAGTAGGTGTCGGTGAAGCCCGCCGGCTGCCCGGTCTCCGGGTCCGGTGGCGACGGGACGCGCTTGTAGAAGCCCCGGTCGTCGAGTCCGCGGAAGGACAGCGTGTGACCGCGAGGACCCGACTCGGCGGTGTGGTTGTAGACCACGTCGAGGAGCACCTCGATGCCCGCCGCGTGCAGCGACCTGACCATCTCCTTGAACTCGCGCACCTGGCCACCCCGGTCGTCCGACGCCGCGTAGGCGCCGTGCGGCGCGAAGTAGCCGATGGAGTTGTAGCCCCAGTAGTTGGTCAGCCCGACCTCGGTCAGGTGGGGCTCGGAGACGAAGTGGTGCACGGGGAGCAGCTCGACGGCCGTGACCCCGAGGTCGGTCAGGTAGTCGGTGACCGGCGGCGTGCCGAGGCCGGCGTACGTGCCGCGCAGCTCGACGGGGACCCGGTCGTGCAGCGCCGTCATCCCCTTGACGTGGCACTCGTAGATCACGGTGTCGCGCCAGCGGCGCCGCATCGGGGCGTCGCCCTGCCAGTCGAACGAGCCGCCGTGGTCGGGGTCGACGACCACGCTGCGCGGCACGTCCTTCGACGAGTCCTTGCCGGAACGCTGGCCGGGGCGGCCCGGCACGTAGCCCAGCGTGGTCGCCCCGGGACGGAACTCGCCGCTGATCGCGAGGGCATAGGGGTCCAGCAGGAGCTTGGCGGGGTTGTGCCGCATGCCCCGCGCGGGCTCCCAGGGCCCCGCGGCGCGGAAGCCGTAGCGCGTGCCCGGCGCGATGCCCGGGAGTGCGCCGTGCCAGATGCCCAGCGACTGCTCGGTGAGCGGGTGGCGGCGCTCCCGCAGCCCACCGTCCGCTCGGTCGGTGAACAGGCACAGCCACACCTGGGTCGCGTGCGGCGCGTGCACGGCGAAGTTGGTCGCCTCCGGGGTCCAGGTGGCCCCGAGCGGCCAGTTGCGCCCTGGCCAGACCGTCGCCCGTTCGCCGAGGCGGGTCCAGGTCACCGGGGGCACGCCGCCATTCTTCCCGACGCCGGTTGTGCCGGGCGCGGCGGTAGGGTCCGCTCATCCGACCGGGGGAACGCGACGAGGGGAGAAGCATGGGCGAGTTCGTGCGTCTGGAGGTCGCCGACGGTGTCGGCACGCTCCGCCTGGACCGGCCGAAGATGAACGCGATCAGCGTCGCCGTGCAGGAGGAGCTCCGCGCGGCCGCCGCGGAGGCGACCGAGCGGGAGGACGTGCGTGCCGTGGTCCTCTGGGGCGGTGAGCGGGTCTTCGCGGCCGGCAACGACGTGCCCGAGATGGCGGCGATGTCCCACGTCGACATGGTCGCCCGCTCCGGCCCCCTCCAGTCGGCGGTCACGGCCGTCGCCCGGATCCCCAAGCCGGTCGTCGCCGCCGTCAACGGGTACGCCCTCGGCGGGGGCTGCGAGCTCGCCCTGGCCGCGGACGTGCGCTTCGCTGCCGAGGACGCCGTGCTGGGCCAGCCCGAGGTGCTCCTCGGCATCATCCCCGGGGCGGGCGGCACCCAGCGGCTGGCGCGGCTGCTGGGCCCGAGCCGGGCCAAGGAGCTGATCTTCTCCGGACGCTTCGTGCAGGCCGAGGAGGCGCTCGCGATCGGGCTGGTCGACCGCGTCCTCCCGCCCGCCGACGTGCACGGAGAAGCCGTGGCCTGGGCGCGGCAGTTCTCGGGTGCGGCCGCGCTGGCGCTGCGTGCCGCCAAGGAGTGCGTCGACCGCGGCCTCGACACCGACCTCGGGACGGGCCTGGAGATCGAGCGCCAGCAGTTCGCCGCGCTCTTCGCGACCGAGGACCGCCTCACCGGAATGGGCTCCTTCGTGGAGAAGGGCCCCGGCAAGGCGACGTTCGCGGGCCGCTGAGCCGGATTCGACCGACAGCCCGGTCCCCCCGGTGGCGGCCGGGCGGGCCGCATGTCACCGTGTCGGAGTCCGGAAGGCTCGCGGCTCCGAACGACCGCATCCACACCCACCACATCACCGAGGGGACGAACCGTGGCAGGCAGCGACAAGACATCCGGAGACGGCGCGACGGGCTCGACGCCCGAGCAGGCCGAGGCCGCCGCCGGGGACACGTCGGGCGAGAAGCCCGCCGGCGACCAGCCGGCCGGGGACCCCGCCGGCGACCAGGGCGGGAAGACGGACCAGAAGACCGACCAGAAGCCTGACCAGAAGCCCGAGAAGAAGGCTGAGAAGAAGCCCGGGAAGAAGGCGGAGAAGAAGCCCGAGAAGTCGGGCAAGGACAAGCCCACGATCAACGTGACGCCCGCCATGATCCGGACCCGCGTGGCCCAGCTGATCTGGCTGCTGTGCGTCGTCGCGGCGCTCTTCCTCGCCCTCGGCGCCCTCGTGATCGCCCTCGACCTCAACCAGAGCAACGCGGCCGTCGACTTCGTGCTCTCCGGGGCCGAGCGGGTCGACCTGGGGATCTTCACGCTCACCGACGGCATCAAGGAGTTCTCCGGCAGCAACGCCGCGACCAAGAACGCGCTCGTCAACTACGGCATCGGCGCCGTGGTCTGGATCGTCGCCGGCCGCGTGGCCGACCGGATCATCCGCCCCTGAGGACACATCACCCCATCGCGCCACCCGAGCGGGGTGTCAGGGTCGGGGGTGTGAGCATGCCCACCGACGGTTCAGTTTCGCCCGGGTCAACCGCCCGGTAACCTCACCTCGACACCGACGAAGCACAGGAGGGGCCGGTCCCCGGCCACACACCATGAACATTGTTGTCTGCGTGAAGTACGTGCCCGACGCCACCGGCGACCGGCGGTTCGAGTCGGACAACACCGTCGACCGCGACGGTGTCGAAGGTCTGCTCTCCGAGCTCGACGAGTACGCCATCGAGCAGGCGCTCCAGATCAAGGAGAAGTCCGAGGACGAGGTGACCGTGACGGCGCTCTGCGTCGGTCCCGAGAAGGCCACCGACGCCGTCCGCAAGGCCCTCCAGATGGGTGCCGACAAGGGCGTCCTGGTCACCGACGAGGCGATCGCCGGCTCCGACTACATCGCGACGTCGCTGGTGCTCGCCGAGGCCGTGAAGAAGATCGGCGACTACGACGTCGTGCTCTGCGGCATGGCCTCGACCGACGGCGCCGGCATGGTCGTGCCCGCGATGCTCGCGGAGCGGCTGGACCTGCCCCAGATCACGATGGCCTCGGTCATCGAGGTCCAGGGCGGCGAGGTCCGGATCAAGCGCGACGGCGACACCGCCACCGAGGTGATCGGTGGCACGATGCCGCTGGTCCTCTCGGCGACCGACCAGACCGGCGAGGCGCGCTACCCGTCCTTCAAGGGGATCATGGCCGCCAAGAAGAAGGAGCTCGAGACCTGGTCGCTCTCCGACCTCGGGGTCGAGGCCGAGAAGGTGGGCCTGTCCGTCGCCTGGAGCGAGGTGCAGGAGACCGCTGAGCGGCCGCCCAAGAGCGCCGGCGAGATCGTCACCGACGAGGAGGGCTCGGGCGCGGAGAAGCTCGCCGAGTTCCTGGCCTCGAAGAAGTTCATCTGAGGAGCGCAGCACACATGTCTGAAGTTCTGGTGCTCGTCGACCACGTCGACGGGACGATCCGCAAGCCGACCCTGGAGCTGCTGACGCTGGCCCGGAGGCTGGGAGAGCCCTCGGCCGTCTTCATCGGCTCGGGCGACCAGGCGTCCGGCGCGGCCGAGAAGCTGAAGGCGCACGGCGCCGAGAAGATCTACTCGGTCGACGACGCCCACACGAAGGGCTACCTCGTCGCGCCGAAGGCCGAGGTGCTCCAGCAGCTCGTGGAGCAGGCCTCGCCGGCCGCCGTCCTGATCGTCTCCACCGCCGAGGGCAAGGAGATCGGGGGCCGGCTGGCCATCAAGATCGGTTCCGGCCTGATCACCGACGCGGTCGACGTCGAGGAGGGGCCCGTGACCACGCAGAGCGTCTTCGCGGGCAACTTCACCGTGAAGTCCAAGGTCACGCAGGGCACGCCGATCATCACCGTGAAGCCCAACTCGGCCACCCCGGAGGAGTCCGAGGGCGCCGGGACGCTCGAGGAGTTCTCCGCGACGGTCTCCGACGCGGCGAAGAAGGCGCAGATCGTGGCGTCGCAGCCGCGCGAGCAGTCGGGCCGTCCCGAGCTGACCGAGGCGGCGATCGTCGTGTCCGGCGGCCGCGGCACCGGCGGCGAGTTCGCCGAGGTGGAGGGCCTGGCCGATGCGCTGGGCGGCGCCGTCGGGGCATCCCGCGCCGCGGTGGACTCCGGCTGGATCCCGCACAGCTTCCAGATCGGCCAGACCGGCAAGACCGTCTCGCCACAGCTCTACGTGGCCAACGGGATCTCCGGGGCGATCCAGCACCGCGCCGGCATGCAGACGTCGAAGACCATCGTCGCCGTCAACAAGGACGACGAGGCGCCGATCTTCGAGCTCGTCGACTTCGGCGTCGTGGGCGACCTGCACACCGTGCTCCCCGCCGTCACCGAGGCGGTCAACAAGCGCAAGGGCTGACCCCCGCCCGCACCGGGCCGGCCGGGGGCCGGCCCGGAGACGGGGGGCGAGGGGAAACACGGTGGGGCTCTACGCTCGGGCCATGACCACGATCACCGACGTCCAGGAGCTCGCCCGGCGGGCGAGGGAGGCCAGCCACGACCTGGCGCTGGCGACGCGGGACCAGAAGGACGCGGCGCTGCACTGTGCCGCCGACGCCCTGGTGCGCGACGAGGCCGCTCTGCTCGAGGCGAACGCCGACGACGTGGGGCGGGCGGAGCAGGGCGGCACCCCCGACAACATCGTGGATCGCCTCCGTCTCGACCCGGCGCGGCTGGCCGCGATGGCGCAGGGGCTGCGCGACGTGGCGGGCCTGCCCGATCCCGTCGGCGAGGTCGTCCGCGGGGGCACGCTGGACAACGGGTTGGAGCTGCGCCAGATCCGGGTGCCCTTCGGGGTGGTGGGGATGATCTACGAGGCCCGCCCCAACGTCACCGCCGACGCCGCCGGCATCTGCCTGAAGTCCGGCAACGCGGTGCTGCTGCGGGGCTCCTCCAGCGCCCGCTCCTCCAACGGCGCCCTGGTCGCCACCATGCGCGCGGCCGTCGCGTCCGCCGGGCTCCCGGCCGACGCCCTGCAGCTCGTGCCGGCCGACTCCCACGACAGCGTGAAGGAGCTGATGCGCGCCCGGGGCCTCGTCGACGTGTTGATCCCCCGCGGCGGGGCGGGGCTGATCCGCAGCGTGGTCGAGGAGTCGACCGTCCCGGTGATCGAGACGGGCGTGGGCAACTGTCACGTGTACGTCGACCGCAGCGCCGACCTCGACGAGGCGCTGGCGATCGTGCTGAACGCCAAGACCCAGCGCACCAGCGTCTGCAACGCGGCCGAGACGCTGCTGGTGCACGAGGACGTGGCCCACGAGTTCGTGCCCCGGGTGATCGAGGCGCTGCAGGAGGCCGGCGTGACCGTGCACGGCGACGGGCGGTTCGCCGAGTTCGACGGCGTCGTCGAGGCCACCGATGACGACTGGGCGACCGAGTACCTCTCGATGGACCTGGCCGCCGCCGTCGTCGAGGACCTCGACGCCGCGGTCGCGCACGTGCGGCGCTGGTCGAGCGGTCACACGGAGGCGATCCTGACCCGGGACCTCGCGGCCGCGCGCCGCTTCACGGCGATGGTGGACTCCGCGGCGGTCGTGGTGAACGCCTCCACGCGTTTCACCGACGGCGGGGAGTTCGGCTTCGGCGCCGAGATCGGCATCTCGACGCAGAAGCTGCACGCCCGAGGCCCCATGGGCCTGCCGGAGATGACCTCGACCAAGTACGTGGTCACCGGCGCCGGGCACGTCCGGTGACCGGTCCGGGGCTGTAGCGAGCCGCGGGCGGTCACCCGGGTAGGCTGACCGCCATGTCGCCGCTGTCCGCCGCCGTGCTCGCCTCCGAGGCCGCCCGCGAGATGCCGATCCCGCCGGTCGGCATCGGGATCATCACCCTGGCCATCCTCATCGGCCTGCTGATCGTCCTGATCGCCTTCGGCGGCGGCCGCGAGCACAGCTGAGCCGTGACCGGCGACCGGCACCGCCCGTGAGCGCGGGCGCCCCCCGGAGGGTGGGGGTGATGGGCGGCACCTTCGACCCGATCCACCACGGGCACCTCGTCGCCGCCTCCGAGGTGCAGGCCAGCTTCGGGCTCGACGAGGTGGTCTTCGTGCCGACCGGCGACCCCTGGCAGAAGTCCGACCGTGAGGTCTCCGACGCGCGCTATCGCTACGAGATGACGGTCATCGCCACGGCGGCCAACCCCCGCTTCACCGTCTCGCGCGTCGACCTCGAGCGGGACGGGCCGACGTACACGATCGACACCCTGCGCGATCTGCACGCCACGTTGCGAGGGACGGACGGCGGCCTGGCGCTCTACTTCATCACCGGCGCCGACGCGCTGGCCAACATCTTCACCTGGCGCGACGCCGACGAGCTCTTCGAGCTGGCCAGCTTCGTGGGCTGCACGCGGCCGGGGTGGGGGATGGACGAGGGGGCGCTGACGGGGATCGGCTCGCACCGGGTCACCATGGTGGAGATCCCGGCGCTGGCCATCTCCTCGACCGACTGCCGCGAGCGGACCGGTCGCGGCGAGCCGGTCTGGTATCTCGTGCCCGACGGGGTGGTCCAGTACATCGCCAAGCACGGGCTCTACACCCACCCCGACCCCGGAGGAGCATGACCGCCACTGAGCACGCCGTCGACCTGGTCCACGCCGCCGCCGCGGCGGCGGGCGACAAGCTCGGCCAGCAGATCGTCGCCTTCGACGTCTCCGACCAACTCGCCATCACCGACGCGTTCCTGATCGTCTCGGGGGCCAACGACCGGCAGGTCCGGGCGATCGTGGACGCCGTCGAGAAGCGGATGCGCGACCTGGGGGCGAAGCCCGAGCACCGCGAGGGCCAGCGCGACGGCCGCTGGGTGCTGCTCGACTACGGCGACATCGTCGTGCACGTGCAGCACGAGGAGGATCGCCAGTTCTACGCGCTCGAGCGGCTGTGGCGCGACTGCCCGGTGCTGGCCCTGCCCGCCGGGACCACCGGCCCGGCCGGGGCGAGCGGGCCGGTCGGTTCCCCCGGCGACGCGTGAGCCCGCCGCGCCGCACCCTCGTCCTGCTCCGCCACGGGCGCACCGCGTGGAACGCGAGCCGCCGCGTGCAGGGCCAGTCCGACGCCGACCTGGACGCGACGGGACACGCGCAGGCGGTGGCCATGGCGCCCGCCCTGGCCGCCCTGCGCCCGGCGCGGCTGGCCACCTCGGACCTGGCCCGGGCGCGCGCCACCGCGGCCTACCTCGCGACCGAGACCGGGCTGGTTCCCGCGGCCGACCCGCGGCTGCGGGAGTATCACCTCGGCGATCGCGAGGGGGTGTGGCACGACGACTACGCGGCGGCGCATCCGCAGGAGCACGCCCGCTTCGTCGCGGGCGACTTCGACGTCGTCCCGGGCGGGGAGACCGCGCGGCAGGTGCGCGAGCGGATGCTGGCGGCCCTGGCGGAGCTGTTGGACGCGACGCCCGAGGGCGGGGTCGCCGTGGCCGTCTCTCACGGCGCCGCGATCAAGGTCGCCACCGCCGGCCTGCTGGGCTGGCCGCACGACGCGCACCTCACGCTGCGCGGCGTCGAGAACTGTGCCTGGGTGGAGCTGGAGACGGGTCCGGCCCCGGGTCCGGGCGGGGCTCGCGAGGCCGGAGCCGCCGCGCGCCCGATGCGGCTGCGGGCCTACAACCGTCGCGCCGGCGGGCTCGCCTGACGTCCGCGTCCCGGTGGGCCCCGGATTCGTCATCGCCGGGACCGGACGCTAGTATTTCGGCCGTCGTTGCCACCGGTGGCGACCCGCATCGCGGGGCTGTGGCGCAGCTGGTAGCGCACCTCCATGGCATGGAGGGGGTCAGGGGTTCGAGTCCCCTCAGCTCCACCGATCCAGGCCGCAGGCCAGTACCGATCAAGGCCGCAGGTCAGTCCGGTTCCGGACCGGTCCCCGGTGCGGTGGGGCCAGTTCCGGCCCGATTGCGCGGCCGGCCCCGCCTCAGGGCCGCATCCCGAGCAGGAAGTCCCTGATGACGGGGGGTGGTCACCCCAACTGGTGGCTAACGCTGCGGCTCTGTCGGCGCCTACTGTCGAACCGATGGAACCCATGCCGACCTTCGACGACGACGCGCGTCCCACGACGAGCGCCTACGACCGGGCCGACGACCTCTCGCGGGCGCACGGGGACCACCTCCGGATGATCCACGACATGTACCGCGACGGCCTCTCCCGCGCGGCCGGCGTCATTGCCCAGGTGGTCGAGGGCACCAGCGTCGTGAGCGACGCACGGTCCGCGATCCACGCCGTCGGACTGGAGGCCGCCTACGAGCAGCTGGGTTCCTTCTGTGGCCAGCTGTGCCGCGGCATCGAGGTGCACCACCGGATCGAGGACGCCCACGTCTATCCGGCGCTCCGCTCCGCCGACGGGCAGATGAGCCCCGTGCTCGATCAGCTCGGCGGCGAGCACGAGGTCGTGCACGAGATGCTCCTGCGGCTGGACCGCACGCTGGTGCGGCTGATCGAGGACGGCGCCGACGCCGACCCCGGCCGGTTGGAGACCCTGGAGCAGGAGTTCACGCACCTGTGCGGCCTGCTCGAGAGCCACTTCTGCTACGAGGAGCAGCAGCTCGGCGCGGCCCTGGGGGTGCACCGCATCGCCATCTGAGCCGCCGAGGCAGCACGGGCCCGGGGCCGTGCCCCCCACCTCACGGCTGGCCCAGCCGCGGCCCGAAGCGCATCGTGAACTCCTCGGCCAGCAGGTGCCGCAGCGGGCGGGCCCCGGCGAGCCAGCCGAGCGGGCCGTCGGAGCGGAGGTCCCACTCGGCCACCGCGGGCCGCAGGCGGCCGGACGCGCGGATCCGGCTGGCCAGCGCCGTGCCACCCTCGTCCTGGACCACCCGGCTCACCACCGGGAAGGGCACTCGCAGGGCCGGCAGGCGGCGCCCGAAGAGGCGGGAGGGCCCGAAGCGGGCGGTGGCGATCGGCCCGCGGTGGGCTCCCGTCTCGGCGCGCGCCGCCTCGTCGGTGCGGCCGTCGGAGGCGCCGCCCGAGAAGCGGGCCATCTCCTTCGGGATCGCCCACAGCGCCCGCCCGCCGGCGCGCGAGGCCTCGGAGTCCACCCAGATGTCGGTGATCGTGAAGGCGAGCCTCGTGCCGCGCCGCACCACCACCCCGGCGAGCAGCTCGCGATAGGGCAGCAGCCCGGCATCGTCGTAGGCGACGAACATCGTGGCGGCCAGCGCGTGGCCGCGCAGGGTCAGCGGCCTCGTGCCCGGGGGAAGGGGCGGCACCCGGTCGACATCGACGAGCCACGCGGTGAGCGCGCCGCGCCCCGACAGGTCCCAGGGCTCGGGCGGAAACCAGACCCCTTCGAGCCCGGGCTCCGACGGGTGGTCCGACATCAGGCCGACACCTCCTCGAAGTCCTCGAGCCGGAAGGTGGCGGTGCGCTCCTCGTACTCGGCGACCAGCCCCGGCCAGTTGGTGGTGACCCGCCCGGACGCGGTGTACCAGCTCGTGCACGAGCTCCACACGCTGTCGCGCAGGCGGGTCTGCATCTCGTCGTCGTAGGCGTCGAGGCGGTCGGCTCGGACCTCGAGGCAGGTGGCCCGGCCGGCCGCCAGGGCGTCGACGGCCTGCACGACGTAGCCGGCCTGTGCCTCGAGCATCTGGATGATCGAGGAGCCGCCGAGGTTGGTGTTCGGTCCGTACATCACGAACATCTGGGGGAAGCCCGGCACCGTGATGCCCAGGTGGGCGCGGGCGCCCTCGGACCACGCGTCGGCCAGCCGGGCGCCGTCGCGCCCGGTGATCTCCATCGGGGCGAGGAAGCGCGTGGCGGCGAAGCCCGTGCCCCAGATGATCACGTCGGCGGGGTGCTCGGTGCCATCGGCGGTGCGGACCCCGTGGGGCAGCACGTCGGCGACGGCCTCGGTGACGACCGAGACGTGCTCGCGGGAGACGGCGGGGTACCAGTCGTTGGCGAAGAGCAGGCGCTTGCAGCCCAGCGGGTAGTCGGGCTTCAGCGCGCGGCGCAGGCGCCGGTCGCGCACCGCCAGGCGCAGGTTGAGCCGCCACTGCAGGTAGAGCGCGGTGCGGACGGGCCCCCCGCTGGTGAAGGACTTGTTGAACAGCTCGGAGACCACGCGCGTCAGGCGCCGGCCGAAGCGCTGGGTGCGCGGCAACCGCTCGAAGGCTCGTCGGTGCAGGCGCGTGTAGGCGCGGTCCGGCTTGGGGACGACGTAGGGCGCCGAGCGCTGGAAGATCGTCATCGATCCCACGTCGTCCACGATCCCGGGGACGAACTGGATCGCGCTCGCCCCCGTGCCGACGACGGCGACGCGCTTGCCGCGCAGGTCGACGTCGTGGCGCCACTGCGCGGAGTGGAAGGCCGGGCCGGCGAACTCCTCGCGCCCCGGCAGCTCCGGGATCACCGGCTGCGAGAGCTGGCCGACCGCGGGGACGAGCACGTCGGCCTCGAGCACCTCGCCGGACCTCGTGCGCACCCGCCAGGTGCGGGTCGCGTCGTCGAACGTCGCCCCGGTCACCTCGACCCCGGTCCGCACCCGGCCGAGGACGCCGTCCTCGGCGGCCGTGCGCTGGATGTAGGCGAGGATGTCGGGCTGCTGGCTGTAGCGCCGTGGCCAGTCCGGGTTCGGTGCGAACGACCAGGAGTACAGCGAGGAGGGCACGTCGCACGCCGCGTTGGGGTAGGTGTTGTCGCGCCAGACGCCGCCGACCTCGTCGGCACGCTCGAGCACGGTGACGTCCGTGTGCCCGGCCTTGCGCAGCGCCATGGCGACGGTGAGTCCGCCGAAGCCGGCGCCGATCACGACCACGCGGGGGGAGGGCTGGGGGGAGGTCCTCATGCCGGGCCACGCTAGGGGACCGGGGCGGGGCCCGGTCAGCGGTTCGGGGACAGCGGATCGAGATTTCCGGACAGGCGCGCCAGGATGGCGAGGTGGTTGCTCCCGGCTTTCCCCGCGGTGTCGCCAGCACGGCGCTGCTGGTGACCCACGCGGCCGAGCACGGGCTCGCCGCGAGCGCTGTGCTTCGCGGCACCGGCCTGCGCCCGGCCGACCTCGCGGCGCCGGAGGGCCAGGTGACCGCGGAGCAGGAGCTGCGGGCCGTGCGCAACCTGCTGGCCGTGCTGCCGGCCGAGCGGCAGGCGGCCGAGGGGCGGCGGCTGGGGGAGCGGTACCACGTGAGCAGCTTCGGCGTGCTCGGCTTCGCCCTGCTCAGCAGCCCGACCCTGGGCGAGGCGGTGGCGCTGGCCCTGCGCTTCTGGGACCTCGGCTTCGCCTTCGCCGTGCCCGTGGTCGAGGAGACCGGCGAGGGCCTGCGGATGGTGCTCGACGCGACCGCGTTGCCGGCCGACGTGGCACCCTTCGTGGTGGCGCGCGACGCCGCGGCGATCCGGAGCGTCCTCGCCGAGCTGCTGCCGGCCACGCGGCCCCCGCGGTTCACCGACGGCACGACGCTGGTGCTCCCCGCGGCCTATCTCGCCCGCGCCATGCCCCAGGGCGACCGGAGCACGCGGGCCGCCTTCGAGGCCATGTGCGCCGAGGTCGTCTCCCGTCGTCGCGCGCGCACCGGCCTCGCGCAGCAGGTGCGGGTGGTCGTCACGCAGCGGGTCGCCGACGGCGCCCCGATGGAAGCCGTCGCCGCCGACCTCGGGATGACCTCGCGGACGCTGCGCCGTCGGCTCGACGCGGAGGGCACGTCGTACCGTGGGCTCGTCGAGGAGGTGCGCGACTCCTGGGCGGGCGAGCTGCTCGCCACCGGCCGGCTGTCGGTCGCCGACGTCGCGCTGCGGCTCGGCTACGCCGAGGCGTCGACCTTCATCGCGGCGTTCCGGCGCTGGCGCGGGACCACGCCCGCGGCCTGGCGGGCCGGTGACGTCAGGTGATGGTCATCCCGCCGTCCACGGGGATGGTCTGGCCGGTGACGTAGCCGCCCGCCTCCGAGACCAGCCAGACCAGCGTCGCCGCGAGCTCACGCGGGTCGCCCTTGCGCCCGAGCGGGAGCCGGGACTGCATGGCCTCGAGGTAGCCCTCCGGGTACTGGTCGGTCATCTCGGAGACGAAGAAGCCGGGGGCGAGGGCGTTCACCCGGATGCCCTTGCGGCCGGTCCACTGCTGCGCGAGGTCGCGGGTCAGGCCGATCAGGGCGGCCTTCGACGAGGCGTACGCCGCCTGGGGCAGGCCGGCGGTCGTGAGGCCGAGGACGCTCGAGATGTTCACCACGGAGGAGCCCGGGCCCATCACGCGGCCACAGGCCTGGGCCATCCAGTAGCAGCCGTTCAGGTTGACGTCGATGACCTTGCGGAACTCGTCGGGGTCCTCGCGGGTGGCCGGGGTGGCGGTGCCCACGCCCGCGTTGTTGACGAGCACGTCGATGCGCCCGAGCTCGGCCATGCCCGCCTCGACCAGGGCCGTGCACTGGTCGGGGTCCGCGACGTCGGTGGCCACGGTGACGACGCGGCGGCCCAGGCCGCGCACGGCGGCGGCCGTCTCCTCCAGCTTGTCGGTGCGCCGGGCGCCGAGCACCAGGTCGGCACCGGCCTCGGCCAGCGCCAGCGCGAAGGCGACCCCGAGGCCGCTGGAGGCGCCGGTGACGACGGCGACCTTGCCGTCGATGCGGAACAGATCGGCCAGGGGGCGGGAGGAGAGGTCGGGTGCGTCGCTCATGGTCGCGAGGCTAGCCGCTGGCGGGGCCGGGAGGGAGCGAGGCGTTACGATGACGGTGTGCGCTCCACGATGCTGCTCCTTCGACAGCCGCGCTGACCCCGCCCCGCCGGGAGACGCGCGGCCACCCCTCCCTGGCGAGGGGTTTTTTCATGCCTCGCCAGCACGGGGCAGCATCCCCCCGCAACCACCAGGAGAAGACCGAGCGAATGGCTGACCAGACGGCCCGTCCCAGTGAGGCGGACGCCGCGGCGTACGACGTGCGCGCGGTCGAGGAGAAGTGGCAGGCCCGGTGGGAGGACCTGGCGCCCTTCACCGCCGACGACGCCGTGGTGACCTCCGGCGAGCGGGAGAAGCGCTACGCGCTGACGATGTTTCCCTACCCCTCCGGCGACCTGCACATGGGTCACGCCGAGGTGTTCGCCCTGCACGACGTGATCGCCCGCTACTGGCGCTTCCGCGGCTACGAGGTGCTCAACCCGATCGGCTGGGACTCCTTCGGGCTGCCCGCGGAGAACGCGGCGATCCGCAACGACGCGCACCCCGCGGAGTACACCTACGCCAACATCGAGACCCAGGCCGCCTCGATGAAGCACTACGGGCTCGCCTTCGACTGGACGCGCCGGCTGCACACCTCCGACCCCGAGTACTACCGCTGGACGCAGTGGCTGTTCGGGAAGTTCCGCGAGCGGGGCCTGGCCTACCGCAAGAACAGCCCGGTCAACTGGTGCCCCCGGGACCAGACCGTGCTGGCCAACGAGCAGGTCGTCGACGGCGAGTGCGAGCGCTGCGGCGCGACGGTGACCAAGCGCGAGCTGACCCAGTGGTACTTCCGGATCACCGAGTACGCCCAGGAGCTGCTCGACGAGCTGGACGGGCTCGAGGCCACGTGGCCCACCCGCGTGATCACGGCGCAGCGCAACTGGATCGGTCGCTCCGAGGGAGCGCACGTCGACTTCGCGGTCGAGGGCCGCGCGGAGCCGCTGCGGGTCTACACCACGCGCCCGGACACCCTCTTCGGCGCCACCTTCATGGTGGTCGCCGCCGACGCGCCGCTGGCCGCCGAGCTGTGCACCGACGAGCAGCGCCCCGCCTACGAGGAGTACCTGGCGCGACGTGCGCACGGCCTCCGACATCGACCGGATGTCGACCGAGCGTCCGAAGACCGGGGTCTTCCTGGGCTCGCACGCGACGAACCCGGTGACCGGGGAGCAGATCCCGGTGTGGGCCGCCGACTACGTGCTGGCCGACTACGGCACCGGCGCGATCATGGCCGTGCCGGGGCAGGACCAGCGCGACTGGGACTTCGCGCAGAAGTTCGGGCTCCCGATCGTGCGCACGGTGCAGCCGCCGGAGGGTTTCGAGGGCGAGGCCTACGTCGGCGAGGGCGTCGCGATCAACTCGACGAACGCCGAGGTGACGCTCGACGGCATGGCGGTCGACGAGGCCAAGGCGACGATCATCCCGTGGCTGGAGCAGCACGGGCTGGGGCGGGGCACGGTGAACTTCCGGCTGCGCGACTGGCTGCTGTCGCGCCAGCGCTTCTGGGGCTGCCCGATCCCGATCGTCCACTGCCCCGCGTGCGGCGAGGTCGACGTGCCCGAGGACCAGCTGCCCGTCGAGCTGCCCGAGCTGCGGGGCGCGGACCTGAAGCCCCGGGGCGTCTCGCCGCTGGCCGCCGCCGAGGACTGGGTCACCGTGGACTGCCCGTCGTGCGGCGGCCCCGCCCGGCGCGACAGCGACACGATGGACACCTTCGTGGACTCCTCGTGGTACTTCCTGCGCTACTGCTCGCCCACGGCCACCGACGCCCCGTTCGACCCCGAGACCACCAACGCGTGGATGCCCGCCGACCTCTACATCGGCGGCGTCGAGCACGCGGTGCTCCACCTGCTCTATGCCCGCTTCTTCACCAAGGTGCTGCGCGACATGGGCCTGCTGGAGGTCGGGGAGCCGTTCCGCGCCCAGCTGAACCAGGGCTTCGTGATCAACCGCGGCAAGAAGATGTCGAAGTCGCGCGGCAACGGCGTCAACCTGGGTGAGCAGCTGGAGGCCTACGGCGTCGACGCGGTGCGGCTGACGCTGGTCTTCGCCGGCCCGCCCGAGGACGACATCGACTGGGCCGAGATGAGCCCCCAGGGGTCGCTGCGCTTCCTGCAGCGCGCCTGGCGGCTGAGCGGCGACGTGACCTCGGATCCGGGGGCCGACCCGGCCGCGGGCGACGTGGCGCTGCGGCAGGTCACCCACCGCACGGTGGACGAGGTGCAGACGCTGGTCGAGTCGCACCGGTTCAACGTGGTCGTGGCCCGGACCATGGAGCTGGTCAACGCGACGCGCAAGGCGATCGACGGGCCGTCCGGCCCGGGGGGCGCCGACCCGGCCGTCCGCGAGGCCGCCGAGACCGTTGCCCAGCTGCTCAGCCTGGTGGCGCCCTACGTCGCGGAGGAGATGTGGGAGCGGCTCGGCCGCGACGCGCCCGTCGCCGCCACGGCGTGGTTGGAGGTCGACCCGGCCCTGCTGGTGCGCGAGTCGGTGACCGCCGTCCTGCAGGTGCAGGGCAAGGTCAAGTCGCGCCTCGAGGTCTCGCCCGACGTGACGGAGGAGGACCTGGAGGCCGCGGCCCTGGCCGACGAGGCCGTGCAGCGGGCCATGGACGGGCGGCCGGTGCGCAAGGTGGTCGTGCGGGCGCCGAAGCTGGTGAACGTGGTGCTCGGGTGAGCCGTCGCAGGTCCAGCGCCCGGCCCGCGGTCGTCACGGACTCGACCGCCAGCCTCCCGCCGCAGCGCGCGGCCGCCCGGGGGATCCGCGTGGTGCCGCTCGAGGTGGTGATCGGCGCAGAGGTGCTCCTCGAGGGGGATGAGGGGGCCACGCCGCAGCGGGTGGCCGAGGCGCTGCGCGCCTACACCCCCGTGAGCACCTCCCGCCCCTCCCCGGCCCGCCTGCTCGAGGCCTACCGGGAGACCGCCCGGGAGGCCGGGACGCGCGAGATCGTCTCGGTCCACCTGTCCGGCCAGATGAGCGGCACCTTCGAGTCTGCGCAGCTCGCGGCGCGCCAGGCCGCCCGGGAGAAGATCACGGTCCGCCCGGTCGACACGCGCCAGGTGGGGGTGGCCACGGGCTACGCCGCCTTGTCGGCGGTGGACGCGCTCGAGGCCGGGGCGTCGCTGGAGGAGGCGGCCGTGGCCGCCGAGCACCGGGCCGCGGCGGCGACCTCGATGTTCTACGTCGACACGCTGGAATACCTGCGCCGCGGCGGCCGGATCGGCGCCGCGGCGGCCATGCTCGGCAGCGCTCTGGCCGTCAAGCCGCTGCTCCGGATCGACGACGCCGGCACGGTCGCCTCGCTCGAGCGCGTCCGGACCGCCGGCCGCGCCCTGGGGCGCATGGCCGACCTGGCGGTGGAGGCGGCCGGCGAGGAGGCGGTCGACGTGGGCGTCTTCCACCTGGCGAACGCCGAGCGCGCCGACGGCCTGGCCACCCGGCTGGCCGATCGGCTCGCCGACCAGCTCGAGGGGCGCGAGGTGCTCTGCGGCGAGCTCGGCGCCGTGCTCGGCGCCCATGTGGGGCCCGGCATGGTGGCCGTCTGCGTCGCCCCCCGCCCCTGACTCGTTCCCACCCCTTCCCCGTGCCCCGCGGGGGCATGGGTCGCTCCGGCAACCGCGGGGCCTCCCGGTCGTGCACAGACTCGCGCGTCGCCCGGTCGTCCACAGGGGTCACGCGAGGCGGAGCAGGCCGCCCCGCGCGCCCCTAGCGTCGCCGGCATGCGATCCGCACGACAGCGCGAGGACCACCGCGCCGCCCTCGACCGCCGGCTCGAGCAGCTGCACACCGAGCTGGCGGGCCTGCGCTCGCCGGCGCCCCCGCCGCCGGCCGGCGGGTCACCGCCGACGCCGACGGGCACGCGCGTCCGGCCGGCCCGGTCGGCGCAGCCGGCGCCGGATGAGCCGTCCGACGAGGAGGCGGAGGGCCCGGAGGACGCCGCCCTTCCCGTGCCCGGCCGCCACGCGGCGCGTCGGGGCCGCGCGCCGGCCGAGGGTCGCGCCGCGCGGGCCGAGGCCGCCCTGCCGGACGCCGTTCGGCCGGCCGTGCGCTGGGCGCTGGGCCCGGGCCACCTCCGCGTGGTCGCCGTGCTGCTCGTGCTGGCGCTGCTCGCGTCCGGGTGGTGGTTGCTGCGGTCGCGGCCGGAGGCCCTGCCGCGCGACGTCGGTCTGACGGTGAGCACGCCCAGCCCCGACGCCGGGGAGCGGCCGGCGTCCGCGTCACGCGGGTCCGGCGGGGGGAGCGGCGGGGGAGTCGCCGCGGACGAGGACGCCGGGGCCAAGTCCGGGCGGGTCGTGGTGCACGTGGCGGGTCGCGTGCGCCGGCCGGGCATCGTGCGCCTGCCCCGGGGGGCCCGGGTGGTCGACGCGGTCGAGGCGGCGGGCGGCGCCGGTCGGGGAGTTCGCCTGCGCGACCTCAACCTCGCGCGCGTGCTCGTGGACGGGGAACAGGTGCTCGTGGGGATGCCCGGCGCGGCGCCCGCGGCCGCCGCGCCCGCCCCGTCGTCCGCCGGAGCCGCCGGTGGGGCTGCGGGTGCAGAGCCCACCGCCCTCGTCGACCTGAACACGGCCGACCAGGCCCAGCTCGAGACCCTGCCCGGGGTCGGCCCCGTGACGGCCGGCAAGATCCTGGCCTGGCGCGAGGAGCACGGACGCTTCAGCGCCGTCGAGGAGCTGCTGGAGGTGGACGGCATCGGCGAGGTCACGCTCGCCGACGTGGCGCCGCTGGTCACCGTGTGAGGCCACCGGAGGGCGGCCGCGCGGGGCTCGACCTGCGGGTGCCGCTCCTCGCCGTGGTCGCCTGGGCCGCCGCCCTCGTCGCGCCGTGGGTCGTCGGCGATGCCCGGGCCGACCGGATCGCGCTCGCCGGCGCGCCGGTCCTGCTCCTGCTGGTCGGGGTCCTCGCCGCGGCGCGCCGTGGCCGCCGCGACGCGGCGGCCACCGGGGTCGGCGTGCTGGTGGTGGCGCTCGCGGTCGGGGCGGTGGCGGGCGCGCGCGACGCCCGGCTGGACCGCGGCCCCGTCGCGGACCTGGCGGCGGAGGGCGCCTCCGTCCACCTCACCCTCGACGTGACGGGCGACCCGCGGCTGGTGCAGGGCCGGTTCGGGGCGCAGGTGCTGGTGCGGGCGCGCGTGGTCGCCGTGTCCGGGCGGGGCAGGAGCTGGCGGGAACGCGTCCCGGTCCTGGTGCTCACCTCGGCGTCGGGCGCCGAGGGGGGCGCGTGGCTCGGCGTGCCGCTGGGCGCGCGCGTGCGGGCCGCCGGCCTCCTCGCCGAGGCCGACCGCCGCGGTCCGGGGGAGCCTGCGGCCCTGTTGCGCGCCCGCGGAGCCCCCCGGACGCTCCGCGACCCCGGCTCCGCCTGGGACGCGGCCGCGGCGGTGCGCGCCTCGCTGCGGGCCTCGGTGGCGCACCGGCCGCCGGCGGAACGGGTCCTGGTCCCGGCGCTCGTGGCGGGCGACGACCGGGGCCTCGACCCGCACCTCGCGGAGGACTTCCGCAGCACGGGGCTGACCCACCTCACGGCCGTCTCGGGCACCAACCTGACCCTGGTCGTCGGGTTCCTGCTCGTCCTGGCCCGCTGGGCCGGCGCCCGGGGCCGGTGGCTGGCCGTCGTCGCGGGGCTGGGGATCGTCGGCTTCGTGCTGCTGGCACGCACCGAACCCAGCGTCGTCCGGGCGGCGGCGATGGGCACGGTGGCCCTGGTCGCGCTCGGCGGCAACGGCCGGCACCGGGGGTTGCGGGCGCTCGGGGTCGCGGTGCTCGCACTGCTGCTGGTCGATCCCGGGCTCGCCGGCACCGCCGGGTTCGCGCTGTCGGTCAGCGCGACCGGCGGCATCCTGCTGCTCGCGCCGGCGTGGCGCGACGCGCTCGGCCGCTGGCTGCCCCGCTGGCTCGCCGAGGCGATCGCGGTGCCGGCCACGGCCCAGCTCGCGTGCACACCGCTGGTCGCCGGCCTCTCCGGACAGGTCAGCCTCGTCGCGGTCCTCGCCAACCTGCTCGTGGCCCCGGCCGTCGGCCCGGCGACGGTGCTCGGTCTCGCGGGCGGCCTGATCGGGCTCGCCTGGGAGCCGGCGGGGCGCGTGCCCGGGACCCTCGCCGCCTGGTGCGTGGGCTGGGTCGTCCGCGTCGCCCGCTGGGGCGCGGACCTGCCGCAGCCCACCGTCGACTGGGGGACGACGCTCCCCGCGCTCCTGGCCCTGACGGTGGTCTGCCTCGCCCTCGGCCTGCTCGCGCCGCGGGTCCTGGGTCGTCGGCGGGTGGGCCCCGCGGCGCTCGCGCTGCTCGTGGCGGGGGGCACGGTGCACCTGCCGGCAAGCCTCGGCGACGCGCTGCCGGGCCTGGGCGGCGGCTGGCCCGGCCCCGACTGGGTGCTCGCCGCCTGCGACGTGGGCCAGGGGGACGCCCTCGTCCTGCGGGCGGCCCCCGCCACCGCTGTGGTCGTCGACGCCGGGCCCGAACCCGACGCGGTGGATGCGTGCCTCCGGCGGCTCGGGGTGCGCCGCGTGCCCCTGGTGGTGCTCACCCACTTCCACGCCGACCACGTCGCCGGCCTGCCAGGGGTGCTCGCCGGCCGGGAGGTCGGTTCGATCCTCACCTCGCCCCTGCCCGACCCCACGGACGGCGCCCGCGCGGTCGCCGCCGCGGCGTCGGCGGCGGGCGTGCCGGTGGCCGCGGCGCGGGCCGGATCGATCCTCGGGCTCGGCCAGGTCTCGGCCGAGGTGGTCTGGCCGCCGGCGACGACCGGCCGCGTGGCTGCGCCGGGCGACGGGTCGGCGGCCAACGACGCGAGCGTGGTCCTCCTGGTCGAGGCGCGCGGCCTGCGCCTGCTGCTCACCGGCGACGTCGAGCCACCCGCGCAGGCCGGCCTGCGCCGGGTGCTGGCGGGGCAGCGCGTCGACGTGCTGAAGGTGCCCCACCACGGCAGCCCGCACCAGGACCTCGACTGGCTCACGAGCCTGCAGCCGCGGGCGGCCCTGGTCAGCGTGGGCGCCGACAACGACTACGGGCATCCGTCCCCAAGCGTGCTGGCCGCGCTGGAGCGGTCGGGCGCTCGCGTGCTGCGCACCGACACCGCGGGGCCGGTCGCCGTCGCCGTCGGCCCGGAGGGCGAACCGATGACCCGCGTCGCGCGGTGAGGGCCCGGCCCCCGCGTCGGCGCCGTGTGGCAGGCTCGGCCGCACCATGGCAGCCTCCGCCCGCGGCCCGCGCGCCGCCGACGTCCTCGGCCGCGTCACGCTGGTGACGGGCAAGGAGGAGTTCCTCTCCGAGCGCACGGTCGCCGCGGTCAAGGATGCGGTGCGCGCCCACGACGCCGAGGCCGAGCTGTCGGACACGCTGGCCGCCGACCTGACCCTCGGGACCCTGGGCGAGCTCTCCGCGCCCTCGCTGTTCTCGGCCACGCGCTGCGTCGTGGTGCGGGCGCTCGAGGACCTGCCGGAGGAGTCGGTGCCGGGGCTGCTCGGCTACGCCGGCGCGCCCGTCGAGGACGTCGCCCTCGTGCTGCTGCACACCGGCGGCCAGAAGGGCACCGGCGTGCTCACCAAGCTCCGCAAGCTGGACGCGGTGACCGAGGTGAAGTCGGCGGAGCCCAGGTCCCACGAGATCCCCCGGTTCGTCGCCGCCGAGGTGCAGGCGCGGGGGGCGCGGATCGACGAGGACGCGGCCGGCGCCCTGGTGCAGGCGGTCGGGCAGGACCTCCGCTCCCTGTCGGCCGCCGCCGACCAGCTCGCCAGCGACTTCCCCGGCGAGACCCTCACGGTCGAGAAGGTGAAGCGCTACTTCGGCGGCCGCGCCGAGGCGAAGTCGTTCGCGGTCGCCGACGCCGCCTTCTCCGGACGCCGCGCCGAGGCGCTCGAGGAGCTGCGCTGGGCCCTGGACGGCGGCACCGCGCCCGTGCTGGTCACGGCCGCCTTCGCCGGCAGCGCCCGCCAGCTGGCCCGCCTGAGCGGCACGCCGGGCGGGATGCGCGAGGCGGACCTCGCCCGGGAGGTGGGGGCGCCGCCGTGGAAGATCCGGATGCTCCGCGGGCAGCTCCGCGGCTGGGACGACGACGGCCTCGGCGGGGCCGTGCGCGCCGTGGCGCAGGCCGACGCCGACATCAAGGGTGCGGCCGGCGACGCCGCGTACACCCTGGAGCGCCTGGTGCTGACCGTCACGGACCTGCGCGGCGCCTGAGCCGGGACGCGGGAACCCCGGGGACGACGAAAGGCGCCGCTCCGAGGGGAGCGACGCCTTGCGGCGGGTGCCGGGGCGCGATCACATGGTGTCGACGAGCTTGCTGACCGACGACTTGCGGTTCGCGGCCTGGTTCTTGTGGATGACGCCCTTCGACGCGGCCTTGTCCAGCTTGCGGTTGGCCTCCCAGGCGGCGCGCTGCGCGGCGTCCTTGTCGCCGGTGCCGACGGTCTCGCGGACCTTGCGCACGGCCGTGCGCAAGTCGCTCTTGACCGACTTGTTGCGCTCGTGCCGCTGCTCGTTCTGGCGGATGCGCTTGATCTGGGACTTGATGTTCGCCACGGATGCGCCTTCTTGCTCGGGGTGCTGGGGTCTGGTGAGAAAGTCTGCTGCGCGGCGCCACGGGCGCCAGACGCAAGGGCAAACGCTACCAGCGGCCGCAGGGCCCCCCAAATCGCGCCAAGTCGCGCGAGGGCCCGTCCCACCGACCCGCCGAGTCGCGTGGCGGGATTCTATCGTGCCGCGGCAGCGTGCCGCCTAGTCTTCCCGCGTGAGCTATCGGCCGGAGCTCGACGGTCTTCGCACCATCGCCGTCTACCTCGTGGTCCTCTTCCACGCCGACCTGCCCTGGGCGGCCGGTGGCTTCATCGGGGTCGACCTGTTCTTCTGCCTGTCCGGCTTCCTCGTGGCCGGCGTGATCCTCGCGGAGATCGAGTCGACCGGGCACCTCCGCCTCGGCCGGTTCTACGCCCGGCGGGTGCGCCGCCTGCTGCCGGCGGCGGTGCTGGTCGTGGTGGCCACGTGCCTGGTCTTCCTCGTGCTGTGGACACTCGTGCGACGGGCCGAGATCCTGCCCGACGCCCGCAGTGCGCTCCTGTACTACGCCAACTGGCACTTCCTGGCGTCGTCGGGGGACTACTTCGCCGCCGACGTGGGGCAGAGCCCGTTCCTGCACTTCTGGTCGCTGGCCATCGAGGAGCAGTTCTACGTGGTCTTCCCACTGCTGCTCCTGCTGGTGCACCGCCCCGGCGGCCGGGCCCGCCGTCGCACCGCCGCCGTGCTGGCCGGGCTGCTGGCCGCCTCCGTGGCGGCACAGCTGCTGCTCGCCCCCGGTGACGCCGACCGCGCCTACTACGGCACGGACGCGCGGGTCTACCAGCTGCTGGGCGGAGCGCTGCTGGCCGTCGGCCTGGAGCAGCTGCGGAGGCGGACCTCCCCGCGACAAGCCCGGGCGGCGGCCGTCGCGGGCCTGACCGGGCTGCTGGTCCTCGGGTCTGCCCTGGTGTCGCTGACCCCCTCCCACCGCGGGCTGGGCGCCACCGTGGCCGCGGTCCTGGCCCTCGGCGGGCTCGCGCTCGCCGAGGGCGGCGCCGCGCAGCGAGCGTTGTCGACGCGGGTCCCGGTCTACCTGGGGCGGATCTCCTACGGGACCTACCTGTGGCACTGGCCGGTCATCCTGGTCGTCACCAGCGTGCTGGACGTCGGTGCGCTCGTGCTCGCGGTGGTGGCGGGTGTGGTGGCGACCGGGCTCGCCGCCCTGTCCTCCGAGGTGCTGGAGATGCCGGTCCGGCGCACCCCGCGCCTGGACCGGTGGAGCTGGCAGGTGGCCGCGGTCGGCGTCGCCGCGAGCGCGCTGGTGGCCGCGACGATCGTCCCGCTGGTGCTCGGGTCGGAGCGCCGACCGGTGGCGGCGGCGACCCGCGGAGACGACCAGCCGGGCGCCCGCTCGGGGCGGCCCGTCCCGGACCTGGACTTCGCGGCACTGGCCGGCCAACGGGGCCAGCAGGTCACCTGCACGGCCGACGACCCCGGGGCCTGCGTGCTCGAGCGGGGGGACGGGCCGCACGTCCTGCTGGTCGGCGACAGCCAGGCCCGGACGATGGTCCCGGTCCTGCGGCGGGTCGCGCGCGAGCGGGGACTGACGTTCTCGGCGAACGTGATGGACGGCTGTTCCTGGCTGGAAGGCCTGCGCAACGGCAAGCTGCGCCCCGGCGAGATCGAGCGCTGCGACGCCGCCCGCGTCGGCTGGTACGACGAGGTGCTGCCCGAGCTCGATCCCGACCTCATCGTGCTGCTCTCGCGGCCGCGCGACGACGTCGGCGAGTGGCAGGGGGTCGTCACGGCGCAGGACGGCGACGGCGACGAGGACGTGCGGCGGCTCACGCTGCGGTCGATGCGCGAGACGGTCGCCAAGGCCAGAGCGGTCGCGCCGACGGTGGAGGTGCAGCGGCTGGTGATGCCGGAGGACTTCGAGCCGCTGGACTGCCTCGCTGCCGCCGAGCGCATCGGCGCCTGCGCGGTCGGCGTCCCGCTGCGCCCGGCGGCGAGCGACGGCTTCGCCGCCACGCTCGCCACCGAGAGCGACGACGTGGGCACCGCCGATCTCAACGGCACGCTGTGCCCCGACGCGCCCGTGTGCCAGCCGGTCGTCGGCGGGATCGCGGTCTGGCGCGACGACCACCACTACACGATCGACTTCCCGATGGCGCACCGCGACGAGCTGTGGGAGGCGATCTCGGGTGCCGTCGCCTGGGCCGGGGGCACGGACGCCGGCTGACCGGCCGACCGGCCGGGTAGGTGGTGTCGCGGCCGGGGTGCTAGGCAGGAGCGGTGCTCCGCTTCTTCGTCTTCGGTCTGCTGGTCGTCCTGGGGGCGGTGGCCACCCTTGCCGGTGCCATCGGCGGGACCGGGTGGTTCCTGCTCGGTGGGGTGCTGCTGGTGCTCGTCGGGGTCGGCGTCCACGACCTCGTCCAGACCCGGCACTCGATCCTGCGGAACTACCCGGTCCTGGGACACGTCCGGTTCCTGCTGGAGAGCATCCGCCCCGAGCTCCAGCAGTACTTCATCGAGCGCAACTTCGACGGGCGCCCGTTCGACCGCAACACCCGCACCTCGATCTACCAGCGGGCGAAGGGGGAGCAGGAGGAGAAGCCGTTCGGGACCGAGCGCGACGTCACCGCGCTCGGCTACGAGTACCTGGTGCACTCCTCCGTGCCGGTGCCCGTCCCGGACGAGCCGCCCCGGGTGCGGGTCGGGGGGCCGGACTGCCGCCGGCCCTACGACATGGCGCTGCTCAACGTGTCCGCCATGAGCTTCGGCTCGCTGTCGTCGCGCGCGATCGAGTCGCTGAACCGGGCGGCGGCGCAGGGCGGGTTCGCGCACGACACCGGTGAGGGAGCCATCAGTCCGCATCATCGTCACGGCGGCGACCTGGTCTGGGAGGTGGGGTCCGGCTACTTCGGGTGCCGCACCGACGACGGCGGATTCGACGAGGGCGAGTTCGCGGAGAAGGCGTGCGACGACCAGGTGAAGATGGTGCACCTCAAGCTGAGCCAGGGCGCCAAGCCCGGGCTGGGCGGGGTGCTGCCGGGAGGCAAGGTCACCCAGGAGATCGCGCGCACCCGCGACGTGCCGGTCGGGCAGACGGTCGTCTCGCCCTCCTACCACCGGGTGTTCTCGACGCCGCGAGAGCTCGTGCTGTTCCTCGCCCACATGCGCGAGCTGGCCGACGGGAGGCCGACGGGCCTCAAGCTCTGCGTCGGCTCGCGCGTCGACGTGCTGGCCATCTGCAAGGCCATGCTGGCGGAGGGCGTCGCGCCCGACTTCGTGACGGTCGACGGTTCCGAGGGTGGCACCGGCGCCGCGCCGCTGGAGTACCAGGACCACGTCGGCATGCCGCTGACCGAAGGGCTGCTGACGGTCGACAACGCACTGCGCGGGGTGGGCCTGCGAGAGCAGGTGCGCATCGGCGCCTCCGGCAAGGTCGCCACGGGCGTCGACCTGGTCAAGCGGCTGGTCCAGGGAGCCGACTACACCAACGCGGCCCGCGCCATGATGATGGCGGTCGGCTGCATCCAGGCCCAGACCTGTCACACCAACACCTGCCCCGTCGGGGTGGCGACGCAGGACCCCAAGCGCATCCGGGCCCTCGTGGTGGCGGACAAGGTGCCCCGCGCCGTCGCCTATCAGGAGGGGACGGTGCGCGGGGCGATGCAGGTGATGGCCTCGATGGGGGTCTCCGACCCGTCGGGGCTCGAGCCGCGCATGCTGCGGCGGGTCGTCACCCATGGACACGTCGACGACTACGGCCACCTGTTCGACCACCTGGAGCCGGGCGAGCTGCTGGCGGACCCCCCGCGGACCTGGGCCGCCGACTGGGAGCGCGCGGACCCCGACCGTTTCCGCTGACCTGGCCGGCGCGGAGACCCGGAGGGATTCGGACGCGGCCGCGCGGTCGGTCACAATGTGAGGCGAGATGACGAAGCCCGCCCCCGCACCCCGTCCCGGCCGCACCGACCCGGCGTTGATCCGCAACTTCTGCATCATCGCCCACATCGACCACGGCAAGTCGACCCTGGCCGACCGGATGCTGCAGCTGACCGGCGTGGTCGACGAGCGCGCGGCCCGGGCGCAGTACCTCGACCGCATGGACATCGAGCGCGAGCGCGGCATCACCATCAAGAGCCAGGCCGTCCGGATGCCCTGGACCGTGGACACCGGCGACCTCGACGGCGTCGACGCGGGAGCCTACGTGCTGAACATGATCGACACCCCGGGCCACGTCGACTTCACCTACGAGGTGTCGCGGTCGCTGGCCGCCTGCGAGGCCGCGATCCTGCTCGTCGACGCGGCGCAGGGCATCGAGGCCCAGACGCTGGCGAACCTCTACCTCGCCATGGGCGCGGACCTGCACATCATCCCGATCCTCAACAAGATCGACCTGCCCTCGGCCAACCCCGACAAGTACGCCGCCGAGCTCGCCGGCCTGATCGGCTGCGACGAGTCCGAGGTGCTGCGCGTCTCCGCGAAGACCGGGGAGGGCGTGGAGCGCGTGCTGGACGAGATCGTCCTGCAGACCCCGCCGCCCGTCGGCGACGCGGACGCCCCGCCGCGCGCGCTGATCTTCGACTCGGTCTACGACACCTTCCGGGGCGTGGTCACCTACGTCCGCGTCGTCGACGGCGCGCTCAAGCACCGCGACCGGATCAAGATGATGTCGACCGGCGCCACCCACGAGATGCTCGAGATCGGCGTGATCAGCCCCGAGCCCGTGAAGGCCGACGAGATCGGCGTCGGCGAGACCGGCTACCTGATCACGGGCGTGAAGGACGTGCGCCAGTCGCGGGTGGGCGACACGGTGACCAGCCTCCACCACGGGGCCACGACCCCGCTGGGCGGCTACCAGCACCCGAACCCCATGGTCTTCGCCGGGCTGTACCCGATCGACGGGGACGACTTCCCGACGCTGCGCGAGGCGCTGGACAAGCTCCAGCTCAACGACGCGTCGCTCACCTACGAGCCCGAGACCTCCGGCGCGCTCGGCTTCGGCTTCCGCTGCGGCTTCCTCGGCCTGCTGCACCTGGAGATCACCCGCGACCGGCTGGAGCGGGAGTTCGGCCTCGACCTGATCTCGACCGCCCCGAACGTCGTCTACGCGGTGACGATGGAGGACGGCACCGAGCTCGAGGTGACCAATCCCAGCGAGTTCCCCGAGGGCAAGATCGCCGAGGTGCGCGAGCCGATCGTGAAGGCCACGGTGCTGACTCCGGCGGAGCACATCGGCGCGATCATGGAGCTCTGCCAGACCAAGCGCGGGTCGATGGAGGGCATGGACTACCTCTCCGAGGACCGCGTCGAGATGCGCTACACGCTGCCGATGGCGGAGATCGTCTTCGACTTCTTCGACCAGCTGAAGTCCCGGACCAAGGGCTACGCCTCGCTGGACTACGAGGTGTCCGGCGACCAGGCCGCCGACCTGGTCAAGGTCGACATCCTGCTGCAGGGCGAGACCGTCGACGCGTTCTCCGCGATCGTGCACCGGGAGGCGGCGTACTCCTACGGCGTGATGCTGGCCGGCAAGCTCAAGGACCTCATCCCGCGCCAGCAGTACGAGGTGCCGATCCAGGCCGCCATCGGCGCGCGGATCATCGCCCGGGAGACCATCCGCGCCATCCGCAAGGACGTGCTCGCCAAGTGCTACGGCGGCGACATCTCCCGCAAGCGCAAGCTGCTGGAGAAGCAGAAGGAGGGCAAGAAGCGGATGAAGATGGTCGGCCGGGTCGAGGTGCCCCAGGAGGCGTTCATCGCGGCGCTCTCGCAGACGCCGACCGGGGCGGTCGAGAAGAAGAAGTAGCGGCCCGGGCCTACCAGGGCAGCGGCCGCGCCAGCGCGGCCGCCACCGCCAGCAGCCGGTCGTCGGAGCCCGGCGCGCCCGTGAGCATCGCGCCCACGGGCATCCGGTCGTCCGGGGCCGTGCCGGCGGGGAACGAGACCGCGGGGGCGCCGACCAGGTTGGCGATCACCGTCCAGCAGTCGGTGTAGGGCGCCGACAACGGGTCGGCGAGGATCCGCCCGGCCACCTGGTCCAGGCGCGGCGCCGTGGTCGGCATCGTGGGCGAGAGCAGCAGGTCGCAACGGGCGAGGGCGTCGCCGACCTGCGTGCGCAGCCGTGCGCGCGCCTGCTCGGCGTCGGCGAGGCGATCCCGGTCGGCGCGCAGCGCGCGTCCCAGGTGGTGCCGCCGCTGCACCTCCTCGCCGGCCCGCCCGGTCGCCACGAAGCGTCCCACGTGCTCGATCGCGGCCACCGCCGTCAGGGAGCTGTAGACGCGCAGGGCGAGCCGCGCGTCCGGCAGGGACGCCTCGACCAGCGACGCGCCCGCGGCGCGCAGGCGCTCCACCACCGCCGCGTGGACGGCGAGCACGCCCGCGCGGTTGGGGTCCCCGGCCAGCTCCCGGACGACACCGATGCGCAGGTCGCGCAGGTCCACCGGAGCCGCTGGGGCCCGGGGGAGGGTGTCGGCCATCACGGCGAGAGCGAGCGCGGTGTCGTCGGGGTCGCGGGCCAGCGGCCCGACCCGGTCGAACCCGGTCGCGAAGGGGACCACCCCCTCGAGCGGCACGAGGCCGGGCGTGGGCGCGATCCCGGTGACGCCGCACTGCGAGGCGGGCTCCCGGATCGAGCCGCCCGTGTCGGTGCCCACCGAGAGCGGAGCCAGCCCGGCGGCCACCGCGGCGGCACACCCGCCGCTGCTCCCGCCGGGGCTGTGCGCCTGCTGCCACGGGTTGAAGGCCGGGCCGGTGGCGCACGTCGTCGTCGCGGCACCCATCGCCAGCTCGTCCATCGTGGCCCGGCCGAGCAGCACCGCCCCGGCCGCCCGGAGCCGCGCGACGACGGGGGCGTCCGCCGCGGCGGGCAGCCCGTCGTGGGCCCGGGAGCCGCAGGCGGTGACCTCGCCGGCGACGTCCACGTTGTCCTTGACCACGAAGGGGACGCCGACCAGCGGCCCCGGCCGCTCGCCACGGGCCAGCGCCTGCTCGACGGCCGCGTCCACGGCAGCGGCATCCGCCCGGGCGCGGTCGGCCGCGACGCCCGCGAGCGCCTGCAGCCACGGGTCGCGGGCGACGATCCGCTCGAGGTGGGCCTCGACGACGGCCACCGCCGAGACCGTCCGGTCCGCCACGAGCGCCGCGATCTCGCCGGCCGTCAGCGCGACCAGCCCGTCTCCGTGGCGCAGGGGCGGGCGCGGCGGTTCGACGGCCCAGGCGTCGCCCGCCGACCCCGCGCCGGGCACCGGACCGCCGCGGCCCGGGCGCGCGGTCATGCCGTGGCGAACCGACCGAGCACCCGGTCGGCGCGGATGCCGCCGAGGTGCTCGGCGAAGATGCGCTGGTAGCCCAGCTCCTCGCGGCTGCGCGCCGGCGGCAGGCCGGGCAGCCGCTCGTCGGCCCACTCCGTCTCCGGGACGAACGACGCGGCGCGCCGCGCCATCACGTCGGAGGTGCCGGAGCCGTCGCCGAACTGCTCCTTGCGTCGCCACAGCACGTGCTCGGGCAGCCAGCCCTCGAAGGCCTCGCGCAGGATGGCCTTCTCCTGGGCGCGCTCGGCGTTGTCCTCGCCCAGCGACTTCCAGGCCAGGGGGACCCGCTGGGCCACGGCGAGCACCTCGCGGGCGAGGAAGGGGACCCGGGCCTCGAGGCCGTGCGCCATGGTGACCCGGTCGCAGCGCTGCAGGTTGAGGTGGTGGAGCACCGCCACCCCGTCGGCCAGGGCGTCGGCCAGCTCCGTGGGCGACAGGGCCCGCAGGTGGTGGTAGCCGGCGAAGAGCTCGTCGGCCCCCTCGCCGGTGAGGACGACCTTGACGTGTCGCGCGGCCAGCTCCGAGAGCAGGTAGTTCGGCACCGCGCTGCGCACCAGCGACGGCTCGTAGCTCTCGATGGAGCGGACGACGTCGGGCAGGACGTCGATCACCTCGTCGTCGTCGTAGACCCGCTCGTGGTGCTCGAGACCGAGGTGCTCCGCGACCTCACGGGCCGCGACGAGGTCGGGGGAGCCCGCCGTGCCCGCCGCGAAGGAGCGGATCACCTGGCCCGGCTTCGCCTCGCGGGCCATCACCGCGGCGATGATGCTCGAGTCCAGGCCGCCGGAGAGGAAGACCCCGACCGGGACGTCGGCCATCATCCGGGCGCGCACGGCCTCCACGAGGGCCTCGCGCACGGCCGCGACGGCCTGGCCACGGTCGGCGTACTCGACGCCGGGTCCCTGCCCGGAGCCCAGCGGGTCGGTGCTCAGGTCCACGAAGGGCACCAGGCCCTCCTCGGGCGTCCAGTGGTGCCCCGGCGGGAACTCCTCGACGTCGCCGCGTGCCTCGACCGGGAACGCCGAGAGCTCGGAGGCGACGAGCAGGCGGTCGTCGTGTCGGGCCCAGTAGAGCGGCTTGACGCCCAGCGGGTCGCGGGCCAGCACGATCGACCCGTCCTCGCCCGCGAGGGCGAACGCGTACATCCCCTTCATCTGGTGCACGCCCGCAGTGCCCAGCCGGGCGACGACGTGCAGGATGATCTCGGAGTCGGAGAGCGTGCCGAAGACCTCCGCGGCGGGACGGCCCGACGCGCGGACGAAGCGCTCCCGCAGCTCCTCGTGGTTGTAGATCTCGCCGTTGGCGACGACCCAGCGGTCCCCGAGGCTCTCGTGGGCCGTGGCCGTCAGCGGCTGCGTGCCGCCGGCGAGGTCGACGATGGAGAGACGGGTGTGCCCCAGCCACGTCGGCCCCACGGCGCGCTCCCCGCGTCCGTCGGGTCCGCGGTGGGTGATGGCGTCGGTCATCGCGGCGCCGATGCGGGCGGCCTCCTCGAGTCGTCCGGCGCTGGGACGCAGATCGTGGACCGCGACGATGCCGCACATGGGGAAGGGCCCTTCGGGGATCCGGCAGGGGGACCCCACCCACGATACCGAGGTTTCCTCGGTTTCCTCGGTCTCCGCGGGCCCAGCCTCCCGACTGTCGTAGAACCGCCGGGTGGGGCAGGCTGGTGCCATGGCCCACCTGCGTTCCGTGAACGTCGGAACCGCCCGCGAGGCCGGGTGGGCCGCGCTCGGGCGCACCGCGATCGAGAAGACGCCGGTTGCCGGTGCGGTGGCCGTGGGCGTGCTCGGCGTCGCGGGCGACCAGGTCGGCGACACGAAGCACCACGGCGGGCGCGAGCAGGCGGTCTACGCCTTCGCGCGGGAGGACCTGGACGCCTGGGTCGAGGCCCTGGGGGCGCCGATCCCGGACGGCGGCTTCGGCGAGAACCTCACGACCTCGGGCATCGACGTCAACGAGGCCGAGGTCGGCGAGCGGTGGCGGGTCGGCTCGGTGCTCCTGGAGGTGCGCTCGACGCGGACGCCGTGCGTGGACTTCAAGGCCTGGATGGGCCGGTGCGGCCACGACAACACCGCCTGGGTGAAGCGGTTCGCCGCAGCGGCGCGCCCCGGCCCCTACCTCCGGGTCCTGACCGAGGGCACCCTCGAGGCGGGCGACGCGATCGAGGTCGTCCACCGCCCCGGCCACGGCGTCACGGTCTCCATGATGTTCCGCGCCCTCAACGGCGAGCCGGCCCTGCTGCCGCGGCTGCTCGAGGTCGAGGACCTGGCACCGAAGGCGCGGGGCAAGGTCGAGCAGCACCTCGGCGAGATCGGGTCGGGGTCTCGCTACCGGCGCGTACCCGGGTGACATAGGTTACGTCTTGACCGAACCCGGGGCCGAGGAGTGCAGCACCATGCCGATCACCTATGACACGTCCTTCGTCGATAAGATGCCGCGCAACGTCGCGCTCCAGTTCCTGGAGCGCGTCCAGAAGGCGCCCGAGCGCGAGGCCTTCCGCTTCCCGAAGGACGACGGCTGGGAGTCGCTCACCTGGCAGGAGACCGGCGAGCGTGTCCGGCGGCTGGCGGCGGGGCTGCTCTCGCTCGGGATCGAGCAGGAGCAGCGCGTCGGCATCGCGTCGAGCACCCGCCTCGAGTGGATCCTGGCCGACCTGGCGAACATGTGCGCCGGCGCTGCGACCACCACCGTCTACCCGAGCACCCACGCCGAGGACGTCGCCTACATCCTCGGCGACTCCGAGTGCCGGATCGTCTTCGCCGAGGACGACGACCAGATCGGCAAGCTGCGGGCCCACCGCGGCGACCTGCCCCAGGTCGCCAAGGTCGTCACGTTCGACGGCCAGACGGACGGCGACTGGGTCATCGGGCTCGACGACCTCGCCGAGCTCGGCACCGCCTATCTCGCCGACCACCCGGATGCCATCGAGGAGGTCACCGAGGCGATCGGCCCCGACCAGCTCGCCACCCTGATCTACACCTCGGGCACGACGGGTCGTCCCAAGGGCGTGCGGCTGCTGCACCGCAGCTGGGTGTTCCAGGGCGAGGGCATCCGCGTGCAGGGCATCCTCGGCGAGGACGACCTGCAGTACCTCTGGCTGCCGATGGCGCACTCGTTCGGCAAGGTGCTGCTCTCCTCGCAGCTCGCCTGCGGCTTCGCGACGGCCGTGGACGGCCGCGTGGACAAGATCATCGACAACCTGGCCGTCGTGAAGCCGACCTTCATGGGCGCCGCCCCGCGGATCTTCGAGAAGGCCCACGCCCGGATCATCACGATGACGGAGTCCGAGGGCGGCCTGAAGGAGAAGCTCTTCAAGCAGGCCTTCGCTGTCGGCCTCGAGGTGGACGAGCGCAAGCGCCAGGGCAAGTCCGTGTCGCTGCCGCTCAAGCTGCAGCACGCGCTCTTCGACAAGCTGGTCTTCAGCAAGGTCCGCGAGCGC
Source organism: uncultured Actinomycetota bacterium (assembly GCA_963832415.1). Lineage (GTDB taxonomy): Bacteria > Actinomycetota > Actinomycetes > Propionibacteriales > Nocardioidaceae > Nocardioides. Next base: position 74,420 of record CAWHTZ010000014.1, on the reverse strand, counting down.
TTCGGTGGCCGCGTGCGGTTCTTCATCTCGGGGTCCGCCGCGCTCAACGGCGAGATCGCCCAGTGGTTCCACGCCGCGGGCATCCTGATCCTCGAGGGCTACGGCCTCACCGAGAACGCCGCGGGCGCCACGGTCAACCACCCCGAGCACTACAAGATCGGGACCGTCGGCCCGGCGATCCCGGGGGCCGAGGTCAAGATCGGCGAGAGCGACGAGGTGCTGGTCCGCGGACCGCACGTGATGAACGGCTACCACAACATGGCGGAGGAGACCTCCTCGACGCTCGACGCCGAGGGCTGGCTGCACACCGGGGACAAGGGCAAGCTGGACGAGGACGGCTTCCTGACGATCACGGGGCGGATCAAGGATCTCTTCAAGACCTCGGGCGGCAAGTACATCGCCCCGATGTCGATCGACTCGAAGTTCAAGGCGATCTGCCCCTACGTCAGTCAGTTCATGGTCTTCGGCAACGAGCGCAACTACTGCGTCGCCCTCGTCGCGCTCGACCAGGAAGCGATGGCCACCTGGGCCGCCGAGAACGGCATGGGCGACAAGTCCTTCGCGGAGATCGTCGCGAGTCCCGAGGTCGAGAAGATGATCGGCGGCTACATCGACGAGCTGAACCAGAAGCTCAACCGCTGGGAGACCATCAAGAAGTGGCGGATCCTCGACCACGACCTGAGCATCGACTCGGGCGAGCTGACCCCCTCGATGAAGGTCAAGCGCAACGTCGTCGAGGAGAACAACAAGAAGCTCATCGACGAGCTCTACGCCTCCTGAGGTCGGCGCCCCGCGGTCGCCGGCCGCGGGGCCGCTGGGACGATGGGCCGGTGCCCTCCACCCAGCCCGCGGGCGAGCCCGCCCCGGCCGACGGCGCGCTGCCGGACGCCGCGCTGGCGGCGCTCGGCGACCGGCCGCTGGGCGTCTATGTGCACGTGCCCTTCTGCACGGTCCGGTGCGGCTACTGCGACTTCAACACCTACACCGCCGCGGAGCTGGGGCCGCCCGGGGGCGCTCCCGGCGCCTCGCGGGCCACGTATGCCGAAGCGGCCGTCCGCGAGCTGGGCCTGGCCCGGCGGGTGCTCGGGGCGGGCGGACGACCGGCCCCGCCGGTCTCGACCGTCTTCGTCGGGGGTGGCACCCCGACCCTGCTGGACCCGGACGACCTCGCCCGCGTCCTCCGCGCGGTCGACGCGGAGCTCGGGCTTGCCGCCGACGTCGAGGTCACCACCGAGGCGAACCCCGACAGCGTCACGCGGGCGGGGCTGGCCCGGTTGCGGGAGGCCGGCTTCACGCGGGTCTCCTTCGGGATGCAGTCGGCCGTGCCCTCCGTGCTCGCGACGCTCGACCGCACCCACGACCCGGAGCGGATCGCCCCGGTCGTCTCGTGGGCCCGCGAGGCCGGCTTCGACGAGGTCAGCCTGGACCTGATCTACGGCACGCCGGGAGAGACGCAGGAGGACTGGGCCACCTCCCTGGACGCCGCGCTGGCGTGCGCCCCCGACCACGTCTCGGCGTACGCGCTGGTGGTCGAGGAGGGCACGGCGATGCACCGCCAGGTCAGCCGGGGGACGCTGGCGGCGCCTGACGACGACGACCTGGCGGACAAGTACCTGCTCGCGGACGAGCGGCTCGCCGCGGCCGGGCTGGAGTGGTACGAGGTCTCCAACTGGGCGCGCCGCCCGGAGAGCCGCTGCCGACACAACGTCGGCTACTGGCGCGGCGCCGACTGGTGGGGCGTCGGACCCGGTGCCCACGGCCACGTCGGCGGGGTGCGCTGGTGGAACCGGCGCCACCCGGCGGCGTGGGCCCGACGGCTGTCCGCGGGGGAGAGCCCCGCCGCGGGGCGCGAGGTCCTCGACGACGACACGCGGCGGCTCGAGCGGGTGCTGCTCGAGCTGCGGCTGCGCGAGGGGCTCGACGCCTCCGTGCTCGACGCCGCAGGCCGGGCCGCCGTGCCAGGGCTGGTCGACGACGGCCTGCTCGAGGGGGCTCCAGCCGCCGCGGGGCGCCTGCTGCTGACCCGGCGCGGCCGGCTTCTCGCCGACGCGGCGGTCCGGGCGCTGCTCCCCTGACACCGTTCCGGATCGGATTCCCCTACGCTGCCCCCATGAGTCAGGGTCCCCAGGAACCGCGCGACGACGACGAACCCACCCAGCCGTACGCCGGCTCCTCCGAGTCACCGCCGCCGTGGGAGCCCCCGTCGGGGGAGCAGCCCTACCCGCAGTCCGGCTCGGAGCAGCCGTACGACCAGCCGCCCGGCGACCAGCAGGCCTACGACCCGCAGGCCTACGGCCAGCAGCCCTACGGCCAGCAGCCCGGCGACCAGCAGGCCTACGGCCAGCAGCCGTACGACCCGCAGGCCTACGGCCAGCAGCCGGGCTACGGCTACCCCCCGCCGCCGGGCTACCCGGTGCCGGCCGGGGTCAGCCCGCAGGCGCCGTACGGCGTGCACCCGGTGACCGGGGTGCCGTACTCCGACAAGCAGAAGCTCGTCGCCGGGCTGCTCCAGCTGCTGATCCCGCTGGGCATCGGGCGGATGTACATCGGCGACACGGGCGTGGGCGTGGCGCAGCTGCTCGTCACGATCTTCACCTGCGGGATCGGCGCGGTGTGGCCCTTCATCGACGGGATCCTGATCCTGGTCGGCGACAAGACCGACGTGCGCGGGCTGCCGCTGCGGCCCTGAGGGCCCGGCCCGGCCACGCTAGGCGGGGTCGGCCGTCACGAAGTCGATCAGCTCCTCGACCCGCCCGAGCAGGGCGGGCTCGAGGTCCTGGAAGCCGCGGACCCCGCCCAGCACGTGCTTCCAGGCGCGCGCGATGTCGGCCTGGTCGCGGTGCGGCCAGCCGAGCTGCTGGCAGGTGCCGGTCTTCCAGTCCAGCGCACGCGGGACGTCCGGCCAGCGCTCCAGGCCCAGCCGCCGAGGCTTGACCGCCTGCCAGATGTCGACGAACGGGTGCCCCACGACGAGCACGTGCTTCCCGACCTCCGAGCGCGCGACCCGCGCGGCGATCCGGCTCTCCTTCGACCCCCGGACGAGGTGGTCGACGAGCACACCCACCCGGCGGCCGGGCCCGGGACCGAAGTCGCGCAGGTGGTCTGGCAGGTCGTCGACCCCGCCGAGGTGCTCCACGACCACGCCCTCGAGGCGCAGGTCGTCACCCCACACCTTCTCCACCAGCTCGGCGTCGTGCCGGCCCTCGACGAAGATCCGGCTGCCGCGCGCCACCCGGGCCTTCGCGCCGTGCACGGCGACCGAGCCGGAGGCCGTGCGCGTCGGCTCTCGCGGCGCCCGCTGCGTCACCGGGGCGGCGAGGATCACCGGGCGCCCCTCCAGCAGGAACCCGGGGCCGAGGGGAAATGTGCGCCGGCCCCCACGGCGGTCCTCCAGGGTGACGGTGTGCAGGTCGCGGTCGACCGCGACGACCTCCCCGCACCAGTCCGTGTCCACCTCCTCGACGACGAGGCCCCGCTCGGCGGGCACCTCCGTGGAGCGGCCGCCCCGCGGGGCGCGCCAGTCGCCGGCCAGGACGTCGGATCCGTAGCGGTCGCGAGACATCCGGTCACCGTAGGCAGCGCGGTCCGCGACGCGGCGGTGCCGCGCCGGGCCGGCGGGCGCTCAGGGCGCCAGGGTGACCGGGAGCCGCTCGTAGCCGCGCAGGATCCGGGTGTCGCGCCGGCGGGCGCCCGGCTCGAGGCGCAGCTCCGGGTAGCGCTCGAGGAGCACCCGCAGCCCGACCTCGCCCTCCATCCGGGCCAGGGCCGCGCCCAGGCAGTAGTGCCGTCCGGAGGAGAAGGAGACGTGGTCCCGGGCGTTCTCCCGGGCGACGTCGAAGCGGTGCGGGTCCGCGAAGACGTCCGGATCCCGGTTCGCGCCCGCCAGCAGGGTGGTCACGGGAGTGTGGCGCGACACCGGGGTGCCCGCGATGGTCGTGTCCTTCGTCGAGAAGCGACCGGTCAGCAGGACCGGCGGGTCCACGCGCAGCGCCTCGTCGACGGCATTGGGCCACAGCCCCGGCTCGGCGGCGAGGCGGGCCTGCTGGTCGGGGTGCCCGCGCAGCAGCACGACGGCGTTGCCGAGCAGGTTCACCGTGGTCTCGAACCCGGCGGCCAGCACCAGCCCGGCCGTGGACTTCAGCTCGTCCTCGCTCAGGCCCTCCCCGCCGTCCCGGACCGCCACGAGGCGGCTGAGGAGGTCCTCGCCCGGGTGTCGGCGCAGGTGCTCGAGGTGATCGGTGAGCCAGGTGTCGAACTCGCGCAGCGCGCGCTCCACGCGGCGGAACTGCCGCCACGAGAGGCCGAGGTCGAGGCTCGGCGCGGCCGCGGAGCCGTAGGCCAGCACCCGGTCGCGCTCGGTGCGCGGCACGCCCAGGATCTCGGCGATGACCGTGACGGGGAGGAGGCTGGCGTACGTCGCGACGAGGTCCGTCGTGGCGTGCGGGTCGAGGTCGTCCAGCAGCTCGTGCGCGATCTCCTCCGTGCGCTCGCGCAGCTGCTCGACGGCGCGCACGCTGAAGACCCGGGTGACCAGCTTGCGGTAGCGGGTGTGGTCGGGGGGCTCGGTGACCAGCAGCGAGGGCGGCGTGAGCGGCCCGAGCAGCGTCGGGTCGTCGGCCCAGCGGGAGAGCCGGCCGAGCAGGCCCTGGTAGCCGATGTCGGGCGCCGTGCGGAAGTCGTGGCTGCCCAGCACCTCGCGCACGGTGGGGAGCGAGACCGTGATGTAGCCCAGGCGCGTGCGGTGCAGGGGCCCGCTGGCGCGCACCGCGTCGACGAGGTCGAGGAGCCGCTGCGGGTCGGCGCGGCCGCCGTGCCCGACCAGGGCGCCGTGCAGGTCGCCGCGGCGCGCCGAGACGGCCATGACGGTGCGCGGCAGCGCGTGGCCCAGACCCCAGCGCACCCCGGGGCGGAGCAGGCTCTCCACCGGGGTCGGGGCCGCCGGGGTCACCGCCATCGGGTCAGCCCTCGTCGTCCTTGTCGTCGTCCTCGTCGCCGTCCGGGAGGGGGCCCGGCGTCCCCATGGCGAGCTCCTCGCGCGAGACGTCGTCGTCCAGCGGCTCGGCCAACGGGTTGTCCTCGTGGGCCACGAGGTCCTCCGGCAGGTCCGCGTCGCTGATCCCCGTGCTGGCGTTGTCGCGCTGGGCCGACTCGCCGCGCTCCTCGCTGCTGTTGGTCATGCCCCCTGCCTACCCCTCACCCGGTGGGTCAAACTGCGCGCCACGCGGGCCGGCCTCACAACAGCGGCAGCCGCTTCTGGCTCCGCGGCAGCTGCTCGTAGGCGCGACGGACCGCCTCGTGCAGGTGGCGCCGCGGAAAGGGCCAGGCGTCCGCGGCGTCGAGGGCGTCGTCGACCCGCACGCCGCGGCCGGCGAGATCCCGCACGGTCTCGGCGAGCACGCCCAGGTCGGCGCGCTGGTGCCGCACGAAGTCGAGGCCGACGGGCGCCCCGTGACCCGGCACGACGACCGTCGCCGGCGTGATCAGCCCGAGGGCCAGGTCGAGCGTGAGCGGCCACTCCAGCGGGTAGCAGTCCGCCCCGAAGCCGGGCGTCGCGTCCCGCTCCTCCGACTCCTCGACCAGGTCGCCGGCCAGCAGCACGTCGGCGTCGGGCACGCGGACGACGAGGTCGCCGGCGGTGTGCCCGCGCCCGGGGTGGACGAGCTCGAGGGCCCGGTCGCCCAGGTCCAGCACGGCCGCGGAGGAGAACGTGTGGTCGGCCGGCACCACCTCGGTGGCCAGCACCTCCTCGCGGTGCGGGTCGTCCGGCTCGTCGGCGAAGGCCTGCCGGGCCCGCTCGCCGGCCGGCCCCGTGCGCTCGGCGGCGGCCTCGTGCGCGTGGATCGGCAGGCCCGCGCCGTACGCCGCCCGGAGGGTGCCGTTGCCGAAGGTGTGGTCGAAGTGCTCGTGCGTGTTCACCACGGCCACGACCTCGCCCGCCCCGAGGGCCCGCACCTCCTCGACCACCCGGCGGGCCGCCTGCGCGGAGGCGTGGGTGTCGACGACCACGAGGCCGCGCTCGCCCCCGACCACGCTGACGTTGACGTCGTACCAGGTGTGACGGGCCACCCAGACGCGGTCGGCCACCTCGGTGAAGGGCACGGGCGCAGGGTAGCCGCGCCGAGTAGACTTGGCACTCCATTGCGGCGAGTGCCAACGTAGGGGTGGGCCCGACGGGCCCCCCGACCACCGCCGGAGAGACTCGCCGCGCCCACGCCGCGGCACTGGAGCACGAGGAGGGCCCATGGTGGAAGACCGCCGGCTCGCCGTGCTGCGGGCGATCGTGGAGGACTACGTCTCCACCGAGGAGCCCGTCGGGTCCAAGGCCCTGGTCGAGCGCCACTCGCTCGGCGTCTCCCCGGCGACCGTGCGCAACGACATGGCCGCGCTCGAGGAGGAGGGCCTGATCCGGCAGCCGCACACCAGCGCCGGCCGGGTGCCCACCGACAAGGGCTACCGGACCTTCGTCGACCGCCTCACCCAGGTGAAGCCGCTGAGCGGCGCCGAGCGACGCGCGATCGCCTCCTTCCTCGACGGGGCGGTCGACCTCGACGACACGGTGCAGCGCAGCGTGCGGCTGCTCTCCCAGCTCACGCGGCAGGTCGCGGTGGTCCAGTACCCGATCCTCAGCCGCAGCACCGTGCGGCACGTCGAGGTCGTGGCCGTGATGCCGAACCGGCTCCTGCTCGTGCTGATCCTCTCCACCGGCCGCGTGGAGCAGCGGCTGCTGGAGCTGCCGAGCGACCTCGGCGAGGAGGCGCTGGCCGACCTGCGCCTGCGGCTCAACCGCGCGGTCGCGGGCGAACAGATCAGCGATGCCATCGCCGCGCTGGACGGGCTGCCCGAGGCCTTCCCGCCGGGCGACCCCGGGCTGCGGGGCGGTGCCGCGGCCGTGGCCGCCGCGCTGGCCGAGGCGATGGGCGACCACCACTCCGACGAGCGGGTGGCCGTCGGGGGAGCGGCCAACCTCGCGCGGTTCGGCGACAGCTTCGACTCCGCCGTGCGGCCGATCCTCGAGGCGATGGAGGAGCACGTGGTGCTGCTCCGGCTGCTCGGGGAGGCGACCACCGGCGGCGCCATCACCGTGCGGATCGGCGAGGAGGGCCCGATCGAGGAGTTCGCGAGCACGAGCGTGGTCGCGACCGGCTACGGCCCCGGCGACCAGGCGCTGGCCTCGCTGGGCATCCTCGGCCCGACCCGCATGGACTACCCCGGCACCATGGCAGCGGTGCGCGCGGTCGCCCGCTACGTCTCGCGGATCCTCGACGAGGCCTGACCCCGACCCCAGCCAGACCACCCGGCCCGACCACCCGGCCCGACCAGACAGCCAGACGACCCAGCACCCGCACCCGACTCGACGCGACAAGGAAGACGAGACGACGTGAGCCAGGACCTCTACGAGCTCCTCGGGGTGTCCCGTGACGCGGACGCCGAGACCATCAAGAAGGCCTATCGCAAGATGGCCCGGACGCTGCACCCCGACGTGAACCCCGACCCGGCGACCAAGGAGAAGTTCCAGGAGGTCTCCCGGGCCTACGAGGTGCTCTCCGACCCGCAGAAGCGGGCGGCGTACGACCGCGGGGGCGACCCGTTCGGCGGCGGAGGCTTCGGGGGCGGCCAGGGCGCCGGCTTCTCCTTCACCGACATCATGGACGCCTTCTTCGGCGGCGGCGGCGCGGCCGGCGGCGCCGGGCAGGGCCGCGGCCCCCGGCCGCGGATGCAGCGCGGCCAGGACGCCCTGATCCGCGTGGAGATCGAGCTGGCGGAGGCTGCCTTCGGCGCGACCCGCGAGCTCAAGGTGGACACCGCCGTCGTCTGCAGCACCTGCGGCGGCGGCGGGGCCGCCCCGGGGAGCCAGCCGCACACCTGCGAGACGTGCCGCGGCGCCGGGGAGGTGGCGCACGTGCAGCGCTCCTTCCTCGGGGAGATCCGCACGCTGCGGCCGTGCGCGGCCTGCCGCGGTTTCGGCAGCATCATCCCGGACCCCTGCCGCGACTGCAGCGGCGACGGCCGGGTGCGCTCGCGCCGCACGCTGACCGTGAAGATCCCGGCCGGCGTCGACACCGGCACCCGGGTGCAGCTCGCCGAGCAGGGGGAGGTGGGCCCCGGCGGCGGCCCGGCGGGCGACCTCTATGTGGAGGTCCACGTGGCGCCGCACGCCACGTTCAGCCGTGCGGGCAACGACCTGCACTGCACGGTGACGGTGCCCGCCACCGCCGCGGCGCTCGGGACCACGCTGACCCTGCCGACGCTGGAGGCCGACGTCGTGGACGGCGAGGACGCGCGCAGCGACCTGCCGACCAGCTTCGAGCTCGAGCTGCGCCCCGGCACGCAGTCGCACTCCGAGCAGGTGCTGCGCGGGCACGGGGTCCCCGGTCTGCGCGGGACCGGTCGTGGCGACCTGGTCGTGACGATCGTCGTCGAGACGCCGACCCGGCTGGACCCCGAGCAGGAGGAGCTGCTGCGTCAGCTGGCGGTGCTCCGGGGCGAGGAGTCGCCCGAGGGCGCCGTGCGCCCGGCTCACAAGTCGGTCTTCGGCCGGATCCGGGACGCCTTCAACGCGCACTGACTCGACGCGAGCTGAGTGGCGCAGCCACGGGAGGGACCGGTCGTGAGCCTGTCGCTGCACCTCGTGCCGTCCCTGGCCGGCGTCACCGCGGGCGACGACGTCCGGCTGAGCGGCGACGAGGCGCACCACGCGGTCGCCGTGCGGCGCACCCGCGTGGGGGAGCGGCTCTCGCTGACCGACGGCGCGGGAGCGGTGGTCACCGGGGTGGTGGCCAGCACGGGCAGGCACGAGCTGGCGGTGTCGGTCGAGGAGCGCCGCGACGACCCCGCGCCGGCCCCCGAGCTGGTCGTCGTCCAGGCGCTGCCGAAGGGGGGCCGGGGCGAGCTCGCCGTGGAGGTGCTCACCGAGATCGGCGCCGCGCGGATCGTGCCGTGGTCCGCCGCGCGGTGCGTCGCCCACTGGAGGGGTGAGCGCGCGGCGAAGGGCCTCGCCCGCTGGCGCACCTCCGCGCGGGAGGCCGCGAAGCAGTCCCGCCGCTCGTGGTTTCCCGAGGTCGCGCCCCTGGCGTCGACAGACGACGTGGCCGACCTGGTGCGCGGGGTCGGCGTGGCCGTGGTGCTGCACGAGGCCGCCGACGGGCCGCTCGCCGGCGTCGGGCTGCCCGAGCCCGGCGAGCCGGGGCCCGTCGTGGTGGTCGTCGGTCCCGAGGGCGGGGTCACGCCCGAGGAGCTGCAGGTCCTCGGCGAGGCCGGAGCGCGGCCCGTCCGGCTGGGCGCGGAGGTGCTGCGCACCTCCACCGCCGGCGTCGCCGCCTGCGCGGCGATCCTCGCCCGCACCGACCGCTGGGGCGCCCTCGGGCCGTAGCGGTCGGTGCGGCGTGGCCCGGCGTGACCCGAGTCAGCGGACGACGATGGTGCGGGTGTCGGTCGCGGCGCCGGTGCCCTCGGGGTCGTCGTTCATGGCGACGAAGGTGTAGGTGCCCGGGTCGAGCCCGGAGACGTCGACCTTGACGCTCCACGGGAAGAGCTTCTCGGCGAGGTAGCCGTCGGCGATGCCGGCGCCCTCTGCCACGACCTCACCCCCGTTGTCGCGCACCTGCCAGGCGACGGTCGCCTCGAAGGAGTTGTTCGCCCCGGTCGCCTCGAAGGTGTCCGAGACCTCCTGGCCCTCGAAGGGCGACGTGATGATCATCCGCGACAGGGTCCGCAGCATCGGGGCGTTGGTCACCGGCTCGGCCGTGGAGACGCCCAGGACCTGGTCGACCGGCCGGCCGCCGACGGTGAAGCGCACGCCGGGGCGGGCCTGTGCGGCGCCCTGCACGGTGTAGACGACCTGCTGCACCGCGAGCTGTGCCTCGCGGGCCGACATCCCGCCCGGGCGGGAGGGGGCCGTGTCGAGGTCGACGGCGATCACGTCGTCCATCTGGTTGACCTGCTGCACCTCCACGCCCGGCCAGTCGCTGCGGTAGTCGGGGTCCAGGGGCGTGCCCGAGACGGCCTCGCGGGCCGCTGCGGTGAGCCGCACGTCGGAGCCGTCCCGCACGGGCGCGCGGTGGAACTCCCGGTAGAGCACGGGCCCGTCGGGCCCGTCGCCCGTGTAGTAGACGGGCACCGTCGTCTCGCCGGCCACGGGCGGCTCCGGGTCGGGCTCGCCCGACCGGGGGCTCTCCGTCTCCCGGGGCTCGGGCGAGCCCCCGTCGGAGGGCTCCTCGGAGGGCTCGTCGGAGGGCTCGGCGGAGGCGCTGTCGGACGCGGCGGCGGGCTCGGGGTCGTCGCCGCCGAGGATCGAGCCGCTCGCGAGGGTGATGACGGCCAGCACGGCCGCGGTGGCGACCGCGGCTCCCGTCACGGCGTAGAGCCAGGGGCGTCGGTTGCTCATGGGGGTCACCTTCGTTCCGAGAGGGGGCGAGTCCGGGGATCCGGGGGATTCGGGGGAGTCGGGCCGCTGGGGCTCGGCCGCGCCGGCGCGGATCGCGGCGAGGCGGTCGGTTGGCTCGAGGTCGTCGACGGCGTCCGCGAGCAGGGCCCGCAGGTCGTCGTCGTCGTGCTCGTGGTGGCGCGTCATCGGCGTTCTCCGTCCAGGTACGGCGCCAGCAGCTCGCGCAGGCGGGCGGAGCCCCGCGAGGCGTGGGTCTTGACGGCGCCGCGGCTGATGCCCAGCGCGTCGGCGATCTCGGCCTCCGAGAGCTCGAGGTAGTGCCGCAGCGCGAGCACCTCGCGCTGCCGGTCCGGGAGCTCGCGCAGGGCGTCGAGCACGGCGGTCCGGCGCTCCGTGGCCAGGGCCTGGACGTCGGCTCCGGGTGCCGCGCGCAGCGGCCGCGTGGCCTCCGCCTCGGCGTGCCGCTCCACGACGCCGCGGTGCCGCAGCTCCGACCGGGCCCGGTTCACGACCGACTGGCGCAGGTAGGCCGCCGCGCGGTCGTGGTCGCGCAGGCGCTCCCACCGGCGCGCCGTGGCGATGAACGCGTCCTGGACGACCTCCTCCGCCGTGGCGAGGTCCCGCACCAGCAGCACCGCGAGCCGCACGAGGCGTCGCCAGTGGGCGGCGTACAGCTCGGCCACGGCGCGGTCGGCGTCGTCGGGCCCCGCATGGCCGCCCGCGTCGCCACCGACGCCCGGCCCCGAGCCCTCCCCGGGGCGGTTCACGACCAGGACCCGCCAGGGTGGCCGGGCGCGGCGCGACCAGCGCTCGCCCGCAGGGGCGAGCCGCAGGGGCCCGAGGGTCGCATGGAAGATCACGCTAGTGGGACGCGCGAGGGCCGCCCCCGGTTGACACGCCGCCGCGGCCATCCGGGTGCGGGGCGGGGGGGTGGCCCCCGGACCTAGGGTGGGCCCATGAGCGACGACTGCCTGTTCTGCTCGATCGCCGCGGGCGACCAAGACGCCGACGTCGTGCGCGCCAGCGACGACGTGGTCGCCTTCCGCGACATCAACCCGGCCGCGCCGACGCACGTGCTGGTCGTGCCCCGGGCCCACTACGCCAACGCCGGCGCGCTGGCCGCCGCTGAACCGGCGCTCGCGGGGCGCCTGCTCGCGGAAGGTGCCACCGTGGCCGAGATCGAGGGCATCGCCGAGCGCGGCTACCGGATGGTGTTCAACACCGGCGAGGGCGTGGGCCAGTCCGTCTTCCACGTGCACCTGCACGTGCTCGGCGGTCGCGGGATGGCCTGGCCGCCCGGGTGACCGCTCAGGTCGCGCCGCCGAGCAGCTGGGTCAGCAGGTGGGCCAGCGAGATCAGCGCCGGGACCGCGAAGACCGCGATCAACACCCAGGCGACGAGGCGGTGCCCCGGGCGGCGCGCGTCCAGCGAGGACGCGAACTCGACCAGGGCACCCTCCTCGGTGCGGGCGTCGAGGCCCATCCGACGGTGCTCGTCCGACATCCTCAGGCGGGTGTGCCACAGGTGCGGGTCGAGGGACTCGGAGTGACCGGGATCGCCCTGCCCGCCCCACGGCCCGCGCTCGGGCCCGCCCGGATCGCTCACGGGAGCAGGATACGACCGGGAGGCCAGCCGGCAGCGGTGCGATCCCGGTGGGCGGTGCGAGGGCGGCGCCGTAGCATGGACGGGCGATGACAGACATCCAACATCCGCCCCACGGGGTCCCCGAGGCCGGGCCCGAGGGTGCCCGCGCGACCGGTGAGCGCTCCCGCACCCAGCACACGGTGACGGTGCCGAGCAGCGTCGACATGGTGAGCGTGCTCGGCCCCGGCGACGAGCACCTCGCGCAGATCGAGCGGGCCTTCGACGCGGACATCCACGTCCGCGGCAACCGGATCAGCCTGGAGGGCGAGCCCGGTGAGGTCGCGCTGGCCGAGCGGCTCCTCGACGAGCTCGTCACCCTGATCCGCACCGGCCAGGGCCTCACCGGCGAGGCGGTGGAGCGCAGCATCGGCATGCTCCGCGCCGAGACCAGCGAGCGGCCGGCCGAGGTGCTCAGCCTCAACATCCTCTCCAACCGAGGGCGCACCATCCGGCCCAAGACCCTGAACCAGAAGCGGTACGTCGATGCGATCGACCGGCACACCGTGACCTTCGGGATCGGCCCGGCCGGCACGGGCAAGACCTACCTCGCCATGGCGAAGGCGGTGCAGGCCCTGCAGCACAAGCAGGTCAACCGCATCATCCTGACCCGGCCGGCGGTCGAGGCGGGCGAGCGGCTGGGATACCTGCCCGGCACCCTGAGCGAGAAGATCGACCCCTATCTCCGCCCGCTCTACGACGCGCTGCACGACATGCTGGATCCCGAGACGATCCCCAAGCTGATGGCGGCCGGGACCATCGAGGTCGCGCCGCTCGCCTACATGCGCGGCCGCACGCTCAACGACTCGTTCATCATCCTCGACGAGGCCCAGAACACGTCGCCGGAGCAGATGAAGATGTTTCTCACCCGCCTCGGCTTCGGGTCCAGGATCGTCGTGACCGGCGACGTCACCCAGGTCGACCTGCCGGGCGGCGTCCGTTCCGGCCTGCGCGTGGTCGAGGAGATCCTCGACGGCGTCGAGGACCTGTCCTTCAACCGGCTCTCCAGCGGCGACGTGGTGCGGCACCGCCTCGTCGGGCGCATCGTGGCGGCCTACGAGGAGTTCGACGCCCAGGTCGAGGCCGAGGCCCAGGTCGGCGCCCGGCCCGACGGCCGGGAGCTCGACGCCCGGCCCGACCCGCGGCCCGGGTCCCAGCCCCCGCGGCGGCGGCGTTCGTGAGCATCGAGGTGCTCGACGAGTCCGGCCACGGGCTCGACGCGCGCGGCGTCTCGCGGCTCGCCCGCTTCGTGCTCGACCAGATGCGCGTCCACCCCCTCGCCGAGCTGTGCATCACTGCCGTCGACGAGGACACCATCGCCGAGCTCAACGAGAAGTGGATGGAGAAGGAGGGGCCCACCGACGTGCTGGCCTTCCCGATGGACGAGCTGCGCCCCGGCGCCGTGGGTGAGCAGCCCACCGAGGGGGTCCTCGGCGACCTCGTGCTCTGCCCGTCCGTCGCCGAGCGCCAGGGTCGGGAGGCCGGTCACGGTGCCGCGGCCGAGGTCGAGCTGCTGACGGTGCACGGCATCCTGCACCTGCTCGGCTACGACCACGCCGAGCCGGAGGAGCACCGCGAGATGTTCGGGCTCCAGGACCGTCTGCTCGCCGCCTGGCGCGCGGACTGATGATCGCGGGCAACGTGGGGCTCACCCTCCTGGCCGTGCTGCTCGTGCTGCTGGCGGGCCTCTTCTCCGCCGCGGACGCGGCGCTGGGCTCCTTCTCCTCCGCGCGGGCGGCGGAGCTCGCGGGCGAGGGACGGGCCGGCTCCGCCTTCCTGGTCCGCATCCTGGATGACCGGCCGCGCTACCTGAACACGGCGCTCCTCCTGCGCCTCGCCTGCGAGGTGGCGGCGATCGTGCTGGCCACCCGGCAGTTCCACGCCCTGTACGACGGTCGCTGGACGCCCACGACCGCGTCGACGATCGCGGCGATGCTGGTCATCTCCTTCGTCGTCATCGGCGTGGCGCCGCGGACCCTCGGCCGCCAGCACTCCGAGCGGATCGCCCTGCTCGCGGCGACGCCCGTGTCGCTGGTCACCACGGTGCTGGGACCCCTGCCCCAGCTGCTGATCGTGCTCGGCAACGCGATCACCCCGGGGCGCGGCTTCCGGGAGGGCCCGTTCTCGACCGAGACCGAGCTCCGCGAGCTGGTCGACCTCGCCGAGCAGTCCGCGGTCATCGAGTCGGGCGAGCGCAGGATGATCCACTCGGTCTTCGAGCTCGGCGACACCATCGCCCGCGAGGTGATGGTCCCGCGCAACGACGTCGTCTACATCGAGCGCTACAAGAACCTCCGCCAGGCCCGCTCGCTCTTTCTGCGCAGCGGCTTCAGCCGGGTGCCCGTGATCGGGGAGAACCTCGACGACGTGGTCGGGTTCGCCTTCTTCAAGGACGTGGCGCGCCGCGACTTCGAGGACGAGCACGCGGAGACGACCGAGCGCATCGAGACGGTGATGCGGCCCGCGGTGTTCGTTCCGGACTCCAAGCCGGTCGACGGCCTGCTGGCCGACATGCAGGCCCAGCGCCAGCACATCGCCGTGGTCGTCGACGAGTACGGCGGCACCGCCGGCCTCGTCACCATCGAGGACGTGCTGGAGGAGATCGTCGGCGAGATCACGGACGAGTACGACGACGCCGGCGTCGAGGTGAAGCGGATCGCCGAGGGCGTGGTGCGGGTGCCCTCCCGCTATCCGGTCGACGACCTCGAGGAGCTGATCGGCGTCGAGGTGGAGGACGAGGACGTGGACTCGGTCGGCGGCCTGATGGCCAAGCACCTCGGCAAGGTGCCGATCGCCGGCTCGTCGGTCGAGGCGCAGGGCCTGCGGATGGTGGCCGAGGGCGCCACCGGTCGCCGCAACCGGATCAGCGCCGTGCTGCTGAGCGTGGTGGAGCCGGCGGCGCCCGAGCCCGAGCGCGCCGACGAGGGCGACGACCCGCCCGGCCGGGAGGGCCCCGAGCAGCGACCGTCGCGCGAGCGCCCCGACTACGCTGAGCCGCATGCCTGACCTCCCGGACCTCTCGGCCGAGGACCGCAAGCTCGTGACCCTGGCCCGCGCCACGCGGGCGCGCACCGGGGCGGCCGAGGGGGCCGCCGTGCGCGACGCCGACGGCCGCACCTACGCCGGGGCCACCGTCGACCTGCCCAGCCTGCAGCTCTCCGCCCTCCAGGTCTGCGTCGGGATGGCCGTGGCCGGCGGCGGCACCGGCCTCGAGGCGGCCGTGCTCCTGACCGGGGCGGACGGGCCGAGCCCCGCCGACCGCGGCGCCGTCGCCGACCTCGGGGGCGGCGAGGTCGCCCTCTTCGTCGGCGACGGGGGCGGGCGTCACGTCCGGCCGGCCTGATCGGATAACCTGCGGGGCGTGGCTGGCACGACCGCATCCTTCACGCCCGGTCGGCGACACCGGGAGGCTGTGGACGCCCTCACGTCGTCGTACGCCGCGGTGCCCGCGACGGCCCCCGTGCGCCTGGCGAAGCGGACCTCGAACCTCTTCCGCCCCCGGGCCGCGGCGCAGGCGCCCGGTCTCGACGTCTCGGGCCTCGACGGGGTGCTCCACGTCGACCCGGTCGGGCGCACCGCGGACGTGCAGGGCATGTGCACCTACGAGGACCTCGTGGCGGCCACGCTGCCGCACGGCCTGATGCCGCTGGTGGTCCCGCAGCTGCGGACGATCACCCTCGGCGGCGCGGTGACCGGGCTGGGCATCGAGTCCACCAGCTTCCGCCACGGCCTGCCGCACGAGTCGGTGCTCGAGATGGACGTCTTCACCGGCTCCGGCGAGATCGTCACCGCGACCTGCGCCCCCGACGACCCGCACGCGGACCTGTTCGACGCGTTCCCCAACTCCTACGGCTCCCTGGGCTACGCCACCCGGTTGCGGATCGAGCTCGAGGAGGTGCCGGCCTACGCCGCCCTGCGGCACCTCGCCTTCGACGACCCGGCCGACCTCGCGTGCGCGGTCGCCAGCATCACCGACACCCGGCTGTGGGAGGGAGAGCGCGTCGACGCCGTCGACGGTGTCGCCTACGCGCCCGACGACCTGCGCCTGACCCTGGCGCGATGGACCGACGAGCCGGGCCCGGTCTCGGACTACACCGGTCGCGACGCCTTCTGGGAGTCGGTGCACGCGAGGGACACCGACCGCCTCACCATGCACGACTACCTCTGGCGCTGGGACACGGACTGGTTCTGGTGCTCCCGTGCCTTCGGGCTCGACCGCCCGCTCGTGCGGCGGCTGTGGCCGCGCCGGTGGCGGCGCTCCGACGTCTACCACCGGCTGGTGGGGCTCGACCAGCGCCTGGGGCTCGTCGACCGGCTGGACCGCCTGGCCGGCCGGCCCCGGCGGGAGCGCGTCGTCCAGGACGTCGAGGTGCCGCTCGACCGGTTGCCGGAGTTCCTGACCTGGTTCGACGCGGAGGTCGGGATGCGCCCGGTGTGGCTGTGCCCCCTGCGGCTGCGCGACCCGGGGCCCGGGCTCGACGACCGCCCCCGCGCGTGGACGTCGTACCCGCTCGCGCCGGGCACCACCTATGTCAACGTCGGCTTCTGGGGCACCGTTCCGGTCGGACCCGAGGCCGAGGAGGGCCCGCGCAACCGGGCCATCGAGGAGCGGGTGCATGCGCTGGACGGGCACAAGTCGCTCTACTCCGACGCCTTCTACGACCGCCCCACGTTCGAGCGCCTCTACGGGGGCGAGGAGCGCGCGCGCGTCAAGCGGCGCTACGACCCCGACGACCGACTGACCTCCCTCTACGACAAGGCGGTGGGACGACGATGACCAACGGCACCGGCGGGACCGGACCGACGATGACCATCGGCGAGGCTTTCGGCTCGCTGCTCCGCGACGGGGTGCCGGTGCGCTTCACGGCGTACGACGGCAGCAGCGCCGGGCCGCAGGATGCCGAGGTGGGGCTGCACCTCGCGACCGAGCGGGGGCTGCGCTACGTGCTCACCGCTCCCGGCGACCTCGGCATGGCGCGGGCCTACGTGAGCGGTGACCTGGAGATCACGGGCGTGCACCCCGGTGACCCCTACGAGGCGATGCGCTACCTGCAGAACCAGCTGCGCTTCCGGCGGCCCTCGGCGACCCAGGCGGTGCGGCTGCTGCGCGGGCTCGGGCTGCAGCACCTCAAGCCGCCGCCCCTGCCCTCGCAGGAGCACGCGCCGCGCTGGCGCCGGGCGGTCGAGGGCCTGCGGCACTCGATGGCCCGGGACGCCGAGGTGATCGGCCACCACTACGACGTCTCGAACCGCTTCTACGAGCTGGTGCTCGGGCCCTCGATGACGTACACGTGCGCGCTCTACCCCACCGAGGACGCGACGCTGGAGCAGGCGCAGCACGCCAAGTACGACCTCATCGCGCGCAAGCTCGACCTGCGCCCGGGCCAGCGGCTGCTCGACGTCGGCTGCGGCTGGGGCGGGATGGTGCGCCATGCGGCCCGCGAGCACGGCGTGAAGGCCCTCGGCGTCACGCTCTCGCTGCAGCAGGCGGAGTGGGCCAAGGAGGCCATCGACCGCGAGGGCCTCGCCGACCTCGCCGAGGTGCGGCACCTGGACTACCGCGACGTCGTCGAGGACTCCTTCGACGCCGTCAGCTCCATCGGGCTGACCGAGCACATCGGGATGCGCAACTACCCGGCGTACTTCGCGTTCATCCGCGACCGGCTGCGGCCCGGTGGGCGGCTGCTCAACCACTGCATCACGCGCGCGCACAACCGGCCCACGCAGACGGGGCACTTCATCGATCGCTACGTCTTCCCCGACGGTGAGCTGGCCGGCTCGGGCACCATCGTCACCGCGGCCGAGGACGCCGGCCTCGAGGTGCAGCACCACGAGAACATCCGGGTGCACTACGCCCGGACGCTCGCCGGCTGGTGCGCGAACCTGGCCGAGCACTGGGACGAGTGCGTCGCCGAGGTGGGTGAGGGCACCGCGCGCGTGTGGGGGCTCTACATGGCGGGCTCCCGCCTGGGCTTCGAGCGCGACGAGATCCAGCTGCACCACGTGCTCGCCACCCGCAACCACGAGGGCGGCGCCAGCGACTACCCGCTCCGGCACGCGTTCTGAGCGCCGCTAGCCTGCTCGGGTGAGCACCCGGGCCGAGCTGTACGCCGCGCAGGTGCTCCGCCGCGACCCGGTCTCGGAGCACCTGGTGCGGCTCGTGCTCGGCGGGGAGGGGCTCGCCGGGTGGCGCAGCACCGGCGTCCCCGACGAGTGGGTGTCGCTGGTGGTGCCCGGCCAGTTCCAGAGCCGCTTCTACACCGTCGCGGAGCACCGCGCGGCGGCGTCCGGCGGGGTCGAGCTGGTCCTCGACGTGGTCGTGCACGAGCAGGGGCTGGTCACCGAGTGGGCCAGCCGCGACTGCACCGGCGAGACGGTGACCGTGAGCGCGCCGAGCGCGTCGTTCGCGATGCCGCCCGCGGCGGCCTGGCTGCTGCTCGTCGGCGACCTGACCGCCCTGCCGGCGATGGCGCGGATCGTGCGCGAGACGTCCGGGGTGCCCGTGCGCGTCTGGGCCGAGACCGCGGACGACCTGCCCGGCTACCTCCCGGACGACCGCGGCGACGTCGACGTCTCCTGGAGCCGCCCCCCGGCGAGGGACGCCTCGGCGCTCTCGGACGTGGTCGAGGCGATCGACTGGCCGGCGGGCGAGGGCTACTTCTGGATGGCCGGCGAGTCCTCGCAGATGCGGGCGATCCGCAAGCACCTGATGCGGGTGCGCCGCCTGCCCAGCAGCGCCTACGACGTGATGGGCTACTGGCGCGGCGGGGCGCGGCGGCAGCCCCGGGCCGTGGACCCGGGGCCGATCTATCGGGCCGGGAGGGCCGCCGGCAAGAGCGACGAGGAGATCTGGGCGGACTACGACGCCGCCCGGGACGCGCAGGAGGCGCCATGAGCGACCTTCCACCGCCGGCGCCCCCGCCGGCCATGCCGATGGCCTCGGAGGCCCGCGAGGGGTTCCGCAGCGGTTTCGCCTGCCTCGTGGGTCGGCCGAACACCGGCAAGTCCACCCTGACCAACGCCCTGGTGGGCAGCAAGGTGGCGATCACCTCCGACAAGCCGCAGACGACGCGCAGCGCCGTGCGCGGGATCGTGCACCGGCCGGACGGGCAGCTCGTGCTGGTCGACACCCCGGGGCTGCACCGCCCGCGCACCCTGCTGGGGGAGCGGCTCAACGACCTCGTCGTCACCACCTGGGGCGAGGTCGACGTGGTCACCATGTGCTTCCCGTGCGACGAGCGGGTCGGGCCGGGGGACCGCTTCCTCGTGCGCGAGGCGGCCAAGGTGCGGCGGACGCCCAAGATCGCCCTGGCCACCAAGACAGACCTGGCCCGGCCCGACCGGATCGCCGAGCACCTGATGGAGATCCAGGCCCTCGGCGCCGCGGAGGGCGTCGAGTGGGCCGAGGTGGTGCCGCTCTCGGCGGTCTCCGGCCACCAGGTGGAGCTGCTGGTCGGCCTCCTGATCGGCCTGATGCCCGAGGGGCCGCCGCTCTATCCCGACGGCGAGCTCACCGACGCGCCCGAGGAGACCATCGTCGCCGAGCTGGTGCGTGAGGCCGCGCTGGACGGCGTGCGCGACGAGCTGCCGCACTCCATCGCCGTGGTCGTCGAGGAGATGGGCCTGCGCCCCGACCGCCCCGAGGACCGGCCGCTGCTCGACGTGCACGCGGAGCTGTACGTCGAGCGCGACAGCCAGAAGGGCATCGTGATCGGCAAGGGCGGATCCCGTCTGCGCGACGTCGGCCAGCGGGCCCGCACCTCGATCGAGGCGCTGCTCGGCACGCCGGTCTACCTCGACCTGCGCGTCAAGGTCGCCAAGGACTGGCAGCGCGACCCCCGGCAGCTGCGCAAGCTCGGCTTCTGAGGGCCCCGGCTCGCGCGTGCCGTCCGGAACCGACCCGGGATCCCGGCGTGAGCTCGTCCTTCCGCCTGCCGCCACCGAGTGGTAGACAGCACCCGGTGGCCCCTCGGCGGTCACCGGGGGCGCCGTGGTCCAGCCCGGCTGGGGGCGTCCGCGTGCGGGTGAGCCAACCAGGGAGGTGGCGTCGATGGGCGACGCGGCCAACGAGCCAGCGGCCACCTCGGCCGATCGCTTCGACTTCGTCGTGGTCGGCGGCGGATCGGCGGGTGCCGTCGTCGCGGCCCGGCTCAGCGAGGACCCCTCGGTGAGCGTCGCGCTCGTCGAGGCCGGCGGCACCCCGCCGGCCCACGAGCTGATGCCTGCCGCGGTCGCGTCGCTGCAGCTCGACCCCGACGTCGACTGGATGTACACCGGCGACCCGGGTGGCGCGGGCAAGGGCCTGACCGACGGGCGGATGATGGTGCCGCGAGGCAAGATGCTGGGCGGCTCCTCGGGGCTCAACTACCTGGCCTACGTCCGTGGGCACCCCGGGGACTTCGACGGCTGGGCGGCCGGGGAGGGCAAGGGCTGGTCCTACGACGACGTGCTGCCGTACTTCGTCAAGAGCGAGGACCTCGCGCCGCCGGACCCGCCGGACGGTGTCGTCATCGACGACGAGGCGCACGGCACGGATGGCCCGCTGGGGGTCTCGGTGCGTTCGCCGCGCACGCTCGCCGCCGAGCAGTTCGTCGAGGCTGCCCAGGCGGCCGGGATCCCGATGGGCGACTACAACGCCCGCGACCGCGGCGGCCCGGTCGGGGTCAGCTCGCTCTTCCAGACGACCACGCGCGAGGGCAAGCGCTCCTCGACCTATCACGCGTTCCTCGAGCCGGCGCTCGACCGGTCGAACCTCACCATCATCACCCATGCGCTGGTGGAGCAGATCCTGCTCGAGACCGACGGCGGCGGACCGCGAGCGGTCGGCCTGCGCTACCGCGCCGCCGACGGGGCCACCCACACCGTGCACGCCGATCGGGAGGTCGTCCTCAGCGCCGGGGCGATCGGCTCGCCGCAGGTCCTGCTGCTCTCCGGCATCGGGCCCCGGGAGGAGCTCGCCGCGGTCGGGGTCGAGTGCGTGGTCGACAACGCGCACGTCGGCAAGCACCTCAAGGACCACCTGCACCTGCCCCTGGCCTTTCCCGCGCCGGGTGTGGCGCTGACCATGACGGAGATCGCGATCTCGCTCGGCCCGGATGCGCTGCGCGCACCCGCGGGGCCGCTGCCGGCCGACCCGGCCGACGACGCGGACCTGCCGGCCGAGCTGGCCGGGCTCAAGGCCGAGGCCGAGCGCCGCGTCACCGAGTGGATGACCACCGGCAAGGGGCTGGCGTCCTCCTCGTTCTACGACGCCGTCGCGTTCTTCTCCACCGGCCTCGGCGACGCGCACACGCACGACGCGCAGATCGGGCTGCTCGCGTGCGGCTACACCCCCGACATCTGGCGGCACCTCTTCCGCGTCGACCCCGCCGACTACTTCGACGACCCCGAGGTGGCGCTGGGGCCGGACGCCGCCACCGTCGTCGTGCTGCCGAACCCGGTGCAACCGCACTCCGAGGGGGAGGTGTGCCTGGTCAGCGCAGACGTCGCGGACGCTCCGCGGATCGACCTGAACTACCTGGCCGACCCGCACGACGTCACCGTCATGCTCGCGGTGGTCAGGCGCGCGCTGGAGATCGTCGACCACTGGCCGGGAGGAGGCATCGGGCCGCTCCTGGTGCCGCCGGCGCTGGCTGCCGCGCACGGGCACAGCCCGGGCGACGTGCCGAGCGACGCCCTGCTGGAGGACCTCGCGCGCCACTACGCGCTGACCGTCTACCACGAGACCTCCACCTGCCGGATGGGCAGCGTGGTCGACGCCGAGCTGCGGGTGGAGGGTGTGGCCGGGCTGCGCGTGGCCGACGCCAGCGTGATGCCGACCGTGGTCAGCGGCAACACCAACGCGGCCACGATCATGATCGGCGAGAAGGCGGCCGAGATGATCGCGGCCGACCACGCGGTCACGCTGGCAGGGATGGTGGGCTGAGCCCGTCGCCGGGCGCTCAGGCGGAGTCGGGCACCCAGCAGAGGCCGTAGGTGGTGCCGGAGCGCCAGTCCTTCTTCGACGGCCACTCGTAGCCCCACTGGAAGTCCAGCGGGTCGTCCGCCTGCCCCCGGCCGGTCTCCTCGCAGGGGCCCTGGCCCTCGGAGCGCACGGCGTCGACGCCCGGGTACCGACCCTTGTCGCCCGCGAGGTCGAAGAGCGGGACCACGCCCACCGCGCGCCAGGAGTGCCCACGCACACAGGCGACCCGCTCGAAGCCCGGGGTGCCGGGCTCCGCGGTGGCGCACGTGCCGTAGCGCTCGCTCCCCGCCGGCGTCCCGAGCACCCCGCGCAGCTGACCCGCCAGCTCGGCGAGCCTCTTGTCGGCGGCGAGGGCGACGACGTCGCAGCGGTACCAGTTGGCCCCCTCGTCGGACTGCTCGAGCGTCGGCGTGAACCACACCGCGCGGAACATGCTCAGCCGCAGGTCCTCCTGGCTCCCGCCGAGGAACGCCTCGAGGCGCTTCGGGCACTCGCGGGCCGGTGCCCGGCGGGCGCGGGCGCTGTCGACGGCGACGAGGTGTCCCGCGACCACGGTGGGCAGCTGAGGCACCGCGAAGGTCCGCGCGGTGTGCGTGCGTCGGCAGGGGACGGGCTTGCGCGTCACGACGGGGTCGATGGCCTGCCGGTATCCCAGCTGGTAGCAGGCTCCCTTCTCCGGACGCGGGGGCTCCTCCGCGCGGGGCGGGGAGGAGGACGTGGCGTCGGCCGGGCTCGCGGAGGGTGCCGGCGACGGGCCGGCGCCCGGCTCGTCCCCGCCGCCGGTGCAGCCGGCGAGCAGCAGGCCCAGCGCCAGGGCCGGGGCCAGCAGGGCCGACCTCACCCGTCCATCCTTGCCCAGCAGATCGAGAGCCTGTTGCCGGCCTCCCACTCGCCCTCGCCGAACCACGTGTAGCCGAACTCGTAGTCCAGCGGGTAGTCGAGGTAGGCCCCCACGGAGTCCGAGCAGAAGTCGCGGCTGCGCACCTCGGCCACGCGGTCGCCGGGGAAGGGGTCCTTGGGCTGGCCCAGCTTGATGGAGGTCACGGCACGCCACGTGTGGGGCTCGGAGCAGGGCACCTTGGTCGAGCCGGCCACCGTGTCGCCGTTGGCGCAGAGCACATAGGCGTCCTTCGGGTTCAGGCCCGAGAGCGCACCCTTGGCGGTCTCGGGCAGCGGCGCGTACTCCTGCTTCGAGCGCTGGTCACCCAGCACGTCGCAGCGGTACCAGCGCGCCCCGGCGTCCCACGCCTCCTCGTCCGGGCGGAACCAGGCCCAGTCGAGCACCGAGCGGAGCACCCGGCTCCTCTCGGCGCCGAGGAAGCGCGGGAACTTCTTGCTGCACTTGCGGTAGGCGAAGGTGCCGAGGCGCTCGTCGTCCCAGTCGGCGTCCTCGAACTTGTCGGGCAGCGGCCCGACGGCGTAGGTCTCGGCCGTGTGCGGCTTGCTGCAGTCGACGGGCTCGGTGTCGTCGGTGGGCTCCTCGACGTCGCCCGGGACGAGCGCGCGGCAGGTGCCCACCTCGGGGGCGCTGGTGTCCACGGAGGCCCCGGGGTCACCCTCGCCCCCGCTGCTCTCGGCGGAGCCCCCGCCGCCGTCGCCACCCGCCCCGGGCGCGGCGCCGTTCCCCTCGCCGCTCGAGCACGCCGCGAGCAGCACCAGCAGGGCGACGGCTGCCACGCGGCTCGCCAGCGGCCCGCTGCGGCCCCCCGCCGGGGCGCGGGGCGCGGCAGTCACGACGGACGGGCGCACTGGCGGCTCCAGGGTCGGCGAGCTGGACGGGGGCGGAGCGTGGCGTCTCAGGACGTCAGCAACGCGGCGATGGTACCGCCGAGCTCGTACGCCGACTCGCACTCGGCATCGGTGACGTCGCCGAGGACCGCGACGGTCTCGGCCGCCTGCCGCCAGGGCAGCGCCTGCACGATCGACTCGACGGCCCGGACGGCGCCGGTCGTGTCGTAGCGGCCGTGCACCAGCAGGCCGAAGGGCCGCTTGCCCTCGGGTCCGACGCCGGCGCCGGCGGAGCCGTCGTCGGCGAGCGCGCCGCCGGCCTCGAGGAAGATCGAGTCGAAGAAGTGCTTGAGGGCCCCCGACATGTAGCCGAAGTTCGCGGGCGTGACCAGCACGTAGCCGTCGGCGTCCAGCACCGCCTGCGCGTCGGGCTCGAGAGCGGGCCGGGAGACGACGTCGACGCCCTCGATCGCGTCGTCGTTCGCGCCGGCGAGCACGGCGTCCGCCAGGCGCTGCACCCCCGGCGTGGGGGCGTGGTGGACGACCAGGAGGGTGCGGGGCTGCTCGGGCACGGGCCCACCCTACGAAGACGGAGGGGTGACCGTCACCTGACGGCGCGCTCGTCCCTGCGCTACGGTGGGTACGTCATGCACCTCCGCAGCCTTCTCCTTCGCTGCCGCAGCGAGGCCTGAGCCCCGGGCCCCCTCGCTGCGGAGAGATCGGCGCGCCCGGCACTCCCGCTCTGCGAACGAGGACCACATGACATCCAGCACTTCCCCCGGCGGCTCCCCGCTGGGCAGCACGCGCAACCAGCAGCAGCCCTCCGGCATGCCGGTGCAGCGCTACACCCCCTTCGTCCCGGTCGACGTGCCCGACCGCACGTGGCCGTCGCGCCGGATCACCCGGGCCCCGCGCTGGCTCTCCACCGACCTGCGCGACGGCAACCAGGCGCTGATCGACCCCATGACCCCGACCCGCAAGCTCGCCATGTTCGAGCTCCTGGTGCGGATGGGCTACAAGGAGATCGAGGTCGGCTTCCCGAGCGCCAGCCAGACCGACTTCGACTTCGTCCGCCGCCTGGTCGAGGACGACCTGATCCCCGACGACGTGCGGATCTCGGTGCTGACCCAGGCGCGGGAGGACCTGATCGAGCGCACGGTGCAGTCGCTGGTCGGTTCCCGGCGCGGCACCGTGCACCTCTACAACGCCACCGCGCCGCTCTTCCGCCGCGTGGTCTTCGACGTCTCCAAGGACGAGTGCCGCGCCATCGCGACGCGCGGCACCGAGATGGTGATGAAGTACGCCGAGGAGCTGCTCGGCGACCAGGTCGGCGACGGGCGGTTCGGCTATCAGTACAGCCCCGAGATCTTCACCCAGTCCGAGACCGACTTCGCGCTGGAGGTGTGCGAGTCGGTCTCCGACGTGTGGCAGCCGGAGGAGGGGCGGGAGATCATCCTGAACCTCCCGGCGACCGTGGAGATGTCCACGCCGAACACCTACGCCGACCAGATCGAGTACTTCTCGCGGGGCCTGACCCGTCGCGAGCACTCGGCGATCAGCCTGCACCCGCACAACGACCGCGGCACCGCCGTCGCCGCCACCGAGCTGGCGCTGATGGCGGGGGCCGACCGCGTCGAGGGCTGCCTCTTCGGTCACGGCGAGCGGACCGGCAACGTGGACCTCGTGACGCTGGGCATGAACCTGTTCAGCCAGGGCATCGACCCGCAGGTCGACCTCTCCGACATCGACGAGGTGCGGCGCACGGTCGAGTACTGCACCCAGCTGCCGGTGCACCCGCGGCACCCCTACGCCGGTGACCTGGTCTACACCGCGTTCTCCGGCTCCCACCAGGACGCGATCAAGAAGGGCCTCGAGGCCCTCGAGCGCGAGGCCGCCGACCGTGGGGTCGACGTGGGGGACATCCCCTGGGAGGCGCCGTACCTGCCGATCGACCCGAAGGACGTCGGCCGCACCTACGAGGCCGTGATCCGGGTGAACAGCCAGTCCGGCAAGGGCGGGGTGGCCTACCTGCTCAAGTCCGAGCACAACCTCGAGCTGCCCCGACGGGCGCAGATCGAGTTCAGCCGGGTCGTGCAGCAGCGCACCGACCTGGACGGCGGCGAGATGACGCCCCAGCAGATCTGGGACGTCTTCGCCGCGGAGTACCTCGACCGGGAGACGCCGCTGCGGCTGAACTCCGTGCACACCAGCTCCGCCGCCGGCGAGAAGGACGCGCTCACGGTCAACGTCTACGTCGACGGCGAGCTGCGCACGCTGAGCGGCGAGGGCAACGGGCCGATCGCCGCCTTCGTGAACGCGATCAACGGCCTCGAGCACGACTTCGACGTGCGGGTCCTCGACTACAGCGAGCACGCGCTCTCGGCGGGTGGCGACGCCATCGCTGCGGCGTACGTGGAGTGCGCGGTGGGAGACACCGTGCGCTGGGGCGTGGGCCTGGACGCGAACATCGTCACGGCCTCCCTGAGGGCAGTGATCAGCGCCGTCAACCGGGACTGATCCACCCGGGCGAAATCGCCGGTTTCCCGGCGGCCCGGCGCTCCGCGCTGCCACCCTGAGGCGAGTGGGTCGGGGGGTGACCCGGCTCGTGGCGTCGGGAGGGAGCGGTCACGTGGTCGTCACCTCCGCTTCTGCTGCCCCCGAGTCGCCATGGTGGACCTTCCTGTCCTCGCCTCGGCCGGACCCGCGCGTGCTGCAGTCGGTCTTTGCCATCTTCGTGGCCCTCGACGTGATGGCTCGCGACTTGGCGGGGCACGGCTACGCCGCCCTGTCGTGGCCCGCGCTCGGTCTGCTGCTCGTGGCGGCCGGGACCGCGTTCGGGTTCCTGGTGCCCTGGCAGCGGGTCCCGGTGACGCTGCTCGCGGTGCTGCCCGTGCTCGACGTCGCGGCGCTGGGCCTCACCCGCCTGAGCCCCGAGGGCGGCGGGTCGTCCGTGCTCGTGGTCATGCCGGCGGTGTGGCTGGCGCGGCAGTTCGGGCGCGCGGGCGTGACCATGGCGATCGTCGCCGTGGCGCTCCTGGACGTGGGGCCCGGCCTCCTCTACCTCGGAGTCGACGGGGCGCTCGCCTCGCGTGCCGTGCTGCAACCGTTGGTCGCCGGCTTGGCGGCGCTGGCCGTCGCGATGAGCCTCGAGCTGCTGCTGGCGCGGACCCACGAGGTCGAGGAGCGCGGTGAGGAGCTGGAGCGGACGCTGGCGGAGATGGGGCGCCAGAAGCACCTCAACCAGGCCGTGCTCGACACGGTCGACGTGGGCCTGGTGCTGCTGGGCCCGGACGGCAGCTACCAGACCCTCAACCGTCGCCAGCAGGTCTTCATGGAGCTGGCCTTCCCCGGGGGGCACGAGGGCGTGGCGGGGCAGCTCGGCGAGGTCTACTCGGAGGACGGCACCACCCGCCTCGCCGGGGAGGAGATGCCCTCGGCCCGCGCGATGCGGGGGGAGGAGTTCGAGGACTACCGGGTCTGGATCGGGCCGGACCCCGACCGTCGGCGGGCGATCTCCGTCTCGGCGCAGACCCTGCGCGGCGCGGGCGGGGCCTTCGCCGGAGCGGCCCTGGCCTACAAGGACGTGACCGACCTGCTCAGCGCGCTGCAGGTCAAGGAGGAGTTCGTGGCCACGGTCTCGCACGAGCTGCGCACGCCGCTCACCTCGATCATCGGCTACGTCGACCTCCTGCGGGAGGAGGGGGAGCTCGACGACCGGGCGGAGAAGCAGCTGGTCGTGGTGCACCGCAACGGACAGCGACTGCTCCGGCTGGTCGACGACCTGCTGCACACCGCGCAGCTCGCCGACGGGCAGCAGGAGCTGTCGCTGCGGCCGTGCGAGCTCGCCGACCTGGTGCGCGAGGCGGTCGCGGCCGTCCAGCCGGCGGCCGCCCGCGCCGGCGTCGCGCTCTCGACCTCCCTGATCGAGCGGATGCCGGTGCACCTCGACAGCGAGCGCATCGGCCAGGTCCTCGACAACCTGCTGAGCAACGCCGTTCGCTACAACCGGCACGGGGGAAGCGTCAGCGTCGTGCTCGCGCGCGACGGCGAGACCGCCCTGCTGGAGGTGCGCGACGACGGCCCGGGGATGGGGCCCGAGGAGCTGGAACAGCTCTTCACGCACTTCTACCGCGCGCGGCACGCCGTCGACCACGCGATCCCCGGGGCCGGCCTCGGCCTGTGCATCAGCGAGGCGATCGTCGACGCGCACGGCGGCACGATCGAGATCCACAGCGAGGTCGACGTCGGCACCGTGGCCCGGGTCCGGCTCCCGGTGCTCGCCCCGCTCAGCATCGCCCCCCGGGCGGGCGACGCGGTGGCGGAGCCGGCCGACCCGGCCTGCGCGCCGCCCGGGCCCCCCGCCGCATCGGTGCGCCACGGCTAGGCTTGGCTCCATGCTGGTCTCCGAGCGCATCGGGCAGTTCTTCGTCGCGCACCCGGCCGGTCACCGCGAGCGCCTGGAGTACACCGAGTACGGCAGCGGCGACCACTGGGTCGTGCTCCTGCCGGCCCCCCTGCTGACGCGGCGGATGCACCAGCCCCTGGCGCGGGCGCTGGCATCGGACGGCCTGCACGTGCTCACGCTCGACCCGCTCGGCCAGGGCCGGTCGGATCGCCCGGCCGACGCGCTCGCGTACTCGGTGCCGAACACGGTGCAGCACGTCTTCGCGCTGATGGACCACATGGATGCCCCGCAGGCGGTGCTGGGCGGCAGCTCGGTGGGGGCCAACGCGGCGCTCGCGGCCGCGGTCGCCCGGCCCGACCGGGTGCGGGGGCTGCTGCTCGAGGGTCCCGTGCTCGACAACGCCCTGCAGGCGGCGCTGCTCACGCTGACACCGCTGATGCTGACCGCACGCTACGCGCCAGCGGTGGTGGGCGGCCTGCGCCTGCTGACCCGGCCGATCCCGCGCGGGCTGGTGCCCTTCTGGGCCGGGGTGGTGCTGGACGGCTGCAACCAGCGGCCGCGCGTCCTGGCGGCGCGGCTGCACGGCACCCTGCTCGGCGGCATAGCGCCCGACTCGGCGGCCCGGCGGGGCGTCACCGCCCCGACCCTCGTGGTGGGCTACCGGGGCGACCCGTGGCACTCGCACGCCGATGCCCGGCTGCTGTCCGAGGAGCTGTCGTCCGTCTCGCTCGTGACCTCGCGCGGCCCGGTCGAGTGGCGCGCCCGACCGACCCGGCTCACCGAGCACGCGGTCGAGTTCGTGCGGGACTGCTGGTCGGTCCGCCGGCGCCGACGGCGCACCGGGTCCTGACGCGCGTCCGGGTCCGGCTGCGGAGCCGGGGCTGGCACGATGGCGGGGTGTCCCTGTACCGCGACGAGGCGGTCGTGCTGCGCACCCACAAGCTGGGCGAGGCCGACCGGATCATCACGCTGCTGACCCGCCAGCACGGCGTGGTGCGGGCGGTCGCGCGCGGGGTGCGGCGGACCAGCTCGCGCTGGGGCTCGCGGCTGGAGCCCTTCACCCACGTCGACCTCCAGCTCGCCGAGGGCCGCAGCCTCGACGTCGTCACCCAGGCCGAGACGCTCACGGCGTTCCCGGCCGGGATCGCAACCGACTACGACCGGTACACCGCCGGGACCGTCATGCTCGAGACGGCCGAACGCCTCGTGGTCGAGGAGCGGGAGCCGGCCGTGCAGCAGTTCCTGCTGCTCGTCGGTGGGCTGCGCGCGATGACCGGCAGGGACGGCAGCGGGGGTCGGTCGCCCGGTCAGGTGCTCGACTCCTACCTGTTGCGCTCCCTGGCGGTCGCCGGCTATGCCGCCTCCTTCGACGTCTGTGCGCGCTGCGGCGCCCCGGGGCCGCACGGCTGGTTCCACCCCAGCGCCGGCGGGAGCCTCTGCCCGGCGTGCCGGCTCCCCGGTTCGGCGTCCCCGGCGCCGGGCACCGTGCGCGCGCTCGGCGCCCTGCTGGCGGGGGAGTGGGACGTCGTCGAGGCGACCGATCCGCGGCACCTGCGCGAGGCCGGCACGCTCGTCGCGGCCTACCTGTCCTGGCACCTCGAGCGCACCCTGCGCTCGCTGCCCCATGTGGACCGGTCGGTCGATCGCCCGCCGGACCGGGGCGGGACGGCGACCCGCGTCGAGGGGGTCAGCCGCTCGTGAGGCGCAGCCAGCGCGCGCGGCGCGACGCGGTCCCCACCGCGGCGCGGGAGGTGCGCGCCCCGGCTCCGCACCCCTCCGGCGCCCGGCCGCCGGACGTGCCGGCCGAGCTCGTGCCACGCCACGTCGCGATCGTGATGGACGGCAACGGCCGCTGGGCGGCGGAGCGGGGGCTGCCCCGCACGGCCGGTCACGAGCGGGGCGAGCACGCGCTCTTCGACGTCGTCGAGGGCGCCATCGAGATCGGCGTGGGCGCGGTCTCGGCCTACGCCTTCTCGACCGAGAACTGGTCGCGCTCCGCCGACGAGGTGCGGTTCCTCATGGGCTTCAACCGGGACGTGATCCGACGCCGCCGCGACGAGATGCACGAGCTCGGGGTGCGGGTGCGCTGGGCCGGCCGGGCGCCCCGCCTGTGGAAGTCGGTGATCCGCGAGCTGCAGGTGGCCGAGGAGCTGACCCGCGACAACGAGGTGATGACCCTGACGATGTGCGTGAACTACGGCGGCCGCTCGGAGCTGGCCGACGCGGCGCGGGGGGTGGCCCGCGAGGTGGCCGCGGGACGGCTGGACCCGGAGAAGGTGACCGAGAAGGTGCTGGCGCGGCACCTCTACGTGCCCGAGCTCCCGGACGCCGACCTGATCTGGCGCACCTCGGGGGAGCAGCGGCTGTCGAACTTCGTGCTCTGGCAGGCGGCCTACAGCGAGTTCGTCTGGTCCGACGTGCTCTGGCCGGACGTCGACCGGCGGCACCTGTGGCAGGCGGTCGACGAGTACGCGCGCCGCGACCGTCGCTACGGCTCCGCGTAGGCCCCGGCCGGCCCCACGGACGCCACCGGGCGCTACGCGCGCAAGCGGTCCCGGACGGCCCCGATCGCCCGCGCCACCACGGCGTCCATGCCGGGGGAGGCGTCGACCACCGCCCCGGGCTCGTCGGGGCCGAGCGGCTCGAGGTCCGCGAACTGGGAGCGCAGGAGCCCGGTGGGCATGAAGTGCTTCTCGCGCTGCTGCATCCGCGGCTCGAGCACGTCGTAGGGCGCGTCGAGGTGCAGGAACCACGTCGACGGGACGCCGTCGCGCAGCCGGTCGCGATAGGCGCGCTTGAGCGCCGAGCAGGTGAGCACGGTGCTCCGACCGTCGGCCGCCTGCTCGCGCGCGCGCTCGTTGACGCGGTCGAGCCAGGGCCACCGGTCCTCGTCGTCGAGCGGCACGCCGGCCTCCATCTTGGCGACGTTCGTCGGCGGGTGCAGGTCGTCGCCCTCGACGAAGGGCCAGCCGAGCTCGTCGGCGACCGCGCCGGCGACCGTCGACTTGCCGGTGGCTGAGACGCCCATCACGACCACCTGGAGCGTCGACGGGGTGGCGGGCTGGCGTGGCACGGCGTCGAGCCTACGCACGCCGCGGCGCCTCAGGCCCGGCACTCGGGGCAGGTGCCGAAGATCTCCAGGGTGTGGGCCAGGTCGGCGTAGCCGTGCCGGGCGGCGATGGCGGACGTCCACCGCTCCACGGTCGGCCCCTCGACCTCCACGGTCGCCCCGCAGTCACGGCAGACGAGGTGGTGGTGGTGGGTCGGCGAGCAGCGGCGGTAGACCGCTTCACCCTCCTCGGAGCGGAGCTGGTCGACATCGCCCGCGTCGGCGAGCAGCTGCAGGGTGCGATAGACGGTGGCGAGGCCGACCTGCTCGCCCCGCTCGGCGAGGAGGTCGTGTATCTCCTGCGCCGAGCGGAAGTCGGCGAAGGTCTCGAGCACTCCCGCGACGGCCCGCCGCTGCCGGGTCGGGCGCGGCCGGCCGCGCCCGGCCGAGGAGTCCCCGTCGAAGGCGTCAGTGCTCGTCATAGTGCTCCCCGTGCGCCGCGTGCCGATGGCCGTCGTGCAGGTAGTCGACGTGGTCACCGTGCGGCACCGCCGGGTGGCCGCACCCGTCGCCGTGCTCGTGCGGGTGCTCGGCCACGCGCTCGACGGCGGCCTCGGACCCCGGCACGGCCGGGAACGGCGCGCGCGCCCGGGCGCGCCGCCGGCGCCACGCCCCCAGCGGCCAGGTCAGCGCAAACCCGGCCAGCGAGAGCAGGACGATAGCCGGCCCGGTCGCCACCCGCGCCTCCCACGTGTACGACGTCCACGCGGCGGCGAGCAGCCCGCCGAGCGACGCGACCAGCCCGAGCAGCACCGCGAGGCGGAGCGTGCCGCGGAACGAGCGGGTCAGCTGCTGGGAGGTCGCGACGGGCACCACCATCAGCGCGGAGACCAGCAGCAGGCCCACCGTGCGCATCGCCACCGTCACCGTGACCGCGGCGAGCACGGCGACGAGGAGGTTCCAGCCACGCACCCGGAGCCCGGCGACGCGGGCGTAGTCCTGGTCCTGGGCGACCGCGAAGAGCTGCGGCGACAGGCCGACGCCGAGCACCAGCACCACCAGCGCGAGGGCCATCGTGAACCACACCTCGGCGACGCCGAGCGTGGTCAGCGAGCCGAAGAGGTACTGGTTCAGGGTCGCCGCCGACTGGCCGGCCAACCCGGTCACGAGCACTCCGCCCGCGATGCCGCCGTAGAACAGCAGCGCGAGCGCGACGTCGCCGCTGGCGTGCCCGCGCTCGCGGATCACCTCGATGAGCCCGGCCCCCAGCACGGCGGCGCCCACGGCCGTCCACGTCGGCGCGGCGCCGGTGGCCAGGCCGATCGCCACGCCGGTGACCGCGACGTGACCGATGCCGTCGCCGAGCAGCGCGAGCCGGCGCTGCACCAGGTAGGTGCCGACCACCGGGGCCGCCAGCCCGGTGCACACCGCGGCGATCAGCGCGCGCTGCATGAAGGGGAGCTGAAGCAGGTCGATCACGGGTCCTCCTCCAGCGGCGAGGCGACGTGGGGCGCGTGGTCGTGCGGCACGAGGGCGGGGTGGTGGTGCCCCTCGCCGAACGGGTCCACCGGCGCCCCGTCGTGCACGACCCGACCGTCGTGGAGCACGACGGCGCGGTCGACGAGCCCGGCCAGGGGCCCGAGCTCGTGGGCGACCAGCAGCACGGTGGCGCCGCGCTCGGAGAGGTGCCGCAGCGAGCCCGCGAGCGCCTCCTGGCTGGCGAGGTCGACTCCGGCGGTGGGCTCGTCGAGCAGGAAGAGCTCCGGCTCCCCGGCGAGCGCGCGGGCGATCAGCACCCGCTGCTGCTGGCCGCCCGAGAGCGAGGAGACGGTGTCGCCGGCGCGCTCCGCGAGGCCGACCGCCTCCAGGGCGGACCGCACCGCGGCCCGGTCCTCGCACGACGCGGGGCGCAGCAGGCGCCGCCGGGTCAGCCGGCCGGAGGCCACCACCTCGCTGACCGAGGCGGGCACGCCCGAGGCCGCCGTGGCCCGCTGCGGCACGAACCCGATCCGGTGCCAGGCGCGGAACGCGTGCACCGGCGTCCCGAAGAGTCGCGCCTCGCCGCGGGCCAGGGGCCACAGCCCGGTGGCCGCGCGCACCAGGGTGGACTTCCCGGACCCGTTGGAGCCCAGCAGCGCCACGAACTGACCGGCCGGCACCGCGAGGTCGATCCCGCGCAGCACGGGGCGCCCGAGGATCGTCACCGAGACGTCGCTCAGGCGGAGCACCGCCTCGCCGTCGCCCGGTCGACCGGGCTGGCCGGCGTCGCCGCTCAGCATCCGTTCGCCCTGACCAGCGCCGCGAGGTTCGCCCGCATCAGCGACAGGTAGTCCTCGTCGGCCGTCTGCGCCGACCGGCCCTCGATCGGGTCGAGGACGTCGGCGCGCAGGCCCAGGTCGTCGGCCAGCGCGCGGGCCGTGCGCGCGCTGACCAGCCGTTCGGAGAAGACGGTCGTCACGCCCTGCGCCCGGGCGAGGTCGCCCAGCCGGGCGAGGTCACCCGGGGTGGGCTCGGCGTCGGGGGAGAGGCCGGTGATCGGCTCGAAGGTGA
This sequence comes from uncultured Actinomycetota bacterium, assembly GCA_963832415.1. Taxonomy (GTDB): domain Bacteria; phylum Actinomycetota; class Actinomycetes; order Propionibacteriales; family Nocardioidaceae; genus Nocardioides. The sequence goes on along the minus strand of CAWHTZ010000014.1, from coordinate 40,699 downwards.
GGCCGTAGCGCGACAGGTAGCCGAAGGCGTCGTGGTTGACGACGACCGTGTCGCGGGCGCAGTCGTCGAGCCCGTCGGCGTACGCCTCGTCGAGCGCGCCCAGCTCTCGCGTCAGGGCGCGGGCCCGGGCCGCGTACGCCGCGGCGTGGTCGCGGTCGATCTCGCCCAGCGCCCCGGCGGCCGCCTCGGCGACCGCGGCCGTCTTCCGGGGGTCGAGCCAGAAGTGCGGGTCCTTCTCGCCACGCCCGAGCGAGCGCTGCGTCACCACGTCGCCGGCGTCGAGCGGGGTGCCCCGGGTGCCCTGCTCGACCGCGTCGTCGACGGCCGGCTGGAAGCCGCCCAGGAAGAGGACGAGGTCGGCGCGGGCCACCTCGGCGGTCTCCCCGACCGTGAGCTCGAGGTCGTGGGGCTCGGCCCCGGGCGAGGTCAGCTGGGTGACGGCAACGCGGTCCCCGCCGACCCGCTCGGCCACCCAGGCCAGCGGGTAGAACGCCGCGGCCACCGAGACCCGGCCGTCGGAGAGCGAGCCGCCCCCACCGGCCGCCACCGGGGAGGCCGCCCCCTCGTCCTCGGTCAGCCCCAGCGCCGCACAGCCGCCGAGGGCCGCGGAGGCGACCAGGGCGAGCGACAGCGCAGCGAGCGCGCGCGCCGTTCCTGGCCGAACCATGAGAACGATTCTCACCGACAATGAGAATCATTGTCAAAAGAGGCCCTCGATGGCCCCGGCCGGTCTCCCTCGACCACGGCGGCGAAGGCGGGGGTGGCTAGCCTCGGCGGTGTGATCGTCGTGAACCGGTTCCGGGTGCCGCCGGCCGAGGCCGAGCCCTTTCGCGCCGAGCTCGAGGCGGCCCGGGCCCTGCTGGCGACCCGGCCGGGGCACCTCGGCGGCGAGGTGGGTCGCAACGTCGACGACCCGGAGCTGTGGGTGCTCACGACCCGCTGGGAGCACGTGGGCGCCTATCGCCGCGCGCTGTCGGCCTACGAGGTCAAGGTCGGCGCCGTGCCGGTGCTCTCGCGGGCGATCGACGAGCCGTCGGCCTACGAGCGCGTCGAGCCCGGCGCCACCCTGAACAGCGGGGTCGCCCGCTCGTTAGGCTGAGCGCTTCAGCTCGGGCGGCAAGCCGGTCGCCCGCACGCTCGGCACCCAGAGGAGCCCCCGTGGCCAAGCCGCCCCCCTCCGCGCTCGACAACGTCGTCTCGCTCGCCAAGCGGCGCGGCTTTGTCTACCCCTGCGGCGAGATCTACGGCGGGACGCGGTCGGCGTGGGACTACGGCCCGCTCGGCGTGGAGCTGAAGGAGAACATCAAGCGCCAGTGGTGGCGCCAGCTCGTGACGGCGCGCGAGGACGTCGTGGGCCTGGACTCCAGCGTGATCCTGCCGACGAAGACCTGGGAGGCCAGCGGCCACCTCGACACCTTCAACGACCCGCTCACCGAGTGCCAGGCCTGTCACAAGCGCTTCCGCGAGGACCACCTGCAGGAGGAGCACGCGAGCAAGAAGGGCATCGACGACCCGGACTCGGTCGACATCAACGAGTCGGTCGCCTGCCCCAACTGCGGCACCAAGGGCGCGTGGACCGAGGGCAAGAACTTCAACATGATGCTGAAGACCTACCTCGGCGTCATCGAGGACGAGTCGGGGCTGCACTTCCTGCGACCCGAGACCGCGCAGGGCATCTTCCTGAACTTCCAGAACGTCCTGACCTCGAGCCGCAAGAAGCCGCCCTTCGGCATCGCCCAGCAGGGCAAGGCCTTCCGCAACGAGATCACCCCGGGCAACTTCATCTTCCGCACCCGCGAGTTCGAGCAGATGGAGATGGAGTTCTTCGTCCGCCCCGGCGAGGACGAGGAGTGGCACCAGTACTGGATCGACGAGCGCACCCGGTGGTACACGGACCTCGGCATCCGTCCCGAGAACCTGCGGCACCACGAGCACCCGGAGGAGAAGCTCTCGCACTACTCCAAGCGCACCGTCGACATCGAGTACCGGTTCGGCTTCTCCACGCGCGACTTCGAGGAGCTCGAGGGGGTCGCGAACCGCACGGACTTCGACCTGACCCAGCACAGCAAGCACTCGGGCCAGGATCTCTCCTACTACGACCAGGCGCTCGGCGAGCGCTACATGCCCTACGTGATCGAGCCCGCAGCCGGCCTGACCCGCAGCCTGATGGCCTTCCTCGTCGACGCCTACCACGAGGACGAGGCGCCCAACACCAAGGGCGGCGTCGACAAGCGCACCGTGCTGAAGCTCGACCCGCGCCTCGCGCCGGTCAAGGTGGCGGTCCTGCCGCTGAGCCGCAACGCCGACCTGACGCCCAAGGCGCGGGACCTGGCCGACGAGCTCCGCCGCGCGTGGAACGTGGAGTTCGACGACGCGGGCGCCATCGGCCGCCGCTACCGGCGCCAGGACGAGGTCGGCACGCCCTACTGCGTCACCGTCGACTTCGACACGCTCGAGGACGGCGCGGTCACGGTGCGCGAGCGGGACTCGATGGACCAGGAGCGCGTCTCCCTGGACGGGATCTCGGCGTGGCTCGGCGCGCGCCTGGTGGGCTGCTGAGGCACGGGATGATCACGGCGCCTGGCGTGGGGTGACCCGGTGGGGCGTTCCTCGTGCACAATGACCGGCGTGGATCGCCGCCGGAGCCGCTCACGCGTCGTCACCCTGCTCGGAGGGTCGCTGGCGCTCACGCTGACCATGTCGCTCGCGCTGGCCGCCTGCGGCGGGGGGGACGACGAGCCCTCGGCGGAGGAGAGCTCCGCCTCGGCGGCCGCGTCCGCGTCGCCGGGTGACGAGGAGACCGAGGTCGCCTACCTGCCGGTCCCGGACGACGTCGAGCTCACCGAGCCCGGCAGCGAGCTGTCCTTCGGGGAGACCGCGAGCGTCGCCTGGCGACCCGACGCCACGACGACCGGGGTGCTCGACGTGACGGTCGGCGCGCTGCAGCGCGCCCCGCTCTCCGCGTTCTCGGGCTTCCGGCTGGACAAGCAGACGCGGCAGTCGGCGGCGTACTTCGTGCGGGTGCGGGTCGCCAACATCGGCGAGAGCGACCTCGCGGGCACGAACATCCCGCTCTACCTGTTGGACGAGGCGGACACCCTGATCGAGGCGTCGAGCTTCGCGAGCCGCTTCGGCGCCTGCCCGAGCGCCCCGTTGCCCCGGGGCTTCATCCCGGGCGAGGAGATCGTCACCTGCCTGGTCTACCTGGCACCCGACAAGGGCGACGCCGAGGCGGTGAGCTTCCGGCCCACGCAGGAGTTCGACCCGATCGTCTGGACGGGCAAGCAGACCAAGTTCACGCCGAAGGACCAGCGGAAGAAGAAGTCGAAGAAGAAGGGCCAGTAGCCGCCGGTTCGCGACGCCCCGGGCGTTCGCGGACAATGGAGGCCATGACCGCGACGACCGTCCCCGCCGGCGGGGCCGTCCGACCGCTCCCCGACGGCCTCCGGCTCGGGGGGCTGCACGTCGACACCCCCGTGGTGCTCGCGCCGATGGCGGGCATCACCAACGCGGCCTACCGCCGCTTGTGCGCCGAGCAGGGCGCGGGGCTCTACGTGTGCGAGATGATCACGGCCCGCGGCCTCGTCGAGGGCGACGCCCGCACGCGCGAGATGCTCGTCTTCGACGACCGGGAGTCCGTCCGCTCCGTGCAGCTCTACGGCACGGAGCCGGCGGACATCGCGCGGGCGGTGCAGATCCTCTGCGCGGAGCACGGCGTCGCGCACGTCGACCTGAACTTCGGCTGCCCCGTGCCCAAGGTGACCCGCAAGGGCGGAGGCGGGGCGCTCCCGTGGAAGACCACGCTGCTCGGTCGGATCCTCGACCGTGCGGTGCGGGCGGCCGAGCCGTACGGCGTGCCCGTGACGATGAAGACCCGCCTCGGCATCGACTCCCGCCACCTCACCTACCTCGACGCCGGGCGGGTCGCCGCGGACGCCGGGTGTGCCGCGGTGGCGCTGCACGGTCGCACCGTCGCCCAGTCCTACTCGGGAAGAGCAGACTGGGAGGCGATCGCTCGCCTCGTGGAGGCCGTCGAGGTGCCGGTGCTGGGCAACGGCGACATCTGGGAGGCCGCGGACGCCGTGCGGATGGTGCAGGTGACCGGGGCCGCGGGGGTCGTCGTCGGGCGCGGCTGCCTGGGTCGGCCGTGGCTCTTCCGCGACCTGGCGGCCGCCTTCGCCGGGGAGCGCGTGGCGACGCTGCCGACGCTCGGCGAGGTGACGGCCATGATGCGGCGGCACGCGGAGCTGCTGGCCCGGCACATGGGGGAGGAGCGGGGCTGTCGCGAGTTCCGCAAGCACGTCACGTGGTACCTCAAGGGCTTCGCGGCGGGCGGCCGGCGGCGCCGCGACCTGGGTCTCGTCGACTCGCTCGCGGCCCTGGACGAGCTCCTGTCCGACCTTGACCCGGCGGAACCGTTCCCCGTCTCGGAGCTGGGCTCACCCCGGGGCCGCCAGGGCTCGCCCCGGGAGCGGGTGGCGCTGCCCGAGGGCTGGCTCGCGGACCGCGAGGACCTCGCCGGTCTGACCCGCGAGGAGGCGGGCGAGCAGACGGGCGGCTGAGGGCCGCCGGGCCCGCTGTGAGGCGCATCTCGGTGGGCTGTGAGGCGCATCTCGATTCCTGCAAGCACGCGCGGGCATGTGTTCTACTCGAATCAACGCCGGCCCCCGAACACCTTCGAGGACCGGCGTTCCCCTGCCCGCTACAGCAAAGGATCAGCGCAGTGGCACACCCCCGCCACGAGCGGGACCTCGACGACCGCACCTCTTCGCTCGAGAACCCGTACTCCGATACGGGGCAGCCCCCCGCTGCCCCCAGGGCCCCCCGTCGTCGCTCCCGCGCCGTGCGCGTGGGTGCACCCCTCGCCGCGCTCGCGGTCGCCTCCGCCGCGGTCTTCGGCACCCTGTCCGCCACCGCCGGCGATGACCGCGCCGTCGCGGAGTCCTCCACCAGCTCGTTCGCGGGTGCGCTCGGCAACGTGGTCGACCGGCGCAGCGAGGCCGTCTCGCGCGGCGCCGCGCGCACGGTCGACAATCCGCAGACGCTGGCGGACAACCCGAAGAAGCTGCAGCGGGCCTACGACAAGTCGCTGCGCCGCACGACGACCTACGAGGCGGTGCAGCAGGCCGACAGCAAGCTCTGGACCACCGCCGACCTGAACCTCTGGACCCTCCCGGGGAACAAGGCGAAGAAGGTGGGTCTCCTCGCCGAGGAGAAGAAGGTCCTCGTCACCGGGCGGCACCGCTATGGCCGCGACGAGGTCGTCGTCAAGGGCAAGTCCCGCTGGGTCTCGAAGGGCTACCTCGCCCGGGAGAAGCCGGTCGAGCCGCAGCCCGTCGTCGCCGACAGCGGCAGCAGCGGGGGCAGCAGCAGCGGCGGCGGCGGCGGCCAGCAGGCCACCTCCGAGGCCGGCTCGGCCACCGGGACCTGCAGCAACGGCACCTCGCTCTCCTCGGGCGTCAGCCCGAACCTGAGGGCGGTGCACGAGGCCGTCTGCGCCAACTTCCCCGAGATCACCAACTACGGCGACTTCCGGGGTGACGGCGAGCACGCCCAGGGCATCGCGGTGGACATCATGGTCTCCGGCGCTCGGGGCCAGCAGGTCGCGGACTTCGTCCGTGCCAATGCCAGCTCGCTCGGTGTCAACTACGTGATCTACTCCCAGCACATCTGGTCGACCGCGCGGGCCGGCGAGGGCTGGCGGGGCATGTCGGACCGTGGGTCCACCACCGCCAACCACTACGACCACGTGCACGTGACGGTGAACTGACCGACCCGACGCGCGCAGCAGGTCCCCCGAGCCCGCCGGGCTCGGGGGACCTGTTCGTTTGCCGGGGCTGCGGCCCGGCTCAGCCGGGAGCCCCGCCGGCGTCCACGATGTCCACGAGGTCGTCGACGTCGTAGCCGGGCTGCTCCTCGAGCACCAGACCGCCGTCGAGGCCCGCCTGCCGGGCGGCCTCGATGACCTCGACCAGCTCAGGGTCGACGACGCCGGCGTCGACGACGCCCCCGTCGGCTCCGTCCGCTCCCGGCCGGGCCCCGGGGTCGGCCGCCTGCGGCGCGTCGAAGGCGCCGGCGTCCTCGGGCGCCGGGCTCTCGTCGCCCGCCGGCTGCTGCGCCGTCGTCACCTGGTCCCCCGCCTGGTCTCCCGCCTGGCCCGGTGACCGGGTTGCCGCGCCGTCGTCGATGGTGATCGTCGTTCGCATGGCCCGCTCCTCTAGTTGAGCACCGCGTAGCGGCCCTCGAAGGTCAGGTTGCTGCCGGTGTCGTTGGTCACCGTGATCCAGTAGGTCACGCGGTCCGTGGACGCCCGCTCGACGGCCACGTCCCAGTGCAGCTGGGGCGACCCCGACTGCCGGGTGGTCGGCATCATGTACCAGGTCACGTGCCACTGCTGGGGCCAGTTGAAGGTGAACCAGCGACGGGTCTGCCGCGGTGCCAGTGTTCCGTTGAACTGCGTTCCCACGCGCATGGTGGTCACTCCTTGGTGGGTTGGTGGCGAAGAGGGGTCGGCTACCAGCCGAGCACCGCGTAGCGGCCCTCGAACTGGACGGTCTGGTCGGTGAGGTTGGTGACGGAGATCCAGTACGTCGCGCGGCCGTCCTGAGCACGCTCGACCTGGGTCCGCCACCTGACCTGAGGAGCGCCGGAGCGCACCGTGGTGGGCATCACCGTCCACAGGACGTGCCAGTGGGCCGGCCAGTTGAAGGTGAAGTAGCGCAGCGTCTGTCGTGGCGCGAGGGTCCCGCGGAACTGCACGCCGACCCACGGGGCACGCGACGCCAGCGCCAGCGGGATGAGCTGGCGCAGGTTGGGCCGGTTGCCGATCCGCTGGCTGGCCGGCCGCCCGGGGGCGCTCTGCTGGGGCGATCCCGTGCGGCGCAGGAGCTCGATGGCGCGCGCCGGGCTGAGCCGCGGCCGACCGGCGGCCCGGAGCACGCCCTGCACGGCCGCGAGGGCGCCCACCACGATCGGGGACGCGCTGGACGTGCCGCTGAACGTGTCGGTGTACCACCGGTCGGAGTCGGCTCCGCCCTGCCGGTCGCCGTAGCCCGTGCTGGTCACCTCGCGGCCCCAGCCCTGGGCGTCGATGCGCTGGCCCCAGTTCGAGAACCCCAGCCGCGACCGGTCGGGCCCGTGGTTGCGGCCGTGCGTGCCGGGCGGGGGCGCGCCGGCGCCGACGACCACCGCGCCGGAGGTCGCGTTGGTCGGGTTGAAGGGGTTCCGCCACGTCGAGGGGAAGCCCGAGGGGCGGGTGTTGTAGGCGGTGGCGTCGAGGTTCTCGGAGCCGTTCCCGGCGGCCTCCACGACGACGACCCCCTTCTCCACGGCGTAGCGGATGGCGGCGTAGTCGTCGGGCCACCACTCGACCGCGATGAACCCCCGCTGGCCCTGCCGCGGGACGGGGGCGTTGGGCCCCGGCCGGTGGATCTCCAGCAGGATGATGTCGCCGGCGCCCAGCCGGTCCGCGGCCGACCGGATCGCCGTCGCGGAGGGCACCGAGAACGCCGAGGCGCTGATCACCGCGTCGGGGGTGATGCCGGTGACCCCGTAGGCGTTCCGGTCACCGGAGATCTCCCCGAGGACGGCCGTGCCGTGGTTGACGAAGTCGAGGCTCGTGGTCGCGGCCCCGGCCACCACCCCGCCCTGGTTGGCGGTGAGGTCCTCGTGGGTGAAGCGCCAGCCCCACTCGCAGTCGATGACCCGGATCCCCGCGCCGCGGCCCCCGCTGCGGGTCCACGCATACCGGGCGTCGATCCCTCCCGGGGCGGCGTCGAGGTATCCCTGCCGGGGCGTGAAGTCGGGGGTCACCGCCGGCGGACCCTCGTCCGCGGGAAGCATGGTGTTGATCTCCTCGACCACCTCGGTCTCGGCGTCGACCACGACCTCGTCGGCGACGTGCACCGCCGGTTCGGCGGCCGGCTTGACGTAGGCGCCCTGCACCACCGGTTGCGCGGCGAGCAGCTCGGCCAGGTGGTCGAGGCGGTCGTCCGCCGCCTCCACGTGGTAGTAGGTCGGCATGGTCGCCACGGCGCCCGTCTCGTCGGGCAGGGCCGAGGCCTGGGCGCGCATCCGCTGCTCGTCACCGAAGAGGGGCGCGATCCGGGCGTCGTTCGCCGCGAGCAGCTCGGTCACGGGCTGCAGCTCTGCCTCCGACGAGGCCTGGAGCCCCTGGGGTGTCATGTGGACGCCGCGGTCGGGCTCCATCATCACGATGAGCTCCCGGCGACCCGCCCCGGAGGGCGGCCCCTGGCCGTCACCGGTGGGCTGGGAACCTCCGTTGTGGGTGGACACGGGCTGCCTCCTCGAGATGGGCACCGGGACACCGAGGAAGACGATCGGCGACGGCCGCGTGATACGTCGTGCGCGAAAGTGCCCCCTTCCGGCCCGCGGAGCCGCCCGGCCCGGCCCTTGACACCGTCGCCGGGATCTGAGGGAAATCCTTGCATCGCATGGGTCAGCAACGACGTTGCTGAGACCGCCGGGCCCCGCGAAGGCGGGCACCGGCGGCGTCCATGGAAGGGGATCGGATGTCGCATCACTCGGGGGAGGCGCCGGAGTCACTCGTGCGCGAGGGGGAGCCGGTGTCCGACGACGCGGCCCTGGCGCCCCTGGTCGAGGCCGCTCGTCGCGGCGACGGGGAGGCGTGGCGCGAGCTCTACGCCCGGTTCACCCCGCGCCTGCGCGCCGAGGCCCGCCGCTACCGGCTCGGCGCGGCCGACGTCGACGAGGTCGTGCAGGTCGCCTGGGTGCGGTGCTTCGAGCGCCTGGACGGCCTCCGCAGCGCCGCCGCGTTGCCGGCCTGGCTGCTGGCGACCTGCCGAAACCAGGCGGTCGGGATCCTCCGCGAGCAGCGCCGGTGCGTGCCGACGGACCTCGCGCAGGAGCCACCCGCCGGGGAGGGCGGGGGCCCCGCCGAGCCGCTCGAGGACCTGCTCGCCGGCGAGGAGCAGGCCGCCCTGGCGGGCGCGCTCCACGACCTGCCGCGGCGTCAGCAGGTCGTGGTCGCCGCGCTTCTGGAGGCAGATGCCACGGGACGCGCCTACCGGCAGGTCGCCGCGGACCTGGCGATGCCGGTCGGCAGCATCGGGCCGACCCGGCAGCGCGCCGTGGCGGCCCTGCGTCGGACGCTGCGGCCGGCGAGCCCGCGCGTCCCGGTCGGTGCTGCCCCCGGCGGGGATGGTCCGGCCCAGGTCCCCGCGGCGTCCGCCTGCGCGGGTCCCGCGTAGCCGCGGCTCCGGCCGACACCCGGCGCCCGGCGGATACTGTCGGCCCCGATGACGCGTTCCGGCCCGGTGCCCGACCCGATCTCCGGGGTGTCGTGCGGCGTGCCCGACGACGCGGCGTACGACGCCCACTCCCGCGCGCGGGTGCTCCCGGAGCCCCCGAAGCGCGTCGACGCCCCCGAGCGGACGCCCTTCGAGCGGGACCGCGCCCGGGTGGTGCACTGCGCCGCGTCGCGGCGTCTGGCGGCCAAGACCCAGGTCGTCGGCCCGCAGAGCGACGACTTCGTGCGCAACCGGCTCACGCACAGCCTCGAGGTGGCGCAGGTGGCCCGCGACCTGGCGCGGGCGCTCGGCTGCCACCCCGACGTCACCGAGACCGCGGCGCTGGCCCACGACCTGGGCCACCCGCCCTTCGGTCACAACGGCGAGCGCCTGCTCGACGAGCTGAGCGGCCCGTGCGGCGGGTTCGAGGGCAACGCGCAGACGCTGCGGATCCTCACGCGGCTGGAGTCCAAGACCTTCGACGGCGACGGCCCGCGGGCCCGCTCGCTGGGCCTCAACCTGACGCGCGCGACGCTGGACGCCTGCACCAAGTACCCCTGGCCCCGCGCCGAGGCCGACGAGCCGGGTGGGGTGCACGGCGACGGCAGCGTGCGCACGAACCGGAAGTTCGGCGTCTACGACGACGACCGCGTCGTCTTCGACTGGATGCGCGACGGCGCCGCGCCGCGCCGGCGCTGCCTCGAGGCGCAGGTCATGGACCTCGCCGACGACGTCGCCTACTGCGTGCACGACGTCGAGGACGGCGTGGCCGGGGGCCGGGTCGACCTGGCGGCGCTGGCCGACCCGGGGGAGCGACGGGCGGTGTGGGAGACCGTGCGCACGTGGTACCTGCCCGACGAGCCAGACGCGTCGCTGGAGGCGGCCTGGGCCGGGATCACCGGCGTGCCGAGCTGGCCGGGCACCGCCTACGACGGCAGCCGTCGGGCGCTGGCCGAGCTGAAGAACGTCACCTCGGACCTGATCGGCCGCTTCTGCGGCGCCGTCCGCGAGGCCACGCGCGCCGCGCACCCGGGGCCGGCGGTGCGCTACGCCGCCGACCTGGAGGTGCCGCGCGCCACGGAGGTGGAGATCGCCCTGCTGAAGGGGGTGGCGGCGCACTACGTGATGGAGGCCGACGACCGCGTCGCGGCGATGGCGCGGCAGCGGGAGCTGCTCGCCGAGCTGTTCGACGCCGTGGCCGCGGGGGCGCCGGCCACGCTGGAGCCGATCTTCCGCGGCGACCACGCGGCGGCGGACGACGACGCGGGCCGGCTGCGCGTCTGCGTCGACCAGGTGGCCTCCCTGACCGACGCCTCCGCGCTGGCCTGGCACGGCCGGCTGCGCGGGGGTCCACACCCCTTCGCCGGGCGGCCCGGCACCGCCGCCGCCGGGTCGTAGACTCCGCGACGTGTCGGGGCGGATCAGGGACGAGGACATCGCGGAGGTGCGCGACCAGGCGCGCATCGACGAGGTCGTCTCCGACTACGTGACGCTGCGCAACGCCGGGGGCGGGTCCCGCAAGGGCCTGTGTCCCTTCCACGACGAGAAGTCGCCCTCCTTCCACGTCACGCCCGCCCGCCAGTTCTGGCACTGCTTCGGCTGCGGCGAGGGCGGCGACGTCATCAGCTTCCTCCAGCGCATCGACGGCCTGGGGTTCGTCGAGGCGGTGGAGCGGTTGGCCGAGAAGTACGGCGTCCAGCTGCGCCGCGAGGAGAGCCCGGGGGGCGACGCCGGCCCGCAGCGACCCAGCGGTCCCGCGCGCAGCCGGCTCGTGGAGGCGCACCGGATCGCCCAGGAGTTCTACGCCGAGCAGCTGGGCGGGCCCGACGCGCTGGCCGCGCGGCAGTTCCTCGCCGAGCGCGGCTTCGACCAGGCGGCCGCGGAGCAGTTCGGGGTCGGCTTCGCGCCGCGCAGCGGCGAGGCCCTGCTCAAGCACCTGAGCGCCCGGGGGATCACGCAGGAGGAGGCCGTGACCGCGGGGCTCGTGGCGGTCGGCCGCTCGGCGTACGACCGCTTCCGGGGGCGGCTGCTCTGGCCGATCCGGGACGCCTCGGGCGACACGATCGGCTTCGGGGCCCGCCGGATCTTCGACGACGACCGGATCGACGCGAAGTACCTGAACACCCCCGAGACCCCGATCTACAAGAAGAGCCAGGTGCTCTACGGCCTCGACCTGGCCCGCCGGGAGATCGCGCGCTCCTCGCAGGCCGTGGTCGTCGAGGGCTACACCGACGTGATGGCCTGCCACCTCGCCGGGGTGGGGACCGCCGTCGCCACCTGCGGAACCGCGTTCGGCGACGACCACGCGCGGGTCCTGCGCCGCTTCCTGCACGACCACGAGGAGTTCCGCGGCGAGGTCATCTTCACCTTCGACGGTGACGCGGCGGGACAGAAGGCGGCGATGCGGGCCTTCGAGGGCGACCAGAACTTCGTGGCGCAGACCTACGTCGCCGTCGAGCCGTCCGGGCAGGATCCCTGCGACCTCCGGCTCTCCGCCGGCGACGGCGCCGTGCGGGAGCTGGTGGCGCGGCGCGTCCCTCTCTACCGCTTCGTGCTCGGCAACGTCGTGGCGCGCTACGACCTCGACCGCGCCGACGGACGCATCGACGCCCTGCGCGAGGCGGCGCGGCTCGTCTCGAGCGTGCGGGACCGCGCGAAGGTCGACGCCTTCGCCCGCGAGCTGGCGGGCATGGTCGGCGTGGACGTCGAGGAGGCCCGCGCCGAGGTGCGCCGGGCGGTCGCGCGCGGCCCGTCGCCCAGCCGGGCGAGCGAGCGGCGCCACGCCGAGGCAAGCGCCGAGGGGGGCCCGGCCGTGCCCCCGCCGCGGCAGCGGCTCCCCGACCCGCGGGACCCGCGCTTCGCCCTCGAGCGCGAGACGCTCAAGCTCGTGATCCAGCACCCGGAGTCGGTGGGCCGCACGGCCGCCGACGTCGGCGACAACGACTTCACCCACCCGACCTATCGGAGCGTCTGGGGCGTCGTGAGCGCCTCGGGCGGCCCGCAGGTCGGTGCCACGCAGAGCGGCTGGGCCGCCCGGCTGCGCGACGCCGGCGGCGAGCCCGAGGTCGTCTCGGCGATCAGCGCCCTGGGCACGGAGCCGCTCAAGCGCGAGCCCGACCCGGCGTACGTCGCCCAGCACGTCTACCGGCTCCAGGAGCTGACGGTGCTGCGGCGGATCTCCGAGCTGAAGTCGCGGCTGCAGCGCACCAACCCGGTGGAGCAGGCGACGGAGTACAACAAGATGTTCGGCGAGCTCGTGGCGCTCGAGCAGCACCGGCGCACCCTGCGCGAGCAGGCCATGGGCACGTCGTGAGGCTGCCGGGGTCGCGGCGCGGTGCCCAGCCGCGCCCGCCGCTGCCGCGCGTCGTCGCCGGCGAGAAGGTGCTGGCGCACGCCGTGACCGGTGGGGGAGCGGTGGTCGCGGGCACCCGGGACGCCCTCTACCTGCCCGCCGACCCGCCCGCCGACCGTGGGCCGGGCTGGGTCCGCCTGCGCTGGGAGGAGGTCGAGTCGGCCGACTGGGACGCCGACAAGGGCGTGCTGCGCGTGCTCGGGGTCGGCACCTGGGGCGAGGTCCGGCCGGAGCACGCCGTCTCGCTCGAGCGCCCGGACCGGCTGCTGCAGCTCGTCCGGGAGCGGGTGACGGCGAGCATCGTGCTCCAGCGCCGCGTGCCCGTGCGCGGCGGGCGCGGCCTCACGGTGGTGGGGCGGCGCGCCCCGGCCGGCGGGCCCCTGCGCTGGTTCCACGAGTACGACCAGGGCGTCGATCCCGACGACCCCGAGGTCCGTCGCCTGGCCGCGGACGCCCTGGCCCGGGCCCGGGAGGAGGCGGGCGACTGATCCCCTCGCGGCGCGCGTCGCGAGGGGCAGGGATTTCGTGGGGCTCCGCGCCGATTGCTACCCTGACGACGCTTCGATCCCCTGTAGCTCAATTGGCAGAGCATTCGGCTGTTAACCGGAGGGTTGCTGGTTCGAATCCAGCCGGGGGAGCCGGTGGCCCCTTCCGCGGGGCTGACCCGTTCGGGCCATCCCGCCGCCTGAGTGGGTAGTTTCCTCAAGTTCCTCAAGGTGAGCGCAAGGCCGGGGCCTACGTTTCTCGTGGCGGTCGGCCGGCCGCACCCTCAACCGGTCGGTCGGCCGTCAGCCCTGGGCTGCCGCTACTCGCCCCAGCCCATCGGGAAGACCTCGAACGGGGCCGCCATCGGCGTGCCCAGGCGGCTCCCGGTCGCGCGGGCCATGCCCTCGAGGAACTCCTCGGGGTCGAAGCCCTCCCAGCCCAGCCCGTCGATGTAGGCCGCGTGCGCCGCGAGCGAGGCCACGCCGGCCTGGAACGTCTCGGACGTGTCCACGCCGTGGCCGGCGCGGGGCGACCCGAAGGCCCAGACCTGCCGCACCCCGCCCCACGGCTCGAGCGTCCCGACCGAGCGCTCCCCGGTGAGCTGCTCGTTGAAGACCCACCGGTTGCCGGCGTCGCGGACGGCGTCGAGCACCGCCTTGCCGACGGCGATGTGGTCGGCCTGGTTCAGGTTGCGTCCGCCCCAGGTCTCGTGGAAGTTGCCGGTGATCACCACCTGGGGCCGGTGCCGCCGCACCACCTCGGCGATCACCCGCCGCAGGTCGACGCCGTACTCCAGGATGCCGTCGGGCAGGCCGAGGAACTCGACCTCGCTCACCCCGACGATGTGCGCGCTCTCGATCTGCTCCGCCTCGCGGACCGGGCGGCACTCGTCGGGGTGCATCGCGTCGATGCCCGCCTCGCCGCTGGTGACCATGCAGTAGGAGACGGACTTGCCCTGACCCGTCCACCGCGCGACGGCCGCGGCTGCCCCGAACTCCATGTCGTCCGGGTGCGCCACCACGCACAGGGCCCGGTCCCAGTCCTCGTCGAGGGGCTCGAGGGCGTCACTGGCGGCAGGGGCTTCGCTCATGGAGGTGAGCATGCCACCTGCGGGGCCACCCGGCGTGCCGGTGCCGACGCGCCGCCGGATTGTCGGGGGCGACATCCGGCGCGAGCGGGCCTAGCATCGCCGCTGCGGACCGGTGATCCCGGACGCACGAGAGCGCGCCTCGGTGGGACCCGCCGGGCGCCTGGAGGTGGTGACCATGAGAGACGCTGCCGGAGACCTGCGCCGCGTGGCCGTGGTCGGCCTGGGCAGGGTGGGCGAGCTCGTCGCACTGCTGCTGGCGGAGGCCGGCTTCCGCGTGAGGGGCCTCGACGTCGACCCCCGGCGCCTGGAGACGGACGACGGGCGGGCGCTGGAGACGCACCCGCTCGACGTCACCAACCCCGCCGCGGTTCGCGCCGCCCTCGCCGAGGCGGATGCCGTCGTGTCCTGCCTGCCCTACCAGCTCAACACCGGCGTCGCCGAGGCCGCCGCCGCGACCGGGACCCACTACCTCGACCTCACCGAGGACGTGGCCACGACGCGGCGGGTGCGCGAGCTGGCCGAGAGCCACCCCGGGTCGGCCTTCGTGCCGCAGTGCGGCCTCGCGCCGGGGCTGATCGCGATGGTCGGCTCGAGCCTCGCGAGCGGCTTCGACGAGCTCCGCTCGATCGAGCTCAAGGTCGGCGCGCTGCCGCAGAACCCGACGGGCCTGCTCGGCTACGCCTTCAACTGGTCGGCCGCGGGCGTGGTCAACGAGTACCTCAACGACTGCGAGGTGCTCCGCGGCGGGCGCCGTCAGATGGTCCCGGCGCTCTCGGAGAAGGAGCGCGTCGTCATCGGCGGGCTCGAGCTCGAGGCGGCGCTGACCTCCGGTGGGCTCGGCACCATGTGCGAGACCTACGAGGGCCGCGTGCGCCGCCTGGACTACAAGACGCTGCGCTACCCCGGCCACTTCGAGCAGCTGCACTTCCTCTTCGACGAGCTCAACCTGCGGGAGCGCCCCGAGCTCGTGGGCCAGGTCCTCGTCGACGCCAAGCCGCCCGTGAACGACGACGTCGTCTACCTCCACGCGGCCGTGGAGGGCGTCCAGGCGGGCCAGCCGTTCCGTGAGAACCACGTCCGCGCCTTCCTGCCGCAGGTCGTGGGGGCGCGGCGGTGGCGTGCGATCTCGTGGACGACGGCCGCCTCGGCCGCGGCGGTCGTCGAGCTGGTTGCCCGGGGCGTGCTGCCTGCCTCGGGGTTCGTCCGGCAGGAGCAGGTCGGGCTCGCCGACCTGTACGCCACCCGGTCCGGCAGCCTGTTCGCGAAGGAAGGCGAGGTCACCCATGTCTGAGACGCTGACGCGCGGCACCACCCGCGAGGGGAGCGGGGAGGGGTCCGTCGCAGCCGCTGCCCGGGCGGCCCTCGAGCGGATGGGGGTGCCCGACCCGTTCGCCGGTGACGCGCGGGGCGACCTGGCCTGCCGCTCGCCGATCGACGGCGGCGAGATCGGTCGGATCGCGTCGACCTCCCCCGCGGAGGTGGCCGACACCGTCGGCCGCGCCGCGGAGACGTTCGCCGCGTGGCGACAGGTCCCCGCTCCGGAGCGCGGGGCGCTGGTCCGCGAGCTCGGGGAGCTGCTGCGCGAGCACCGCGAGGACCTGGGCGAGCTCGTCACCATCGAGGCCGGCAAGATCCGCGCCGAGGGGATCGGCGAGGTCCAGGAGATGATCGACGTCTGTGACCTGGCCGTCGGGATCTCCCGGCAGCTGCACGGGCTGACGATCGCCAGCGAGCGGCCGGGCCACCGGATGATGGAGCAGTGGCACCCGCTCGGCGTCGTCGGGATCATCTCCGCCTTCAACTTCCCGGTCGCGGTCTGGTCGTGGAACACGGCGCTGGCGCTCGTCTGCGGCGACACCGTCGTCTGGAAGCCCTCGGAGCGCACCCCGCTCACGGCCCTGGCCTGCGCCGGGCTGGTCGACCGGGCCGCCGAGCGCGTCGGCGCGCCGCGCGGGCTGGTCCGGGTGCTGCCCGGCCGCAGCGAGGCCGGCGAGGCGCTCGTGGACGACGAGCGCGTCGCCCTCGTCTCCGCCACCGGCTCGACGCGGATGGGCCGCGCGGTCGCGCCGCGGGTGGCGGCCCGGCTCGGGCGCACCCTCCTCGAGCTGGGGGGCAACAACGCGGCCGTCGTCGCGCCCTCGGCGGACCTGGACCTGACCGTGCGAGGCATCGTCTTCTCGGCCGTCGGCACCGCGGGCCAGCGGTGCACCAGCCTGCGCCGTGTGATCGCCCACGAGTCGGTCGCCGACGAGCTCGTCGACCGCCTCGCCGCGGCCTATCGCACGCTGCCCCTCGGATCCCCGCTGGCCGACGGCACGCTCGTGGGCCCGCTCGTCGACGAGAGCGCGGCGGAGGCCTTCGACCGGGCCATCACGCGGGCGCAGGACGACGGCGGCACCCTCGTCGTCGGCGGCGGGCGGGCCGACGAGGCCGAGGGCGCGGTGCGGGGCGGGGCTTACGTGCGCCCGGCGATCGTGCGGATGCCGGAGCAGACCCCGATCGTGCGGGAGGAGACCTTCGCGCCTCTGCTGTACGTGCTCACCTATCGCGACCTCGACGAGGCGATCGCGCTGCACAACGGGGTGCGGCAGGGGCTCTCCTCCGCGATCTTCACGCTCGACCTCCGCGAGGCGGAGCGCTTCCTCTCGGTCACGGGGTCCGACTGCGGGATCGCGAACGTCAACATCGGGCCCTCGGGCGCCGAGATCGGCGGCGCGTTCGGCGGGGAGAAGGACACGGGCGGCGGGCGCGAGTCCGGCTCCGACGCGTGGCGGTCCTACATGCGGCGGGCCACCAACACCATCAACTACTCCGACGAGCTGCCGTTGGCCCAGGGCGTCTCCTTCGGCTGATCCTCAGGCCGGATCGGCCGCGCGGGCGGCCCGCTCGATCTCCCGGCGCACCTCGGGATCGAGCGAGCGGTGCAGGTAGGTGCGCCACAGCGACTCCACCCCGGTGACCTCCTCGTAGTCCCGCGCCAACACGGGCTCGAGCCAGGTCGGCACCGGTTCGTCGGTGTGGATGAACAGGACCGTCGTGCGCTGCGCCGCGATCGACCGGCCCAGCCCCGGCAGCCCGCCCGGATAGGTGTCGTCGATGTAGGTGTCCAGGCCGGCCGCGACCGTCTGCAGGCGGCTGACGCTGGTCCGCTGACCCAGCACCAGGGGCTGCGGCACCTCGAGGGAGTAGAACGTCGCCCCCTCCGGCAGCGGGTCCAGGATCGCGGCCGTGAGGCGGCGCTGCGCGTCGAGGTCGTCGGAGCGGTGGTCGACCGACCAGGCGGCCGAGAGCCCCGTGGCCACCACGGCCCAGACGGCGACCAGCGCCGCGAGCGGCCGCGGGCCGACCCGATCGCCGACGGCCGCCACCACCGCCGCGACCCCGATGGCCGCCAGTGGCAGCGCCGGGAAGGCGTCGGCCCAGGAGTCGAACTCGCGCAGGCTCCACAGCAGGAACACCAGGAGGCCACCGCCGTACGCCGTCAGCGTCGCAGCCGTCGGGCTCAGCGCGCTCCGGCGCGCCCGGGCCGGGGCCAGCGCCAGCAGGGCGAGCAGCGCGAGCACGCCCAGCAGCAGCACGCCGAGGGACCAGCCGTAGGCGGAGGCCACGTTGCGGCCCACGATCCCTGCGTTCTCGAGCGGGGGGTTGGGGACCGTGTAGCGCGCGTTGATGAGCAGGAAGGCGTCGACCGCGTCGCCGAGCGCGCCGACCGCGGCCAGGGCGGCTGCGAGCACCGCCACGGGCGTCAGGCCCCCGGCGACGAAGCCACCGAGGGCGCGCATCCGCCGGCCGCGGCCGACGAGCAGCCAGGCCGTGAGGAAGGCCCCCGCGCCCAGCGGGAACGCGATCTGCAGCAGCAGCGTGGCCAGCGAGAGCCAGACGCCGGCCCAGAACCAGCGGCGCCCGTGCAGCGCCCAGCAGAACAGCACGAGGGCCAGGACCATCGGCGTCTTCTCGCGGGGCCCGTCCGCCGCGTACTCGATGAACCCGTGGAAGGAGAGCATGGCCGCCGCCCCGGCCAGCGCGACGACGCGCGAGCCGAAGAGCGAGCGGCACAGCCCGTAGACCGCGACCACGGCGCCCACGGCGACGAGCATGTAGAAGACCCGCACCCCGAGGACGTCGTCCACACCGAGCAGTCGCGAGCCGCCGATCCCGATCGCGGGCAGCAGGTGGGCGAGGGGGCCGGCGCGGTTGAGGATGGCCTGGTAGGGCGCCTGTCCCTCCAGCACCTGCTGGCCGGCGTAGGTGTAGATGCCCAGGTCGCGCGTCAGGTTCCCCGCGTGGCCGTGCAGCTCATAGACGACGAGGGCACCCAGCGCAACGACGACCGCCAGGAGATCCACTCGGGGCAGGCGGGTGGCGCCTCGGACCTGCACCGCCTCAGGTTAGGGGACCCCCGAAGCGATGGGCGCCTCCTTCCTCCGTGCGGGTGAGCCCGGCCGGGTGGAATAGACCGGGATCGCCCGCTGCCCGCTTGAGCGGTCGCCCGCGCCGGAAACCCGGACAGGACGCCGTCCGACCGGTTCTCATGGGGCGAGAAGGGGGTCGGTGTGGACAGCACGTTCTACCGCGACATCGCCGAGACGTCGATCGACGGCCTGTGGGTCTTCGACCTGGACGGTGGCACGCGGTACGCCAACCCGGCGGTCGCCGCGATGTTCGGCGTGCCGCTGGAGGAGTTCATGGAGCTCACGGTCTTCGACACGCTGGACGTCGACGGCCGGGCCGACTTCGCCCGTCACCTCGAGGACCTCCGGGCCGGTCGCGCCAACCAGGAGCCCGTGGAGGTGTTCTTCGTCCGTCAGGACGGGTCCGCGTTGTGGACCCTCGTCAGCGAGCAGATCCTCCGCGACCACGACGGCGCGGTCCTCGGCGTCCTGCATCGCCTGACCGACAACGACGAGCGTCGTCGCCGGATGGACGAGCTGGCCGAGAGCCGTCGCGAGCTGGCCGAGGCGCACTCGATCGCGCGGCTGGGCAGCTGGCGGCTCGACGCGGACTCCGGCGTCGTCACCTGCTCCGACAGCCTCCGCGAGATCTACGGGCTGGGGGACGAGTCGCAGCTGACCCTGTCGTGCTGGTTGGATGCCGTGCACGAGCAGGACCGCGCCGACGTGGAGGCCAGGGTCCGGACCGCGCTGCGGGAGGGG
Source organism: uncultured Actinomycetota bacterium (assembly GCA_963832415.1). Lineage (GTDB taxonomy): Bacteria > Actinomycetota > Actinomycetes > Propionibacteriales > Nocardioidaceae > Nocardioides. The sequence goes on along the minus strand of CAWHTZ010000014.1, from coordinate 21,349 downwards.
TCGGGCTTCGAGTTCCTGGCGCGGTTGGAGGGGCCCGACGGCTGGATCTGGACGCGCGGCCGCGGCGTCGCCCAGAGCGACGCGGGCGGCCGGGTCGTCGGGCTCTCCGGCACCCACCAGGACGTCACGGCCCAGGTCCGCACGGAGCGGGCGCTCGAGCGCCAGGTCGCCCGCAACGCGCTCGCGCAGGCCGTGGCGACCGCCTGCAACGACGCCCGGACCCTCGCCGATGCGCTGGGCGAGCTGCGCTCCGTCATCCGGGAGCGCGACGACTGGGCGGAGGCGCGGGCCTTCGTGCCCGGCGACCGCGAGGGCGAGGTCCGCCAGCTCGCGGCGCACACGTATGACCAGAGCGCGGCCGCGGACCACGATCTCGCGCGATCGGTGATGCTCAGCCGCGAGGCCACCTGGGGCCCCTCCGGCAGGGAGCTGGCCTTCCCCCTGCAGGTCGGGGGCCGCGTGCACGCGGTCCTGGTGCTGACCGCCACCACCACCCCGGAGCAGCCCGACGAGAGCCTGACGGCGGCCCGCGAGGCCGGGGCGCTGCTGGCGCGGGTGGTCGAGCGCGAGCACGCGGAGCAGGAGCTGGCCGCCGCCCGGGACGCGGCGCTCCACGCCTCGCAGGCGAAGTCGGAGTTCCTCGCGGTGATGAGCCACGAGATCCGGACCCCGCTCAACGGCGTGATCGGTCTGAACGACCTGATGCTGAAGACATCGCTCGAGCGCCGGCAGCGTCAGCTCTCCCGCGGCATCCGGGACGCGGGACGCTCCTTGCTGCGGCTGGTCAACGACGTCCTGGACCTCTCCAAGATCGAGGCCGGCCACCTCGAGCTCGAGGCCGTCGACTTCGAGGTCCGCGAGGTCTGCGACCAGACCGTCGAGCTGATGGGCGACGCGGCGAGGCGCCAGGGCGTCGAGCTGGCCGTCGCGTGCGACCCCGACGTGCCCGAGATGCTCTCCGGCGACCCCACCAGGCTCGGCCAGGTGCTGGCGAACCTGGTCTCCAACGCCATCAAGTTCACCGAGGAGGGCCACGTGCTCGTCAAGGTGAGCAGTGGCTGGGCCGGGCGTCGCGTCCGGCTGCGCGTGGACGTCACGGACACCGGAGTGGGCATCGCCCCCGACGCCCTGGAGCGGGTGTTCGACGACTTCTCGCAGGCCGACCTCTCCACGACCCGCAAGCACGGTGGCACGGGCCTCGGGCTCTCGATCAGCCGACGCATCGTCGAGGCCTTCGGCGGCGAGCTCACCGTCGCCAGCATCCTGGGCGAGGGCAGCACCTTCAGCTTCACCGCCATGCTCGAGGTTCCCCGCGGCTCGCGGACCTGCCCCGACGACGACGTCGCTCGGGCCAGCCTCTCGGGCGGCCGAGTGCTCGTGGTCAGCGGCGCGGAGCAGCGCGCCCGGCTGCTCGAGGACCAGCTGGCCCTGTGGCGCACGCGCGTGGAGCACGTGGCCGACCCGGAGGAGGCCGGGAAGGCTCTCGAGCGCGCCCACGAGGAGGAGGACCCCTACGAGGCCGTCGTGGTCGACGTGGCCGTGGCCGAGTCGCTGGAGCCCGGCCGGACGGCGGAGCTCCTCGCCCTGGCGGAGGGGCCGAGGGTCTTCCTCGTGCTCACCTCGCGACCCGACCACGCGGTCGTGTGGGCCGTCCGCCAACCGACCATCCGGGTCCTGACCAAGCCGGTGACCAGCGCCGCGCTGCGCGGGGCGCTCCTCGAGGTCGACGAGCAGGCGGCCCCGGTCAGCGCGACGACGGCGACGCTCGTGCGCACCGACCGGCCCCGGGTGCTCGTGGTCGAGGACAACGCCGTGAACCAGATGGTGGCCACGGGCATGCTCGAGTCGCTCGGCTATGAGACCGAGCTGGCCGAGGACGGTGTCGAGGCGGTCGAGCGCTTCGACCCCGACCGTCACGACGCGGTCCTGATGGACGTGCAGATGCCACGGATGGACGGCTACGCCGCCACGCGGGCGTTGCGGGAGCAGCACGCCGGGGGTCGGCGTACCCCCGTCCTCGCCATGACCGCGGCGGCGATCGACGGGGAGCGCGAGCGCTGCCTGGCCGCCGGGATGGACGACTTCCTGGCCAAGCCCGTCGAGGTGAACCAGCTGGGTGCGGTACTGGCGCGCTGGGTCCCGGTCGGCCCCCCGGGGCTCGCCGAACCGCCGCCGGTCGGGACGGGAGGAGCCGAGGTGGCGGCGGCGCCGGTGGCCCCACCGGAGCCGGCGCCGGAGCCCGAGCCGGAGCCGGAGCCGGAGCCGCAACGGGTGCCCGAGCCCCAGCCCCGAGCCGACGACCCGACCCGGACGGTGCTCGACTCCTCGCGCCTCGACGCCCTGCGCGAGATGGGACCGCGCGCCGAGAGCTACATCGCCCGCGCGGTTGACAGCTTCATCACCGGGATCGGACCGCAGCTCGATGACGTGCGCACTGCGCTGGCCGTGGCCGATCAGGACGCGCTGCGGCAGAGCGCGCACAAGCTCGCCGGGTCGGCCCTGAACCTGGGCCTCACCGAGGTGGGGGTCGCCGCCCGTGCCGTCGAGCTGCGCGAGGAGCCCCAGTGCTCCGACGAGGCGTACGGCCCGATGCTGGCCGCGCTGGAGGACGCCGTGGAGCGGGCGCTCCCGGTGCTCGAGACCTACCGGGAACAGCGCCGCGCCCATCTCTCGGCTTGACGCCTGGCCCGAGGCGATCTGCTGTGTCCCGGGTCCGGTCGACTACGGTCGGGGCGTGAGTGAAGGTCACCTCGGCCTGGCCGGTCCGACGGCTGCGGGGCAGTCCGCGCACGACGTCGCCGATCGCCTGCTCGCCCGCCACGCCGCCCGGTTCGGTGTGGACCGCGCGCGCTACGAGGGTCACGTGCATCGGGTGATCGCGCTGGTGGACCGGCAGCTGCCCCTCACCGACGCGGAGGCGCAGCTGCTCGGGGTCGCGGCCTTCGCGCACGACGCCGGCATCTGGTTCGCGCAGACGTGGGACTACCTCGGCCCGTCGGTCGACGTCGCCCTCGCCGAGCTGCCGGAGGACGCGACCGCGGAGCAGCGCGCGCTGGTCACCGCCATGGTCGAGGAGCATCACCGGCTCACGCGCGCCCACCACCCGCACCCGCTGGTCGAGGCGCTGCGCCGCGCGGACCTGCACGACCTGACCGCCGGGTTGCGACCCGCGCCGGGCGTGGGCCGACCGTGGTGGCGTGCCATCCGGCTGCGGCACCCGTCCCTCGGGTTCCGCCGCATGCTGGTGCGCGCCTTCGTCAGCGGCGTGCGTGCGGAGCCCACGCGGCCGCTGCCGATGCTCAAGCGCTGAGCGCCGTCCCGACTGTCGTCGCCCAGCGCCCAGCGCCCGGACCCCGTCGGCCCTCGTGGCCGTCCTCGCCGAGAGCGAGGTCTCGGGATCGCGCCGCGGTGGTCGACCTCTACCGGGTGAACTCCGGGAAGTCCCGACGCCGGGGCCGCCCTGTCACGGGCCCGCGTCGGGCAGCTCGCACCAGACCAGGCTCCCGCCCTCGGGCGCGGTCTCGACCCCGATCGACCCGCCGTGCCCGGACACGATGCGCTGGCACGTGGCCAGACCGATGCCGCTGCCCGGTTGTTCACTCTCCCCGCGCGAGAACATCTCGAACACCCGTGCCCGGTGCTCGCTCGGGATGCCGGGGCCGTTGTCGGCGACCTCGACGCGCCACGAGCCCTCCCTGCGGTGCGCCCGGACGGCCACGACCGGCCGGTCCCGGCACCGGCTGAACTTCAAGGCGTTGGAGATGAGGTTCTGCATCAGCACCCGCACCTGAACGGCATCGGCCTCCAGCGTCGGCAGGTCCCCGATCCGGAGATCCACCCCCTGCGCCTGCCCGTTCAGGTCCTCGAGCACGTGATCCACCTCCTCGGCGAGGTCCACCGCGACGGGCTGGACCGCCCGACCACTGTGGGCGAGGTCCAGCAGACCGGTGATCATCTGGTGCATCCGTCTGGCGCCCCGCGAAGCCCGTTCGAGCAGGCCGACGAGAGGGCTGTCCTTCGCGTCGGGCAGGACCTGGGCCTGGTCCGAGGCCATCTCCAAGGACATCACGATCGCGTTCAACGGGTTGTTCAGGTCGTGGCTCACCTGGCCGACGAACGCCGCGAGGCGTTCGTTGGAGGTGGCCAGGCGCTCGTTGACCTGCGCCATCTGGCGCGAGGCCAGCTCGAGCTCGAGCACGTCGACGACCCGCTCGGCCAGCGTCCCCAACGCCTCGAGCTGCTGGGCGGTCAGGTGCCGGGGCTGCCCGTCGAAGACGCACAGCGTGCCGATGACGACGCCCTCGGGGGTGCGCAGCTGGTGCGAGGCGTAGAACCGGATCGAGGCGCGTTCCCCGGTCACGAAGGCATTGGCGCTGAAGCGGTGATCCATGCGCGCGTCCGGAACGAAGACCGGCTCGCTCTCCAACAACGAGGTCGAGCACATCGTGCCGTTCCGGCTGCAGATCTCCGGCGGGATGCCCACCGTGGCGACCCGGTGCTGGTCTTTCGCTCCGATGAGGTTGATGGCGGCCATCGGGACCTCGCACACGAGCGCGGCGAGGTCGACGAGGGCTTGCAGCTGGCGACGCGGTCGCAGGGGATGGATCTCGTATCGGCGCAGGGCCTCCTCGCGCTCCCGGTCGGCAGTCGCCACGTCAGTTCCCGGTGCCACCAGCACAGGATCCCACGGTGGAGGGACGTGGCGGGGGCACTCACGAAATGTCCCGGTCACCGGCAGCGGCTGGAGACCCTCCGGCGCTGTTTGGTGGGTCGGGTCAGGCTCCGTCCGAGCGGCCTGGCCCGCGTGCCGGCCTAATCGCTGCCGCCGTTGGCGACGAACGCCGCGATCGGCGGCAGAACCATCGCGACCACCGACATCGCCACCGCCGCCCCGGTCGAGACGAACCGCACCACGCACCACGCCAGCACGATCAGGGTGAGACAGGCACCCATGATCCAGAAGTACCGCCGCCGCCGGATCGACTGCCTCTCGCTCAGCCCACGCCGCGCCGTGGTCACCGAGACCGGCTCGTCCCGCTCCCGCATGAGCACCACGGTACGCCGGGTGGCTGCTCAGCCAACCCTCCCTGACGCGGGCCACATCGGCCCCCGCGCCCGGCCTCGGCGCGGAGGCCGAAGACGGCCTATGACCTGCGCAGACACCAGGTGGGGCGGGTGGGGCTCGAACCCACGACCCAAGGATCATGAGTCAGACCCCGGGCAGCCGGGCCGTGTGTCCGTTCCGGTTGGTGGAGGCGGTGCGTCGCGCGATGCTCAAGCGTTGATCGACCTCGTCGGCGCGGCGTTTTCTCCCGAGCCGCCGGCTACCCGGTCGGCGGTGGGTCTCTGCCGTCGACGGGGTGGGTGCCGTGGTGGTCGCGGAGGAAGTAGTCCCCGCCTGTTCCGTCGCGGGGTGGGGATCGCCAGAGCCAGAGGCCGTGGTCGAGCTGGGTGAGGTGCCAGCGGTGTCGGGCGGGGGCGTGGGTCTTGAGTCGGTGGTGGGTGCGGCAGAGGGGGGCGAGGTCGTCGGATGCCGTCTGGCCGCCCTGGTCGGGGTGCTGATGGTCGTAGGGGGTGGGGTGGTCGGTGTCGCAGGTGCGGGCGGGGCGGCTGCACCAGGGGAAGACGCAGGTGAGGGCGGTGAGCTGGACCTGCTGCCGCATCCGGTCGGGGACCTCGTACTGCTCGACGTGGGAGCGGTGGTCGAGGTCGAGGACGGGGAGGACGCGGATGTGGGTGGTCGCGTCGGCGCCACACCAGGCGCGGACCTGGTCGGCGGTGACGGGGGCGCGGGTCTCCTCGACCCGCCCGACCGCCAGCCCGTCAGCGGTGCCGCGGATCGCGGACTGCGAGAGGTGGAGGTGGAGCAGGATGGTCCGGCCTCGTTGCCGGCGCGCGGATGGTCCGGTGGTCGAGTGCCCGCCGGGGGACGAGGCGGGGGTGTCGAGACCGGCCTCGAGGTCGAGCGCGCCTTGGCGCTCGCGGCAGACCAGCGCGGCCAGGGCGGCGGCGGAGAGGGGGCCGGCGGCCTGGGTCGCGCCGAGGTCCCGCAGCCGGGACATCTCGGCGTGGATGGCGTCGTGGACGGCCAGGGCGTCGGCGAGGTCGAGGGTGCCGTGGCAGTCCAGGGTGCCCTCGAAGGAGAGCTGGCGGCGGTCCACGGTGAAGTGGCGTTGGTCGGGTTGCTCGGGGGTGTCCTCGTCGGGGTCGGGGAGGGTCTCGGGCATGCAGCGGGCGATCGCCTCGTCCAGGCAGCGGTCGATGGTGGGGATCCCGGCCGAGGCGGCGACGGGGGCGAGGTGGCGGTCGACGAACGCAGCGGCCTCGAGGGTGAGCTCGCGGCGGATGGTGGCCTCCGCGATCCGGCGGGCCCGCCAGGCCTCGACCTGACAGGCCTGGACGCGGGCCCACAGTCGCGGGAGCCGGTGGCGCAGCTCGAGGGCCTGGCCGATCAGCGCGGCGCCGGCCTCGCTGCGCAGGCGCAGGCGGGCGGCGAAGGCGGGCACGGCGAACTCCTCGACCAGCGGCGCACCGGGGCCGGCGACGCTCAGGCCGGTGTCGCCCCACCGGTCGACCAGCGTCGCGCCGGGCTCCCCCGGGCGGACCGGGTGCAGATCCGCCCACGCACACGCCGCGGCGAGCACGTCGGCGTCCGCCCGCATCCGCACCGCACGCGCGGACCCCGCCGCGGCCAGGATCCCAGCCGCGGAGTCCGGGTCTGCCAGTCCGGGCGACGGGTGCGCCTCGCGTGTGGTGGCGGTCATGCATTGAGAATACTCGAACAACTGTTCGAATAGCGACGGACACGCCGCGCTGTGGAGAACTCGAGCGATGGCCGGTGGTCAGCCGTGTCCTCCACGCCGGTCCGGCCCTAGAGTCAGGTGCATGGGCCGGCGGCTGGAGAACGCGCGGGCGCTCTACCTCGAGGCCATCCGCGACGGCGACTACGTGGCGGCGATCGAGGCGTACGCGGGCGACCGCTACGTCCAGCACTCGACGCCCGTGAGGGACGGCAAGGAGGGCTTCAAGGAGTTCTTCGCCGGGTTCGTGGAGCGCAACCCCGTCCGCGACATCGAGATCGTCCGCAGCTTCGAGGACGGGCCCTACGTGTTCCTGCACGTCGTGCAGCGCCTCAACCATGGGGAGTTCGTCTACGTCACCGCCGACATCTTCGACACCGACGACGACGCCCGGCTGATCGAGCACTGGGATGTCATCGCCGAGATGGGCGGCCCGAACCGCAGCGGCCGCACGCCGGTCGACGGGCCGGTCGAGCCGCGCGACCTCGACCGGACCGAGGAGAACAGGGCGTTGGTGACCCGCTTCGTCCACGAGGTCCTGGTCGCGGGCGACCACGAGCGGATCGCGGACCTCGTCGCGCCTGACGTGGCGCGGCACGGTGCGGGCGCCGCGGACGGGGCCGAGGCCCTGCGCCAGCACCTCGTCGAGGCGGGCGTGCGCTGTCACGAGGTGCACCGCGTGGTCGGCTGTGGCGACCTGGCGGCCGTGCTCGCCGAGCACGAGGTGCGCGGCGAGCGCCACGCGGTGATCGACCTCTTCCGCGTCGAGGGCGGTCGCGTCGCCGAGCACTGGGAGGTGGCCGAGCCGATCACGCCCGAGGAGACCTGGGTCAACGCGGGGAAGTTCTGACCCCGGCCGCGGGTCGGGCCTGCCGCGAGCGCTCCGGAGCCACGTGGGACGCCAGTCTCGACAAGGGGAACACCGTGGTCAGTCGTCGCGGCACCCGCGCGAGGTGTGGCAATGTCACCGTTGCCGGACGCATGGCGTCCACCGCGATGGGGAGGACTCGGAATGACCACGACTCCGGGGAGCGGGACCGGAAACGCCACGACCACGGCCTCGGGTCGCACCGAGGCCACGTCTGGCCGGTTCGGCGCCACGCTCCTGGTCGCCTCGGCCGTGTGGATGGCCATCGGCGGGATCAACCAGGGCGTCCTCGGCGTCGACTACTGGAGTGCCCTCGAGGACGACACCTTGGCGCGGACGCTGTCGGAGGCCGGCGAGCGCGAGGTCCAGCTCCAGACGACCCACGTGATGTGGGCGGTCGGGATGCTCGGGTTCGTCGTCGCCCTGACGCTGATCCGCCGGTTTCTTCGGTCGGTCGCCGACCATCCGCTGCTCGACGTGGGGTACCACGTCGTCGTGATGGGGGCGACGTTCAACGTCGTCAGCTACATCGCGATGGCCGCCGTGACGACCACCTACGCCGGCGCCGAGGACATCACGGGGGCGGAGGGGCTCCTGCGCCTCGCACTCCGGCTGGACGACTACGCGACCCTGCTCATGCTGGGGTTCGGCCCCGTCCTCCTGAGCCTCTCCGGGCGGGGCTCCTGGGCGCCGCGCTGGCTGCTCGTCCTGAGCTCGGTGGCGCTGGTCGCGAACCTCGGCTTCGTGACCACGGCGTTCGTCGGCGGCGCTGCGATCGCCCTCGCGCCGGCCGTCATGATCGGCGTCGTTGCGATGATCACCATCGGAATCCGCGTTCGCGCCCTAGCAGCTCGGGACCGACCGACCGCCTGACCCGCCGTGGCGCTGCGTGGGGCGAAACTTGGACCCGCGACCCAAGGACCAGGGGTCGTCCGAAGGGTTTTCGGGGCTTCGCGCTGATCGCCAAAGTGGGCTCTTACCTGCGGAAACATCTCAGCTCGACAAGCGTCGATCAGTATCGGACTTCGAGCGATTGCGGACTATGTGCGGACTAGGGGCATCCGCGCGCCCTGCGCGGGCGAAGCCGGCGCCCACGACGAAGAGAGAAAGGTTCTCTATCTCGTCGGTACGGCGGGGTATTCCTTGGACATGCGAATCACCCTTGATGGCGAGCCATACGAGTTGACGCGCGAGTCGATCCGAGGGGGACTCGCCGGCTGTGCGCCGGACAGCGTGCGTGAGTACTGGGTTGAGATCGAGGGAGTCCGCTGGCCGGTCAAGCAAGTCATCGCGCTCGCCACGGGCGTGACTGACAGGCAGCGCTTTCAATCGCAATCGTCCAGACGATGGTTGCAGAAGCTGGGCTTCACCGTCGGCCGCAGTGCCGACAGCGTTGGTCAGAATGCCGGAACTGTGCCAAAGCCTGTCGCGCATGCTGCCGAGACGCATCAGCCTGAGGCAGACGTTGTGCTGGTGGGCTGCGTCAAGACCAAGCTGGCGCACGCGGCGCCAGCCAAGGACCTGTATGTGTCCGACTACTTCTCGAAGATGCGTGGATACGCGGAGTCCACCGGCCTGCCGTGGTTCATCTTGTCGGCCGAACACGGCTTGGTTCGACCTGACGAGTGGCTCGAACCGTACGAGCGGTACTTGCCGAACACCTCGCGCTCGTATCGAAGTTCCTGGGGGAACCAGGTGGCCGCCCAGCTGACGCAGTCGCTGGGCCCACTGGAAGGTGTCGTCGTCGACGTCCACGCGGGAGCGGCGTACCTCGAGCCGCTCAATGAGGCGCTCCGTGAGCGCGGTGCACACGTTCTCGACCAGCTTCACGGGCTCTCCTTCGGGCAACGTCTGTCTTGGTACCTGCAGAAGAAGGAGGCACCACCCGTGCAGAGCAGTCCTGGAGTGGCGGCTCGGCTTCGCGATGGAGATTCGGCCGTCGCGCTCGACGCTCTTCTCGCCAGCGGCGGAGCGGACTTGCGAGTACCAGGGCTCTACAGCTGGTGGGTCGATGAACAGGGCGCCGCGGATCTCAGCACCGGACTAGGTCACGCTCTCGCTCCGGGGCTCATCTATGTCGGTCTAGCCGGAGCAAGGCGTAGTGGGGGCTCGTCGTCCTCAAACACCTTGTGGGGCCGCATCACGACCATGCACCTGGGTACGAAGCACGAGTTCTCAACCCTGCGCCGCAGCCTCGGGTCGATCCTGGCGAGCGCGTTCGGACAGACGTCCATCGATGAGCACCAGCTCACGAGATGGATGCATGCACACCTGCGCCTGGTGCCCGTGCCTGTTGCGGACGCCGACACGCTCGGCGACCTTGAGAGCGAGATCCTGACCGAGCTGGATCCGCCGCTCAACCTCGCCAAGGTCGCCACGACGCCGCTCCGCCGGCAGCTGACGGCACTGAGGAAGCGGAACGCCGGCACGTCGGACGAGCAACGCGGGACTGCCTGACGTTGAAGCATGGCAATGCGCTGCTTCCCTCGGGCCGAAGCGCTTTGGGGCGGCGCTTCCGAGCATCTTGCGGCCACTTCGTTGCTCTTGGAGATGTCCTCCATTCCGCCGCGCAACTTGCGCGAGTCGGGCATCACCCGACACGACACAGGCGCTGCGTGGGGCGGGTGGGGCTCGAACCCACGACCCAAGGATTATGAGTCCTCTGCTCTGACCGGCTGAGCTACCGCCCCGCGTGGCAGGAACCTATCGGTCCCGGGCCGATGGATGCGGCAAGGGGCAGGGTGCCACGGGGTCGCGAGCGTCCATGCCCACGACATGAAGGGATTCCCGGTATCCGGCGGGGCCGAGTCCAGACAGGTCGAGCGCGCTTCCGGGACCAGGGTCGCGGGAGGGTTGACACGTTCGGGCTACTCCGGCGTCGCCGAAGGGGTGGACTTGTCCCCAAAGCCGCCGTGCGGCGAACCGCGATTCCTTTACCTTCGGGCTCGTGATCCCCCTGCTCCGACCGCTCGTGATCGTCGTCGTGGGGCTGCTCGTCTGCGGCACTGCGACCGCGCCGGCAGCGTCAGCGACCCGCCACCGCACCTGGGTCGGCGGTTGGACCACCAGCCTCGTCACGGTCTCTTCCGGTCACGCCGTCGGGACGCGCATCCGCGTGCGCAGCGGCGGCCGGGCCTGGCCGCGCCGCGTGGTGCTCCAACACCGTCGTTGGGGCGGCCACTGGCGGGTGTTGAACCGCCTCCTGACCGGAAGGGACGGCCGGGCCCTCGTGCGCGGCGTCCCGCCGGCCAGTGGTCAGCTGCGGGTGTTCGTGCCAGCGACCCGGAGGGCGAGGGCGACGTTCACGGCCGCCCGCAACGTGCGGGTCAGGAAGCCGGACTCGAGCCAGCGCGCGACGAGGCTGGAGGCGCGGGTGCGGACGCTGGTCAACGAGCTGCGGGGGCGGGGAACCACCTGCGCCGGGAAGTGGTACCCCGCCGTGCCACCGGTCCGACACCGCGGCAAGCTCGCTACCGCGTCGAGGACCTACGCACGCCGCATGGCAGTGCACGACTTCTTCTCGCACCGCGACCTCATCACCGGCAAGGGTCCGGGCTGGCGCGCGACCAACGCCGGCTACAGCTGGTCTGCCGTGGGCGAGAACATCGGCGCCGGCTACGACACGCCGGCCGCGGTCGTGCGGGCGTGGCGCAAGAGCGCCGGGCACTGCAAGAACATGATGGACGCTCGCTGGAAGCACCTCGGCGTCGGCTGGCACGACGGCGGTTCGAGCAGCCGGTGGGGCCACTACTGGGTCCAGCTCTTCGGCGTGCCGGGGTGAGGTGGGCGGCGCCGGCCGTGGTGACGCCGAGGCTCAGGACTCGCCGTCGATGAGGTACTCGCCGTCCTGGTAGACGAGGGTCAGCTGCACCGACTCGGTGGTCCGACGCCCCTGCTCGAAGACGTAGGAGACGTCGTAGCTGACGGTCATCGACTCGGGGTCGGCCTGCACGTTGCTGAGCGACGCGGAGGCCACCTTGCTCCAGAACCCGTCGTAGCCGCTGAAGCCGCCGCTCGCCCGCTGGAAGGAGTCCGTCAGCATCGCGAAACCGGCCCGGCGGTCCGAGGGTGCCGTGGCCGCGTAGTCGTTCACGAACGACCGCATCCCCGCGGCGGTGGCCCCCTGGGTGGGCGACGGCGACTCCGACGGCGACTCCGAGGGCGACTCCGAGGGCGACTCCGACGGGCTCTGCGACGAGCTCTCGGCCGCCGAGGGCGAGGAATCATCACCGTTCCCGGCAAACAGCGCCACACCGATCGCAGCGGCGAGGAGCACCACGACCGCCGCGATGATGACCAGCGGCGCTGCGGCCCGCGAACGGGACGAGCGCTCCTCCTCGCCATCGGCCAGGACCCGCGGCGCGGAGCCGGCCCAGGAGGACTGATCGTCCTCGTCGGGGATCGCGCCGGCGAAGACCCGGGTCCCGTCGTCGGCGCCGTCGGAGGCGGCGTACGCCGACGTGCCGGACTCGGCTTCTCCTCGCTGGAGCTCGTCGCGGACCTGCGCCATCGACCACCGCTGCTTCGGGTCGGTCGCCATCGTGTGGCGCAGCAGCGGCGCCAGCCAGCCGGCCTGGTCGTCGATCCGCGGCGGCTCCTCGTGCACGATGCGATAGAGGGCGCCCACGACGTTCTCGCCCACGTCGAAGGGCGGGTGTCCCGAGAGCGCGTGGAAGAGCGTGGCTCCGAGGGACCACACGTCGGAGGCGTGCGAAGCGGACCGGCCCGACGCGACCTCCGGGGCGAGGTAGGCGGGCGAGCCGGTGACCATCCCGGTCCGCGTCAACGAGGCATCCGCCTGGGCGCGGGCGATGCCGAAGTCGGTGAGCTTCGCCTGGCCGGAGGAGGTGACGAGGATGTTCGAGGGCTTGACGTCGCGGTGCACGATGCCGGCGCCGTGCGCGGCCGCGAGCGCGTCCGCGGCCTGGCCGATCAGCGCGGCGGCCCGGTCCGGCGGGAGCGGGCCCTCCTTGCGCACGAGCGCCGCCAGCGTCTGCGACGGCACGTACTCCATCACGAGCCAGCGCTGGCCGTCGTCGACCACGAGGTCGAAGACGGCGACGACGTTCGGGTGGTTGAGCGCCGCCGCGAGGCGGGCCTCACGCTCGGCGCGCGCCAGGTCGTGGTCGTCGTCGCCGGAGGTGTCCATGCCGAGGCGCTTGAGCGCGACAGGGCGGTCGAGCGTCTCGTCGCGGGCCAACCACACGGCGCCCATGCCCCCGCGGCCGATCTCCTCGCGCAGGGTGTAGCGGCCGCCGATCATCGTCGGGCGTCTCCTTGCGTCGTGGGTGCCGTGGTCATCTGGTCGATCCTAGGAGTCATACCCCCGGGAACCGAGCCGTGCACCGTGCGTCTGATCACCTCCCGTCCGGTAGGCCCCCCGCGCCCATGCGGCAGACTGACGCCGCCCCACCCACTCGCGCGCGAGCCGCGCCCCGCCCCGGAGGAGGGACCGTGTCGTCCGCACCCCACGTCCTCGACGACCTCGAGTGGCGGGGCCTCCTCGCCCACGCGACGGACCTCGACGCGATGCGCGGGGCGCTGGACGCGGGCGGCGTGCGGTTCTACGTGGGCTTCGACCCGACCGCGCCCAGCCTGCACCTGGGCAACCTCGTGCAGCTGCTCACGGCCAGGCGCCTGCAGGACGCGGGCCTCACGCCGTACGCCCTGGTCGGCGGCGCCACGGGGATGATCGGTGACCCCCGCGACTCCGGCGAGCGCACGCTGAACACGGCCGAGGTCGTCGAGGAGTGGACCGACCGGGTGCGACGGCAGGTGGAGCCCTTCCTGGACCTCGACGGTCCGCACGCGGCCACGATGGTGAACAACCTCGACTGGACCCGCGACGTGACCGCGATCGACTTCCTGCGCGACATCGGCAAGCACTTCCCGGTGAACCGGATGCTCGCCCGCGACGTGGTGCGCAACCGGCTCGAGGACGGCATCAGCTACACGGAGTTCAGCTACGTCCTGCTCCAGTCGATGGACTTCCTGCACCTGCACCGCGCGCACGGCGTCGACCTCCAGCTCGGTGGCTCCGACCAGTGGGGCAACATCACGAGCGGTGTCGAGCTGATCCGCCGCGCCGACGGCGACCGGGTGCACGCCTTCGTCACGCCGCTGGTCACGAAGACGGACGGCAGCAAGTACGGCAAGACCGAGGGCGGCGCGATCTGGCTCGACCCCGAGATGATGTCTCCCTACGCCTTCTTCCAGTTCTGGCTCAACGTCGAGGACGCCAAGGTGGGGGAGCTGCTGCGGATCTTCACCTTCCTGGAGCGCGAGGAGATCGAGGCGCTCGAGGCCGAGCATGCCGAGGCCCCCTTCCGCCGCGTGGGCCAGCGCGCCCTGGCCGAGCAGGTGACCACGCTGGTGCACGGCGCCGAGGAGACCGAGCGGATCAAGGCCGCGTCGGCGGCGCTCTTCGGGGGTGGCGACCTCCGCGGTCTCGGCGGTCGCACCCTGGGCGCGGCCCTGCGCGAGGCGGGGTCCACGAGCGTCGAGGCCGCGGCGATGCCCGGCGTGCTCGACCTGTTCGTGCAGACCGGCCTGGCCAGGAGCAAGGGGGAGGCCCGGCGCACGATCGCCGAGGGCGGGGCCTACCTGAACAACGAGCGGGTCGAGGACCCCGACCTGGTGCCCGGGCCGGGGGACGTCCTCGACGGCTGGCTGGTGCTGCGCCGCGGGAAGAAGAACCTCGCAGGCGTCGAGGTCGTCGCGGGCTGAGGGGGCGCTCGGATGACGCGGAGACGAGCGGGACCGCCGGGTCCGACCGGGTCCGGCGGGGAGCCGCCCGACGTGAGGCGCTGGCTCGGGGTGCTCCAGGAGGAGGCGCGCCGGACGCTGCCGGCGCCGGTGCTCGAGTACGTGCTGACGGGAGCGCGCGACGGCGTGACGGCGGGCGAGGCCGAGGCTGCCTGGTCCCGCTACCGGCTGGTGCCCCGGTGCCTGCGTGACGTGACAGCCGTCGAGCTGGGGATCCGGCACGCCGACGGGACGCAGGCGCCGCCCTGGGGCGTCGCGCCCACCACGCTCCAGGGGCAGGTGCACCCCGAGGGAGAGCTCGCGGTGGCTCGGGCGTGCGCCGCGGCCGGCGTGCCCCTGGTCGTCTCGAGCAACGCGGGGACCTCGTTCGAGGAGATCGGCCGCACCGGGGCCGCCTGGTGGGTGCAGTGCTACCTGCCGGCCGACCGGACCCTCGCGGTGCCGCTCCTCGAGCGCGCGGTCGAGGCCGGGGCGCGCGCGGTCGTGCTCACGGTGGACACGCCCGTGGTCGGCACGAAGTACGCCGCCGGGGACCGCGTCGTCTGGGACGAGGTGGACCCCGCGACGCTGCGGGTCAACGCGGAGCCCGGCACCGAAGGCGCCCCCGGCTCCGAGAAGGCCACCGACCTCGGTCCGCACGACATCGCCTGGCTCGCCGCCACCACGGGGCTGCCCGTGCTCGTCAAGGGCGTCGCCCACCCGGACGACGCCGTGCGCGCCGTGCAGGCGGGCGCCTCCGGGATCTGGGTCTCGACCCACGGGGGGCGTCAGCTGGACCGCGTGCGCAGCTCCGCCGCGTCGCTGCCCGCGGTGGCGGAGGCCACGCGAGCCACCCCGGTCGTGGAGGCGACGGGCACGGCGGAGCGAGCGGGCGGGGTCCCGGTGCTGGTCGACGGCGGTCTCCGGTCGGGCCTCGACGTCGTCACCGCTCTGGCCCTCGGGGCGGACGCCGTCATGCTCGGCCGCCCGGTCCTCCTCGCGCTGACCCGCGGCGAGGAGGGGGTCCGCAGCCTGCTCGCGCGGCTCCACGCCGAGGTCGAGGAGGCGCTCCGCCTCGCCGGGTGCCGGACCCCGCGCGAGGGCCGCGCGCTCCCGGTGGTGCCCGCCTGAGGCGCGACCGGGGAGGCCCCCGGGGGCCTGCGTGCGCCGGGTCACGCCCCGGCGACTTGATCGCGCCCCCTCGCCTCTTCTAACCTCTTCTCGGCCGCCGGGATGCGACGGGGAGCAAGGCCTCAGCGCCGGACTCCGCGCCCCGGACCACCGGAACCGGACCCGGTTTGCGCGGGTCGGAATCACTCCGGTAATGTTTCACCTCGGCCTCGGGGGGAGCCGGGACGGATGTCCCGAGCAGAACCCGTGTGCGTGTGATTCTTGAGAACTCAACAGTGTGTTTTGATAGTCGATGAATTGATTTGTGCTGCCATCGGCTGTGTCTGCCTTTTTTGGTGGGTGTGGTTGGTGGTGGTTTTTCCTTTGATGGATTGATTCTGACATTTTTGTCGGGGTTTGTTTGTCGGGGTTTTTCTCTTGCCTGTGCCTGCTTTGTTTGTGGGTGTGGGTGGTTGTTTTTCAACGGAGAGTTTGATCCTGGCTCAGGACGAACGCTGGCGGCGTGCTTAACACATGCAAGTCGAGCGGTAAGGCCCTTTCGGGGGTACACGAGCGGCGAACGGGTGAGTAACACGTGAGTAATCTGCCCTTCACTTCGGGATAAGCCCGGGAAACCGGGTCTAATAGCGAATATGACGCATCCATGCCTGTGGGTGTGTGGAAAGCTTTTTAGCGGTGGGGGATGAGCTCGCGGCCTATCAGCTTGTTGGTGGGGTGATGGCCTACCAAGGCGTCGACGGGTAGCCGGCCTGAGAGGGTGATCGGCCACACTGGGACTGAGACACGGCCCAGACTCCTACGGGAGGCAGCAGTGGGGAATATTGGACAATGGGCGGAAGCCTGATCCAGCAACGCCGCGTGAGGGATGACGGCCTTCGGGTTGTAAACCTCTTTCAGCACCGACGAAGCTCCTGGTTTTGTGCTGGGGGTGACGGTAGGTGCAGAAGAAGGACCGGCCAACTACGTGCCAGCAGCCGCGGTAATACGTAGGGTCCGAGCGTTGTCCGGAATTATTGGGCGTAAAGGGCTCGTAGGCGGTTTGTCGCGTCGGGAGTGAAAACACGGGGCTTAACCTCGTGCTTGCTTCTGATACGGGCAGACTAGAGGTATGCAGGGGAGAACGGAATTCCTGGTGTAGCGGTGAAATGCGCAGATATCAGGAGGAACACCGGTGGCGAAGGCGGTTCTCTGGGCATGACCTGACGCTGAGGAGCGAAAGTGTGGGGAGCGAACAGGATTAGATACCCTGGTAGTCCACACCGTAAACGTTGGGCGCTAGGTGTGGGATCCATTCCACGGGTTCCGTGCCGCAGCTAACGCATTAAGCGCCCCGCCTGGGGAGTACGGCCGCAAGGCTAAAACTCAAAGGAATTGACGGGGGCCCGCACAAGCGGCGGAGCATGCGGATTAATTCGATGCAACGCGAAGAACCTTACCTGGGTTTGACATACACCGGAAAGCTGCAGAGATGTGGCCCCTTTTTGCTGGTGTACAGGTGGTGCATGGCTGTCGTCAGCTCGTGTCGTGAGATGTTGGGTTAAGTCCCGCAACGAGCGCAACCCTCGTTCCATGTTGCCAGCGCGCCCTTCGGGGTGGCGGGGACTCATGGGAGACTGCCGGGGTCAACTCGGAGGAAGGTGGGGATGACGTCAAGTCATCATGCCCCTTATGTCCAGGGCTTCACGCATGCTACAATGGCCGGTACAAAGGGCTGCGATCCCGTGAGGGGGAGCGAATCCCAAAAAGCCGGTCTCAGTTCGGATTGGGGTCTGCAACTCGACCCCATGAAGTCGGAGTCGCTAGTAATCGCAGATCAGCAACGCTGCGGTGAATACGTTCCCGGGCCTTGTACACACCGCCCGTCACGTCACGAAAGTCGGCAACACCCGAAGCCGGTGGCCCAACCCCTTGTGGGAGGGAGCCGTCGAAGGTGGGGCTGGCGATTGGGACGAAGTCGTAACAAGGTAGCCGTACCGGAAGGTGCGGCTGGATCACCTCCTTTCTAAGGAGCACGCACCGTGTGGTTGCACTGGCCTCGTTGTGGGGTTGGTGGCCGGAGTGGGTGTGTCTGGATGTGGAACGTCGGCTGTCTTGTCCCGGGGGTTCTTTGATTCCTGGGGTCGTCTGGTGGGGGTTGTCCCTGTTGGGCGGGCACACTGTTGGGTCCTGAGGGATCACGTGGCCCGGTTGGGTCGTGGGGTTGCTCTGGTTCCCGCATCGTCTGTGCGTGGTGTGTGGGTCCTCGCCCTCCTGTGGGGGGTGGGTGCCTGGCTGCGTACCGGTGGTGGGTCGGGTTTGTTGTTTGAGAACTGCACAGTGGACGCGAAGCATCTTTGTTTCTGTAGTTTTTTTGCAGAGCTGTTGTTTTTGCATGTTTGTTGCGTGCTGCGCTGGTGGTCATGTTGGTGGTGGCCGGTGGTGTGGTGCGTGTTTTGTAGTGCATTTGTTGTGCATGTTTTTTGTGCATGATGTGCGTGTGCCGGTGGCTGTGTCCGGTCCCTGACTTGTCCCTAGTTTGTCCCTGTTGTTTGTGTGGGGCTGGTGTGGGGCTGGTGGGGGGCTGGGTGTGGTTGCTGGTGTTGGTAGTGGTGTTGTTGTGACAAGCTACTGAGGGCGCATGGTGGATGCCTTGGCACCAAGAGCCGATGAAGGACGTGGGAGCCTGCGATAAGCCCTGGGGAGTTGGCAACCGAGCGTTGATCCGGGGGTGTCCGAATGGGGAAACCTGGCTGGAGTCATGTCCAGTCACCTGCACCTGAATTCATAGGGTGTGTGGAGGGAACGCGGGGAAGTGAAACATCTCAGTACCCGCAGGAAGAGAAGACAATTGTGATTCCGAGAGTAGTGGCGAGCGAAATCGGATGAGGCCAAACCTCGCTTGTGTGATACCCGGCAGGGGTTGCAGGCGGGGGGTTGTGGGGTCGTTCTACCGGTGCTGCCGTGCCGGTGCGGAGTGATCAACCGCAGACGAAGTCGAAGTCCGTTGGAAAGCGGCTGCCGTAGAGGGTGAGAGTCCCGTAGGCGTATGTCTGTGGCTTCGGAGCGTTGCCCCAAGTAGCACGGGACTCCTGAAATCTCGTGTGAATCCGGCGGGACCACCCGTCAAGCCTAAATACTTCTTGGTGACCGATAGCGGACCAGTACCGTGAGGGAAAGGTGAAAAGTACCCCTGGCGGGGAGTGAAATAGTACCTGAAACCGTGTGCCTACAATCCGTCGGAGCCTGGGGCCAGCTTTGCTGGTGGCCGGGTGACGGCGTGCCTTTTGAAGAATGAGCCTGCGAGTTTGCGTCGTGTTGCGAGGTTAACCCGTGTGGGGTAGCCGTAGCGAAAGCGAGTCCGAAGAGGGCGTAGCCACTTTGTGGTGTTTCAGTAGCGCGATCAAGACCCGAAGCGGAGTGATCTATCCATGGGCAGGGTGAAGCGTGGGTAAGACCGCGTGGAGGCCCGAACCCACTTAGGTTGAAAACTGAGGGGATGACCTGTGGATAGGGGTGAAAGGCCAATCAAACTCCGTGATAGCTGGTTCTCCCCGAAATGCATTTAGGTGCAGCGTCGTGTGTTTCTTGCCGGAGGTAGAGCACTGGATAGCCGATGGGCCCTATCAGGTTACTGACGTTAGCCAAACTCCGAATGCCGGTAAGCGTAGCGCGGCAGTGAGACTGCGGGGGATAAGCTCCGTGGTCGAGAGGGAAACAGCCCAGACCATCAGCTAAGGCCCCTAAGCGGTGACTAAGTGGAAAAGGATGTGGAGTCGCACGGACAACCAGGAGGTTGGCTTGGAAGCAGCCATCCTTGAAAGAGTGCGTAATAGCTCACTGGTCAAGTGATTCCGCGCCGACAATGTAGCGGGGCTCAAGTCATCCGCCGAAGCTATGGCATCCCACGCGTGAGAGAGCGCGACACCGGCTGCTGCCGGCCCCTTTGGGTCGGTGGTGGTCCAGTGGTGTGGATGGGTAGGGGAGCGTCGTGTCGGCGGTGAAGGTCCGGAGTGATCCAGGGCTGGAGGCGACACGAGTGAGAATGCAGGCATGAGTAGCGAAAGACGAGTGAGAAACTCGTCCGCCGAATGATCAAGGGTTCCAGGGTCAAGCTCATCTGCCCTGGGTAAGTCGGGACCTAAGGCGAGGCCGACAGGCGTAGTCGATGGACAACGGGTTGATATTCCCGTACCGGCAACGTAGCGCCCATGACGAACCTGGTGATGCTAAGTGCCCGAAGCCCACGTGAGCGCCCCCTTCGGGGGGTGGCAGCGTGGTGTGGAGCGCACGGCCCGAGCTGGTAGTAGTCAAGTGATGGGGTGACGCAGGAAGGTAGTCGGACCACAGCGATGGTTGTCTGTGGCCAAGGATGTAGGGAGTGCCGTAGGCAAATCCGCGGCACGGGCCCCTTGGGGCCGGTCCTGAGATCCGATGGGGACCCCGTGATGGGGGAAGCCGATGATCCTATGCTGCCGAGAAAAACCTCTAGCGAGCTATGCGCCGCCCGTACCCCAAACCGACTCAGGTGATCAGGTAGAGAATACCGAGGCGATCGAGAGAACCATGGTTAAGGAACTCGGCAAAATGCCCCCGTAACTTCGGGAGAAGGGGGGCCCGACCCGTGAACCCACTTGCTGGGGGCAGCGGGGAGGGCCGCAGAGACCAGGCCCAAGCGACTGTTTACTAAAAACACAGGTCCGTGCGAAGTTGTAAGACGATGTATACGGACTGACTCCTGCCCGGTGCTGGAAGGTTACGGGGACGCGTTAGCCACCTTGTGTGGTGAAGCGCTGAACTCAAGCCCCAGTAAACGGCGGTGGTAACTATAACCATCCTAAGGTAGCGAAATTCCTTGTCGGGTAAGTTCCGACCTGCACGAATGGAGTAACGACTTGGGCGCTGTCTCAACCATGGACTCGGCGAAATTGCACTACGAGTAAAGATGCTCGTTACGCGCGGCAGGACGGAAAGACCCCGGGACCTTTACTACAGTTTGGTATTGGTGTTTGGTTCGGCTTGTGTAGGATAGGTGGGAGACTGTGAAGCCCGCACGCCAGTGTGGGTGGAGTCGTCGTTGAAATACCACTCTGGTCGTACTAGATGTCTAACCTCGGTCCGTTATCCGGATCAGGGACAGTGCCTGATGGGTAGTTTAACTGGGGCGGTTGCCTCCTAAAGAGTAACGGAGGCGCTCAAAGGTTCCCTCAGCCTGGTTGGCAATCAGGTGTTGAGTGTAAGTGCACAAGGGAGCTTGACTGTGAGACAGACGTGTCGAGCAGGGACGAAAGTCGGAACTAGTGATCCGGCGCTGGCAAGTGGAAGCGGCGTCGCTCAACGGATAAAAGGTACCCCGGGGATAACAGGCTGATCTTCCCCAAGAGTCCATATCGACGGGATGGTTTGGCACCTCGATGTCGGCTCGTCGCATCCTGGGGCTGGAGTAGGTCCCAAGGGTTGGGCTGTTCGCCCATTAAAGCGGCACGCGAGCTGGGTTTAGAACGTCGTGAGACAGTTCGGTCCCTATCCGCCGCGCGCGCAGGAAACTTGAGAAAGGCTGTCCCTAGTACGAGAGGACCGGGATGGACGAACCTCTGGTGTGCCAGTTGTTCCGCCAGGAGCACGGCTGGTTGGCTACGTTCGGAAGTGATAACCGCTGAATGCATCTAAGCGGGAAGCACGTTTCAAGATGAGGTTTCCCACCGGGTCAACCGGGTAAGGCCCCCAGAAGATGACTGGGTTGATAGGCCGGAGGTGTACAGCAGCAATGCCCAGCCGACCGGTACTAATAGGCCGAGGGCTTGTCACCACACACCACGACCAACCCCCA
>CAWHTZ010000013.1:0-207679 GCA_963832415.1 uncultured Actinomycetota bacterium | reverse complement strand
GAAGGACTCCCCGGGGACGAAGAGACGACGAACTCCGGCGAGCCGGGCAGGGCCTTCCAGTACGCTTGGAGGCGAGCGTCTGACGTGGCTGCGCAGCTGGGCCGCGTTCGGCGGAGGGGTGCTCCAGCTTGTCGGGGTCGCCGGCGGAGGCATTGTCGCCGCCGGCCACCTCGGTGGCGTCGAGATAGGCCTCGAGTGGGACCTTCGCGTCCACCACGACGTGCCGGCCGCCGGCGAGGCTCACGACGAGGTCGGGTCGCAGCGCTCCGTCGGCCAGGCGCACCTGCTCGGAGAAGTCGCAGCGGTCCACCAGGCCCGCGGCTCACGGCGCGGCGCAGGTGGATCTGCCCCAGCGCCGCGCACCTGCGGCTTGCGCAGCGTGGAGGAAGCGAGCGGGTCTCGCGCGCGAGCAGGTCGGTGGTGTGCCGCACGTCGGTGACGTGCTGCGCGAGCCGCGCCTCCCAGCCCTGTTGTCCTTCGGTGAGGCCCGCGAGCCCGCGCTCGAGCCGGTCGAGGCCGTCGCCGATGACGGCGGCGTCGGCGTGCGCCGCCAGGGCGGCCGCCGGGTGGCGTCGGCCCCACAGCGCGGCCAGCGCCGCGCCGAGGAGGAGGCCGACGCCGAGGGCGACGAGCAGGGCGAGGGCGGTTCCGGTGTCCATGGGGAGAGCATCCCGGTCGCCACCGACATCGTCCCGGAGGACGGTCGGCCCGGGCGGTGCGCGGGAACCCGCTCGAGCGGGGAGCCGGGCCCAGCCCGCGTCCCGGCGCGCGGTCGGCGAGGTCCACGAGCACCGGGGCGTGGTCGGAGGCGCCCTTGCCGGCGCGTTCCTCGCGGTCGATCCACGCGCCCGTCACGCGCTCGGCCAGCGACGGCGACCCGAGCACGAAGTCGATCCGCATGCCGCGGTTGCGCTCGAAGCGCTGCCGGAAGTAGTCCCAGTAGGTGTAGACGCCCGGCCCCGGCGCGTGCGGACGCACCACGTCGGCGTACCCGTCGGCCAGGAACGCCTCGAACGCCTCCCGCTCGGGTGGCGTCACGTGCGTCGAGCGGGCGTACGCCGCCATGTCGTAGACGTCCTCGTCGCGCGGGGCGACGTTCCAGTCGCCGACCAGCGCGGCGTCCTCGCCGAGCCACGCCCCGGCGGCCTCGCGCAACCGGGCCAGCCAGTCGAGCTTGTAGTGGTAGTGCGGGTCGTCGGGCTTGCGGCCGTTGGGCACGTAGAGCGACCACACGCGGACGCCGCCGCACACGGCGCCGAGCGCGCGGGCCTCGGCCGCGGGCGAGTCGCCCCACGCGGGCATCCCCGGAAAGCCCGCGGTCACCTCCTCGATGCCGACCCGGCTGACCAACGCGACGCCGTTCCACTGGTCGTGGCCCACGGCGGCGACCTCATAGCCCCGCGCGTGCAGCCCCATCAGCGGCAGCTGCTCCTCGCGGGCCTTGGTCTCCTGCAGCGCCAGCACGTCGACGTCGTGCCGGTCGAGGAACGCCTCGACGCGGTCGATGCGCGAGCGTAGTGAGTTGACGTTCCAGGTGGCGAGCCGCATCGGGCGAAGGCTATCGGGCGCAGCCGACGCAGGTGCGCGCCGCCGGCCTGGCCTCGAGGCGGGCGTCCGGGATCGGCGCGCCGCACCGTTCGCACCGCCCCCAGCTCCCGGCCTCCAGCCGCGCGAGGGCGTCGTCCACCTCGGCCAGGTGCCGCTCGGCCGCCCGCACCAGCGTCGCGACCTGCGACCGCTCGAAGGCGATCGTGTGGCCCTCGGGGTCGTGCTCGTCGTCGGCGTTGGTGTCGCGGCTGGCCGCCACGACCTCGTCGTGGTCGGCCCGGAGGGAGGCGAGCCGGGCGAGGACGCCGGCCCGCTCGGCGGCGAGCCGCGCGCGGGCGTCGGTCACGGGACGGGCGTCCGCATCGTCAGACGAAGGCGCTCTCGCCGGTGATCGCCTTGCCGACGATCAGGGTGTTGATCTCGCGGGTGCCCTCGTAGGAGTAGAGCGCCTCGGCGTCGGCGACGAACCGGCCGACGTGGTGCTCGAGCAGGATGCCGTTGCCGCCGAGCACCTCGCGCGCCCAGCCGACGGTCTCGCGCATCCGCGTGGTCGCGAAGGCCTTGCACAGCGAGGCGTGCTCGTCGCGCAGCAGGCCCTCGTCCTGCAGCTGCGAGGCGCGTACGTTCATCGCCGTGCTGGAGGTGACGTCGGCGAGCATCTGCACGAGCAGGTCCTGAACCAGCTGGAACGACGCGATGGACCGGCCGAACTGCTCGCGCTGCTTGGTGTAGCGCAGCGCGTGCTCGTAGGCGCCCCGGGCGCAGCCGACGGCCATCCACGCGACGTTCATCCTGGTCATCCGCAGCACCTCGGCGGTGGTGGCGAAGCTGTCGGCCCGCTGCAGCCGGTTCTCCTCCGGGACGCGGGCGTCCCGCAGGTGGATCTCCGAGTTCTGCACGGCCCGCAGCGCGATCTTGTCCTGCTGTATGTGGCACTCGAAGCCCTCGGTGCCCTTCTCGACCACGAAGCCCTTGACCTGGTCGTCGTCCTCGTCGCGCGCCCACACCACGGTCAGGTCCGCGAAGTCGGCGTTGCCGATCCACTTCTTCTCGCCGTTGAGCACCCACGCGTCGCCGTCGCGGCGCGCCGTGGTGGTCATGCCCTGGGAGATGGCGGAGCCGACGTCGGGCTCGGTGAGCCCGAAGGCGCCGATCAGCTCCATCCGGGCCATCGCCGGGAGCCACCGCTCCCGCTGCTCGTCGGAGCCACCCACGAAGACGGAGCCCATCGCGAGCCCCCCGTGGACGCCCATGAACGTCGCCATCGACGGATCCACCCGGGCCAGCTCCATGGCCACGAGGCCGTCCACGAGGGCGCCGCGCGCCGGGCAGCCGGGGCCGTCGTAAGCCAGCCCGGCAATCCCGAGCTCCGCCATCCCGGGCACCAGCTCGTGGGGGAAGGTGGCCCGCGTCCAGTGGTCGTTGATGACCGGCTCCACCTCGCGGGTGCCCCACGCCCGGACGCGCCGCACGAGGTCGCGGTCCTCCTCGGAGAGCAGCATCTCGAAGCCGAGGAAGTCCGAGAGCGGCGCCTCGTCGGGGTCGTCCGCCGGGTCGCCGGCCGGCTCGTGGCTCACTCGGGTGCCTCCTCGTCGAGGAACTGATCGATCACGGGTGCGAGCTCGTCGGCCTCGGTGATGACGCCGAGGTGCCCGCCGGAGTAGAGGTGGAGCCGGGCCCGCGGGATGAGCCGCGCCTGCATCCGGGGGTTCGCGGTCGGGATGATCGGGTCGTCCTCGCCGCCGAGGACCAGCGTCGGCTGCCGGATCAGCTTGAGGAAGGGCAGGCTCGTCCAGCCCGTCATGGCCGCGACCTGGTAGTAGTAGCCCCGCTTCGGGCCCGCGCGCGTGGCGGCGTGCAGCAGGCGCTCGCCGTGCGCCGGGTCCTCGCGCATCGTCCCGCCGTAGATCGTGGGCGCCACCTCGCGGGCGTACGCCGGGTCCCGGTGCCGCCGCGGCGTGGACATGATCCGCAGCACCCGAGGCGAGGCCGGCACCATCATCCAGCCGGTCCCGGTGGCCGTGAGCACCACGCGGCGCACGCGGCGCCGCGACTGGACCGCGAGCTGCTGGGCGAGCCCACCACCCCACGAGAGCCCGAAGACGTCGAAGCGGCGGTGCCCGAGCTGGCTCATCATCGCCGCCAGCCACGAGGCGAGCCCGGCGACGGTGTACGGCGTCGGGGGCAGCGGGCTGCCCCCGACGCCGGGCACGTCGAAGCGGACCACGCCCCGGTCGGGATGCAGGCCGTCGACGAGGGGTTGCAGCGCCTCCAGGCTCACCCCGATTCCGTTGCACAGCAGCAGGGGAGGCTCGTCCGCGCGGGCGCCGCGGGCGGCCCGCGTCGAGACCCGCACGCTGATCCCGCGCACCGAGATGGTGCGGACGTAGTCGCCGGTCCGACCGGCGGCCGCGGCCGACCCGCCGTGCTCAGCGGTCATGGACGTAGGTGCCCGGGGCCTCGCAGACCGGCTCGTAGCGCGCGTTGCCCAGGCGCCGAGGCTTGTTGCGCTCCTCGCCGGTGCGCTCGTCGAGCCAGGCGACGTAGTCGTCCCACCAGGTGCCCTTGATCTTCGTCGCCTCGTCGAGCCACTGCTCGGGCCGCGGCGGGTTATCCTCCGCCGTCTGGAAGCTCGCCTTCGGGTTGCCCGGGGGGTTGACCATGGCGGCGATGTGGCCGCTGGTGGAGAGGACGAACTTCGTCTTCCCGCCGAACAGCTGGGTGGTCTGGTAGCACGACTCCCACGCGCAGAGGTGGTCCGCGATGCCGGCCACCGCGTAGGCGTCGACGTCGATCTTGCCCAGGTCGACCGGCGTCCCGAGCATCGTCATGCCCTCGGGCCGGGCGAGCGCGTTGCGGAGGGCGAGATCCATGAAGTCGCGGTGCATCGCGGCCGGCATGCGCACCGGGTCGGCGTTCCAGTAGAGAATGTCGAAGGCCTTCGGCGCGTGCCCCATCAGGTAGTTGTTGACCCAGTAGTTCCAGACCAGGTCGTTGGGGCGCAGCCAGGCGAAGACCTCGGCGAGGATCCGCCCGTCGAGATACCCCTTCTCGCGCGACGCGCGCGTCGAGGCCGCCGCCGCCTTGTGCGAGAGCAGCGCGTTGGGCAGCCCGGCGCGCTCCTGGTCGAGCACGGTGACGGCGAGGCTGAAGGCGGCGACGCGGCCGAGCTCGCCCTTCGCGGCGAGGTGCGCCATCACCATCGAGGCGATCATCCCGCCCGAGCAGATGCCGAACAGGGCGACCTGCTCCTGGCGGGCGATGTCCTGGGTGGCGTCCATCGCGTCGAGGATCGCCTGTCCGTAGGTGTCCAGCCCCCAGTCGGCGTGCCGGGCGTCGGGGTTGCGCCAGGAGATGCAGTAGACCTGCTGGCCCCGCTGCACGAGGTACTCCACCAGGCTGCGCTGCTCTGCCAGGTCGATGACGTAGTACTTGTTGATCGTCGGCGGGACGATCAGCAGCGGCACCGACTTCACCTGCGGCGTCTGCGGGGTGTACTGGATCAGCTCGAAGGTCTCGGTGCGCAGCACCACGGAGCCGGGGGTGACGGCGATGTCCTCGCCGACCGTGAAGGCGTCGGGCTCGACCATCGAGGGCACGCGCGGCGCCGTGGCGAAGTCGCGGACGAAGCGCCGTCCGCCGGCGAGCAGGTTGCCGCCCCCGGTGTCGATCACGCGCTTGATCACCTTCGGGTTGAGCGCCGGGTGGTTCGTGGGCGAGAGCGCCTCGACGAGGTTGTCCGCGATGAAGCGCATCCGCTGGTCGTCGCCCCAGTCGAGCTCGGCGTCGTCGACGAGCCCGCGCACCGTCGAGCCGGCGGCGAGGTAGCCCTGCAGCGCCCGGCGGAACAACGGGTTCTTCTCCCAGGCCTCGTCGGAGAACCGACGGTCCTTCGGGTCGGGCTCGACCTCGCTGCGGCCGAGGCCGACGCGCGCCAGCTCGGCGGTCAGCCCTGCGGCGCGCCCCGCGACGCGCCCGGGACGGCGCGCCAACCGGGCCGCCATCCGCAGGCCGGACCAGCCGGGCACGAAGCGGCGCAGGGGGTTGGTGGACGCGTCCGCGAGCAGCAGGTCGAGCGGTGCGGTCAGCGGCGGCGAGTCGCCCTCCTCTTCGAGGGTCACGACGACGTCCTGCTCGGCGCGGGCGCCGTCCTGGTCGGCGCGGGTGCCGTTCTGGTCGGTGGTGGTGCTGGTCATGCAGGTCCTCCCCGAGGGTCGAGTGCTCCTACGATCGTGCCTCGGGTGTGGTGGGCGACACACCCGGCCCGGGGGGCTCACGGGGGGGAGGGGTCGCCCGGAGGGTCAGGGGCGACGGCGGCTGCGGTGGCCAGGAGGTCCTCCCGCATGCCGGGGGTCGCGCGATCGGCGAGGCGGAGGGCCGCCTGGCGCGGGACGTCGACCACGCTGACCCGCTCCGGCCCCGCCGCCGTCGTGGCGACCAGGGTGACCAGGCCGCCGCGCCGCTGCAGCCACGACTCGCTGACGTTCCACCCGATCACTCCGTCTCGCTCCAGGGCGGTCCGGGTGCGGGTCGCGGAAGGGGCGCCCACCACCAGGTGCTCGTCGGTCAGCGCGTGGCCCAGGTGCCGCCACGAGAGCTCGGCCGAGGCGGCGGCACCGAGCAGGAGGGCCAGCAGCACCGGCGCGAGCCACCAGCCGGCGACATCGAGCACGACGGCCGTGGCCACCAACGCCCCGGAGGGGAGAAGCGCGCGCCGCAGCGCCCGGAGATAGCAGCGCCGGCGCGCTACCGGGCCGTGGTCGACAAGCGGCACCGTGAGCGGGCCCCCGCCCGGCGTGACCCCGGGTCCCGGCTGGCCGGGGCCCGGTTCGGAGTCGGCCGCGCCGAGGACGCGGGCCCCCACGGCAAGGTCGACGCCGACGGGGCTCGGCGGCAGGAGCTTGGTCATCCCGCCCGAACCGACGCCGGTCGCGAGCGCGTGGAGCTCGGCTCCGCCCGCCGGCCGCATCAGCACCGGCTCGGTCACCCGCACGCCGCGCACGCGGGCCTCCTCCACGGTCGTCGAGCGCGTCGTGAACAGCCCGGCGGTCAGCCGCAGCCGGCCGTCAGCGAGGACCAGCCGCAGGTCCCACCACTGCAGCACGTAGCCGATCACCGAGATCGCCAGCCAGCCGACGACGGCGAGCAGCAGGCCGACCCCCACGAGCACGACCACCCCGAGGTCGAGCAGCAACCGGCCCGCCGACCGCACGTCTTCGCCGTCGAGCACGGGGACGTCGTTGAACAGCTGGGAGATGAGCCCGACGAAGCCGACGACCACGACCAGGCGGCCCAGCGACAGGGGAGCGAAGCGCAGCCACGACCAGTCGATGCGCGCCAACAGCTCGGGCTCGCTCGGGGGAGTCGCGTGCGTGCCGGGCCCCGGCTCGGCCGCGGGTGCCGCCGAGGTCGGCCGGTCGCGCTCCCACGGGTGCCCCTCCCCGCGCGCCTCGGCGGGGCCGGCCGCTTCGCCTTGGGAGCGCCGCTCGAGGAGCCACCTCTGCAGGTCGGTCGCCTGCGCGACGCGCAGGGCGTCGAGCTCGATGCGGGTGTCGTCGACGCCGGTGCCCACCTTCACCACGGTCATCCCCAGCGCCCGGTGGAGGAGCGTCGCCTCGAGGTCGACGCTCCGGACCCGGTCGAGCGGCGCGGTGAGCATGGTGCGGCTGACCAGGCCGCGGCGGACCTGGACGTGGGTGCCGGTCACGCGCCAGCGAGTGGTCAGCCAGGGCACCAGGCCGACCAGCAGCGCGGCCACCAGCAGGGCGGGCAGGATGCGCAGGGACATGCCGGCGTCGCTGGAGCCGATGCCCACCATGGCGACGAGGATCGGGATCGCGAACCCCCGCAGCGTGCGCAGCGGACCGGCGACGGCCATCGCCGGCGCGAGACGCTGCCAGGCCTGCTCCTGCCCGGCCTCTTCCTGCCAGGCCTCCTCCCGGTCGTGCGGCGGGGCGGGACGTGCGTACGCCGGGGTCCCCGAGGCGCCCGGGGCCGGCGCCGGCCCCGGGGGCGGGTCAGGTTGCGTCACCGACGGCCTCCCCGGCCACGACGGTCAGGTCGGCGGCCACGCGCTCGGCCACCTGCTCGTCGAGGCACTGGATCAGCAGCGGTCCGGCGGCGGAGGCGGTCGTGACGGTGATCGAGCGGAGCCGGAAGAGGCGCATCAGCCCGCTCTGTGAGGAGTCCACGGTCTGCACCCGGGAGAGCGGGGCGACCCGCTGCTCCCGATTGATCCACCCCGACCGGGTCACGACCGCGGTCGGCGTGACCTCCCAGCGGTGCACGCGGTAGCGCAGCGGCGGCATCACGACCGTCGGCACCACGACCAGGACCGAGGCCAGCACCAGCAGCACCGTGACCCAGCCGGGGCGCTCGGGCAGACCCAGATAGATCCCGCCGGCCACGGCCCAGCCGACCGCCGCACCGCCCGCGGCGGTCAGGCGCCAGTAGCCCACCGCGCGGGGGGACACCTGGTGTGCGGGTTCACGGAGCTCCACGCCCCCAAGCCTGCCAGCCAGCGGTCACAACGCCACGTCGGCGAGGGCCCCACCGAGGCCCAGGAGCGCGCCGGCGCACCGCACGTGGTCGGCGCGCAGGAGCCGGCGCAGCAGCGCGGGGTCCGGCCCCTCCCGGCCGAGCCGGCTGTGCAGCGGGGCCGCGACCGTCGCCGTCGTCCCGACGGCGACGGCCAGGCCGGCCAGGGCAACCCAGGTCGCGACGCCGGGCCCCGCTAGGACGGACCGGGCGGAGGCGGCGAGCAGCACGGCGTACAGCGGGACGACCAGCAGCGCCATCCGCCGCGAGTGCGCCTCGTGCCCGCGCGCCCAGTCGGCGGCCGGGAGCGCGACCAGCGCCGGGTAGACCGCGACGGTCACGGTGGCCTGGAAACCCGCGTGCAGGCAGGCGGCCACGAGCAGGGTCGTGGCGGCGTCCATGCTCGCGCCGGCGGTCACGGCGGCGACGCTAGCCGCCCGCCGGGAGCGCCCGGCTCCGGCGGTGGGCCCGGACGTAGAGTGGCCGCCCGTGGCACTCACGATCGGCATCGTCGGACTCCCCAACGCGGGCAAGTCGACGCTCTTCAACGCCCTGACCAAGAACGACGTGCTCGCAGCGAACTATCCGTTTGCGACGATCGAGCCCAACGTCGGCGTCGTCGGCGTGCCCGACGACCGCCTGCCGCGGCTCGCCGAGCTCTTCTCGAGTGCGAAGGTGCTCCCGGCGACCGTGGAGTTCGTCGACATCGCCGGCATCGTCTCCGGCGCCTCGCAGGGGGAGGGCCTGGGCAACAAGTTCCTCTCCCACATCCGGGAGTCGGCCGCGATCTGCCAGGTGACCCGGGTCTTCCACGACGATGACGTGACCCACGTCGACGGGCGGGTCGACCCCGGCAGCGACATCTCCACCATCCAGACCGAGCTGGTGCTCGCCGACCTGCAGACGGTCGAGAAGGCCGTCCCGCGGCTCGAGAAGGAGGCCCGCGCCAAGAAGGAGCTCGCCCCGGTCGTCGCGGCCGCGAAGGAGGCCCTGGCCCACCTCGAGGCCGGGACGCCGGTCATCGACACCGACCTGGACACCGCGCTGCTGCGCGAGCTGTCCCTGCTCACGGCCAAGCCCTTCATCTACGTCTTCAACTGCGACGGCGACGAGCTGGCCGACGAGGACCTCAAGACCAAGATGCGCGACCTGGTCGCGCCGAGCGAGGCGATCTTCCTCGACGCCAAGTTCGAGGCCGACCTCGTCGAGCTCGACGACGACGAGGAGGCCCGCGCGATGCTCGCCGAGATGGGCGTGGACGAGCCCGGCCTCGACGTGCTCGCCCGCGTCGGCTTCGACACCCTCGGCCTGCAGACCTACCTGACCGCCGGGCCGAAGGAGTCCCGCGCCTGGACCGTCCGCCAGGGCGCCACCGCCCCCGAGGCCGCCGGCGTGATCCACACCGACTTCCAGAAGGGCTTCATCAAGGCGGAGATCATCAGCTTCGACGAGCTGATGGCCGCCGGGACGATGCAGAAGGCCAAGGAGCTCGGCAAGGTGCGCATCGAGGGCAAGGACTACGTCATGGCCGACGGCGACGTGGTCGAGTTCCGCTTCAATGTCTAGCGTCTTCGGGAATCGCTCGTAGGCGTTGAGGATTGCCGGTTCTCGATGTTGGGCGAGTCCGCAGATGGTCCGCACGTCCGTCGACCCCCTTTCGGTCTCCGCCAAGCGTTGGCCTGGCCGGCTGTTCGATCACCGATCGTCACGCGGGCGCATGACCGGGAGCCGATCCTTGTGGGACAGCCTGAAAATGCTCGGTCGCGTCGCCTTGTCGTCACCGCGGGAGGTTCGGCTCCCGGAGACCGATCCGGCAGCTGCTCGGTCGGCGTTCTCGACGAGGCGCACTCAGCGAAGCCGCGGCTCCGCCGGCCCCAACAGCTGGTCGTTGTCGTCGACGACCACGGTGACGCCGAGCGCGGTAGCCGCGGCGTGGCAGGCCAGTCGACCCGGTCCAGACGACGGACGCCCGCGCGGGTTTCACGGAGTCCGGGCCGCGTCCCGCTCCGTCGCGCGCGCTCCCCGGGCGGGACCGGTGCGACTGACGCGAGCCGTGGGAGCCGGTCTCGGGGTGCTGCTGGTCGCCGGCTGCGGCGGCGCGGCGCCGTCGGCCTCGGAGCGTCGCGCCTCGCCGGACACCCCGGCGACGACCAGGGCCGGCGTCACCGGCTCCCCGTCGGTCCCGGGCCCTTCGCGACCACCGAGACCGCCACGAACCCGAGAGCCGCCAGGTCCTCGAAGCCCGCGAGGACCGCCGGGAGCGGACCGGCGCGCACCGGCGCGGCCGCCCGCGTCCCACGGCGCGTGATCCTCGAGCAGCTGCGCAACCGCGCGGAGCGGATCGCCGAGAGCCTTCCCAGCCCGTCGCCGGGCACGCAGCCCACCGACGTCGACCCCGACTCCAACCGCGGGCTCGGCTACCAGATGCTGCTGGAGTTCGGCTTCGACGCCGAGCAGTGGCCCTACCTCGACGCGCTGTGGCGACGCGAGTCGGGCTGGAACCATCTCGCGGAGAACCGCTCGTCGGGCGCCTACGGCATCCCGCAGTCGCTGCCGGCCTCGAAGATGGCCGTCGTCGGCGAGGACTGGCACACCAACCGGAGACCCAGATCACCTGGGGCCTGGCCTACATCGCCGCCCGCTACAGCAACCCGCAGGGGCCTGGGCCCACTCCCAGCGCGTCGGGTGGTACTGACTCTGACAGGAGCCGGCCGGGCCGGCGCACCCGCCGGATCGTGCGTCGCGTGACGCGGGCGCGCACGGCGGGTCCACTAGGCTCGGCCCGTGCCGGGTCGAACCGGAGGAACGCAGTCAGAGGTGCCGCGGCCAGCGCCTGGTGAGGGTCCGCGGCCGGCGGCCTCGTGCGCACCGGCGCGGGAAGCGGCGGCTCGCGGCGCGTGGGAGGAGGCGTTCGCGGCCTACGCGGCGGCGGACGCCGACGGGGCGTGCGGTGCCGGGGACCTGGCCCGGTGGGCCACATCGGGCTACCTCGTGGGGCGGGTCGAGGCCGCGATCGCGGCGATGTCGCGCGCGCACGACGCCCACCTCGCCGAGGGGGACGTGCCGGCGGCGGTGCGGTGCGGGTTCTGGGTCGTCTTCATGCTGCTCGGCCACGGCGAGCCGGCCCAGGCCGGTGGCTGGCTCGCCCGGTGCGCCCACGAGGCGGACGATTTGGCGCCCTTCGACGCCGCCCGGGGCTACCCGGGGCTCCTGCAGGCGCAGCGGCTGGTGGCGCTCGAGCACCGGTACGAGGAGGGCACGGCGCTGGCCGACGAGGCGGCGGGAGCCGCCCGGCGGCGCGACGAGCCCGACCTGCTGGCGCTCGCCCTGATGGTGGCCGGCCGGGGGCGCATCCGGGCCGGGCGCGCCCGCGAGGGCTTCGCGATGCTCGACGAGGCGATGGTGGGCGTGGTGCGCGGGGAGGTGTCACCGATCGCGGCCGGCACCGTCTACTGCTCGGTGATCGAGGCGTGCGGCGAGGTGGCGGAGCTGCGGCGCGCGGTCGAGTGGACCGACGCGTTGACCGCGTGGTGCGACCGCCAGCAGGGCATGGTGACCTTCACCGGGAGGTGCCTGACCCACCGGGCGGCCGTGCTGATGCTGCGCGGCGACTGGGACGCGGCGCTGGACGAGGCCGAGCACGCCTGCGCCCGCTTCGCCGGGGCGGCCGACGAGGCGGCGACCGGCGAGGCGCTCTACCTGCTCGCCGAGCTCCACCGGCTGACCGGGCGGGAGGGCCCGGCGGAGCGGGCCTTCGGGCAGGCGCGGGACTGGGGCCGCGACCCGCAGCCCGGACTCGCGTTGCTGCGGCTGGCCCAGGGCCGTGGCGACGCGGCCGCGGCCACCGTCCGTCGGCTGCTCGACGAGCGCCACACCGCCGTCGACCGGGTCGGGGTGCTGCCGGCGGCGGTCGACGTCCTGCTCGCGACCGGGGACGTCGGCGCCGCGGCCCGCGCGGCCGACGAGCTCGATGGGCTAGCGGACGAGCTCGGCACCCCGGGCCTGCGGGCCGCGGCCGCCCGCGCGGCGGGCGCGGTGCTGCTCGCCCGCGACCTGCCCGCCGACGCGCTGGGCCGGCTGCGCGAGGCCGCCGAGACCTGGCGGTCGGTCGGCGCGGTCTACGAGGTGGCCCGCACGCGGCTCCTGGTCGCGGAGGCGTGCCGGCGCCTGGGCGACCACGACACGGCAGACCTCGAGCGTGCCGCCGCGCGCCGGCGGCTCGACGAGCTCGGCGCCGTCCCGGACCGGACGGGTCCGGAGCCCGGGGCCTCGGCGGCGGACCGGCTCACGGCGCGGGAGCGCGAGGTCCTGCGGCTGGTGGCCACGGGGATGACCAACCGCGAGGTGGCCGACCACCTCACCATCGCGGTCCGCACCGTCGACCGGCACGTGACGCACATCCTCGCCAAGCTCGGGGTCACCTCGCGGACGGCGGCGACCACCGTGGCGCACGAGCGGGGACTGATCTGACGGCCTGGCGTGGGTGATCCCACCCACGGGCGGCCGCGGCGAAGATGGGCGAACTCGCCGACGCGGAGCAGCTCCGGGCCGCCTAGCGTCGCCGTCATGACGACACCCCACCCCCCGAGCACGGACCGACCGGCGGGACCCCGCCGCGACGACCACCGCGTCGCGGCCTTCGTCGGGGCGCAGGCACGTGCGCTCCAGCGCTACGGCGTGACGGCCGAGTCACGCTTCGTCGAGGTTCCGGCCGTCGGGCGCGGCCACGTGCTCGTGGCCGGCGACGGGCCGCCCTTGGTGCTGGTCATCGGCGGCACCGTGCCCGCCGTCTTCTGGGCGCCGTTGATGGCACACCTGCCCGGCCGCACGCTCTACGCCATGGACCTGCCCGGCTTCGGGCTGACCGACCCCGTCGCCTACGAACCCGGGACGTACCGGCGCACCGCCGTGGGCTTCCTGGCCGGGGTCCTCGACGCGCTGGGCCTGGAGCGGGCCGACTTCGTCACCCACTCGATGGGCTCGCTCTGGACGCACTGGCTCGCCGGATCCCGGCCGGGTCGGGTCGCGGCCCAGACGATGATCGGGTGCCCGGCGTTCTTCCTGGGGACGTCGGCCCCGGTGCCGATGCGGCTCGCCTCGGTGCCCGGCCTCGGCCGCCTGCTGCTCTCGGCGCCGCCGTCCGCGGGGCAGGTCGCCCGGGTGATGGCGATGGTCGGCGAGCGTCCCGACGGGATCGACGAGGTGTGCGGGGCTCTGCTCGCCTGCGAGCGGCTGCCCGGCTACACCGGGAGCATGCTGGGCATGATGCGCTCGGTCATGTCGTGGACCCGCGCCCGCCCAGAGGTCCGCACCGGCCCCGACGAGCTGCGGGCCGTCCGGCGTCCGGTGCAGCTGATCTGGGGCGAGCACGACGCGTTCGGCAGCGTCGCGGCCGGTCGGCGCATCGCCGAGCTCGTCCCCGGGGCCCGGTGCCACGTCGTCCCGGGGGGCCACGCACCGTGGTTCCACCACGCGGAGCGCGTCGCCCCCCTCGCCCGCGACTTCCTCGAGGCGCGCGGGCAGCGGCCGTGACCGCCGACGGGCTGCTGCTGAGCGGCGTGGCCGCCGTCCTCGCCTGGGCGGCCGTCGTTCTGGTCGAGGGGGCTCGCCGCCCCGGCTACGACCCCCGCTACCACACCGGCAGCGAGCTCGAGCTCGGGCCGGGCGGCTGGATCATGCGAGCCGCCTTCTTCCTCGTCGGGGCGGGGCTCCTCGCGTTCGCCGCCGGGATCCGGCGGGCCCTCGACAGCGATGCCGCCGCCGCCTTGCTCGCCCTCGCGGCTCTCGCCCTGGTGCTCGCCGGGGTCTTCGCCCCGGACCCCGTGCGCGGCTTCCCCCCGGGGGCCTCGGACCGGACCGGCCGGCCGGTGACCACGGCCGCCAAGCTGCACGACCTGACCGGCCCCCTGATGGCGCTGTCGCTCGCCGCCGCGTGCGCGACCCTCGCGTCGAGCCTGTCGGGGTTCTGGGCGGCCTACACGCTGGCCACCGCCGTCGCCGGTCTGGTGCTGACCGGCCTCCTGATCTCCGCCTACCGGCGGGACGCCCCCACCACCGGCTTGCGCCAACGCCTCCTGCTCGCCGCCTACGGGCTGTGGGTCGTGGCCTTCGGCACCGCCGCGACGCTCGGCGCCGTGCCCTGAGCGCCCGTGGGGAGGGACCCTTCCCCTGGTCGCGGGAGCCGGTCGGGCCTCCCCGGGCGCGCTCCTCGACGACATCGAAGACGTGTTCGATTCGGGCGTGTGGTCGCCGCTGACAGCGTGCCACGCCCACCGCGTGGGCGCCCGGTTCACAGAATTGCGAGCCCGGTGATCAGCCGGTCAGGCCGACGCCGGCGACGAAGGCGCCGATCAGGATCAAGATCGTCGCGCCGACGGCGGTGGCGTTGGCCGCGATCCAATCCTTGGCCGTGACGAGCCTAGGCTCCATTCGTTCCGGGAAGAGCATCGTCGCTACGACCGGGAGGACAACGGTGCAGGTTCCGATCGCCGTGTAGCTGACGAGGAGGACGAGGTTCTCTGCGTCCCGCAGTCGTGCACCGCTGATCGCCAGGCCGGCCGCTGCAGCGAGGAGCACTGCCTTCGGGCGAAGGTTCAACGCCAGGCCGATGCCGAAAACAGGCAGCGCTCCGAACGCGCCGAGCCCGTTCAGCCAACCCGGCCTATCGCTGCCCCG
Source organism: uncultured Actinomycetota bacterium (assembly GCA_963832415.1). GTDB lineage: Bacteria > Actinomycetota > Actinomycetes > Propionibacteriales > Nocardioidaceae > Nocardioides. The sequence goes on along the minus strand of CAWHTZ010000013.1, from coordinate 192,919 downwards.
CGCATGATCCCGACGCAACAGGGTCACCACACCCAGCAGCACCATGGCACTGCCGATCACTACCTCCAGCTTTCCGACAAGGGCCTCGTGCTGGCGTGGGCGGCCGGGAAGTGCCTGACCGGCAACGGCCGTCAGGGTGACGATGGCGAACGTGCCGAGCGCCGTACCGGCCAGGAAAGCGAGTCCGGAGCGGGTGCGGGTCTCCGAGAGCAGGATGAAGATCGTGGCGGAGATCGGCACGCTGCTGAGCGCCGCCGCGAGGGCCAGCGGCAGAACATGAACCAGCGCCTGCCCCATCGCGTCTCCGATCCCGGTCTCCACCTCGCGTCTGCCACGCCACGACACGGGGGCCCACATGAAAGCATCGCGCAGTCGCAGGCCGCGAGCCGATCGGCTCTTGGTGACGTGACCCGCTGGGCTCAGGGGAGGAGTTCCTAGTACTGCTTGCGGGCGGGCATGGCGTGGATGACCAACTCGTCGCCGCTTTCGAAGACGAGGTCAACGGTCTCAGGCAGGCGCGCTTGAGTGTCGAAGCCGAGCCGCAGTTCGCGATGCGGCCAGTCCTCCTCGTCGAGAGGTTCGACCCAGAGCGACCAGTCGGCTGCCTGGACCGCGTCGTCTGGGAGTACCCCCGTGTTTGAGTGCGCCGTCGTGGACTTTCTCCTGGCGGGATCGAGCCAGCCTCTGACGCAGCCCCATGTGTGCCAGCGGTCCGCACACCTGCGCCAACGCTCAGCGACTCCAGAGCAGGTGGTGGACTATCCCGCTGGGGCTGGGGACCACATCGTGGTGGAAGCGGTCGTCGAGCTCGTCCGGGGAGGCCCAGAGCCTGCTGCCCGAGCCGAGCTCCAGGGGTGAGACCGCCACGTGCAGGGTGTCGACGAGGTCGGCGTCGAGGAAAGTGCGGATGGTCTGCGCGCCTCCACCGAGCCGGACGTCCCGGCCGTCAGCGGCTGCACGGGCCTGATCCAGGACGTCGGCGGGGGCGCCGTCGACGAAGTGGAACGTGGTGTCGGCGAGGGTGAAGGACGGGCGCGGGTGGTGGGTGAGCACGAAGACGGGGGTGTGGAAGGGCGGCTCGTCGCCCCACCAGCCCCGCCACTCGTGGTCTGCCCAGGGCCCGCGATGCGGGCTGAACTTGTTGCGGCCCATGATCTCCGCGCCGATGTTGTGGTGAAAGTCGCGGGCCAGGTGGTCGTCGAGCCCGCGTGAGCCTCCCGGTGTGGTGCGGCCGGGAAAGCTGGCGGTAGTGAAGGCCCAGGAGAGCAGCACGCGCGGGTCGGCGTGGCCAAAGGGGCGTTGCAGGCTCTGGCCGTCCCCGGCGCCGTAGCCGTCGGTGGAGACGGTGAAGTTCTGGACCTTCAGCAGCTGGGTCATGGCACTCCTCGTCGTTGGTGGACATCACCATTAGAGACCGTCGCGGGCGCCTGACCTCGTCGCCCTGGCCCGACGTCTTCCCCAGTCGTACGCCCAACCGGTCGGGCATCCGCCTGCGGCGGCCGCCCTCGCAACAACCGCGGCCCGGCGTCCTTGATCGAGCTCCTTCACCCTGCAAGCTCGCGCAGGCGCTCGGAGGCGCGCTTGGCGACCGACTTCCGGTCGTCGTGGCGTAAGCGCTCGAGCTCGGGCGTGAGCCAGCCCGCTAGCGGCGGATCGTGCCGCGCCCACCCTGACAGGACGTCCATGGTCACGTTCAGCACGATCCAGTCCGTGGAGCTGGTCAGGTTCCGCTGAAGCAGCTCGGTCGCCCGCCGCGCCTGGTCGTCGGAGAGATCGTCGCGCAGGTGCTGGAGCATCTGGGCCACGTGCCACCGAACCGAGGGCTGCTCGATCTTCCCGAAGTCGCCCAGCAGGCGCTCGATGTGCGCCACGAACCAGCGCGGTCGCTCGCGGCAGACCTTCTCCAACGCGTCGCCGACGCGAAGGCGAACCACTGCGTCTGGGTCGGCGATGGTCGCGAACAGCTCCTCCAGCCGAGCACGGTCGGCCAGCACGACGCCAACCACTTCCTCGGTCCGGCCGAGGGAGTTGGGATGACCCCCCTGGAGCATCTCGGCGAATGACTCGGCCACACGAGCATCGTAGGTCGCCATCACCGATGCGGGATCGGCTTCTGGTGCGCGTCCTGACGGCAGAGCGTGCGCCGGGTGGGGGGTGAGCACGCTCAGGCGCACGCGCCCGGCTACCCACCCGGAGTCCCCAGGCGCTGACGCGTCGGGCCCCGCCGGGCGTACGCGATCACACCGGCCAACCACTGCGGCCACCACAACGACCGCGATCGTTCCCGACAGGACCGATGGGTCGGTCACGATCACGTCACCGTTGTCGACCGAGCGCTACAACTTTCCGGTGCGCTACCAGGTGATGGTCGGGACGGTGGGCCTCGGAGTTCTGCTCCCGGACGCCGATCCGGCAGCTGCTCGGTCGGCGTTCTCGACGAGGCGCACTCAGCGAAGCAGCGGCTCCGCCGGCCCCAGCAGCTGGTCGTTGTCGTCGGTCGACGACCTCGGTGACGCCGAGCGCGGTAGCGGCGGCGCGGCAGGCGACTCGACCCGGTCCAGACGACCATGGACGCCGAGTCGGCCGGCCTCCTCGAAGCCCACCGCCGCGTCGGCGGTTCAGCACGTGCCAGCGGAGCGCGACGGCTCGACGATCGCGGTGGGTGCCGCCTGTCGGCCTCGGTGATCAGGGTGTTGCCCGTCCCCGGCCCCGAGAATGATCGTGTCGTGGTGACCCAGGTCGGCTCGTCATGGACGACCCCACCACCGGACGCCCGCGCGGGTTTCACGGAGTCCGGGTCGCGTCCCGCTCCGTCGCGTACGCTCCCGCGGGTGGGACCGGTGCGACTGACGCGAGCCGTGGGAGCCGGTCTCGGGGTGCTGCTGGTCGTCGGCTGCGGCGGCGCGGCGCCGTCGGCCTCGGAGCGTCGCGCCTCGCCGGACACCCCGGCGACGACCAGGGCCGGCGTCACCGTCTCCCCGTCGACCCCGGGCCCCTCCCCGACCACCGAGACCGCCACGACCCCGAGGGCCGCCAGGTCCTCGAAGCCCGCGAGGGCCGCCAGGTCCTCGAAGCCCGCGAGGACCGCCAGGATCGGACGGGGGCGCACCGGCGCGGCCGCCCGCGTCCCACGGCGCGTGATCCTCGAGCAGCTGCGCAACCGCGCGGAGCGGATCGCCCAGAGCCTTCCCAGCCCGTCGCCCGGCACGCGGCCGACCGACGTCGACCCCGACTCCAACCGCGGGCTCGGCTACCAGATGCTGCTGGAGTTCGGCTTCGACGCCGAGCAGTGGCCCTACCTCGACGCGCTGTGGCGACGCGAGTCGGGCTGGAACCACCTCGCGGAGAACCGCTCGTCGGGCGCCTACGGCATCCCGCAGTCGCTGCCGGCCTCGAAGATGGCCGTCGTCGGCGAGGACTGGCGCACCAACCCGGAGACCCAGATCACCTGGGGACTGGCCTACATCGCCGCCCGCTACAGCGACCCGCAGGGGGCCTGGGCCCACTCCCAGCGCGTCGGGTGGTACTGACTCGGACAGGAGCCGGAGCGCGCCGGGCCGGCCCGCCTCAGCGCAGCCGCCGCGCCAGACCGCTCACGCCGGCATCCATGCTCACCGGGTCGCTCCGCGAGCCAATCGGCTTCCGGCACGCTCTGCGAGCCAATCGGCTTCCGGCACGCTCCGCGAGCCCATGGGTCACCGGTCAGGGGGCGACAAGTGAGGTGACGGGGACCCCCGCTCCCACGAGTAGAGTGCAGCCACCGATGGGGCCGTGGAGGCTGTGATGTCGGATTCGTTGGGTCGAGCCGCCGATGCAGCGCGCGACTACGAGCGTCTTCATGTCAAGGCACTCTTCGGCCAGTGGGCTGAACCCGTGCTGGACGCCGCCAAGGTTGTGGCCGGGCACCGCCTGCTCGATGTGGCCTGCGGCACCGGTGTTCTGGCGCGAGCCGCCCATGCGCGCGTTGGTCCGACGGGTGCTGTGACCGGCTTGGACATCGCCCCCGGGATGCTCGCTGTCGCCGCCGACCTCGAGCCGGGCGTGACGTGGATCGAGGGCGATGCCGGCGCGCTGCCGTTCGATGACGACACGTTCGACGTCGTGGTCAGCCAGTTCGGGCTGATGTTCTTCCCTGACAAGAAGCGGGCGATCCGCGAGATGCTCCGCTGCCTCAGGCCCGGCGGACTGGTCGCGGTGGCAGTGTGGGATGGCCTGGAGCACTCGGGGGCCTACCCGATCTCCGTCGATCTGTTGGAGAGGCGGGCCGGCTCGGCCGCGGCCGATGCGCTTCGAGCTCCGTTCGTGCTGGGTGACACCGGTGAGCTCAGAGGGGTGTTCGAGGATGCCGGAGCGGTGGTGGTCTCGATGGACACTCAGCACGGCACGGCATCGTTCCCGAGCGTGCGATCGATGGTCGAGGCCGACCTCAGAGGGTGGCTTCCCGTGATGGGGGTGCACCTCGGCGATGATCTGGTGGACTCCATCCTCGACGCGGCCGAGGATGCGCTCAGGGCCTACAGAACCTCAAACGGAGCGATGGTCTTCGACACTCCGGCACACATCGTGGTCGCTCGGGCATGAGAGCAACCCCCAGGCGCGGTCGGCGGGCCGGCCAGGGGCAGGAGAAGCCGCTCTGAAAGATGAGGACGACGGTTTCGAGCAGGCGCGCTTGGGTGTCGAAGCCGAGCTGCAGTTCGCGATCCGGCCAGTCCTGTTCCTCGAGAGGTTCGATCCGGAGCGACCAGTCGGCTGCTTGGACAGCGTCCTCTGGGAGTGCCCCGTGTTTCAGTGCGTCGTCGTGGCCTTCACGCGGCGAAGCCGGCGAGCGCTCGGCGGATCGCTTCGGATCGCGAGATGTGCTCACGTTCGGCGATGGCGTCGACCGCGGCGAGCTCTTCAGCGGTGAGGCGTACCGCTACGACCTGCATTGGCTCGGCGCCGCGGCCGGGCCGGCCCCGTCGGCGGCGCTTCAACTCTTCGACGTCGTAGCCAGCCTCGGCCTCGTCCGCCCACTGCTGGATCTGCTCCTCGCTGACCATGATCAAAATCGTATGACGAAAATCAGGTCTACGGAAGTAGCCGGTGCGGTCGCGGGCACTTGCGGACCGGGAAGGAAAGGCGGTCGCTGGCGGCGTCGGGCTCGGCTCGACGCCTGAGCCGATCGCAGCCTGGCCAACCCCGTTTGGGAGGCGCGCCAAAGCCGTGTCCCCCAGTCCTAGCCGACGGGGCCAGCATCCCCGTCGACGATCGACACGCCGAGAGCTCGGCGCCGCATGGGCCCGAACCGGTTCACGCCGCGCCTGCACGTGCGTCCTGGCACGCACCCGAGTGCGGTGCTGCCGCCGACGCGATCGCGGGGCGACCAGACCAGTCTCGTTGGCGACCATTCTTCGACCGAGGAGCCTCCATGACTGGCGCTGCTGAACCCCGCACCGCCCAAGTCGATCCGGTTGCCCGCACCGCGGCCACTCGGCGAGTCGGGCTCGCCCTGGCGATGATCGTGGCCCCCTGGCTCGTCGTCATCGCCGAGGCCGTGAACGCGCTGACCAACCCGCACGGGCAGGACGACATCAGCGACCACGCCGCGGGCCTGGCGCTCACCGCCGAGCACCTGGGGGCGGTCCAGTGGGCGAGCTTCGTCGACATGGTGGGAGCGATCCTCCTCGTGCCGGCCGTGCTCGGCGTCATGCGCCTCGTCCGCATTCGTGCCGCGCGCCTGGGTCTCATCGGGGGCGTCCTGACCGCTCTCGGCTACATCTGCTATTTCGGCCTCGTCTTCCAGGGAGCAGGCACCGAGGTCGCGATGGTGACCAGCGGGGGATCGGCCGCGCAGAACGTCGAGATCCTCGATCAGTTCGCGAAGCAGCCCATGACCGCCTGGGCAGGCCCGGTCTTCGTGCTCGGCAACATCGTCGGCACCTTTCTGCTCGGGCTCGCGCTCGTGCGTGCCCGCACCACTGCCCGGGTCGCCGGGTACGGCCTGATGGCCTGGCCGGTGCTGCACGTGTTGAGCTTCAGTCCGTTCGTCGAGGTGGTCGCTGCTCTCGCGCAGGCGGTCGGGTTGGGACTGGCGGCGATCGCGCTGCTCCGCGGTGCGGGGACCGCTCACGAGAACCCGCCGCAGCCCTACGAGCTGTTGCGAAGGTAGGCAAGCACCGCCAGGACGCGGCGGTGGTCGTCGTCGGAGTCGTAGAGCCCGAGCCTGACGAAGATGTGGCGGACATGGGTCTCCACAGTGCGCTCAGTCATGTGCAGGCGACGCGCCACCGCTGCGTTCGATCGGCCCTCGGCCAGCAGGCCCAGGACGTCCCGCTCTCGGGCGGTCAGCTCCGCGAACCCTGGCTCCGGCCCCATCGGTGCCAGCAGAGACGCGACCACCTCGGGGTCCAGCGCCGACCCCCCGGCCGCGACGCGGCGCAGAGCGTCGAGGAAGTCCTCGAGGTCGAGGACCCGATCCTTCAGCAGGTAGCCGAACGCACCTGTCGCGACCAGCTCGGCCGACTGCGTGGTCTCGACGTGCTGCGATAGCAGCACGACCGGCAGACCCGGCGTCGACGCCCTCAGCTCCCGCGCCGCCCGGACACCGTCGTCGGTCATCGTCGGCGGCATCCGGACGTCGGTGATCAACAGGTCCGGCTGGTGCTCCTGCACAGCCGCGACCACACCGGGGGCGTCCACCGCACGGGCGACGACCTCATGACCTGCCTGGATGAGCAGCAGGGCCAGTCCCTCGCGGACGACGGCGGAGTCCTCACCGATCACGATCCGCACGGCAGCCTCGCCTCAACTCGCGTGCCGGCGCCCGGACAGCTGTCCACGTGCAGAACCCCTCCCGTGGCAGCCACGCGGTCACCCAGACCGGCGAGACCCGAGCCCGCCGAGACCGTGGCACCCCCGCATCCGTCATCCGAGACCCGGATTATCAGCTCGCCCTCGTCGAGCGCGACGTCGATCGCCACCGAGCGAGCTCCAGCGTGCTTGAGCGCGTTGGTCAGGGCCTCGGCAGCCACGTAGTACGCCGTGGTGGCCACCGGCTCGGGCATGGGTTCGGCGGTCACCCGGGCATCCACTGGTACCGGACTGGCGAGGACCAGCCCACGAACGGCGGCCGGCAGCCCCTCGTCCAGTCCGCGGGGGCGCACGCCGCCGGCCAGGGCTCGCAGCTCCGACACTGCTGCCTGCAGATCCTGCACCGCCGAGTCGAGCACGGCCCGCATCGGGTCGGATGGGTCGGCTACCTCGTGGGCCAGGCGCAGCGACATCCCGATCGCAACCAGCCGTTGCTGGGCACCGTCGTGGAGGTCACGCTCCAGTCGACGGCGCTCCGCGTCGGTGGCCTCGACCAGGCGTGCGCGGGAGGCTTGGGTCTCGGACAGCGCGTGACGCAAGGCGATCCGCGAGCGAGTGAGCTCGAGCGGGAGGTGGGCCCGGCGGAGTGCCTCCCGCAGCAGACGGGGGCGGCCGCCAGCTGCGTCATACCCGACGCAGCCGATCAGCCGCCCAGCCACAGCGACGTCTAGCGCCTGGCCGCTGGGCCGCGCGGCAGCAGTCCCGTCCCCGCGCAACCAAGGTGCCTGGGCGTCCGGCCCCAGCCAGTAAACGACGGTCAGGGCCGGATCACGCAGCGCTGCGCGCAACGCCGACTCGATGTGCTCCGGGTCGCGGCGCCCCACGCGAAGGTCGTCGAGGAAGAGGTCGAGCCCCGCGAGCGCGTCGTGACGGGCCGTGTCGAACCTGGCGTCGACCAGCCACTGCACACGCCGCCGCAGCAGCCCGAACACCACAGCACAGGCCAGAGTCGCCAGCGCCGCACCGAGCTCGGACCCTCGACCCAGCATCACGCCGAGCCCCACCGTGAGCGCCGCGAACACCCCCACCAGGCCCCCGGTCAGCAGGAGGTAGGCGACCGCCCGGCTCACCAGCGCATCGACGTCCAGCAGGTCGTGACGCAGCACTCCGATTGCCACGGCGACCGGAACGGTGAGGTAGACGAGCAGCAACCCGACCACCACGACGACGCCCGCAACATCAGTCAGCAGGTACGCCACCCACGTCACGACGAGCACAGCAGGAAGCAGGAGCATGCTCAGCACGAACCACTTCAGCTGCCGGCGCACGTGCGTGCTCCCACGGCGAAAGCGGACGACGAGGCGAACCGCCGATCCCACCAGCAGGGCGAGCAGGAGGAGCAGGGAGCCGACACCGAGCACCTCGTTGAACCACGGTGGGACCCCGGCCGGGGGGCTGCCCCGGATCTGGTCCGGCCCCCGGCCGTACGTAGCAGGGTCGAGCGCGACCGCCGCGTGGAACGACACCAGGAAGACCAACCAACCGGCCGGGAGCACCCACCAGCCGCGCCCCGTGCGGCCATCAGGCAGATAGGCAGCCAGCAGCGCCGGAGGCAGGTAGAGCCAGACCCATCCGGCCACCGACGCGACCGCCAGGACGAGTCCGAGCCCGTGCGGCGGCAAGCCTGCCAGGTTGGCATCCGGCGCCAGCAGGGAGAAGGGGAGCAACCCCAGGGCGAGCAGAAGAGCGCCCACCACCCACTGACGCCGCCACGCCAACAGGACGCCGAGGACCAAGCCGGGCGCCCCCACCGCGCAGGCGGCGACGAACTGCCATGAACTCATCGGGCGCCACCAATCAGGCCGTCATGCCAGGCGGCCCCCCGGACGCGCCCGCCGTCAAACTCATCATGAGTCAGATCGACTCCGACGTCCTGCGTGCTGCCACGCACGTCGGTCCGCTGGGTGCCAACGACGTGGACCATGTCGGTCTGCAGGGCCGCCGACACGTGCGCATGGCTGCGACGAAGTGCCCCTGTCTCCCAGTGGTCGTCAGGCCGCCTGTCTGCCGTCGTCGTCGGATGGGGTCGGCAGCGCTCCACTAGAGCGCGGAAAGCCCTGGCACCACGTGCTCGCCCAGGGCGCGAACAAAGGTGGCCGGATCGTTGCTCGGCGGCATCACGTGGACCTCGTCGATGCCGATGTCGGCGAAGGCTCTCATCTGCTCGACGAAGGCAGCCCCGTCCGCTGCAGGGTCAGCCGGCGCCATGCAGGTGATCGTCTTGCGCAGACGGTCGTAGGAGGTGCCTTCGTTCTGGCAGTGCTCGCGCAGGATCTCCAGCTTGTGGACCGTCCCGGAGGCATCCGCCGGGTCGCCGAAGAGGTTGCAGGCATCGGCGTACTTCGCCACGAACCGCAGCGTCTTCTTCTCGCCGGTCCCGCCGACCATGATCGGCGGCGTGCGGATCGGTTGCGGACGATTCAGGGTGCGGCGGAGCTGGTAGTGCACGCCGTCGTACGGACCCTCGTCGTCGCTCCACATCTGGCGCACGATCTGGAGGGTCTCCTCCAGCCGTTCGAACCGCTCCTTGGTGGAAGGGAACGGTACGCCGAGTCCGACCGCCTCCTCCTCATACCAGGCAGCTCCAATCCCCAGCAGTGCGCGCCCGCCGGAGAGCACGTCGAGGGTGGTGATGATCTTGGCCAGCAAACCGGGGTGGCGGTACGTCGTCCCGGTGACCAGCAGCTGCAGCTCGGCCGACCTCGTATGCGCTGCGAGGAAGCCGAGGGTCGTGTAGCCCTCCAGCATGTTCAGGTCCGGCCCACCGACCATCTCCATCTGCCAGTAGTGGTCCATGACCGAGAGGTTGTCGATGCCGCCTTCGTCCACCGCCTTGCCGGTCGCCGCCAACATGGGCGCGATGGCCGGCGGGCCGCCTTCGAAGTCGTAGGTCACGAGGTGCACTCCGAGCTTCATGGCTCGAAACTACCGTGCCCGCACGCCGCACGCTCGGCGTCGCCACGGCGCCGACCTCGAATCGCGACGGTCGCGATAGTCTCAGCCTCGCATCGCCCCGGGGCGTGGCTTGGGCGCCCGCCCGTCGGTAGCGACGGGGGAGGGCGATGATGTCCCGAGCGGTGAGAGGAGCGACCAGATGTCGACGCGAACGGAACGCCGAGGAAGCCACGGCCCGACAGATGGCGTGACGGGAGTGATGGAGTGGCCGGTGGCGACGGCCTCGCCCGGCGACACGCTCGCGGATGCGGCCGAGGCGCTCGCCTCCGGGGACATCGGCGTCCTGGCGGTGCTCTCCGGCGACGACCTGGTCGGGATGCTCTCCGAACGCGACGTCGTGGCCCACGCCGGGCTCGGCAGCACGCTCGCGGACCTGAGCGTCAGCGAGGTCATGGCGGTCGATGTGGTCACCATCTCGCGGGACTCGACCGTGCTCGACGCCGGCCGCCTCATGGAGCGGGCCGGGGTGCGACACCTTCCCGTGGTCGGCGACGGAGAGCTCGTGGGCCTCGTCTCGGAGCGTGACGTGCTCGAGGTGCTCCTCTCGACGTTCGACGAGGGCGCCTGACCGCCCGCCCCCGTGGCGGGGGCTGTGCCTAGGCAGCGCTGGCGAGTATCCGCTCGCCGCGCCGGGCACCCTGCTCGAAGGCGGGCGCGTAGATCGCGTGGGCGCGTCCGGCGTCGAACAGGGCCATGGGGCGCGCCCCGACCGTCTCCGCGATCTCCCGGTTGGGTCGGATCATCGAGATGCTGGCCTCCGGGTGGGCGTGCCGCCAACGGGTGAGCTCGCGCTCGAGCAACGTGCCGGCGACGCGGCCCAACGGACCCATCACGCGGCCCGCCAGCGGCGCCACCACGATCACCTGAGAGGCCTCCGCGGCCGCGTCCACTGAGGTGGCCGACCACATGCCGCCATCGATGTAGGCGTGCCCCGCGACGCGGTGCGGCGGCAGCAGCCCGGGCACGGCCGAGGAGGCTGCGACGAGGTCGGCCAACGGATGGGTGCCGCCGTCGAGGATGTGCCGGCGTCCGGATCGCAGGCTCACCGCCGAGACCGAGACCAGGGGGTGGGTCGACTCCCCGAAGACCGCGCGGGCAACGTCTGCGAGCACTCCGGTGCGCCTGGCCGGCAGCGACAGGACCGGCAGATGCGCGAGGTCGTCGTAGGACAGGCCGAGCGCCAGCGCCGAGGCGGTCCAGGAGCCCGCCGACGTGCCCAGGGCGGGGGCAGTCGACACGGGAATCCCGGCGCTGGCCAGACCAGCGGCGACGCCGGCGGTGTAGGCGATCCCGACGACGCCGCCCCCGCCGTAGACCATGACCAGGGGGTGGACAGGCCCGAGCCCGACCGAGTGGTCATCGACCCCGACATCGCCGGGCCGCGAGTGGTGCTGAGACATCCCGACCTCCTCGGCGCGGCATTCAGTGGACAGGGGCATCGACTCACAGCCTGCGGTCGCGGCGGGGTCGACCATCAGGGCCGCAGTTCCCCGGCGCCGTGGGCCGAGGTCCCAACCGGGAGCCCCGAGGTGTGCAGCCCGAGGGCTTCACGGTGCGGCACGTCGATCCTGGGGCGCCTCTCGTTGCACCTCCGCGGCATACCAGGCGGCCGCGGTCAGGAACATGAACCGCTGCAGGACCCCCCACACCGGGGCGGCCATCAGGAGCGGAACCGTGGCGGCGACGAGGAGCGCAGCGACGTCGCCGACCAGGCTGGCCCGGGTCCGGGGCCGCCGCACGACCAGCGTGGTGGCCACGCCGGTGATGAAGGAGAACCCCACGATCGCGGCGAACACCGAGTGCAGCTGGTCCTCCAGCTCCACGTACGGCGCCCCCGCCTCCCAGGGGGCGTGGGAGTAGACGGCGACGAGGAGCAGGCCGACGCCGAAGCAGGCGTGCAGCCCGGTCGCCAGCGGCTGCCAGGCCGCGTGGCGGAGCACGCAGACCCCGAGCACGGCGAGCCCGAAGACCACGAAGCCCATGCGCGCCACCCAGGCGCCCTCGACGCCCTGGGCGGCCGCCTCGCTGGTGCCGAGCTCGACCCAGGAATAGGACGGCGGCAGGGCGAGCGGCGCGAGAGCGAGGAGCAGGACCGCCGACGACAGGGCTGCGAGCAGCACGGTGCGCCATCGGCGGTCGGGGGGTCCGTGCGAGACCACGGGGCCATCCTTCAGCCACGGGTCTCGAGGACGCGGCCCGCCGGGACTCGACGACGTCATTGATCAGGCCAGGCTGATGAAGAGCTTCTCCATGCGCTTGGCGTCCTCGGCGGAGTACCCGTCGGATCCGCTCTCGCCGGCGAGGCACTGGCGCATGCCGGTCGCGACGAGCGCGTAGCCGGCGCGCTCGAGCGCCTTGAGGGCGGCGCCGTACTGGGTGATGACCTCCTCGCAGTCGGTGCCGTCCTCCATCAGGGCGATGACCTTGCCGAGGTGGCCGTGGGCCCGCTTGACCCGGTTGAGGACCGGGCGGAGCTCGGTGGGATCGATCTGCATGGCGGGTGCCCTCCTGGGTTGGCTCGAGCCTCGAGCATATCCCCCCGGGGGGTTTGACGCATATCCCCCAGGGGGGATAAGATCAGCCCCATGTCCGCCTCGAGCAGACACCGCCGCGGCCGCGCCGGCCGTCCGAGGACCGGAGGAGCGTCATGTACTTCGCGCAGCACTACCTGGACTGTCTCTCGCAGGCCACCTACCTCATCGGCGACGAGCACACCGGCAACGCGGTCGTGGTCGACCCGCGCCGCGACGTCCAGGACTTCCTCGAGGATGCCGAGCAGCACGGCCTGAAGATCGTGGGCGTCATCAACACCCACTTCCACGCCGACTTCCTGGCCGGCCACCTCGAGATGGCGCAGGCCACGGGGGCGTGGATCGGTTACGGCAGCGCCGCGGAGGCGGACTACCCGATCCGCCACCTCGCCGACGGCGAGCGCATCGACCTCGGCGACGGCTCCGGCGTGCAGCTGGAGATCATGCACACGCCCGGCCACACCCCGGAGTCCATCAGCGTGCTCGTGCGCGAGCGCGCCGAGGACGAGGTGCCGTACGGCGTGCTGACCGGGGACGCCCTCTTCATCGGCGACGTGGGCCGCCCGGACCTGCTCGCCTCGCTGGGCGTCACCGCCGAGGAGCTGGCCGACATGCTCTACGACTCGGTGCAGCGCAAGCTCATGGGCCTGCCCGACGCCGTGCGGGTGTTCCCCGCCCACGGCGCGGGGTCGGCCTGCGGGAAGAACCTCTCCACCGAGAAGCAGTCGACGATCGGGGAGCAGCGCCGCTTCAACTACGCCTGCCAGCCGATGCCGAAGGAGCAGTTCGTCGCGCTCGTGACCGCCGACCAGCCCTCGGCGCCCGACTACTTCGTCTACGACGCCACCCTGAACCGCAAGGTGCACGACACCTTCGACGCCTCGGCGCCGGAGCTGGGAGTCGACCAGGCGATGGAGGCGCTCGCCGGCGGGGCGGTCCTGCTCGACGCCCGCGACCAGACCGACTTCACGGCGGGACACCTGCGCGGCTCGCTCAGCGTGCCGCTGGACGGCCGGTTCGCCGAGACCGCGGGCATGCTGCTCGACCCGGCGATCGACGTCGTGGTCGTCGCCCCCGAGGGCCACGAGGCCGAGGCCGTGACCCGCCTCGCCCGGATCGGCTTCGACAACGTGATCGGCTACCTGCCCGAGGTGGAAAGCGTGCTCGCCGACTACTGCGAACCCGCCGGAGTCGGGCACGCCAGCCGGCTCAGCCCGGTCCAGCTCGAGGAGGCCCTGGGCGACCCGGCGCGGCCCGTGACCGTGGTCGACCTGCGCAACGCCGGCGAGGTCGCGGCCACCGGCACCGTCCCCGGCGCCCTGCGCCTGCCGCTGGCCGAGCTGCCCCGCCGCCTCGGCGAGCTCTCCCGCACCGACCCGCTGGTCGTCTACTGCGCCGGGGGCTGGCGCTCGAGCGTCGGCGCCGCCTTCCTGCGCAGCCGCGGCTTCGAGGACGTCTCCGACCTCCTCGGCGGCTTCAGCGCCTGGGAGGCATCCCGGGAGCCGGTCGACGCCTGACCGAGCCGAGGTCTGGCCACCCCGCCACCCGCGCCCCGCTCCGGGTCGGACAACGCCGGACGGCCCAACCAGGCCGACCGGATCGGTGCGAGCCCGCTGGAGTCGGTGAGTGCATGCGCGGGCGCGACCCAGGCCAGCGACCGGGTGCGCAGGGCGATCCACCCATAGCCCGACCCGACCAAGGCAGCCCCCGCGAGGACCGCGGCGCGACGGCGGAGGCTCGAGGGACGCGCTGTGAGCGGGACCAGGTGCCAGACGATGAAGCCGAGCGAAGGCCACAGCCATCCCCGCAGCGCCTCGTCGGGAAAGACCGCGAGCGGGACCCCTCGCCAGAACACCTCTTCGGCGAGGGCGTTCGTGGTCCCGATGCCCGCTGCGAAGGCAACTACGGCGGGTCCGCTCTCCCGGGCCTGGGGAAGCCACTGGGTCGCGAAGCCACCCAGGGGTGGCGCCGTCAGCACGGCGGCGCCGAGTGCGCGCGGCGGCGGCAGTGCCGGTGCGGGTGCCAGCCAGAGCCGGAGCAGGCGTCGAGGCCCCAGGACGGTGCCGGCTGCGAACCAGCAGCTGGCCCAGTAGACGGCGAAGCCAGCCTGATACCCGCGCTCGGGGCCGTAGCGGCGGGTCGTGGCACGGAACACGCCCTGCATCGCCAGCGGCATTGCCGCGGGGAGCAAGGTCGCGACGCGTCGGCGCGACGAGGCGACCGGCGGTGGTGAGGTGGTCACCTCTCGATCGCCTCGCGCGCGACCATCCCGCACAGGCCGGCCGGTGGGCGCCGGGTGAGGGCGGTCATGCCCCAAGTGCGCCGAACGCCTCGAAGACCATGAACGCTGGCCAGAAGAGCCCTTGGACCACGGCCCACACGTACTCCACGCCGGCGTCGGCCTGCTGGAAGAAGTAGACCCACGCGCCGAAGACCCCGAGGCCGTAGATGGCCCCGCCCCCGGCGTTGGGCGTCGCGTTGCCCATGCGCTGGCTCCTCTCGGTGTCGGAGGTCATGACGGCTGCGGGGCTGCTGGCCCGCGTGACGGGTCCCCATGGATCGGGCCGGGCGGCCCGTGGACCTCGAGCATCATGCGTCCTCCCGGGGTATCGATCGAGGCATCAGCCTGCCGCGGCGGCCCCCCGGCGAGCAGGGAAGGGAGTCCCGAGGCGCGAGGACCCGAGCCCTGAGCGCGGGCGCCGGCCGGGCGTGGCACCGGCGTCGCGGCCGCGAACAGCGGCACCGGCAGCCCTCACCCCGGTCTGACGGCTGAGGCGTCGACGGCCTCGGCCGCCGCCCGCAGGGCCGCCGCGGGGTCCCCGCCGGTGTCGATCCCGACGGCCTCCGGCCACGCGGGGAACCCGCGCCGCATCGCCGCGGCCACGGACGGGTCGGCGTCCGAGGCTCCGTGGGGGCGTGAGGCGATCCGTGCGTCGGCGACGGCGTCCTCGGCGCGACAGCGGATCTCCGCCAGGTCGCTGCAGGTCCGCGCGGCCACGTCCCTGGCCTTCCGGCGCTGGTCCTCGCTGCCCCAGCTCGCGTCCAGGACCACCGATTGCCCGGCGGCGAGCATGAGCTCCGCTCGGCGCAGGAGCTCGGCGTAGGTGGCCGTCGTCCGATCCGGTGCGTAGGCCCCCTCGCCGTAGGCCGCGGGCAGCGGATGCGTCGCCGGCACGCCGGCGAGCTCCTTGCGCACCCGGTCGCTGGAGAGCACCGCCACGTCGAGGCGGTCGCCGAGCCGCTCGGACAGCGTCGACTTCCCGACCCCGGGCGGCCCCCCGACCAGGACCAGGCGCACGGCGCCCGCCCGGAGGTGCCGCTGCGTGAGGTCGAGCAGACGCGCGGCCTCCTCGGCGGTGTCGGCGGCGGCCGCGGTGCCCTGGTCGGGCCCCTGCTGGTCATGGCGTAGGCAGTCGACCTTGGCCCGCACGAAGGCGCGGTAGGCGACGTAGTGCTCGAGCAGTGACGCGGGCGCCGGGTCGCCGCTGAGCTCGCGGTAGCGGGTCAGCAGGCGGCCGGCCAGCTGCGGCGCCCCGAGGTGTTCGAGGTCCATCGCGAGGAACGCCACGTCGTCGACGACGTCCACGTGGCGCAGCTCCGGGTCGAACTCGAGGCAGTCCAGCACCCTCGGGCCGTCGGGGAGGCAGAAGATGTCCTGGGCCATCAGGTCGCCGTGGCCGTCCACGATGCAGCCCCGTGCGACCCGATCGTCGAACAGCCTCCTTCGCCCGGCCAGGAAGCGCCGCGTGCGCGCGCGGACCTCGCCGAGGACCTCGGCGTCGAGCAGCGTCCCGGCGAAGCGCTCGGTCTGTCGGAAGCTCTGCTCCCACCGCTCGGCCAGGGCATCCCGGCCGCCGGCGCGGTCCACGTCCGGGCCCCGGCGGCAGGCGCCGTGGAAGGTCGCCAGCACCCGGGCGAGCTCGTCGATCTCGGCGACCGTGGCGGTGCCCTCCCGCACCCTCGTCGTCAGCCGGGCCTCCTCGGGCATCCGCCGCATCGCCACGAGGTGGTCGACGGCATCGCCGGCGTCGTCGAGCACGTCGTAGACGCCGAGGTAGACGTCGGGCGCCAGCCGGCGGTTGAGGTCCACCTCGTGCCGGCAGGCCGCCAGGCGCTGCTCCCGGGTCCGGAAGTCGAGGAACCCCAGGTCGACCGGCTTCTTGACCTTGAACGCCCGGTCCCCGAGCAGGACGACGACAGCGCTGTGGGTCTCGTGCACCTGCGCGTAGGAATGCAATGGTCACCTCCCGAGCCAGCCCCACCTCACCACGGACGGGCAGGTCCCTCGGAAGGGCCCCGGGTCCCGGGATCCGAGGTGTTCGAGGGGCGGTGAACCGGCGGCAGCGGGCTCGCGTGGTCAGGGCCGCGCCACAGCGCCCGGGGAGCCAGCGGCTCAGACCCCGATCGCCACCACCGCGGCGCCGAGGATCATGACGCCTCCGAGGACCCGCGGGACCAGGTCACCGCGGGTGAGCTTCTCCACCAGCACCGTGGTCGCCAGCAGGGCGATCCACCACAGGTTCATCACGCCCAGCACGAACAGCAGCGCCATCAGGGCCCAGCAGCAGCCCAGGCACAGCACGCCGTGGTGCGCACCCATCACGAGGGCGCCGGTGCGGCCGTCCCGCCAGTCGTGGAGCAGGAAGCCGAGCGGTGATCGGCACCGCGCGAGCATCACCCGCTTGAGATCGGTGAACTGGTAGGCGCCCGCGGCGGCGAGCACGGGCGCGGCCAGCCAGCGCGTCGTCGAGGCGCCCATCGCGTCGACGAGCGCGGCCTGGTGCAGCAGCCATTGCGCGCCCGTGGCGACGACGGCCACGCCGCTCCACACGGCGACGTAGCCGCTGACGAACAGCGCCGTCGAGCCGCGGACGCCCGACCGCGGTGACCGGACCGTGCGGGCGTAGGCCGCGACCATCGGCGTCGCCCCGGGCAGCATCATCGCGGCCATCATCACCGCCCACATGACCCACATCAGGACGACGTCGCCCGCGGACCAGGCCGCCGTCATCGGCATCGCGAGCGCCGAACCCATCGAGCCCATCGCCGCGTGGACCGCGACCAGGTAGACCCAGCACCCGGCCGTGACCGCGGCGAGGCCGGCGCCGACGGTGATCGTCCGGGTGCGGTGCGGTGCCGCCAGGGACGTCGCCACTCAGCCCTCGTAGCCGAACGGGGAGAAGAGGCCGTTGCGGCCGGAGAGGTCCCACTCGAACCCGTGATCGGCGTAGTGCATCCGGTCGGAGCGTGCGGCGACGGCCGGGTTCCCCAGTGCGATGACCAAAGGGTGGTTCTCGATCGTGACCCGGCTCCCGTCGGCGCCGGCCACGGCGGTCACCTTGATGTCGGCGACGTCGCCGACCTGGAGCGTCCTCGAGTCACCGTCCGCCTCGAAGGCGATCGCGGCGGAGGCCACACCGAGCACCTCGCCGATGTGCCCCGCGAGGCGTGCCGGGTGGCCGCCCGCTGCCCCGGAGAAGATCGCCCCGAGCGCGCCGGCCTGCTCCTCCGACGCCCGCTCGTCGAGATAGAGGGCGGCTTGCCAGGGCACCTCGGCCATGTGGCCGGGGGAGTGGACCGCGAGGGCGACGTTGAGGCCGGCGAGGTCGGTTCCCTCGTGGTTCCCGTCCTCGATCTGCCAGCCGACCACCGCCGTGCACTCCCCGGTGGTGGGGGGGCTCAGGAAGATGCAGGGACAGGCCGTCTCGCAGTTGCACGCCTCGAAATAGTTCCCAGAAACACTCCAGCTCATCGGTGACCTCCAGATAGTTGTGCGCGGGTCCGGGACGACGGGTGTCGCTCCTGCGTGGACCCCCAGGAACAGGTGGTGGCGAAGCCGCGCCTGCCGGTGACCTCCCGGCGGAAGCCCGCCTCCTCGACGGCAAGCACGTCGGTGATCCGCTCCTCACCGATGCGCTTGCGGCGGGGCACGTGATCGGGCCGGACAGCAGCGACCCGGCGGACCGCGGGCGACGTGTCGATGGCGGTCGCGAACCCCTGGACTGCGTCCACGCTGCTCACCCCTCGATCTGGCCGGAGTGGCCCCCTTCATGGAACCTAGAGCCGCCGTGGGGTGGCGTCAACAGACCGGGTGTCGCAGCAGGCAGCGACTCACGGTCCCCGCCCCCTCTCGGCCGATTCTGCGCGACCGACTGCGGAGCTGGTTGCGGGTACGGCATGCTTCCTCCGAGCCAACCAGTCCAGGGGCGGGTGTGACGCGACAACGTGGGGGAGGCGGCAACCGGCCGCCGGTCGTGCCGTGGATGGTCGGCTGGACCTGCGCATACCTGGTCGCCGTCCTGGCGAGCCGCCTGACCTATGCCTCCGAGATGCCGGTCGCCCTGCTGTGGCCGGCCGGCGGGGTCGCGGTGGTGTGGGCCGTCTCCGGAGGGATGCGCCGGCTTCCCTTGGTTGCGGTCGGCGTCACCGCCGCGATGGGGCTGCACGGCCTCGCTCTCCCGCACGGGCAGCTCGCGGTCGCCTGCTTCGCCTTGGCCCACGCCGCTCAAGCGGCCGTCGTCGGTGGGTCCTACCTCTGGTTGCGCCGGCGCGGGGATCGACCCCCGTGGCCCGAGGGGACGGGTGGCATGGTCACGCTCACGGCGTGCGCCCTGGGCGGGGCCGTCGTCACGCTCCCCCTCGTGTGGTGGGGGACGGTCCTTCTCTACGGCGAGAGCTCGCACGAGGTGGCGATCGCCTGGGTGGTGCGCAACACGGCGAGCACCCTCGTCGTCGGCGTCCTGCTGCTCGAGCTGCTTCGGGCCCGCCGGACCGGTGAGGGTCCCGGCACGCGACCCACTCGTGGGGACCTCGCCGTGCTCCTCCTCGGGGTGGGCTCGGTGGCGGTGCTGCTGCGGGATCCCTCGCTGGCGGTGACGGTCCCCTTCGCGGCGATGGCACTGCTCGTCTGGGTCGGCGCCCGGCTGTCCCCGCTGTGGGCCGCACTCGCCGTGTGCACCCTGGTGGCCCTGTCCACCGAGGCGGTCGTCCAGGGCGCGCCGCCGTTCGCGGCGATCGAGGACCCGATGCGCCGGGCTTTCGTGTTCCAGGTCTTCTCGGGCCTCGCTGCCCTGACGACCCTCGCCCTGAGCCACGCCGGCCAGGAGCGCGCCCGGCTCAGCGCGGCGCTGGCCCGGTCGCACCGGCACTCCTCGCGGCGCGCCCAGCTGTTGCAGACGATCGCGGGGGCGATGACCGAGCAGGTCCTCGTCCACGACGAGCAGCACCGGCTCGTGTGGGCGAACGGCGACGTGGCGGAGGGGGTCGTCCTCCGGGGGCTCGACGGTCGGGCGCTGGAGCCCGCGGAGCACCCCGTCGCGCGGGCCTTTGCGGGCGAGACCGTGACCGGGGCTCGCTACCGAAGCGAGCGCCCGGACGGGCGCCCGGCCGTGGTGGAGGTCGGCGCCTCGTTGCTGCCCGAGCGGGAGGGCGCGTCCGCCGAGCGGCTGGTCGTGCTCGTCGTGCGCGACGTGACGGACCAGCACCAGCGTGACCGGCAGCTGCAGGCCTTCGCCGGTGCCGTGGCCCACGACCTGAAGACCCCGCTGACCGGTGCGCTGGGCTATGTGCAGATGGCCCGGGACGAGCTCGGTGACCTGGACGGCCATGCGGTCGACATCCCTCTGGTGCGGCGGCTCCTCGACCGCAGCGAGGCCGCGGGCCAGCGGATGGACCGGCTGATCCGGGACCTTCTGGACCTCTCCGCGAGCGACCGGGCGCGCCTGCACCTGACGCGGCTCGGCGTGGTGGAGGTGGCGCGCCAGGTGGCCGCCGAGGTGCGCGAGGCACACCCCGAGGCCCGGGTCGAGCTGCCCACCGCGGACGCCTTCGTCGAGGCTGAGCCGCGCCTGTTGCGTCAGCTGCTGCTCAACATCCTTGGCAACGCCGTCAAGTACTCGACCGAGGGCGAGCGTCCCCACGTCACCGT
Organism: uncultured Actinomycetota bacterium; assembly: GCA_963832415.1. Classification (GTDB taxonomy): domain Bacteria; phylum Actinomycetota; class Actinomycetes; order Propionibacteriales; family Nocardioidaceae; genus Nocardioides. The sequence continues at coordinate 172,657 of CAWHTZ010000013.1, read as the reverse complement.
CGCGGTGCGGCCGGCGGGGGACCGGGTGCTGGTCTCGGTGGCCGATCGCGGAGTCGGCATCCCGGTGGGCGAGGAGGACATGATCTTCGAGCCGTTCCGGCGGGCCTCCAACCACGGGCAGGTGGCCGGCTCGGGGCTCGGCCTGGCCACCTGCGCCTGGGCCGTCGAGCGGCACGGCGGCCGCATCCATGCCGATGCCAACCCATGCGGCCGGGGCACGGTCGTCACGTTCGACCTGCCGGCGGCCGCCGAGCACGAGGGCGAGCGCGATCAGGACCGGGACCCGCGCGGCGCCGATCAGGTCCTGGCGTCGCCGCCCGACGCGGGCTGACGCCGCGGGGGCGGCGGCGGGCAGCGGCTGCGATGCTGCGCGCAAGGGGGGGTCCGTGCCATGATGGGTGTGACTGCGGAGCGGCCAGCGGGGCCCCGACTCCGCTCCGCGGTAGCGCCGGACCCTCGATGTCCGGCCCAGCACGCAAAGCACGAGCCCAGCACTTGCGGGTTCGGCGCGGCGCGTCCCGTCTCGCCACACAGCGGCGAGACGCACAGGGACGTGCCCGGCGAGCCACCGGCCCGGGGTGTGGGTCCCACGTCGCCGTGGGGGGAGCCACCGTGCCCCGTCGTGCACGAGTTCCGGCACGGCCGGGCAGGAGAGAGGGGAGCACGTGGCCAGACGAGGCCAACGCTCGTCGGGAAACCGCGGCGGAGAGCGCAGCCGGCGCACCCGTCATCTCGACAACGAGGGGATCATCCCGGTCCTCGCCAAGGCAGTGCGCGAGGTCGAGGACGAGGTCAAGCGCCGTCGCATCTCCTCGATGACGCGGACGACGTTCCAGGTCGTGGCGCTGCTCGTGCGCGAGGAGCGCGCCCGCGTGAAGGCCGACACCGACGCCAGCGAGGCCCACCGGGCCGAGCAGCTCAAGCGGCTCGACGGCATCGCCACCATCCTCGCCCAGACCGCGGCCCGCGAGCCCACGCTCTTCACCCTGCTCGCCGAGGACGCCGAGATCTCCGACGCCGCCCGCGAGCTGCGGCGCGACTTCCGCTCCCGCGCCGGCCACGAGCCGGAGCCCGAGGAGGAGGACGACGAGGACGACGACGAGGCCCTGCCCGAGCGCCGCGTGGTGCCGCCGTCGGTCGTGCGCCGTCAGCTCTCCAACCCGTTCCTCGTCCCCGACTTCTCCGCCGTCGAGGAGCGCGCCAACGGCGGCTTCCGGCTCTCCGGCTGGGAGCTGATCGGCCCGCTGCTCACCTCCTTCGAGCGCGCGTCCACCGGGGCGCGGGCCAACATGCCGATGCCCGAGGCCACCGAGCTGCAGCTGCAGCTCGGACACGACCTGATGCCGCACCAGTCCCGCGTCGTCGCCGCCGCCGAGCGCGGGCACCGCACGTTCCTGCTCGCCGACGAGCCCGGCCTCGGCAAGACCGCCGAGGCGCTGCTCGCCGCCGAGGCCTGCGGCGCCTTCCCGCTGCTGGTCGTGGTGCCGAACGTCGTCAAGACCAACTGGGCGCGCGAGGTCGAGCTGTGGCTGCCGCACCGCACGAGCACCGTGGTGCACGGCGACGGCGAGCACGTCGACGGCTTCGCCGACGTGGTGGTCGTCAACTACGACATCCTCGACCGGCACGTCGGCTGGCTGGGCGCCCACGGCTTCGGCGGGATGGTCGTCGACGAGGCGCACTTCATCAAGAACAAGTCCTCGCAGCGCTCGCAGTTCGTGCTCCAGATCGCGGACCGGATCCGCGCTCGCCTCGCGCGACCGCTGATGATGGCGCTGACCGGCACGCCGCTGATCAACGACATCGAGGACTTCCGGGCGATCTGGGAGTTCCTGGGCTGGATCGACGAGAAGAAGCCCTCGCCGGCGCTGATGGCCCGGCTCGACGCCACCGAGCTGACCCCGGTGGACCCGCAGTTCTACCCCCGCGCCCGCAACGCGGTCGTCGACATGGGCATCGTGCGCCGGCGCAAGGTCGACGTCGCCTCCGACATCCCGGCCCGGCGCGTCGCCGACCTGCCGGTCGAGCTCGACGACGCCGCCGGTCGCTCCATCATGGCGGCCGAGCGCGACATGGTGCGGCGGCTCGTCGACCGCTACCACCGCGCGCTGGCGGCCCGAGCCGAGGCCCGGACGCCGGGCAGCTCGGGTGTGCCCGACGGCATCGACCGCGAGCTGGTGCGCCGCGTCGCCGCCGGCGAGCTGGCCGACTCGACCGAGAAGACCGGGGAGAACGTCTTCGGCATGGTCCGCCGGATCGGTCAGGCCAAGGCCGGTCTCGCGGCGGACTACACCGCCCAGCTCGCCCGCAACGTCGGCAAGGTCGTCTTCTTCGCCAAGCACGTGGACGTGCTCGACGCGGCCGAGCGGTTCTTCGCGGAGCGGGGCATCCGCTACTCCTCGATCCGCGGGGACCAGACCTCGCAGGTGCGCCAGGCCAACGTCGACGCCTTCGTCGAGGACCCCGACGTCTCGATCGCCGTCTGCTCGCTCCTGGCCGCGGGTGTCGGCATCAACCTGCAGGTCGCCTCCAACGTCGTGCTCGCCGAGCTCTCCTGGACCGACGCCGAGCAGACACAGGCGATCGACCGCGTCCACCGGATCGGCCAGGACCAGCCGGTGACGGCGTGGCGCATCATCGCGGCGCAGACGGTCGACGCCCGGATCGCGGCGCTCATCGACAGCAAGGCGGGCCTGGCCGCCCGGGCGCTCGACGGGTCGGACGAGGAGCTCGCCGACTCGGGCGACGTGCAGCTCGAGGCCCTGGCAGCGATGCTCACCGACGCTCTCGAGGCCGAGCGCCGCGGCGCCTGAGCGCCGGTCTGCGACGATGGCCGCGTGACCGGACCGTGGTTCTGGCTCCTCCTCGGCCTGGTCGTCGCGGAGGCGGCCGGCTTGGTGTGGCTCGCCGTCGGCTGGCAGCGGGCCCGCAGCGAGGTCGTCGAGCTGACCCTGCAGCGCGACGCACTGGTCCGCCGTGCCGAGCCGCTGCGCACCCTGCGGCAGCGCGGCATCATCCCCTCCGGGCGGGACGCCGTCCGAGCGGTGTGGGACACGGCCAACCTCGTGCGGGAGCGTGGCTTCACCGGCGCGATCCGGTCCTCGATCGACGACCTCGCGGCCTGGGCCCGCGTCGAGCAGCCGGACCTCGTGCGCCTGGCCTCGGGCGACGGGACGCTGACGATCCTCTTCTCCGACATCGAGGGCTCCACCTCGCTCAACGAGGAGCTCGGCGACCAGGAGTGGGTGCGGGTGCTGGAGTGGCACGACCGGCAGCTGCGCGCCCGGATCACCGAGAACGACGGCCACGTGGTGAAGACCCAGGGCGACGGCTTCATGGTCGCCTTCGCCGACCCGATCCAGGCCGTGCGGTGCGCGATCCAGTTCCAGCGCGACCTCGCGCGCAAGTCGCGCAAGCCCGGGCGTGCGGACGTGCGCGTGCGGGTCGGCATCCACCGCGGCGAGGCGGTGCACCGCAGCGGGGACCTCTTCGGACGCAACGTCGCCGCGGCCGCGCGGGTCGGGGCCCTGGCCGACGGTGGCCAGGTGCTCGTGACCGACCCCGTGCTCGAGCGCCTCGACCCCGACCGGGTCGTCGTCCTCGACACCGAGGAGGTCGAGCTGAAGGGCCTCGACGGCACCCATCGCGTGCACGCGCTGCGGTGGGACAAGGAGGGGCACGGCGAGGTGGAGCCCGAGCACGCGGGTGCCGGCGACCCACCGGAGAAGGCCCGGCGGGACCGGGGCGGCGAGCCGGGCGAGTAGCCTTCGGGCATGCGTGGCGAGCTGGATGCACACACGTCCGTGAGCCCGCAGGGCGGTGACCGCTTCGCCGCCGACCTGCATCCCGGCTGGGGGATCGGCGAGGGGCTCAACGGCGGGTACCTGCTCGCCGTGATCGGCGCCGCGCTGCGCGCCGCGTCCGACGCCAAGCCGGATCCGCTGGTGCTGGCCGCCACGTTCGTCACCCCCGCGCACCCGGGTGCGGCCGAGGTCGCCACCCGCACCGTGCGGGAGGGGCGCAGCCTGGCCACCGTCGCCACCGAGCTGATCCAGGACGACGCCTGCCGGATCACCGCCATCGCCACGACGGGGAGGCTCGCCGACCTGGCGGGGGACGTGCGGACCACGGCCCGGCCGCCCGACCTCCCGCCCCCGGAGGACTGCCTGGGCCGTGAGTCCGCACCGCAGGAGCCCGAGGCCGGCTTCGAGCCCGTGCGGCTGGTCGAGCGCTACGACCTGCGGCTGGACCCGGCGGTGGCGGGCTTCGCGGTCGGGCGGCCCACCGGCCGCGGGATGCTCCAGGGCTGGTGCCGCCTCGCGGACGGGCGCGCACCCGACGCCCTGGCCCTGCTGGCGATGGTCGACGCCCTGCCGCCCGTGAGCTTCGACCTCGGGATGGGTGGCTGGGCCCCGACCGTGCAGCTGACCGCCCACCTGCGCGCCGCACCGGCACCTGGCTGGCTGCGCCTGCGCCAGGAGACGCGCAACATGGCCGGCGGCCTCTTCGAGCAGGACTGCGAGGTGTGGGACTCGACCGAGCGCCTGGTCGCCCAGGCGCGGCAGCTCACGAAGGCGCCCCGGGGCTGATCCGCCCCGCAGCCCCGGCGGCTCAGTCGGCCCCGACGGCGTAGACCCAACGGCGGTGCGGATGCTCGGTCGCCGACCAGAGCAGGCCCGCCCGGGCGCCGCCGGGCGCAGAGCTCGGCCAGTGGGTCAGGTCCTCGCATCCCATGGGGACGGCCCACCGTCGCTCGTCGAGGTCGTCGGCCGTCCCGCCGGTCGGGCCGGCCCACAGCGAGCCCGGCCAGAACGGCCCGCGCGAGGTCTGCACGACCCACCGCCCCCCGCGAGCGGCGCCCGCGGGGGCGAGCCGCACGGCACCCTGCATCCGGGGCGGGCCCTCGTCGGGCACGCCGACGGGCCGCGCGGTGCCGTCGGGGCCCACCACGGGCAGGCCGGCCTCGTCGAGCGCGTAGCGGACCAGACGCCGGCTGCGGTCTCCCCGGTTGTACTCGCCGGCCACCAGGTGCGCGGGCGCGTCGTCCCGCGCGTGCTCGACCGACAGGAAGGAGTAGCGCATCGGCCTGACGCCGACGCGGGTCTGGGCCGCGTGCGAGCGCCGCACCGGCAGGACCAGGTCACCCCGGGCGTCCAGCAGCACGTCGTCCCAGTGGCACGACCAGAAGCCGCGGGCCGTCGCGGCCACGTGCAGCCACCCACCCCGCCAGGCGAGCCCCCCGGCGTGCACGCGCAGCGGCGCCAGCCGCGGCGCGGCCCCCTCCTGCCGGGACACCCACGCCAGGCGCACGTGCGCGTAGCGCCGCGTGTCCAGGTCCAGGACGCTCACGCGCGAGCCGACGGTGCGCTTGCGGCTGTCCCGCTCATACCAGGCCACCACCAGCAGTCGCCGCGACCCCGTCAGCGCCGGGTCGCCGGCATCGCCGGCCGAGGTCACGCCCTGGGGCCACCACCGATCGGTGCGCCGGTCCTCGGCGTCCCACGCGAGCGCGCGCCGCGCGCGGAGCCCCGGTGCGAGCGAGCGGCGGGCCCGGCGGTCGAGGCGCGCGAGCACCCCCGGCAGGCCGACCTGGCCGCCGTGCGCCGCCGCGGCTGCCGCGACGTCGTCTGCCCGGTCGCGGCCGGGCCGCACACCGAACCCGACGTCGACCGGGGCGCCCGTCGGCTCGTCGCCGGTCAGCGCGTGCTCGACGTCCGGCTCGGGCCCGTGCTCGGCCGGTGGCTCGACAGGTCGCTCGGCAGGGTCGTCGGCCTCGGACACGTCCTCACCGCCTCCGTCCGGGAGCTGGGGCGCGGCTAGCCTGCCACCCGTGGGAGTCGTCGTGGGCGCCGCCGTGGTCCGGGAGGGCCGCCTCCTCGCCGCCCGCCGGACCTGGCCCGAGGAGGCCGCCGGGCGCTGGGAGCTGCCCGGCGGCAAGGTCGAGCCCGGTGAGACGCCCGACGAGGCGCTCGTCCGCGAGGTGGCCGAGGAGATGGGCTGCTCCGTGGCGGTGCGGCACTGGCTGGAGGGCGCGCAGCCCGTCGCCGGCGGAGGGCACGAGCTGCGCGTCGCGGTCGTCGACCTGGTCGCGGGGGAGCCGGCCCTGCGCGAGCACGACGCCGTGCGCTGGCTCGGCGCAGCGGACCTCGACGACCTCGACTGGCTGGAGGCGGACCGGCCGTTCCTCGACGCCGTCCGGCCGTTGCTCCCCCCCGAGGGCGGGGGTCGGGTCGGCCCGGCCGAGGCGGGCGGGCCCCTCTAGCCTGTGGGCATGGCCGAGACCCCCGCGCAGCGTCTGCTGCTGGTGCACGCCCATCCCGACGACGAGTCGATCGGCCAGGGCGCAACGATGGCGAAGTACGTCGCCATGGGCCGCGGGGTCACGCTGGTGACCTGCACCGGCGGTGAGATGGGCGAGATCCTCGTGCCCGAGCTGGAGCACCTCGCCGCCGACCGGGAGGACGGGCTCGCCGAGCACCGCCGCGGCGAGCTGGCCGAGGCCATGCGGGTCCTCGGCGTCACCGACCACCGCTACCTCGGTGGCTTCGGCCGCTATCGCGACTCCGGCATGCAGTGGCACCCCGATGGTCACGCGGCGCCCGCCGACGACATCCACGACAACGCGTTCTGGAACGCCGACCTCACCGAGGCCGCGACGCTGCTCGTCGAGATCGTCCGCGAGGTGCGGCCCCAGGTGCTGGTGACCTACGACCACTTCGGCGGGTACGGCCACCCCGACCACGTCCAGGCGCACCGGGTGGCGATGTATGCCGCCCAGCTGGCCGCGGTGCCGTCGTACCGGCGCGACCTCGGCGAGGCATGGCAGGTGTCGAAGCTCTACTGGAGCGCGATGTCCGAGAGCCGGATGCGCGCCGGCCTGAGGGCGCTGCGCGAGGCGGGCGACACCACGACCTTCGAGGGGATGGACCCCGACGGGCCCATGCCTCCCATGGTCGTCCCCGACGAGGACCTGACCGCGGCCGTCGACGCCACCGACCACGTCGGCCAGAAGATGGACGCGCTCCGGGCCCACGCCACCCAGATCACGACGGACGGCCCGTTCTTCGCGCTGTCCAACAACGTGGGGGACACGGCGTGGGGGGTGGAGTTCTTCCGCCTCGCCGCCGGGACCGCGGGGCCGCCGGGGGAGGACGGTCTCGAGGAGGACCTGTTCGCGGGCCTGTGACGACGCGGGCCCGGGCGCGCGCGGCGGTCCTGGCCGCGGCGCTGGCCGTCGCCGGCGCGGTCACCGGCCTGGCCGCCGTGGCCGTGCACGATCGGGTCTGGGGCCTGCCGCTGCTGGCCCTGGCGTCGCTGGCCGGGCTGCTCGCCCTGCCGCCGCGCTGGACCACCCGGCCGCCCTTCGCGCTCGGCTGGACCATGCTCGTGCTGGCGGCCGTGCGGGGCCGGCCGGAGGGCGACAGCCCGGTGGACGCCGACGGCCCGGGCTGGGTGCTGCTCCTCCTGGCGGCCGTCCTGCCGCTGCTCGCGGCGACCACCACCTGGTCGGCCGGCCGCGTCGCGCGGCCGCGAGCTCCTCGCCGCGCGGCGTAACCCTGCGCCGGGCGCGCGAGGCGCGGCGCCCTAGCATGTGCGCGTGGGACTCAGGCGCAGGCGGCGCGGTGACGACGGCAGCCGCGAGGGTGCCGGGGGACGCGTGGTCGTCGTGCTCGTGCTGGTGCTGGTGATCCTCGCGGGCGGGGGCTACGTGGCGGCCTACACCGCCGCCGGCAACGACGTGCCGCGGGGCGTCACGGTGGCCGGTGTCGAGATCGGCGGCCTGACGCCCGACCGCGCCGAGGAGGTCCTCCGTGACCGGCTGGGCGAGCAGGTGCAGGAGCGCGTCCCCGTGACCACCGAGGACGGCGGCAGCGCCGACATCGATCCCGCCGGCGCCGGCCTGTCCGTCGACTGGACCGCCTCCGTGCGCGCCGCGGGCGGCGGGCGCAGCTGGAACCCGGTGGACCTGTGGGACCACTACACCGGTGGCGAGCGCCTGGAGCTGGTGCCGCAGGTCGACGAGGACGCGTTCGAGCAGGAGCTCGACCGGCTCGAGGGCCGCGTGGGTCGGGACCCGGAGAACGGCGCGGTGCGCATCACCCCCGCCGCCGAGGTCAAGGTCACGGAGCCGAAGCCGGGGCGCGCCGTCGACCGCGACGGGGCGCGGGACGCGGTCGTCGCCGCCTGGCTGGACCCGGACGACCCGCCGGCCGAGGTCGGCATGGTCGACACCGCCCCCGCCATCGACGAGGACGACGTGCAGGACGCGCTCGACCAGGTCGCCAACCCCGCCGTCTCGGGGGCGGTCACGCTGGTCTTCGACGGGACGACGGTGCGGCTGGAGCCGGAGCAGTACGCCGCGGTCCTCTCGTTGAAGCCCTATCAGGGCAAGCTGGTCCCCCTGGTCGACCGCAAGGAGCTGGACAGCCTCCTCGGCGACGTCGTGGGCGACGACGACGAGCCCGTGGACGCCTCCTTCAAGGTGGTCGACGGCAAGCCGCAGGTCGTCCCCGGCAAGCCGGGCGCCGACTACGACCCGCAGGTGGTGGCGCGGAACTTCCTCCGGTTGGTCAAGGCCGAGCCGGGGCAGCGGCAGCTCGAGGTCGAGGCGGAGGTCGTGGCGCCGGAGCTCACGACGAAGGAGGCGAAGTCGCTCGGGATCAAGGAGCAGGTCAGCGAGTTCACGACCACCTACCCCGACGCGGACTACCGCAACACCAACATCGGGCGTGCCGCCGAGCTGGTGGACGGAACCGTGCTCGAGCCGGGCGAGACGTTCTCGATGAACGGGATCGTGGGGGAGCGCACCCGCGCGAACGGCTTCACCGAGGGGTTCATCATCAGCAACGGCATCCTCAAGAAGGACCTCGGCGGCGGGGTGTCGCAGCTGGCGACCACGCTCTTCAACGGGATGTTCTTCGCGGGGCTCGAGGACGTCGAGCACAAGCCGCACTCGTTCTACATCTCGCGCTACCCGGTGGGCCGCGAGGCCACGGTGGTCTGGGGCGCGGTCGACCTGGCCTTCCGCAACGACACCGACCACGGCGTCCTCGTCAAGGCGAACGTCAAGCCGAGCACGCCCGGCACCGAGGGCGTCGTGACCGTGCGGATGTTCTCGACGAAGGTCTGGGACATCGAGTCGATCACGTCGGACCGCTACAACTTCACCGAGCCCGACACCCGGAGGGTCTCCAGCGAGAACTGCGAGCCGAACGACGGCTACGGCGGCTTCGACGTCGACGTGACGCGCGTCTTCCGCCGGGCCGGCGAGAGCGAGGTCGTCCGGCGCCAGGTCTTCGAGACGACGTACACGCCCTCGGACACGGTCATCTGCGAGTGACTCGCTCCGGAGGCCGCAGGTAGCGGCAACCGTGGTGGCGACGCAGCCCGAGGTCGGCGTACATCGCACGGGCCGGCTCGTTGTCGGTCTCCACGTGCAGCCAGACGGTGCGGGCCCCGCGCTCGGCACCCCAGGAGAGCAGCTCGCGCAGGACCAGGGAGCCGAGGCCGTGGCGGCGCCGGGTGGGCCCGACGTCCAGCCCGTGCAGTCCCAGCCAGTCGCCGTCGATCGCGCCGTGGACCACGGCCACGGGTTCCACCGAGCGGCCCAGCCCGGCGCGCGCGACGGTCCCGCTCTCCTCCAGCCACGGCTCGCCCTCCGCCCCGGGGGACTCCCGCCCGAGCCGCCGGTGGACCTGGGCCACACCCCCGAGCCACAGCTCGGACTCGCCGCCCTCGACGACGACCCACCCCAGCGAGCGCAGCTGCTCCTCGACGGTGGACCCGCTCTCGACCTGGGCGAGCGCCCCGCGGCCGCGCTCGGCGTAGAAGGCCTCGACGCGGGCCGCCGCCTCGGCCGTCGCCATCCCGGGCTCGCCCATGGCGAGGCAGGAGTTGGCCCGCTTGAGCGGGCGGCCCAGCGAGTGCGGATCGACGCGGAGCAGCCAGTCCCCGAGCGGCTCCGTCTCGAGCCACGGCCACAGCGAGACCACGTGGCCCTCGGTCTCGCGGGCGCTGGCGCGCAGGCGGGGTGAGCCCCGCGGCGGCACGGGCTTGCCGGAGACGATCTCGGCCAGCGGCACCGTGGTCCGCGTGCCGTCCTCGCCCAGCACGACGGCATAGGGCTCGGGGTCGGCGCTGCCGAGAGCCGGCCAGGACACGAGGTCGCCCAACAGGTCGGTCATGGCCGGGCCCCCGCTCGGACCCGTCTCACCGGGCACCAGCCGCCGGATCACCACGCGCCTGCCCACGACGTGGGGTCCCAGACCGTGCTCGCCGCCGGGCGGACGGCCCGCACGATCCGACGGGTGGGCGTCCTCGCTCGGGGGCACGGCGGGGATACTAGGCTGTGCGCGACCGGCCGGCAGGCCCGCCCCGGCGGGATGGTGGCCCTCGCAGCCAGGACGAGGAGGGAAGAAGATGACCTACGTCATCGCGCAGCCGTGCGTCGACCTGAAGGACAGGGCGTGCGTCGACGAGTGCCCCGTCGACTGCATCTACGACGGCAAGCGCATGCTCTACATCCACCCCGACGAGTGCGTCGACTGCGGTGCCTGTGAACCGGTCTGCCCGGTGGAGGCGATCTTCTACGAGGACGACACCCCGGAGAAGTGGAAGGAGTACTACGACGCGAACGTGCACTTCTTCGACGACCTGGGCTCCCCGGGCGGCGCGGCCAAGATGGGTGAGATCGACAAGGACCACCCGCTGATCGAGGCCCTCCCGCCGCAGAACCAGGAGTGAGGCCCCGGCGGGGCGCCGTCTCGGGCCGGCTGCCCGACTTCCCCTGGGACCAGCTCGACGCCCTGCGCGACCGGGCCCGCACGCACGCCGGCGGCCTCGTGGACCTGTCGATCGGGACGCCGGTGGACCCGACGCCGGAGGTGGTCCGGGAGGCGCTGCGCGACGCGACCGACAGCCCGGGCTACCCGCAGGTCGCCGGGCTGCCAGAGACGCGGCGGGCCTGCCGCGACTGGCTCGCCCGCCGGGCGGGTGTGACGGGGCTCGATCCGGAGGCAGTGCTGCCCGTGATCGGGTCCAAGGAGCTGATCGCCTCCCTGCCCACGCAGCTCGGCCTCGGGCCGGGCGACCTGGTCGCCTACCCCGAGCTGGCCTACCCGACGTACGAGGTCGGCGCCGCCCTCGCCGGCGCGCGGGCCGTGGCCACCGACTCGCTCACGGCGCTCGGCCCCGAGGTGCCGGCGCTCCTGTGGGTGAACTCGCCGTCCAACCCGACCGGCCGGGTGCTGCCGGTCGAGCACCTGCGCAAGATGGTGGACTGGTGCCGTCACCGAGGGACGCTGCTCGTCTCGGACGAGTGCTACCTCGAGTGCGCGTGGGACGCGACGCCCGTCTCCGTGCTGCACCCCGACGTCTGCGGCGGCTCGACCGAAGGCCTGCTGGCCGTGCACTCGCTGTCGAAGCGGTCCAACCTCGCGGGCTACCGCTGCGGCTTCGTCGCGGGCGACCCGGCCGTGGTGGGCGAGCTGCTCGCGGTGCGCAAGCACCTGGGCCTGATGATGCCGGGGCCGCAGCAGCGCGCCATGGTCGCGGCCCTCGACGACGACGCGCACGTGCGGGCGCAGCACGCGCTGTACGCCGCCCGGCGCGCGGTCCTGCGCGAGGCGCTGCAGCGGGCCGGGTTCCGGATCGACCACTCCGAGGCGTCGCTCTACCTGTGGGCCCAGCGGCTGGTCGGGGGCGTCGGCGAGGACTGCTGGGACACACTCGCCTGGCTGGCCGAGCGCGGGATCCTCGGCGCGCCCGGCTCGTTCTACGGCGCGGCCGGGAGGCAGCACGTGCGGGTGGCGTTCACCGCCACCGACGAGCGCGTCGCCTCTGCCGCGGCCCGCCTCGCCGCCGACGCCTGAGCGCCGATCAGACCGGCCAGACGAGCAGGGCCGCCCCGGAGCCCACCAGCGCGGCGGCGAACCCCGCGACCCAGGGCCGCACGCGGTTCGACAGCGCGACCCGGGAGCGGAGGACCCGAGGGATCTCGTCCTCGGCGAGGTGGTGCACGGCGACGAGCTGGCCGCCCACGGCGAGCGCCAGCAGGAGGCCGAGCTGCAGCAGCGTGGTTGCCGTCGCCGGGTTCATCCGCGTCCTCCTCGCCGTCACGCGTCAACCTAGGCGGAAGGTCGGGGCGGTGCGCGTCTCAGCCTGAGACGCGGGGCTCGTCAGGAGCCCGGGCCCACCGGGACGATCCCGTAGTCGTGGATCTTGCGATAGATGGTGGCGCGCGACATGCCCAGTGCCTCGGCGGCCCGGGTCTTGTTGCCCCCGGCGTCGACCAGCGAGCGCACGATGGCGTCCCGCTCCAGGGCCTCGAGCGAGCTGAGCACGCGCCGGCTCGTGCTGTGGGCCTCCGGCGGGAGGTCCGCCACGCCCACCACCCCGGAGCGGCGGTGGGCCACGACCCTGCGCAGCAGCTGCTGCACCTGGGTGACGTTGCCCGGCCACGGCAGGCGCACCAGGAGGCGCATGGCCTCGGACGAGCACCTGAGGCGTCCGCCCGTCCCCAGGCGGGCGAGCAGGAAGGAGACGAGCGGCTCGACGTCGTCGCGGCGCAGCCGCAGGGGAGGCACCTCGACCGTGCCGGGGAAGAGGCGCAGGAGCGGCGACGCCGTCCGGGTGTCCGCGCCCGCCGAGAGCGTCACGGCGGCCCAGGCCGCGCGATTGCGCGGGGTGCGCCGCAGCTCCTCGAGCGCGTCGACGACGCTGCGGACACCCGCGTGGTCGAGCCGGTCCACGTGGGTCACGACGAGGGCGTCCGGCGCCTCCCGGACCCGGGCGCGCAGGGACGCCGCCCAGGCAGGGTCGGTCGCCTCGGCGGCGTCGACCACCACCAGGCGGCCGACGGGCACGCGCCGCAGCTGCACCGCCCGCAGCAGCGCGAGCTTGCCGACGCCGGGCTCGCCCTGCACGGCGAGCCACTCACCCCGCTGGAAGGCGGCCTCCACCTCGGCGCCGGCGTGCCGCCAGGCCGGGCTCGTCCCGACCAGCCCGGGCAGCGGCACGTGTGCCGCCGACTCGTGCCCCGCGCCGCGCCGCTGGGGGGAGCGGGGGTCCAGGTGCACGTCGGCGACCAGGCCGCCGGGGCGGTTGCCGTCGGCCACCTGGCGCAGGTGCAGGCGGGCGACGTGGCCCGAGGGCAGGACCAGGTCCACGACGCGGGTGTTGCGGGCACCCAGCGACTCCTCGGCCTGTTCCAGGAGGGCGGCCTGGTCGGCCGGGTCCAGCAGGTGTCGGGCGTGCTCGTTGAGGAGGGCGGTGGCGCCCCCGAGGGCGATCACCGATCCGGCGGTGCGGTTGCAGGTTCGCTGGTACTCCTGCAGGAGCGCCAGGTCGAACGCGCCGGTCGCCGCCCACAGGGCCGACCTGATCTGGTCGGCGGTGGACTTGGCGAGGGTCAGCAGCAGGGCCCCGGCGTCGCGGCGCCAGCACGTGAGGTCGACGGCGCCCGCGAGACGCCCCGTCGTCGGGTGCCGGATCGGCACCGCGGCGCACGCCAGCTCCTCGAGGTGCTCGGCGTAGTGCTCGTGACCGAAGACGTGTGCCGGCCCGCCCATCTCGAGGGCCGTCCCGATCCCGTTGGTGCCCACGTCCCCCTCGGCGTAGTTGAAGCCCGGGGCGAGGCACACGCGGTCGAGGTGCCGCTCGAGGTCCTTCTCGGCAGTGAGTCGGTCGAGGACGAGGCCTCGGGGGTCGGTGAGGACGACGCTGACCGCCTGTCCGTCCAGCTGTTCGCCGAGCCGCGTGATCACCGGCCCGGCGCCGCGGGCCAGCGCGCTGTCCGGCGGCGGGTCGACCTCGTAGGTCGGCTGCACGTGGTCCGCGGGCACGTCCATCGCGCGGGAACGGTGCCAGGAGGCGAGCACCGGGCGGCGCACGGCCTCGGTCTCGGCCTCCTCGCCGGTCAGGAAACGCAGCCGGGCCGCGGCGACCGTCCCCTGGTCGGGAGAGGGTTCTGCTGCTTCGTCGAACGCCGTCGTCACCGGGCCCCCACTGCTTGAGGCAGACGCCGCCGAGGCGTCAGAGACCTCACCGTAGGCTTCCGCCAGGGACAGGTCGACCCCGTGCCGCGGACATTTTCGAGTTTCGTGACGGCGTCTCGGATTGAGACACCACGGGCCGTCGTCGGCTTCTACCCTGCCCCGCACCGGGCCCACCGACCCGGTCCCGTGGCGACCCCGGAGGACCTCATGAGCTCAGACGCGGACCACGTCGGCGAGAGCTTCAACCCCTACAGCGTGGTGCACGTGGTCTTCGCGCACCTGACCGAGCAGGGGCTGCACCCGACCCTCGGTGAGAGCGGAGACCCGGAGCCGCCGGCGCGCGCGCTGCTGGAGGCGCTGGGCATCGAGGCGGCCCTCGAGGGCAACCGCAAGGTCGCCCACCAGGTCCGTGGGGAGCTGGCCGAGCTCCGGGCTGCGGTGTTCGGCGAGGAGTGACCCGGGTCGTCTCAACGTGAGACGTCCGTCACACCCCGGATGGGTTCTTCTGGTCGTGACGCGAACCGCGACCCAGGGAGTGTGGGATGACTCGTCAGAGCGTGGCCAAGGCCCACGAGAAGATCCAGGAGCTGGCGTGGGACCCGCTGTACCACCAGCCGGTCTCCCAGTACGGAACGGACTACACGTTCCACAAGGCCAAGAAGAAGGACCCGCTCAAGCAGGTGCTGCGGTCCTACTTCCCGATGCAGGAGGAGAAGGACCACCGCGTCTACGGCGCGGCCGACGGGGCCATCCGCGGGAACATGTTCCGCCAGGTCCAGGAGCGCTGGCTGGAGTGGCAGAAGCTGTTCCTCTCCATCATCCCGCTGCCCGAGATCTCGGCCGCGCGGGCGATGCCGCTGCTCTTCAACAACGTGCCCAACCCGGAGCTGCACAACGGCCAGGCGATCCAGATGATCGACGAGGTCCGCCACTCGACGATCCAGCAGAACCTCAAGCGCCTGTACATGAACAACTACATCGACCCGGCGGGCTTCAACTCCAGCCTGCGCAACTTCCAGAACGACTACTGCGGCACCATCGGCCGGCAGTTCGCCGAGGGCTTCATCACCGGTGACGCCATCACCGCGGCGAGCATCTATCTCACCATCGTCGCCGAGACCGCCTTCACGAACACGCTCTTCGTCGCGATGCCCGCCGAGGCCGCGGCCAACGGCGACTACCTCCTCCCGACGGTCTTCCACTCGGTGCAGTCCGACGAGTCGCGGCACATCAGCAACGGGTACGCCACGCTGCTGATGGCGCTCGCGGACGAGGGCAACCACCAGCTGCTCGAGCGCGACCTGCGCTACGCCTGGTGGAACAACCACCGGGTGGTCGACGCGGCGATCGGCACCTTCATCGAGTACGGCACGAAGGACCGGCGCAAGGACCGCGAGAGCTACGCCGAGATGTGGCGCCGGTGGATCTACGACGACTACTACCGCAGCTACCTCGTGCCGCTGGAGAAGTACGGGCTGGTGATCCCGCACGACCTGATCGAGGAGTCCTGGAACCAGATCTGGAACAAGGGCTACGTGCACGAGGTCGCCCAGTTCTTCGCCACCGGGTGGCTCGCCAACTACTGGCGCATCGACCCGATGACGGACAAGGACTTCGAGTGGTTCGAGCACAAGTACCCGGGCTGGTACGACAAGTACGGCGCATGGTGGGAGAACTACTCCCGCCTGTCGACCCCGAACGGGCACCACCCGATCGTGGCCGAGGACGTCGACTACCAGTACCCACACCGGTGCTGGACCTGCATGGTGCCGTGCCTGGTCCGTGAGGACATGGTGATGGCCGAGGTCGACGGGCAGATGCGCACCTACTGCCACGAGGCGTGCCGCTGGACCGACGTCGAGGCCTTCCGGCCCACGTACCAGGGTCGGGAGACGCCCAACATGGGCCAGCTCATCGGCAAGCGCGAGTGGGAGACGCTCTACCACGGCTGGAACTGGGCCGACGTCGTCTCCGACATGGGCCACGTGCGCGACGACGGCCACACGCTCGTGGCGCAGCCGCACCTGCACCTGGACGACCCCAAGAAGATGTGGAACCTCGACCACCTGCGCCGGATGGGCCCGCTCCTGAGCCCCAACGTGGTGCTCAACGAGATGAGCCCGGAGGAGCAGGAGGCCTTCCACGCCGACTACATCCGGGGAGGACCAGCGGGCCGGCCGGCGCCCGCCAGCGCCTGAGCGGCGCTGCAGCCGTCGCCGGGAGGGTGCCGACCAACGCGTCTCGGTGCCCTCCCGGTCTCGGCCCCAGCAGTCCCACCGCCCATCCACAGGGAGGAAGCACATGGGCCAGCGGCACGTCGTGCGGTTCGAGCCTGTCGGCGTCGAGATCGAGGTCGACGAGGAGCAGACGGTGCTCCGGGCGGCCGCCGAGCAGGGGATCACCCTCATGCACGGCTGCAAGGAGGGCCAGTGCGCGGCCTGCAAGTCCTTCGTGCTGGACGGCGACGACATCGAGCTCGACCGCTACTCCACCTTCGCCCTGCCCGACATGGAGCTCGACGAGGGCTACACCTTGCTCTGCCGGGCCCACGTCTACGAGGACGTGACCATCGAGCTCCTCAACTACGACGAGGAGATGCTGCGCTCGGGCCACCCGATCAAGGAGGTCGCGGCCGAGGTCGTGGAGCTGGAGCCGGTCACGCACGACCTGCGGCGCCTGGTGCTGCGGCTGGTGGAGCCGACCGAGCTGGCCTTCTGGCCCGGGCAGTACGTGGACATCACCATCCCGGCCACGGGCACCACCCGGTCGTTCTCGATGGCCAACATCACCAGCAAGGAGTCCGGCCAGCTCGAGTTCGTCATCCGCGTCTATCCCGGTGGGCTGTTCTCCGAGCACCTCGACCGGGAGCTGGCGGTCGGCGACCGGCTCGACGTCGTGGGTCCCTTCGGGGTGTTCACGCTGCGCGACGGCCGCGACAGCGACATGGTCTTCGTCGGGGGCGGCGCGGGGATGGCCCCGATCCTCTCCGTGCTGCGGTCGCTGGCCGCCCGCGAGAGCCCGCGCAAGACCACCTTCTACTACGGCGCGCGCGGTCAGCGTGACCTGTGCTTCGAGAAGGAGCTCGACGCGCTCGCCGCGGCGATGCCGAACTTCCGCTACGTGCCGGCGCTCTCGGAGCGTGACCCCGACGAGCCGTGGGAGGGCGAGGAGGGCCTGATCACCGACGTGCTCCAGCGTCACGAGACCGATCTCACCGACGCCGACTCCTACGTGTGCGGACCCCCGCCCATGGTCGAGGCGGCGATGGCCGTCCTCGAGAAGCTCGGCGCGGACGAGAAGCACATCTACTACGACAAGTTCACCACCACCGGCAACGCCGGGACAGAAGACTGAGAGCGAGGCGGACCCATGACATCCGAGACCGTGGAGCGCGACCTGCCGAGGCCCGAGTTCACCGACGCCGAGGCCGGCGCCAAGGTGTTCCCCGACTCGACGGCGCGCAACTACAACTACTTCACGCCGAAGAAGCGCAAGCAGTCCCACTACGAGGACGTCACCGTCGAGGTGCAGCCGGACCCCCGGCACTACCTCGCCCAGGGCTGGCTCTACGGGTTCGCGGACGGGCGCGGCGGCTACCCGCTGGAGTGGACCGCGCTCAAGGCGTGGGGCTCGGACCGGCCGGAGCCCGACCGCTACCCGGGGTCCGGGGGCCAGGGCTACGACTGGCCCGCCCACGGGTGGCACGAGTTCCGCGACCCGAACGAGGAGTGGGAGCTGACGTTCTACCGCAACAACTCCAACGTGGTGCGGCAGATCAACCAGAACATCGAGACCGCACGGGAGACCAAGGCCTTCGAGCAGTGGAACCCGAACTGGGTGACCTTCGTCGAGCGCAACGTCGGCGCCTGGATGCACGTCGAGCACGGCCTCGGGCTCTACCTGTTCGCCAACGCCCAGCGGCGGGCGCCCACCAACATGCACAACAACGCGATCTCCGTGAACAGCATGCACCGGATCCGCTTCGCCCAGGACCTGGCGCTCTACAACCTGACGCTGAGCGAGGAGATCGAGGGCTTCGACGGGTCCGCCCACGTGGAGACGTGGAAGAGCGACCCCTGCTGGCAGGGCGTGCGCCGGGTGACCGAGGAGATGACCTCGATCGACGACTGGGCGCAGGCGGTCTTCGTCGCCAACGTCATCTTCGAGCCGCTGGTGGGCGAGCTGTTCCGCAGCCAGCTGGTGCAGCAGGCCTCGCCGGGCAACGGCGACTTCGTGACCCCGACCCTGATCGGTGCCGGGGAGTGGGACTACGCCTCCCGCGACCTGCGGTACACCAAGGCGATGTTCGAGCTGCTGACCGAGGACAAGGAGTTCGCCGACCACAACAAGGCGCTGCTCGACGAGTGGCTCTCGACCTGGGTCCCCAAGTGCCTGGTCGCCGCTCGGGAGATGCAGCCGCTGTGGTCGCAGCCCGACGCCAAGCCGCCTCGGTTCGAGGACTGCCTCGACCGCGCCAAGCGCCGCTTCAGCGGCATCCTCTCCGACCTCAGCCTGACCGACCCGAAGGAGCTGACCCAGTGAGTGCCTACCAGTCGACCCCCACGCGCTACGCCACGACCGAGAGCGCGTTCAAGTCCGACAACACCCCCTCCAACCAGTGCGGCGTCACCCTGATGAACAACCAGGTCGGCGCGGTCGTGGCCGAGGTGATGGCCACCAAGGAGGGCGTCACGGTCCGCCACCTGCCCTCGATGATCCGCGTGGACGGGGTCAACCGGATGGACTTCGTCTACGACGAGATCTCGGAGGCCCTCGGCGAGGAGCCGGGCTACTACGACGCCGCGGAGTTCGAGGAGAACATGTCGACCCACTTCGGCCGGATGATCCACGAGGACGACCGCACGATCATGTTCGCCAATCCCGAGGACGCCGCCGAGTACATCGGGTTCGATCTGCCGACCCTCGCGAAGTAGCCGGACCCGTCAACCAGCCACCCACTCACCTCGAGGAGCTCACGTGTACGAAAAGGACGGCAACAAGTACTTCGTCGTCGACAGCCACATGCACTACTGGGACGCCAGCCCGGAGAACTGGGTGAAGGGCGCCGAGAAGTATGCGGAGGGCTGGATCGACTGCTTTCAGGCCTACCAGGGGCTCGGGCCCCCGGAGACGCACTGGACCCCGGAGCACTTCAAGAAGGTCTCCGAGGACGACCTGATGAAGGACGTCTTCGAGGACGGGTACGTCGACGTGGCGATCTTCCAGCCGACCTACCTCAAGGAGTGGTACAAGGACGGCTTCAACACCACCGAGCGCAACGGCCTGCTCGCGGAGAAGCACCCGGGCAAGTTCGTGGTCAACACCCGCTTCGACCCGCGGGACGGCGACCCCGGGCTGCAGGAGCTCGAGGACAACGTCAAGCGCTGGGGTTCGAAGGGCGTCAAGCTCTACACCGCGGAGTGGAACAACGGCTCGCGCGGCTACAAGCTGTCGGACCCGGGGTGCTACCGCTTCCTGGAGAAGGCGCAGGACCTCGGCATCACCAACATCCACGTCCACAAGGGCCCCACGATCTGGCCGCTGGACAAGGATGCCTTCGACGTGTCGGACGTCGACCACGCCGCCACCGACTTCCCGGACCTCAACTTCATCGTCGAGCACGTCGGCCTGCCCCGCATCGAGGACTTCTGCTTCATGGCCACCCAGGAGCCCAACGTCTATGCCGGGCTCTCGGTGGTGATCGGCGGCCTGATGCATGCGCGCCCGCGCTTCTTCGCCAAGGTGATGGGCGAGCTCCTGTTCTGGGTCGGCGAGGACAAGATGACCTTCGGCAGCGACTACAACATCTGGGAGCCGAAGTGGCAGGTCGAGGGCTTCGTGGACTGGGACTACCCCAGTGACGAGTACTCCGACTACCCCCGGGTCAACGTCGACACCAAGAAGAAGATCCTCGGCCTGAACGCCGCCGAGCTCTACGACATCGAGGTGCCCGCGGAGTGCCGGCTCGTCGGCAACAGCATCCCGGCCGCGCAGGACGACGCGGCGCTGGTGTGAGGCCGGGGTGCGGGGCGGAGGTGACCGGGTGACCGGGCGGGAGCATCTCCTCGAGGCGCTCGGCGCGGTGCGCGACCCCGAGCTCGACGAACCCGTGACCGACCTGGGCTTCGTCTCGTCGTGCACCCTGGCCGCGGACGGTACCGCCGAGGTGCGCCTGCGGCTGCCGACGTACTTCTGCGCGCCGAACTTCGCGTTCCTGATGGTGGCCGACGCCTACGACGCGGTCAGCGGGGTGGCCGGCGTCCGGCGGACCGAGGTGGTGCTCGAGGACCACTTCGCCTCCGACGCGATCAACACAGGGATCGCCGCGCACGCGGGGTTCGAGGAGTCCTTCGGCGGCCTGGCCGCCGGCGAGCTCGACGAGCTGCGTTCCGAGTTCGTCCGCAAGGCCGTGCTCGCCGGCACCGACCGGGTCTGCCGGCCGCTGCTGGCGGCGGGGCGGACCAGCGAGGAGCTCGCCGGGCTCACGCTGGGCGAGGTCCCTGCCTCGCCCGACCTGGACCGGCTGCGCGCGCGCCGGGCGGAGCTCGGGCTGCCCGCCGGGGACGACGCGGCGCTGCTCGTCGACGCCGCCACCGGGGAGGCGATCGGGGTCGAGGCCCTGCCGCTGCACCTGCGCCGGGCCAGGTTGACCCGGGTCAACACCGAGGCGAACGGCAGCGTGTGCCGCGGCATGCTGTCCCACCGCTACAGCACCCGCGGCATGGGTCAGACCGAGGAGGTCCTGTGAAGGCTGTCAGGCTGCATGCCTACAACGAGGAAGTCGTCGTCGACGACGTGCCCGAACCGACGGTGTCGGGGCCGTTCGACGTGGTCGTGAAGGTCGGCGGCGCCGGGGTGTGCCGCACCGACCTGCACATCATCCTGGGGCAGTGGGACGAGGCGATGAGCCCGTCGCTGCCCTACACGATCGGGCACGAGAACGCGGGCTGGGTGCACGAGGTCGGCTCGGCCGTCACCAACGTGGCGGTGGGCGACACCGTGATCCTGCACCCGACGCCCACCTGTGGGCTGTGCCGGGCCTGCCGCGCCGGCCAGGACATGCACTGCACCGACAACAGCTTCCCCGGGCTCGACGGCACGGACGGGGGCATGGCGGAGTACCTGCTCACCTCCGCGCGCGCCTGCGTCAAGCTGGACGCCGCGACCGAGCCCAAGGACGTCGCTGCGCTCGCCGACGCCGGCATCACCGCCTATCACGCCGTTCGCAAGGCGGTCCCGTTGCTCTACCCGGGGACCACGTGCGTGGTGGTCGGCGCGGGCGGGCTGGGCCACATCGGCATCCAGTGCCTCAGCGCGCTCACCGCGGCGAGGATCGTCGTGGTCGACCGCAACCGTGACGCGCTCGCGCTCGCCGAGAAGCTGGGCGCCGACCAGACCGTCGTCGCCGACGGGTCGCAGGTGGAGGCAGTCCAGGACCTCACCGGGGGGCTCGGCGCCGACGTGGTGCTCGACTTCGTGGCCGAGGAGGGCGCCGAGAACGAGGGCTTCGAGATGACGCGCGCCGGTGGCTCGGACTTCATCATCGGCTACGGCGGCACCCTGAGCGTGCCGACGCTGGACGTCATCTCCACCGAGCGCAACATCGTCGGCAACATCGTGGGGACCTACAACGAGCTGGCCGAGCTCATGGTCCTGGCCGAGGCCGGCAAGGTCACCCTGCACACCAAGGCCTACCCGCTCGACGAGGCCCCGCAGGCGCTGCGGGACCTCGACGCCGGGCAGGTCCGCGGCCGGGCGATCCTCGTGCCCTGACCGCAGCGCCACCACCGCCACACACCGGACGCCCACGAAGGAGAGCACCACATGGCCAAGGACCTGCGCTTCGGAAAGGAGGCCCGGCACCAGCTGCTCTCCGGCGTGGACCAGCTCGCCGAGGCCGTCAAGTCGACCCTGGGGCCCAAGGGCCGCAACGTGATCCTGGAGAAGATCACCGGCTCCCCCGTGGTGACCAACGACGGGGTCACCATCGCGCGGGAGATCCACCTCCCCGACCAGTTCGAGAACATGGGCGCCCAGCTGGTCAAGGAAGCGGCGATCAAGACCAACGACATCGTCGGTGACGGGACCACGACCGCCACGGTGATCGCGCAGGCGATCGTGCGCGAGGGGATCGCTGCGATCGACAACGGCGGCAACCCCGTGCTGGTCAAGCGGGGCATCGACCTCGCCGTCGCCCGGCTGGTGGAGCAGCTGCGCAAGGTCGCCCACGCGGTGGCGACCGAGGCGGACCTGGCCCGCGTGGCCTCGATCTCGGCGAACAACGACGAGGTGGTCGGCGAGGTGCTGGCCCAGGCGCTGCACACGGTCGGCGAGGGCGGGATCGTGACCGTGGAGGAGTCCGTGATGCACGGGATGTCGGTCGACTACGTCGAGGGGTTCGAGTACGACAACGGCTACCTCTCGCCGTACCTGGTCACCCACCCGGCCAGCCTCGAGGCGGTCCTGGACGACCCCTACATCCTGCTGTGCAGCGAGAAGATCACGAAGGTCCAGCAGCTGATGCCCGTGCTGGACAAGATCATGCGCGACCCGCGACCGCTCGTGATCGTGGCGGAGAGCGTCGAGGGCTCGGCGCTGAGCATGCTGGTGCACAACCACGTGAACGGCGTCTTCAGGTGCACGGCCACTCGGGCTCCCGGGTTCGGCGACCGCCGGCTGCACAAGCTCGAGGACATCGCGACGATCACCGGCGGCGAGGTCTACAGCAAGCACTCCGGCTTCACGCTGGAGACGATGAACGTCGGGCAGCTGGGCCGGGCGCGACAGGTGCGGGTGACCGCCGACAGCACGACCATCATCGACGGCGCCGGGTCGGCCGAGGACGTGGAGTTCCGTCTCTCCCAGCTGCGCGCCGAGCTGGCCCGGGCGACCTTCGGGGTCGACGAGGACGTCCTCAGCGAGCGGATCGGCTCGCTGTCGGGCAAGGTCGCGGTGATCAGGGTGGGTGCGCCGACGAACGCCGAGCTCGCGGAGCTGCAGCACCGCGTGGAGGACGCGCTCTCGGCCACGCGTGCCGCGATGGACGAGGGCATCGTGGCCGGCGGCGGCGTCACCCTCCTGCACGCCGCGTCGGCGCTCGACGGGCTCGACGTCCGGGGCGACTACGCGATCGGCGTCGAGATCGTGCGCCGGGCGCTCAGCGAGCCCACGTACCTGATCGCGGCCAACGCCGGGTACGACGGGCACGACGTCGTGGGCCGGGTGAGCGGGGGCGGTCCCGACGACGGCTTCGACGCGCTCGAGGGCCGCTACGGCGACATGATCGAGCTGGGCATCATCGACCCGTTGCGGGTCTGCCGGTCGGCCCTGCAGAACGGCGCCTCGGTCGCCGGACTGCTGCTGACCACGAACACCCTCATCGCGGAGGAGCAGACACCCTGGGGCGGCAGCCGGGCGCTGATGACCGAGTTCGGCGAGCTCGACGAGGGCCTGCACCAGCCCTCGCCGGACGCGAGCACGCCGCAGTCGCTGGGCCTCGGGCCCTCGGTCGGATGAGCCGGGTCGAATGAGCGAGCCGACGGCGCTGCGCCGGCTCGAGGGACCGGAGGCGACCTCCCTGGCGGGGCTGGTGGGCACCTTCGAGAACCTCCAGATGGTGCTGCGCTGCTGCGAGCAGCTGGTCGCCGAGCTGGCGCGGCCGGAGGAGGAGCGGGACCCGGACGGGCACCCCGTCGTCGTCGAGGCGCTGTGGACCCTGGCGCTGCTGTCCTACGCCCGCTGCTTCGTCGCGGGCGAGGGCGGGGTCGCCCTGACGACGGAGGACCTCACCGAGGCGCAGCCCGAGGGCGAGGTGCTGGCGTGGCACGACCTCCTGCTGAGGCTGCGCGAGCACCACGCCGACCCGGCCGAGAACCCGCGCGAGCGATTCACCATCGGCGTCGCCCAGGACGCCGAGGGCGCCGCGAGTGGCGTCGCGGTGACCTCGGTTCGGCAGCCGGGGGTGGACGACCTGGCCGTGCGCCAGACCGGTGCCCTCGCGTACGCGTTGAGCGGTCTGGTGGACGCGCGGATCAAGGCGGCCCAGGCGGCGCTGGCCGCCGACCTCGCCGAGACCACGCCCGCGGACCTCGAGCGGCTCGAGCCGCTCGAGGTCAGCGACCTCGCCGGGCGCTCCTGACCGGCCGCCCGACCCAGGAGGCCGTCGAGCATGTTCCAGCGCAGGTCGCGCCTCGCCGCCGGCGCGGCGCTGGTGCGGGGCCCGCTGCCGCTGCTCGGACCGGCGTTCGTCGCCGCCGTCGCCTACGTCGACCCCGGCAACTTCGCCACCAACATCACCGCAGGTTCGCGCTTCGGCTACCTGCTGGTGTGGGTCATCGTGGTCAGCAACCTGATGGCGATGCTTATCCAGTATCTCTCCGCCAAGGCCGGGATCGCCACGGGGCGCAGCCTTCCGGAGCTGTGCCGGGACCGCTTCCCGCGGCCGGTGACCCGGGGCCTCTGGCTCCAGGCCGAGCTGGTCGCGATCGCCACGGACCTCGCCGAGGTGCTGGGGGGCGCCATCGCCCTGCAGCTGCTCTTCGACGTGCCGCTGCTCGCCGGGGGGCTGATCACCGCGGTCGTCGCCTTCGCGCTGCTGGGTGTCCAGAGCCGGGGAGCGCGCCCGTTCGAGGTGGTCATCGCGGGGATGCTCCTCGTGGTGCTGGTGGGCTTCGGCTACAGCCTGGTCCTCGGCGGCGTGGACGCGGGTGCGACGGCCGGGGGTCTGTCCCCGCGCTTCGAGGGCACGGAGTCGCTGCTGCTGGCGACCGGGATGCTCGGTGCCACCGTCATGCCGCACGTGATCTACCTGCACGGCGCCCTCACCCAGGACCGCTACGTGCGCGCGAGCGAGCGCGAGCGGCTGGGGCTGCTGCGCAGCCAGCGCGTCGACGTGGTGGTGGCGATGGGCATCGCCGGGCTGATCAACCTCGCCATGCTGGTCGTGGCGGCGCAGGTGCTCTTCGCCCCCGACGCGCCCGTGGAGACCATCGAGGAGGCGCACGCCGGGTTGGGGGAGGCCCTGGGGCCCGCGGCCGCGCTGCTCTTCGCCCTGGCGCTGCTGGCGTCCGGCTTCGCGGCCTCCGGCGTGGGCACGCTCTCGGGCCAGGTGGTGATGCAGGGCTTCCTGCGTCGGCGGATCCCGCTCCTCGTGCGGCGCCTGATCACGCTCGCCCCGGCGGTGCTGGTGATCGGGCTCGGCGTGGACCCGACCACCGCGCTGGTCATCTCCCAGGTCGTCCTGTCCTTCGGGATCCCCTTCGCGCTGGTGCCACTGGTGCTCCTCACCCGGCGACGCGACGTGATGGGCGGGCTGGTCAACACGCGCGCCACCACGGCGGTCGCCTCCGTCGTCGCCGCGCTGATCTGCGCGCTCAACCTCGCCCTGATCGGGCTGATCGTCTCGGGGTAGCCCGGCGTGCCCCTCAGTCGGCGACGTCGACGTGCACGTGGTCGCGGTGCAGCAGCACCGCTCGCGTCGACTGCGCGACGTCGTCCGCGGCGTCGACGTCGTAGTCGCGCCAGCCCTCCGAGGATCGCCGGGCCGTCCAGATCTGCGCGTCGAAGATGACGGTGGCCACGTCGAGCCGGTCGGCGTGGGCCACCAGGTAGTGGGCCAGCGCCCAGCCGCGCCGCTTGTTGTCCGCGTCGACGGGCCGGAAGAACACGTCGACCGCCCGGCCGTCGTAGTGCGCCGAGCCCTCCTGGTGTCCCTCCTCGACCCCGCCCGGTGCGAAGCCGCCGAGGACGAGGTCGCCGAACGACTTCTCGATGTCGTCGGCGAGCGTCGAGGCGCGCGCCGTCAGGCCCCGCTCGTCCAGCCGGTCCGGCTCGGCCGAGGGGTCGTCGTCCGCCAGGCAGGTGAGCGTCGCCGGCGAGTTGCCGGTCAGGGACGAGCCAAGGGCACGCCCGTCGGCAGCATGGTCCTCGTAGGCCTCGGGGAAGCCGGAGCGCTGCACGCGCTGGGCGGCCTCGGTGATGCGCATGCCCTGGTAGCCGTCCACCGTCTCCAGCTCGTCGTAGAAGGCGTTGATGGCGTGGTAGCGGTCCTGGATCTGCCTCGCCGTGCCCCAGCCCTGCGACGGACGCTGCTGGAACAGGCCGAGCGAGTCCCGGTCACCGTTGTCGAGGTTGCGGATCTTGGACTCCTGGTAGGCCGTCGCGAGGGCGATCGACGCGGCGCGGGCCGGCAGGTTGCGGCGCACCGCGATGGCCGCGATCAGCGAGGCGTTCTCGGCCTGCTCGCGCGTCAGCTCCACCTCGGTGTCCTGCACCGACACGGTGCACGGGTGGTCCGAGAACAGCCTGCCCAGCCCGCCGTCGCGCACAGCCACGAAGACCAGGCCCGCGACGGCCACCACGACCACCAACGCGATGGTCGCGCCGGCCAACCCGCTCCTGCCGCTCCCCACGCTCGCGCGCTCCGCTAGTTGGCGTGCAGCGCCGCGTTGAGCGCGACGCCGTCGCTCTTCCACGGGACGGCCTCGACGGCCCCCGTGACCGAGTTGCGGCGGAAGAGGACGTTGCTGCGTCCGGAGAGCTCGCGCGCCTTGACGACCCTCGGGTCCTCCCCGGGCCGCTGGACGGCGACCTTGGTGCCGGCGGTGACGTAGCAGCCGGCCTCGACCACGCAGTCGTCGCCGAGGGAGATGCCGAGACCGGCATTGGCGCCGAGCAGGCAACGCTCACCGATCGAGATCACCTCGGTGCCGCCACCCGAGAGCGTGCCCATGATCGAGGCGCCCCCGCCGACGTCCGAGCCGTCGCCGACCAGCACCCCGCCCGAGATGCGGCCCTCCACCATGGAGGCGCCGAGCGTGCCGGCGTTGAAGTTGACGAAGCCCTCGTGCATCACGGTGGTGCCGCTGGCCAGGTGGGCGCCGAGGCGGACCCGGTCGGCGTCGGCCACCCGGACGCCCGTCGGCACCACGTAGTCGACCATCCGCGGGAACTTGTCGATGCCGTGCACCGTCACGTGCTGCCCAGCGGACTTGAGCCGGGCCCGGGTGACCTCGAAGCCGTCGACCGCGCAGGGGCCCGCCGAGGTCCACACGACGTTGGTGAGCAGCCCGAAGACGCCCTCCATCGAGATCGCGTGCGGTGCGCACTGCCGGGACGAGATCAGGTGCAGCCGCAGCCACACCTCCTCGGTGCTGGCGGGCGCGGCCGCCACGTCCTCGATCTCCACCAGGCGGACCTCCCGGCGCACGGCGCGCAGGTCGTCCTCGCCCTCGAGGGCGGCGAGCTCGCGGGGGGCGACGGCGCCGTCGGGCGCGGGACCCAACCGGGGCTCGGGGAACCAGGCGTCGAGCACGGCGTCGCCGGCGTCGAGGGTGACGACAGCGAATCCGTGGGCGGGGCCGGACAGAGCGGTGACCAGGGGGTGGCTCATGATCTCGCCAGTCTACGGAGCGGCTCGGCGGGCCGGGCCGGCCCGGTGGCGCGGCGAGCCGGAACCTGATGGCCGCCCGCCCGGGAGGGGCCGTAGACTGCCGACCACAGGCATCTGAGCCGTCATCAGCGGCGAGCCTCCGGAAGAACGGCGTGTCCGACCCGCGGCCCGCTCACTAGACCCGGACGGGTAGGCCCGTCACAGCCGTGAAGGAGTGGTCGCGCGCCGGCGCGGCAAGCGAGGTGGTACCGCGGCAGACGTCGTCCTCGTGGCCGAGCGAAGCGCCACGACAGGATCTGAGATGACGTACCCCCGGGTCAGCCACACCGAGCACGGCTCGGTCCCCTCCAGCCCGCGCTTCCCCGAGATCGAGGAGCGGGTGCTGGCCTACTGGGAGTCCGACCAGACCTTCCGGGCCAGCGTGGACCAGCGCGATCCCGGGCCCGACGGCAGCAACGAGTTCGTCTTCTACGACGGCCCGCCCTTCGCCAACGGCCTTCCGCACTACGGCCACCTGCTCACCGGCTACGTCAAGGACGTCGTGCCGCGCTACCAGACGATGCGCGGCAGGCGGGTCGAGCGGCGCTTCGGGTGGGACACCCACGGCCTGCCGGCCGAGCTCGAGGCGATGCGCCTGAACGGCATCAAGACCACCGACGAGATCGTCGAGATGGGGATCGACGCCTTCAACGAGGCCTGCCGGGCCTCGGTGCTGAAGTACACCGGCGAGTGGCGCGACTATGTCACCCGCCAGGCCCGCTGGGTCGACTTCGACCACGACTACCGGACCCTGAACCCGGAGTACATGGAGTCGGTGATCTGGGCCTTCCGGACGCTGCACGACCACGGCCTGGTCTACGAGGGCTTCCGGGTGCTGCCCTACTGCTGGAGCGACGAGACGCCCCTGTCCAACCACGAGCTGCGGATGGACGACGACGTCTACCAGAACCGTCAGGACCCGTCCGTGACCGTCGGGGTGCGGCTGCACGGGCGTGGCGACGACGACCCGCTGGCCGGCGTGCTGGCGCTGGTGTGGACGACGACCCCCTGGACCCTGCCCTCCAACCTCGCGGTGATGGTCGGCGAGGACATCGACTACGTCGTGGTCGAGGGGCCCGTCCCCGGGACGGAGGAGACCGCCCGCTACCTGCTCGCCGAGGCGCGGCTGGGCGCCTACGCCCGCGAGCTGGCCCCCGACGGCCAGGAGCCCGCGGTGCTGCACCGGCTCAGCGGCGCCGAGGTGGCCGGCCGGACCTACGCGCCGCCCTTCTCCTACTTCGAGGGCCGGGAGAACGCCTTCCGCGTGGTCGTCGCCGAGTTCGTCACGACCACCGACGGCACCGGGCTGGTGCACACGGCCGGCGCCTTCGGTGAGGACGACAAGGTGGTCACCGACCGCGAGGGCATCGAGGCCGTGATGCCCGTGGGCAAGGACGGCCGCTTCACCGCTCCGGTCACCGACTACGAGGGGCTCCAGGTCTTCGACGCCAACCTGCCGATCATCGACGACCTCCGGGCGGCCACCCGCGGCGAGGCGGCCGGCTCCGTCAGCCCCGGCACCGTGCTGCTGCGTCGCGAGACCTACGACCACTCCTACCCGCACTGCTGGCGTTGCCGCGAGCCCCTGATCTACAAGGGCGTCGAGTCCTGGTTCGTCGAGGTGACGGCCTTCAAGCAGAAGATGCTCGAGCTCAACCAGCAGATCAACTGGGTGCCGGGCCACATCAAGGACGGGCAGTTCGGCCGCTGGCTGGAGAACGCCCGCGACTGGTCGATCACCCGCAACCGGTTCTGGGGCTCGCCGGTGCCCGTGTGGAAGTCCGACGACCCGACGTATCCGCGGCTCGACGTCTACGGCTCCTTCGAGGAGCTCGAGCGCGACTTCGGGCGGCTGCCCCGCGACAAGGACGGCAACCCCGACCTCCACCGGCCCTACGTCGACGACCTGACCAGACCCAACCCGGACGACCCCCGGTCGGCCGAGGAGGGGCGCAGCACCATGCGCCGCGTCCCCGACGTGCTCGACGTGTGGTTCGACTCCGGCGCCATGAGCTTCGCGCAGGTGCACTACCCCTTCGAGAACGCCGCCTGGTTCGACGGCACGAGCGCGCTCAAGGGCCACTTCCCGGGTGACTTCATCGTCGAGTACGTCGGCCAGACCCGCGGCTGGTTCTACACGCTGCACATCCTCGCGACGGCGCTCTTCGGCAAGCCCGCGTTCTCCAACTGCATCAGCCACGGCATCGTGCTGGGCAGCGACGGCAACAAGATGAGCAAGTCGCTGCGCAACTACCCCGACGTGCGCGACGTGTTCGACCGCGACGGCGCCGACGCGATGCGCTGGTTCCTGATGGCCTCGCCGATCCTGCGCGGGGGCAACTTGGTGGTCACCGAGCAGGGCATCCGCGACTCGGTGCGCCAGGTGATGATCCCGCTGTGGAACAGCTGGTACTTCTTCCAGCTCTACGCCAACGCCGCGGGGGGCGGCGGCTACGAGGCGCGCCGTCGCACCGACTCCGCCGACCCGCTCGATCGCTACCTGCTGGCGAAGTGCCGCCGGTTCGTGGCCGAGATGACCGCGGCGATGGACGAGTACGCCGTCGCCGACGCGTGCGACGCGGTGCGCGGCTTCTTCGACGTGCTCACGAACTGGTACATCCGGCGCTCCCGCGAGCGCTTCTGGTCCACCGGCGGCGCGGTCGACACCGACGCCTTCGACACGTTGTGGACCGTGCTGGAGGCGACCTGCCGCGCGGTCGCGCCGCTGCTGCCGCTGACGACCGAGGAGATCTGGCGCGGACTGACGGGCGGGCGCTCGGTGCACCTTGCCGACTACCCGCTTGCGGACGAGCTGCCCGCCGACGACGCCCTGGTCGACGCCATGGACGCCGTCCGCGAGGTGTGCTCGGCCACGTCGGCGCTGCGCAAGGCCGGCCAGCTGCGGAACCGGCTGCCCCTGTCGGCGCTGACGGTGGTCGTCACCGAGCCCGCGGCGCTCGCCGGGTTC
Organism: uncultured Actinomycetota bacterium; assembly: GCA_963832415.1. Classification (GTDB taxonomy): domain Bacteria; phylum Actinomycetota; class Actinomycetes; order Propionibacteriales; family Nocardioidaceae; genus Nocardioides. The sequence continues at coordinate 142,266 of CAWHTZ010000013.1, read as the reverse complement.
GAGCCGATCGTGCGCGACGAGGTGAACGTCCGGCAGGTCCGGCTCCTCGCCGCGGACGACGAGGAGGCCGCCTCCTACGGCGTCGACCAGCGCCTCACCGTGAACGCCCGCGCGGCCGGCCCCCGGCTCGGCAAGGACGTGCAGGCGGCCATCAGGGGCTCGAAGTCCGGCGACTGGAGCGTCGCGGAGGACGGCGCCGTCACGGCCGGCGGGATCCCGCTCGAGGAGGGCGAGTTCACCCTCGAGACCGTCGCCGGGGCGGGCGACGACGACGTGGCGATCGGGATGCTGCCGCGCGGCGGCTTCGTGGTCCTCGACACCGCGGTCACCCCCGAGCTGGCCGCCGAGGGGCTCGCCCGCGACCTGGTGCGGGCGGTCCAGCAGGCGCGGCGCGACGCCGGGCTCGACGTGAGCGACCGCATCGCGCTGCGCGTCGGCGGCTCGCCGGCCCTGCAGGAGGCCGCCCGCGCACACGAGCCGCTGGTCAGCGGCGAGACGCTCGCGACGTCCTACGCGGTGGGCGAGCCCGACCCGGCCGGCGCCACCGTGGCCGTGGGCGAGGAGAAGGCGACCCTCCGCCTGTCCCGGGCGTGACCGGCCCGGCCGCGGACCGGGTCGGTTGACCGGGGACTGGTTGACTGGCGCCATGACGCAGCAGCCGACGCCGACGGCCGACCCGCCGGAGGTGCTGGACCTGACCGCCGACGTGGTCGACCTGACCGTGGCGCTGGTCGACATCGAGTCCGAGAGCCGCGACGAGGGGCGGATCGCCGACGCGGTCGCGGCCGCGCTGGGAGCGCTGCCGCACCTCGAGGTCACGCGGCTGGGCCACACGATCATCGCGCGCAGCGGCCTCGGCCGGGCCGAGCGCGTGGTCGTGGCGGGGCACCTCGACACCGTCCCGCGGAACGGGAACCTGCCGTGCCGCCGCGAGGCGGGGCCCGACGGTGAGCTCTTGCACGGGCTGGGCACCTGCGACATGAAGGGCGGCGACGCGGTGATCCTGCGCCTCGCGGCCGGGGTGCCGGAGCCCGACCGGGACGTGACCTACGTGCTCTACGAGGCCGAGGAGGTCGAGGAGGAGCACAACGGGCTCAAGAAGGTCGCCGAGCAGCGGCCCGACCTGCTCGAGGCCGACTTCGCGATCCTGATGGAGCCCTCCAACGCGGTCGTCGAGGCCGGTTGCCAGGGCACGCTGCGGGTCGCCGTCCGCACCGTCGGCGAGCGCGCGCACTCGGCGCGCTGGTGGCGCGGGGTCAACGCCATCCACGGGGCGGCCGACGTGCTGGCGACCCTCGCGTCCTACGAGCCGCGCCGCGTCGTCATCGACGACCTGGAGTACCGCGAGGGCCTCAACGCCGTGCGCATCAGCGGCGGCGTCGCCGGCAACGTGCTGCCCGACGAGTGCACGGTGGAGGTCAACTTCCGGTTCGCGCCCGACCGCAGCACCGACGAGGCGCTGGCGCACGTGCGCGAGGTGTTCGCCGGCCACGATCTCGAGGTCACCGACCTGGCCCCGGCGGCCATGCCGGGCCTGGACCGGCCCGCCGCGCGGGACTTCGTCGAGGCCGTCGGGGGCGAGGTGAACCCCAAGTTCGGCTGGACCGACGTCGCCCGCTTCACGGGGCTCGGCGTGCCCGCGGTCAACTACGGACCCGGCGACCCGCTCTACGCGCACAAGGCCGACGAGTTCGTCCGCGCCGAGGAGGTGCGCCGCTGCGAGGCGCAGCTGCGGTCCTGGCTGGGGGCCGACCGGTGACGGGGGAGCGGTACCGCGGACCCCTCGTCGTCCGGCGGGGCCAGGTCGACCCCGGCACCACCGATCAGCGGCTGCTCGACTCGCGCGGCCCGAGCGACTGGGTGCACACCGACCCGTGGCGCGTGCTGCGGGTCCAGGCCGAGTTCGTGGAGGGCTTCGGCGCGCTGGCCGAGCTCGGCAGCGCCATCGCGGTCTTCGGCTCGGCGCGCACGTCGCCGGACGACCCCGAGGCTGAGCTGGCCGAGGCGCTCGGGCGCGCCCTCGTCGACGCGGGCTTCGCCGTGATCACCGGCGGCGGCCCGGGCGCGATGGAGGCCGCGAACAAGGGGGCCTCGGAGGCGGGCGGGGTCTCGGTGGGCCTGGGCATCGAGCTGCCCTTCGAGGCCGGGCTGAACCCGTGGGTCGACCGCGGCATCAACTTCCGCTACTTCTTCGTGCGCAAGACGATGTTCGTCAAGTACAGCCAGGGCTTCGTCGTCCTGCCCGGTGGCATCGGCACGCTCGACGAGCTCTTCGAGGCGATCACCCTCGTGCAGACCGGCAAGATCACCTCGTTCCCGATCGTGCTGCTCGGCCGGTCGTACTGGTCCGGGCTCGTGGACTGGCTGCGCGACACCCTCCTGGCGCAGGGCAAGGTCTCGTCGCGCGACCTCGAGCTCTTCATGCTCACCGACGACGTCGACGAGGCGGTCGCGGCGATGGTCCGCGCCCGTCACGAACGCGAGGTCCGGGACGAGCCCGTGTCCGGCTACCCCGCCGCGGGCCCGGGGGAGGGGAACATGCCGTGATGTGGTTCTTCGCGATCCTCGTGGTCCTCGTGCTCGGTGGGGTCGCGGTGGTCGCGGCGGGCCGGGGAGCGCCGCTGGCCGACGAGCACGACGACCGCCCCGACACCCTTCTTCCCCCGGGGCCGCTGGGCGCCGAGGACCTGCGCCGGGTGCGCTTCCCGCTGGCGCTGCGCGGATACCGGATGACGGAGGTCGACGCCCTCCTGGCGCGGCTCTCCGATCAGCTCGGCGACCACCTCGGTCAGGACCCGGGGCAGGACCCGGGGCAGGACCCGGGCCCGGATACCGCGACCCGCTGACCGGCGGTTCCGTGGCGCCGGCGGCGAGGCTCGGGCACACTTCCGCAGGTGACCCCGGTGCTCGTCTATGTGCTCACCGCGCTCGCCGTGGCCGACCTCGTCCTGACGCGGCTGCGGCTCGCCGGCGACGGCGGCGCCGGTCGCGCGGTCGTCGGCGCCCGGCTGCTCGACGTGCACTCGGTCCTCGGCGCGGCGGCGGTCGTCACCTGGACGGTCTTCCTCGTCGCGCCCGCGGACTCGCCCCCCGGGAACGCCCTCGTCGGGCTGATCGCCCTCGCCCTGTGGTGGGTGGCCGCCCTGGCCGGGCTGCTCATCCTGACGCGGTGGCTGCCCAGCCGCGGCAAGCACGCCTCCGAGGGGCGGCAGGACTCCTGGGCCGAGGGGCCCTGGCTCTCGGTCGTCGCCCACGTGGGCCTGCTCGCCGGCGTCGTCTTCTTCACCTGGGCCTACGCCACCTCGGCCGTCTAGGCCGACCGACACATGGGGGAAGCCGTGCCTCGACCCGTCCTGCACCACCGCGCCGCCGTCCGCCGCGCCGCGGCGGTGGCGACCGCCGCCGCCCTGCTCGCGCTCCCCGCGTGGGGTGGGCCGGCCGCCACCGCGGCGCCGGCGGCGGGCGACAGCACCGCCGGCACGGCGTCCGCCCCGGACGCCCGGTGGACCCCGCCGTGGGCCCGCGAGACGATCCACGAGCGGCGGATCATCGGCCGCTCGGTGAAGGGCCGGCCGATCTACGCCTACCGGCTCGGGCAGCCCGGACGGAAGAAGGTCGTGCTCATCTCGGTGATGCACGGGGACGAGCCCCGGCCCCGCGAGATCCTCCGCTCCTTCCGCGACGGCAGCCCGGTGCGCGGCGTCACCCTGTGGATCATCCCCACCTACAACCCCGACGGCATCGCCCGCGGCACCCGCAAGAACGCGCGCGGCGTCGACCTGAACCGGAACTTCCCCTACCGCTGGGCCAACCTGAACGGCCACACGGAGTCGGGGTCCGGGCCGCGCTCCGAGCCGGAGACCCGCGCGGTGATGCGCTTCCTGGACCGCGTGAACCCCTTCCGGATCGTGAGCTTCCACCAGCCGTTGCACGGCGTCGACACCGACACCAAGTCGCCGGAGTTCTCGCGTCGTCTCGCCACGCAGCTGCGACTGCCCCGCAAGAGCTTCAACTGCAGCGGTGTGTGCCACGGGACGATGACCGGGTGGTTCAACCACAACCACCGGGGCGCCGCCGTCACGGTCGAGTACGGCCCCCACCCGCCGCGCCACCGCCTGCGCGTCCGGGCACCCCGACAGCTGCTCCGCGTCCTCGGGGGGTGGCGCCCCCGCTGACCGCGCCCGCCCCGTGTCGGATTCTCCTCCCGCATGGGGGATAATGCGTCGGTACGGCGCGACGGGGCCGGCAGCCTGCCCGGTGTTCCCGCGCCCTGGACGTCACGAGGAAGAGGTGCGCGGATGGCGGCGATGAAGCCCCGGACCGGCGACGGCCCGCTCGAGGTCACCAAGGAGGGCCGGGGCATCGTGATGCGGGTCCCCCTCGAGGGCGGCGGCCGGCTGGTGGTCGAGCTGAACGCCGAGGAGGCCGGTGCGCTCGGCGACGCCCTGAAGGACGTCGTCGGCTGATCGTGTCGGCCACCCCGAGCACCCGCCCCGCACCGGCGCTGCCGCCCCAGCCGCCGGCCCCCACGTTCGACCCCCGCACCGGCGATCCCGTGGGCGCCCTGCCCGGCTGTCGCACCGTCGCCCTCCCGGTCCTGCCCGCGGAGGACGACGGCGGACCCGTGCTGCTCGGCCCCGGGGCCGACGCCGTGGGCGCCGCCCTGGGCCTGGACCTGCCCGCGCTGGCGGAGCGGGTCGGCGCGACGGGCGCGGTCGGGGAGGCCCACGCCTTCCCGGTCCTGCCGCCCGCCGAGGCGCGCCTCGACGACCTCGCGGAGGTCCTCCTGGTGGGCGTGGGCGATCGCTCCACGACCGCCCTGCGGCGTGCCGGCGCCGCCACCGGGCGAGCCGTGCGGGGCCGCGACCGCGTCGCCAGCACGCTCGGCGCCCTCGCGGGCGATGCGGGCCCCGGTGGTCTCGAGGCGCTCGTGGTCGGCACGGTCCTGGCCTCGTTCACCTTTCACTGGCGCTCGTCGCCGCCCGAGGAGGGCCCGGTCGGCGTGGTGGTCCTCGCCGGCCTGCCGGGCAGCGGCCGCCGCCCGGACCCCGGCCTCCTCGCGGAGCTGGACCGCGGGGTCGCGGTCGCCGAGGCGTCCTGGCGGGCGCGGATGCTGGCGACCGTCCCCTCGAACCTGAAGGACCCCGCCTGGCTCGCCGAGCAGGCGCGCGAGCTCGCGGACCGGCACGGCCTCGGCTACCGCGTGTGGGACGAGCGCCAGCTGGCCGCCGGCGGGTTCGGCGGCCTCGTCGGTGTCGGCCAGGCCTCGGCCTCGCCGCCGCGGCTCGTCCAGCTCGACTACCGCCCCCCCAAGGCCGCTCGCCGGGCCCCGCGGGTGGTGCTGGTCGGCAAGGGCATCACCTTCGACTCCGGCGGCCTGTCCATCAAGCCGGGCGAGGCCATGGTGTCGATGAAGCGCGACATGACCGGCGGGGCCGTGGTCATCGGGGTCCTCGGCGCGCTCGCCGCCCTCGGGTGTCCCGTGCGCGTGACGGGGCTCGTGCCCGCGGCCGAGAACGCCGTCTCGGGCAACGCGCTGCGCCCCGGGGACGTGATCCGGCACTACGGCGGGCGCACCAGCGAGGTCACCAACACGGACGCCGAGGGCCGGCTCGTGATGGCCGACGCGCTCGCCTACGCCGTCCAGGAGCTCGACCCCGCGGTCGTCGTCGACGTGGCCACGCTGACCGGCGCCATGAAGGTGGCCTTGGGTCAGCGCACCGGTGGTTTCTTCGCCAACGACGACTCCCTGGCGGCCGCCATCGCCGCCGCGGGCGAGGCCGCGGGGGAGCCCCTGTGGCGGATGCCGCTGGTCGCGGACTACCAGGAGAAGATCCGCTCGACGGTGGCCGACGCCGAGAACGCGGGGAGCGGCGCGGGTGCGATCACCGCCGCGCTCTTCCTCCAGCACTTCGTGGGCGGCGTCCCCTGGGCGCATCTCGACGTCGCCTCGGCCGGAGACTCGCCGGAGGAGCGGCACGAGTGGACCGCCGGGCCGACCGGCTTCGGGGCCCGGGCGCTGCTCGCCTGGCTCGGCGGACCCGAGCCGCTGGCCGGGATCCGGACGGACGCCCGATGAGCCCGCAGGTGCGGATGACCGGGCTCACCGTGCGCTGGTCGCTGGTGGATGCGCCGGCCGAGGTGGCCGAGCGGCTGGCGGACTACGTGGAGGACGGCTCCCACGCCCGGTTCACGGGCATGGCCGGTCTGCGCTTCAAGACCTGGCGGATGCGACCGGGCGAGTGGTTCGAGGGCTGCTACGTCTTCGCCACGGCCGAGGCGCGGAGCGCGTTCGAGGAGGAGTTCGTCGCCGGCGCGGCCGACTCCCCGGTGTCGCAGCTCGTCGGCTCGCCACCGACGCTCGTGGAGCCCTGCGCCGTGGTCGCCGTCGCCGAGGGCTGGGAGGGCTTCCGCGCCTCGGCGCGCGTCGACCCGGCCTGACCGCAGCGGCTCAGTCGCCCGCCCAGACCTTCTTGGCCAGCAGCAGTCCGTCGCCCACGGGCAGCAGCACGGGCACCAGCGACTCGTGCTCGGCGACCGTCGCGCCCAGGTCGCGGATCGCGACCGTCTCCTCGTCCCGCTGGGCCGGGTCGGCCACGCGGTCGTGCCACAACGCGTTGTCGAAGGCCACCACGCCCCCGGGGCGCAGCAACCGCATCGCCTCGTCGAGGTAGGCGGCGTACTCGCGCTTGTCGCCGTCGCAGAAGACGAGGTCGTAGTGGCCGTCCGTCAGCCGGGGGAGCACCTCGAGCGCGGACCCCGGGATGCACCGGGCCCGGCCGCCGCCGATCCCGCCCTCCGCGAAGGTCTCCTTGGCCAGGCGCTGGTGCTCGGCCTCGACGTCGACGGTGGTCAGCACGGCGTCGGGCCGCATGCCGCGCAGCAGCCACAGGCCGGAGACGCCGGTGCCGGTGCCGATCTCGACCACGGCACGCGCCTCGAGCACGGAGGCGACGAACCGCAGGGTCGCGCCCGTTCCGGTGCTGACCGGGGCGACGCCGACCTCCTCGGCGCGGGCGCGGGCGGCGGCGAGGACCTCGTCCTCGGCGACGAAGGCGTCGGCGTAGGACCAGCTCGCGGGCTTGATCGGCGTGGTGATGGCGGCCTCCGAAATGGTGCGGTCCTGAGCAGGTGGTGCAGGGAGCACGTGGCAGGAGGCTACCGCGCTCCGCGCGCCGATCCGGGCACGGGCGCGCGCGGGGGGCGGGGGGCGTTGCGCCGCTCACAGGTTGCTCTCAGCCGGGGGCCCTAGCGTGGGTCCCGTCGCCGTCCGGCGGCAGCGAGGAGGGCCCGTGGTGGACACTCGTCAGCTGCGCTGGGAGGAGGTCGTCGACCTGCACTCGGAGCGGGTCTACCGGCTCGCCTACCGCCTCACCGGCAACCGGCCGGACGCGGAGGACCTCACCCAGGAGGTCTTCGTGCGCGTCTTCCGCTCGCTGGGCGACTTCACGCCGGGGACCTTCGAGGGCTGGCTGCACCGGATCACCACCAACCTCTTCCTCGACCAGGCGCGCCGCCGTCGCCGCATCCGCTTCGACGCGCTCTCCGACGAGCGCGCCGCGCGCCTGAGCAGCGAGGAGCCCGGCCCGGAGGAGGGGTACGCCGACCGCACCTTCGACGACGACGTCGAGGCGGCGCTGGGGGCGCTGCGCCCGGAGTTCCGCGCGGCCGTCGTGCTCTGCGACGTGGAGGGCCTCGGCTACGAGGAGATCGCCGACGTGCTCGGCCTCAAGCTGGGCACGGTCCGGTCCCGGATCCACCGCGGCCGGGCACAGCTGCGCCGCGCCCTCGCCCACCGCGTGCCGACGCAGGGCCGCTCCCGCTACGCCGGTTCACCGGTACGGTGACCGCGTGGTGAGAAGGTGACGGGCCACCTCGGCAGGCGCGTCAGCGCGCTCCTCGACGGCCAGCTCGCGGCCGAGGAGGAGGAGCGGTGCTGGCGGCACGTGCACGCCTGCCACGCGTGTCGGGACCTCGTCGAGCGGGAGGGCTGGGTGAAGGCCCGGCTCTCCGGGCTGGGCGACGACGCCGCCGACCTGTCCGGCGCCCTGCGGCTGAGCCTGCGCGACCCCGGCGCCCGCGACGCCCCGCCGCCCGCACGGGGGGCCGGCGCGCCCGCCGGGCCCGCCGTCCGTGTGCGCGCCCGCCCGGCGGTGCTGGCCCTCGGGGGTGCCGGCGCCGGTGCCGTCGCGCTGGGAGTGGTGCTGCTCGGCGTCGCGCCGGGGGGCGGCCCGGAGGACCTGCGCCCGCCGACCGGACGCCTGTCGGGTCCGGCCTCGGGCTCGGCCTCCGCCGCGACCGGGCACGTGCGGGACGTGGACGCGCGGGTGCCGCAACCGGTCTGGCCGGGCCACCGGTTCGTGCCGGTGCGGAGCACCGCGCCATGATGGGGCGGTGCACGAGGAGCAGAGCGGGTCGGCGGGTGGCGACGCCGACCTGCCCGCCCGGCTGAGCGAGCGCCGGGACCCGGCCGAGACGCCCCCGCAGCAGGACCCGCGGCAGGGCCCGCAGCAGGGCCCGCAGCAGGGCCCGCAGCAGGGTTGGGCGCCGCCGCCCGGGCCGTGGTCGGCAGGCCCGCCCCCGACGCCGGCCCCGCCCGGGCCGCCGGGCCCACCGGCCCACCCGCCGCCGCCTCCGTGGGCCGGCGGACCGCCCTACGGCCCGCCGGCGCGAGGCCCGCGTCCGCCGTGGGGGCCGGCGAAGGCGCACGTCCGCCCGTCGGGCTGGGTCTGGCCGGTCGTCGCGGTGCTCGCGCTCCTCCTGGGCCTGGTCGGGGGCGCGCTCGGGAGCGCGATCTATCGGGCCGTCGACGGCGGCGAGGCGGTCTCCGGCGGGCTCGACGAGCTCGACACGGTGGCCCTGCCTCCCCTCGAGGCGGACAACGGCTCGGTCGCCGCCGTGGCGCAGCAGCTGCTGCCCAGCACGGTGCAGGTGGTCGCGGACTTCGGGGGCGCCACCGACGGGGCCACCGGCTCGGGGATGGTGCTCGACCGGCAGGGCCACGTGGTCACCAACAACCACGTGGTGCAGCAGGCGGCCCTGGAGGACGGCTCCATCGCCGTCGTCCGTCGCGACGGCCGGCGGTTCCGCGCCACCGTGGTCGGGCGCAGCCCGGTCTACGACCTCGCCGTGCTCGCGGTGGAGAAGCCCCGCGGGCTCACCCCCGCCGCGCTGGGGGCGAGCAAGCGGCTCCGGGTGGGCGAGACGGTGGTCGCCTTCGGCTCCCCGCTGGGGCTCAGCTCGACCGTGACCTCCGGCATCGTCAGCGCCAAGAACCGTCCGGTCACGACGGGTCAGGCGGCCGACGACACCTCCTACATCAACGCGGTGCAGACCGACGCGGCGATCAACCCGGGAAACTCGGGCGGCCCCCTGGTCGACATGCGCGGCCGCGTGGTTGGCGTCAACTCGGCCATCGCGACCACCGGGGGCTTCGGCGGCGACAGCGGCGGCAGCATCGGGGTCGGCTTCGCCATCCCCATCGAACAGGTGAAGATCACGGCCGACCAGATCCTGCGCACCGGCGAGGCGCAGTACCCGGTGATCGGGGCCCAGGTGCAGACCGGCGGCCCCCGGGGCGGCCAGGGCGCGCTCGTCGACGAGGTGATCGCGGACAGCCCCGCCGAGGAGGCCGGCCTGCGGGCCGAGGACCGGGTGGTCGCCGTCGGGGACCAGCGGGTCACCGACGGGATCGCGCTGATCGTGGCGATCCGCACCTACCAGCCCGGCGAGACGGTGAGGTTCACGGTCCTCCGCGACGGGGAGCAGCGCACGCTCCGGATCACCCTCGACGGCGAGGTCGGCTGACCGACCGGGCCCTCAGGACTCCTGGTCGGCCTCGACGAACGGGTGCGTGTCGACGAAGTCGCGGGTCTGTGCATACATCCGCGCGATGAAGTCCTCGAGCTGCGAGGCCTCCACCCGCCACTGCCCCCGGCCCCCGATCTTGATGGCGGGCAGGTCACCCCGACGCACCAGCGCATAGACCTGGGCGCTCGAGGTGTTCAGCACCTCCGCCACGTCGGCCAGGGTGAGGAAGCGCGGCGCGGTCATGGAGATCACTGTGCCACCTTGCGCCACTCGCGTGACCCACGACCCGCAGCCTTGTGGAGGGCGAGGATTCCGTGCGGCTCCGGCGGGGCACACTGGGCGGCCATGAGCAGCAGCCTCGCGACCGAATCGCGCGCCGGCGCGCCGTCCGTCGTCACCGCCGCAACCCGAGCGCGCCCGCGCGCCTGGCGCGATCCGCGGTTGTGGATCGGCGTCGCGCTGGTCGCGGCCAGCGTCGTCGCGGGTGCCCGCCTCCTCGCCTCCGCGGACGACACCGTCGCCGTCTGGGCCGCGGCGAGCGACCTCCCCGCCGGCGAGGTCGTGCAGGGCGACGACCTGGAGCTCCGACGCGTGCGCTTCGACGAGGAGGGGACCCTCGGGAGCTATCTCGCCGCCGAGGAACCGCTCCCCGACGACCGCCGCCTCGGGCGCGCCGTCGCGGCCGGCGAGCTCGTGCCGCGTGCCGCCCTCGGCGGCGGGGCCACCGGGGTGCTCGAGGTGCCGCTGACGGTGCCGACCGGCGGCGTCCCGGCCGGGGTCTCCGGCGGCGCAGAGGTCGATGTGTGGGTGGCGCGGCCCGACGCCACGCGGTCCGCCGCGACGCGCGTGCTGGACGACGTCGTGGTGGTGCAGGCGCCCCCGCCCGACGAGTCCTTCGGGGCCACCGGCGAGCGCCGCCTCGTGCTGGCCGTCGATGACGCGCAGGCGGGACGCCTGGGCCGGGCCCTGGCCGCCGCGGCGGCCGGCACCGTCTACGTGGTCCGTGAGGGCTGAGGCGTGCGCTGCGTGCTGATCGCCGCGGCGGGGGCGAGCTGGGAGTCGCGGGCGCTCGCCCTCGTCGAGCAGGACCGCGGCCTCGTGCTGTTGCGCCGCTGCCTCGACGTCGACGACCTGCTCGCCACGGCGACCGCCGGCCAGGCCGACGTCGCCGTGCTGGCGCTCGACGCGCCGGGGCTGGACGCCACGGCCGTCGAGCACCTGCGCCGACACGAGGTCGGCGCGCTCGCCGTGCTGCCGGGAGACCTCCCCGAGGACGCCGCGCGCGCCCGCGCCCGACGGATCGGGCTGCCGACGGTGCTCCTCCCGACCGACGTGGAGGGGCTGGCCGACGCCGTCCACGGCCTGACCGCGCCCGCGACCGACCGGGAGGGCGGGAGCGCGCACGCCGAGGAGCCCGACACGCGCCCGGCGCCCTCGGGCCCGGAGGCAGCGGAGCGCGCGGGGGCCGGGGCGCCGGGGCCGGTCATCGCCGTGTGGGGGCCCCACGGGGCTCCCGGGCGGACGACGGTCGCCGCGAGCCTCGCCGGGCTGCTGGCCCGCCGGGGCGCGGCGCCGCTGCTCGTGGACGCCGACCCCTGGGGCGGCGCCGTCGCCCAGCAGCTCGGCGTGCTGGACGAGGTCTCCGGACTGCTCGCCGCCGCCCGCCAGGAGACCGCCGGCGACCTCGCCCAGGGGTGGCGCGAGCTCCCGCGCCTGGTCGCACCGGGCGTCGCCGTGGTCACCGGGCTGCCGAGGGCCGACCGCTGGACCGAGGTGCGCCCCGGCGTGCTGGAGCACCTCATCGCCCTCGGCCGCGCCGACGGCCCGGTGCTCGTCGACACGGGCGGCAGCCTGGAGGAGGACCCGCTGGAGGTCGGCACCGGGCGTCCGCCGCGCAACGGTCTCACCCTGGCCGCGCTCGAGGAGGCCGACGAGGTGGTCGTCGTCGGCAGCGCGGATCCCGTGGGGCTCTCGCGGCTCGCCCGCGGCCTGGTCGAGGTCGGGGAGCGGCTGGCGGGCAGCGGGCGGGGCGGCGCGCCGGTGCGGGTCCTCGTGAACCGGATGCGGCCCACGCTCGGCTGGACCGAGCGCGAGATCGCCGGGATGGTCGAGGGCTTCGCACGGGTGCGCGACGTGCACTTCCTGCCGGAGGATCGCGCGGCCGTCGACGCCGCCCTCGTGGCCGGGCAGGGCCTCGCCGAGCGGGGCGGCTCCGCGCTGCTCGACGCCCTGGCGCCCGTGGCCGAGGCGCTCGTGCCGGCGGTCGCCGCCGCCAGCCGGCCGCGCGCGCGGCTCAGGCCGAGAAGAGCAGGTAGAGCCCGCCGGCGGTGAACCCGACCATCACGGCGAGCAGCGGCAGCTGGCCCGTGAGCTGGTGCCGCCGGGGCAGCACCCGGATCGCCCGCTCGTGGGCGGCGACCACGCCGAGCACGTGGCCCGTCACGACCGCGAGCACCTTCAGCCACGCGAGCAGGGTCGGGTGGAAGGACAGGAAGTAGCTCACCGACCAGTCGCCGGTCCCGAGCAGGTCCGCGCCCGTGCCCAACGGGTCGCTCATCAGGATCAGCGTCGCCTGCCCCGTCTCGACGAGGTAGGTCAGGTAGTGAGCGAAGATGTAGCCGACGATGATCGGCACGACCGAGTGCGCGAACATGCCGGGCAGCGCGGCGCGCGGCGTCCCCTCCGCCGGGACGACGACCGTCGCCCCGGCGAGCAGCACGCCGACGCCGAGGCAGAACGCCACGAGGGCGCCGGAGTCGAGCAGCGTCGTGGAGACGGGCGCGTCCTGGGTCAGGCGCAGCCAGGCGTTGGAGGAGGAGAACGAGTCGAAGCCGGTGCTGCCCAGCAGCACCGCCACGACCGCCACCAGCCCGGGCCGCGGCCGGGTCAGGTCCAGGTCGGCCAGGGGGCTGCGGAGCCGCAGCCCGCCGGACGAGTCGCGCCCCCAGATCGACAGCCGGGCCACCAGCGAGGAGTAGACCTCGAAGGGATCCGCCCGCTCGTAGAACCGGGAGCCGAAGAACGCCCCGCCCAGCAGCATCGCCGCGACGTAGATGGCGAAGAACAGGCGCACGGGGCCGAGCTCGGTGGAGTAGGGGTAGACCAGCTCGAGCCAGACGAAGGCGAAGAGGCCGAGCGCCGCGGGCCACACCCCGAGGCGCTCGGGGTAGGTCCGGATTCCCGTCTCCGGGTCGGTGCCGGCGACCCTCGCGAAGAGCAGGTTGATCGTGCGCACCGGGCTGATCGCTCGCCAGAAGCGGCCCAGCAGGAGCGACAGCGGGACGATGCCGACCCACAGGAGGACGTAGACCATGCCGAAGAAGGGGTTGGTGAGCAGGTCCTGCCCCAGCACGGCGGCGACGGACGCCCACACGAGGAGGAACGCGCCGAAGGCGCGGGCGGCCCAGGCGAGGCCCGGGGAGTCGACCAGGCGGGCCAAGCCGGCGGGGGCGAGCCGACCCGCGTCCGGGTCTCCGTAGCGAGGGTGGCGCCACGCGAGGGCGAGCACGACGAAGGAGACGGCCAGCGCTGTCGTCGCGCCCGCGATGGCCAGCTCGGCCGGGATCGGCAGGTCCTGGGCCCCGCCGAGACCGTGTGCCTGGATCGACCGGCCGGCGGGGGCCCCGGGGAGGGAGTCCACCTCAGCGGACCTCCAGCTGGAAGACGGTCACCTCTGTCGGCTCGTGCAGCTCCACCTCCACCACACCGGGCTGCTCGAGGAGCAGCTGCCTGCGCGAGGTCCCCGGACCGAACGCGAGCGTGGTCTCGGGGGTGGCGTGCACGTGGATCTCGCCCTCGGTGTCGGAGTCGATGGCGAGGGTCAGCCGCTCGCCCGCCGCGACCTGCACCCGCTTGCCCCGGGGGTCGACGGTGTCACCCCGGACGGTGACCGCGAGCACGGTTCCCGCGTCGCGTTCCGCGGTCGGCGACTTCTCCGCCGTGGGGCTCGGGGCGGCCGTCCCGCTGGAGGAGGAGGACGACTCGCTCGCGTCGTCGCCGGAGCACCCGCCCCCCGCGAGTGCCGTCAGCAGGACCAGGGCCGCCGCGGCGGCTCGGCTCGGGTGCGTGCGCGCCCCCATGTGACGCTCCTCCCTCTCGTGACCGGGCCCGGGCGACCGGGGAGCTCCGGTCCTGGCCCCCCGGCCGGGTCCGGGCGCCGTTCGTCGCCACCTCTGCCAGAATCGCACACGCAGGCACGGCCCCGACGGAAGGATGCTCATGATTCAGCGGCTGGGGCCGCGGGACCTGGCGTTCCTGGCGGGTGAGACACCGTCGACGCCGCGGCACAACGCGACGGTGGAGATCTTCGACCCGGGACCCGACGGACTCGACGTCGAGCGCCTCACGACGCACGTGGAGGACCGGCTCGCCTTCGTCCCGCGCTACCGGCAGGTGGTCCGGGAGGTGCCGGGCAACATCGCGAACCCCGTCTGGGTCGATGACCTGAGCTTCGACCTGGAGTACCACGTGCGGCGATCCGCGCTCCCCGCTCCCGGCACGGCCGAGCAGCTGCGCGAGCTGGTCGCCCGGATCGTCTCGCGACCGCTGGACCGGAGCCGGCCGCTGTGGGAGGTCTACGTCGTCGAGGGCCTCGAGGCCGGTCGTGTGGCCATCCTCTCCAAGTCCCACCAGGTGCTGGTCGACGGCGTGCAGACCGTCGACCTCGGGCAGGTGCTGCTCGACGTGACGCGCGAGCCGCGCAGGGCGGAGCACGAGCCGTGGGAGCCGCGGCGGCCGCCGTCGGGGGCGCGGCTCGTCCGCGGCGCCCTGCTCGACTCGGTCCGCCGCCCGGCCACCGTGGCACAGACCGGCCGCAGCGCGGCGGGTCACGTCGGTCGGCGCGCCGAGGTCGTCAGCCAGCGGGCACGCGCCGTGGCCGGCGCGTTGACCAACCGCGAGCGGGTGCCCCGCTCACCGCTGGACGTGCCGCTCTCGCAGCAGCGCCGCTTCGTCACGCTCGCGACCGAGCTCGAGGACTACCGCCGCGTTCGGGACGCGCACGGAGGCACCATCAACGACGTCGTGCTGGCCACGGTCGCCGGAGGCCTGCGGCACTGGCTGATGGCGCGCCGCGAGTCGCTCGGCGGGGTGCGCAGCCTGCGCGCCGCCGTCCCCATGTCGGTCATCGACGACGAGCTCGAGGCGACCTCCCTGGGCTCGCAGGTGGCCGGGCACCTGGTGGACCTGCCGGTCGGCGAGGCGAGCCCGGTCGTGCGGCTGCACCAGGTCTCCTACTCCTTCAAGGCGCACGGCGAGACGGGCCGGGCCGTCGCGGCCCACCGGCTCGCGGGCATCGCCGGTTTCGCGCCGACGACCTTCCACGCGCTCGGGTCCCGGGTGGCCGCCACCGCCGCCGACCAGCGTGAGTTCGACCTGACGGTGACCAACGTGCCGGGCCCGCAGTTCCCGCTCTACGCGGGTGGGGCACAGATGCTCGAGAGCTACCCGGTGCACCCGCTGCTGCCATACCAGGCACTCGCGATCGGGGTGACCTCCTACGACGGGGGGGTCTTCTACGGCCTCAACGCCGACCGCGACGCCGTCCCGGACGCCGACGTGCTCGGCCAGTGCTTCGCCGACGCGCTGGAGGAGATGGTCGACACCACGGGGGAGGCGCGCCCGCGCGTGCGGCGAGGCCGCACGGCGCGCATCCGCGCCCGGCGACAGATCCCCACACCCGGGGACGAGGAGTGACGGACCGGGTCTACCTCCCGGTGACGAGGGCGGGCCTGACCCGCCTCGTGGCCGAGGGTCGGCTCGAGGGTCCGCTGACCGCGCACGCCGTGACGCCCGCGTTGCGTGCGGCGTGGCCGGAGGGCGACGAGGAACAGTGGTCCTGGGCCGCGCTCATGGCCGCCGCCGAGGCGTCCCGCGGGGCGCCGGGCACGAGTGAGGGTCCGCGCCGGCACGTGGTGGCGGCCGACGTGCCCTCCTGGGAGCACGACCCGGGGGCGGACGAGGAGGAGGGTGACCCCACGCGGGTGCGGGTCGCCGCAGACGTGCCCTGGAAGCGCGTGGCCTCGGCCCACGTGGACACGGTCGACGACGCGGCCGAGGACGACGAGCTCGCCTGGTTCGCGACGCAGGAGATCCGGCACCTCGTGGAGGGGGAGCGGCCGTGACCGCGGTGGCGGACCTGGTCGCCTGGCACCTGGGCGGGCTGCACCCCGTCGAGCAGCTGCTGGTGCTCGTCCTCGCCTTCGGGCCCTTCGTGGTGCTCGGCGTGGTGGTGGCCGTCCAGCGGCGCCGGGCCCTCGCCGCCGAGGAGGCCGAGCGCCGGGAGCAGGGGGACGCCGGGCCTAGCGGGCCAGATACTCCCGACCGACGCGGTTCTCCACCTTCAGCGCCTTGAGCAGGATGTCGGCGATGAACTCCTCGAGCTTGCCGCCGGCCAGCGGGATCTTCACCGTGACCGCCAGCTCGACGTGCTCGCGGGTGCCGTCGCCCTCGGCGATCACGCGGGCGGTGCCGGAGATCTCGCCGGGCTTTCCGGGGATGGAGACCTCGATGTCGCCCTCGGTCTCGCTCGTCCAGTGCTCCTGCTGGAGGATGGTGATCTCCTCCCCGACGAACTTCTTCGCGAAGGAGGGCATGCCCTGGGTGGGCCGGGCCTGGTCGATGACGACCCGGCCGCCGTCGATGCTCACCTCGTGGCGGACCGCGCCCTGGGCCACGCACACCTCCTCCCGAAAAGCCGGATCGGCCAGCATCGCGGCCACGCGCTCCACGGGGGCGTCGTAGGTCAGGTCGTGCGAGAGCTGTTTCGTCATGGGGCACATCATGACCCAACGGGTCGGCCGCCCCCCGGCCGCCGCCCGGCGGGCCGTGTTGTGCCCGTCACAGGGGGGGCTTACGTTGAGCGGGTGTCCACCTCGCTCGACGAAAAGAAGGCCGATCTCATCGAGGGCGCGAGCGAGACCGCGCGCAGACGGCGGGGGTCGGGAGGCCCGCCGCGAGACGTCGTCGGCTCGCTGCTGACCGCCTACTACCGCCACGTGGCGCCCGAGGACCTGCTCGAGCGCTCGGAGATGGATCTCTACGGCGCGCTCGCCTCGCACCACAGACTGGCGCAGGAGCGCGCCCAGGGCACCGCGCGGGTGCGCGTGCTGACCCCGAGCGTCGACGAGCACGGCTGGTCGGCCGGGGGGCGCTCGGTCCTCGAGATCGTCACCGACGACATGCCCTTCCTCGTCGACTCGGTGACCATGGAGCTCGCCCGCCAGGGCCGCGACGTGCACGTCGTCGTGCACCCCCAGCTCGAGGTGGTCCGCTCGATCACCGGCGAGCTGGAGTCGGTGGCCGCCGGTGACGAGACGACGGTGGGCACCCAGGGGGACGGCAGCCCCGAGTCGTGGATGCACTTCGAGATCGGCCGGCTCGACGAGGAGGACGACGCGGAGGCGCTCGTCGCCGACGTCGAGCGCGTGCTGCGCGACGTCCGCGAGGCCGTCGAGGACTGGCCCAAGATGCACGCCCGGATCGACGAGATCGTGCAGGGCCTGGAGGAGGACCCGCCGCCGAGCCTGGACGGCGACGAGGTCGAGCAGGGGGCGGCCCTGCTGCGCTGGTTGGCCGAGGACCACTACACCTTCGTCGGCTACCGGGAGTACAGGCTGGAGGAGGGGGAGGGCGACGGTGAGTCCCTGCGCGCCGTACCGGGGACCGGCCTCGGCATCCTGCGCGCGGACCCGGACCTGAACGCCGGGGGAAAGCTGCCCGAGCCGTCGGCCCAGAAGGCGCGCGAGAAGACGCTGCTCGTGCTGACGAAGGCGAACTCCCGCTCGACCGTCCACCGGGCGGCCTACCTCGACTACGTCGGCGTCAAGGTCTTCGACGAGTCCGGCGAGGTGATCGGGGAGAGGCGGTTCCTCGGGCTCTTCTCCAGCGCCGCCTACACCGAGTCGCTGACCCGGATCCCGCTGCTGCGCGAGAAGGCCGCGACGGTGATGGACCGGGTCGGCTTCGACCTGCGCAGCCATGCCGGCAAGGCGCTGATGGACACCCTGGAGAACTATCCGCGCGACGAGCTGTTCCACGCCCCGGTCGACGAGCTCGCCCCGGTGGCCCGGGCCGTGATGTTCACGCGGGAGCGCCGCCAGCTGCGGCTCTTCGTGCGCCGGGACAGCTACGGGCGCTACGTCTCCTGCCTCGTCTACCTGCCCCGCGACCGCTACAACACCACCGTGCGCCAGCGGTTCTCCGCCATCCTGCGGGAGCGGCTGGGGGGCGGGCACATCGAGTTCAACGCCCGGATCGCCGAGTCGACGCTGGCCCGCGTGCACTTCGTGCTGCGCCCCGACGACGACCGGCTGGTGCCCGAGGTCGACGGGGAGGACCTGGAGCGGCGCCTCGCGGACGCCGCCCGGTCCTGGTCGGACGACTTCACGGCGGCGGTGGTGGGGGAGTACGGGGAGTCCACCGGCACCCACCTCGCCCGGCGATACGTCGACTGCTTCCCCGAGGCCTACAAGGAGGACTTCGCGGCGCGCACGGGCGCGGCCGACCTCGGGCACCTCGAGGAGCTCAAGCTCGACGACGAGGGCCGGGGTCTCGACCTCACGCTCTACGAGCAGGTCGACGCCGGACGCGGCGAGGTGCGGCTCAAGGTGTACCGGGTCGGGGCGCACCTGTCGCTCTCCGAGGTCCTCCCGATGCTCTCGTCGATGGGCGTGGAGGTCGTCGACGAGCGGCCCTACGAGCTCGAGGGCCTCGAGCGGCCCACCCACGTCTACGAGTTCGGCCTCCGCTACGCGGGATCTCTGCCGAGCGACGCGCGGGTGCTGTTCACCGACGCGCTGCGCGCGGTCTGGGACGGGCGCAGCGAGGTCGACGGCTTCAACGCGCTCGTGCTCGGCGCCGGCCTCACCTGGCGACAGGCCTCGGTGCTGCGCGCCTACGCGAAGTACATGAAGCAGGGCGGGACGCCCTTCGCGCTGGACTACATCGAGGCGGCGCTGGCCGACAACGTCGACCTGACCCGCGGGATGGTGGAGCTCTTCGAGGCGCGGTTCGACCCGGGCCGGCAGGGGCTCGCGGCCGACGCGGACTCCCGGGTGGCCCGGATGAGCGAGCTCGAGGACCGGATCCACCAGGGCCTGGACGATGTCACCTCGCTCGACCACGACCGGATCTTCCGGTCCTACCTCGCGTTGGTGCGCGCCACGCTGCGCACGAACTACTTCCAGGCCGACGCCGACGGCGGCCCGAAGCCCTATCTCGCGCTCAAGCTCGAGCCCTCTGCGGTGCCGGACCTGCCCGAGCCCCGCCCGGCGTACGAGATCTTCGTCCACTCCCCGCGCGTCGAGGGCGTGCACCTGCGCTTCGGCGCGGTGGCGCGCGGTGGTCTGCGCTGGTCCGACCGCCGCGACGACTTCCGCACCGAGATCCTGGGCCTGGTCAAGGCGCAGATGGTCAAGAACTCGGTCATCGTGCCGGTCGGCGCCAAGGGCGGGTTCTTCGCCAAGCAGCTGCCCGACGCCGGCGACCGGGAGGCCTGGCTCGCCGAGGGCCGCGCCTGCTACACGACGTTCATCTCGGGCCTCCTCGACGTCACGGACAACCTCGCCGACGACCAGGTCGTCCCGCCGAAGCAGCTGGTGCGCCACGACGGCGACGACACCTATCTGGTGGTCGCGGCCGACAAGGGCACCGCCACCTTCTCCGACCTGGCCAACGAGGTCGCGCAGAGCTACGGGTTCTGGCTGGGCGACGCCTTCGCCTCGGGTGGCTCGGTCGGCTACGACCACAAGGTCATGGGGATCACGGCCCGGGGCGCCTGGGTCTCGGTGCAGCGGCACTTCCGCGAGCGGGGCATCGACTGCCAGTCCGAGGACCACACGGCGGTCGGCATCGGGGACATGTCGGGGGACGTCTTCGGCAACGGCATGCTCTGCTCCGAGCACACCCGGCTGGTCGCCGCCTTCGACCACCGGCACATCTTCATCGACCCGGACCCCGACGCCGCGTCGTCCTACGCGGAGCGCCAACGGCTCTTCGACCAGGCCCGCTCGTCCTGGCAGGACTACGACACCGACAAGATCTCGGAGGGCGGCGGCGTCTGGTCCCGCTCCGCGAAGTCGATCTCGCTCACGCCCCAGGTGCGGGCCGCGCTCGACCTCGGCGACGACACCACGAGCCTCACGCCGCCCGAGCTGATCCGGGCGATCCTGCTGGCGCCCGTGGACCTGCTCTGGAACGGCGGCATCGGGACCTACGTGAAGGCCAGCACGGAGACCCACGCCGACGTGGGGGACAAGGCCAACGACAACATCCGGATCGACGGGCAGGACCTGCGGGCCCGGTGCGTCGGCGAGGGCGGCAACCTGGGCCTCACCCAGCTGGGGCGGATCGAGTACGCCCGCAACGGCGGGGACGTCGGGGGCGGCCGGATCAACACCGACGCCATCGACAACTCCGCCGGCGTCGACACCTCCGACCACGAGGTGAACATCAAGATCCTGCTCGACAAGGTCGTCGGCGAGGGCGACCTGACGGGCAAGCAGCGCAACAAGCTGCTGGAACGGATGACGGACGACGTGGCGTCGCTCGTGCTCGCGGACAACTACAAGCAGAACCTCGCCCTGGCCAGCGCTGCCGCGGTCGCGGCGCCGCTGCTGCACGTGCACGAGGACTGGATGAAGCAGCTCGAGCGCCGCGGGGTGCTGAACCGTGAGCTGGAGGGACTGCCGACCAGCCGCGAGGTCCGCCGTCGGTCCGAGCGGGCGCTCGGGCTCACCGTGCCCGAGCTGGCGGTGCTCCTGTCGTGGACGAAGATCGTGCTGGCCGACGAGCTGCTCGACTCCGACCTGCCCGACGACCCCTATCTGCGCAGCGAGCTCTACTCCTACTTCCCGCCCGCCATGCGGCAGGACTACCGCCCCCAGATGGAGGCCCACCCGCTGCGCCGCCAGATCGTCGTGACCCAGGTGGTCAACAACCTCGTCAACGCCGCCGGGATGACCTTCTGGCCGCGGCTGGCGGGCGAGACGGGGGCGAGCGCGCCCGAGCTGGTCCGCGCCAACGTGGTCGCCGGCGAGGTCTTCGGGTCGGGCGCCCTGCGCGAGGAGATCGCCTCCTACGACAACAAGCTCGGCGCCGGCGTGCAGACCCACATGCGGCTGGAGGTGCGCACGCTGATCGAACGGGCCACGCGGCGGCTCGTGACCCAGCGGCGCAACGAGGACAGCGAGTCGACCGTCGAGCGCTACGAGGTGCCCCTGCGGCGGGTGATGGCTGACCTCCCCGAGATCCTCGGCGGCCGCGAGAGGGACCTGCTCGACGCGCGCCGCGACGCGCTGGTGAAGCGGCACGTCCCGGAGGACCTCGCGACCCGGATCGCCGTGCTGCCGCCCGCCTACGCGCTGCTCGACGTGGTCGACGTGGCCGTGGACCGCGGGGACGACCCCCTGGAGGTCGCCCGGGTGCACGCGGCGCTGGGGGAGCGGCTCGGGCTCGGGCTGCTCCTCGAACGGATCGGCGGGCTGCCGCGCGACGACCGCTGGCAGACCATGGCCCGCGCAGCCCTGCGCGACGAGCTCCAGGGGGTGCAGGCCCAGCTCACGGAGCGCGTGCTGAGCGCGACCGACGGCGGGGACGCCGCGCCGGCGCGCGTGGCGGACTGGGAGGAGCGCGACGCCGAGCTGGTGGAGCGCGCCGTCGCGACCCTCGCCGAGATCACGGCCGAGGAGGAGGCCGACCTGGCCCGGATGTCGGTCGGGCTCCGGGTCGTGCGCGGCCTGCTCTCGAACAGCTGACGGCCCGACGAGCGGTGCCGGCCGCGGGGTGACCTGTGAGAGCGCCGCGTCGACGACCGCCTCGAGGACCAGCTGCGCGACGTCGCCTAGGCTGGCGGCGATGAGCCTGCTGTTGCAGACCCCGCGCGCCCGGCTGCGCCGGGCCGCCCGCCCGCTGGCGCGGGCCCTCGGCGGGCGCGAGCCGCGGAGCCCGCTCGCGGGGCGCACCGTCCTGGTCACCGGCGCCTCCTCCGGGATCGGCGAGGCCACGGCGCGCGCCGTGGCCCGGCGCGGGGCCCACGTGGTCGTGGTCGCTCGCCGCGCCGAGCGGCTGGACCGGCTGGTCGCCGAGATCGCGGAGGAGGCGGGAGAGCCGGGCCGCGCGGGGGGCCGGGCCACGGCGTACACCTGCGACCTCACCGACGCCGCCTCGGTCGACGACCTCGTCGCCCGCCTGCTGGCGGAGGTCGGGCCGGTCGACTACCTGGTCAACAACGCGGGCCGGTCGATCCGCCGCTCGCTGGAGCTGAGCCACGACCGCTTCCACGACTTCGAGCGGACGATGGCGGTGAACTACTTCGCGCCGGTGCGGCTGACGATGGGGTTGCTGCCGGCCATGCGGGCGCAGGGGTTCGGCCACATCGTGAACATCGGGACCTGGGGCGTGCAGCTCAAGGCGCCCAAGTTCTCGGCCTACATCGCCTCGAAGACGGCGCTGGACACGTGGTCCCGCATCGCGGGTCGGGAGGCCTACGGCGACGGCGTCACCTTCACCAACCTGCGGTTCGCACTGGTGCGCACCGAGATGGTGGCGCCGACCGAGGCCTACTCGGGCCACGGCGCCACGCCCGGCCAGGCGGCCGAACGGGTCGTCCGGGCGCTCGAGGACCGCCCGCTGACCATGAACACGCTGGCGGGCAGCGCCGGCGAGATCGCGAACCTGGTGGCGCCGCGGACGACGGACCTGCTCTTCAACCTCGCGCACCGGCGCCTCCCCGACTCCGCGGCCGCGCGGGGCGAGCCCGCCGACGGTGAGCGCGCCGGCTGAGGCTAGGACGACAGGGTGGGGCGCGTCTGGGCCAGGGTGCGCCGCTCGCGCACCTCGACGCCCTTCTCCTCGAGCATCCGGTAGGCCTCGAAGAAGGCGTCGAGCTCGGCGAGGAAGTTCGCCGGCAGGTCCCCGAGGTCCTGCAGGTGGTCCTGGTGGTGGTCGTGCTCCGGCACGCAGATCAGCTTGGTCTCCTCGAGGTCGCCGACGGCGAGCAGGTAGGAGCCGAGCACCCGGCAGCGGATGTGGATCCCCGGGAACGTGGGCTCCTCCAGCAGCACCAGGGCGTCGAGGGCGTCGCCGTCCTCCCCGTGCACGCCGTCCACGTAGCCGTAGTCCCCCGGGAAGCCGGCGGGGCCGCCGAGGCGCCGGTCGAACCACATGGTGCCGTCGTCGGCCTCCTCGTACTTGTTGCGGCTGCCGCGGGGGATCTCCACCACGACGTCGACGAGGGTGGGTGTGCCGCTCTCTGACATGGGGCTCCTCGGGTCGGGTCGCGGCGACGCTACCCGGGCGCGGGGCGTCCAGCGGGGGGAGGCCGTTCCCGATTCTGGCCGGCACGCGGTTTAATGGCGCCTGCGCTGACCGGCGCAGGGGCCACGCTCGGGACCATGGGGACAAAGCGGGAGTTGCTGGGTGGACATCGGCGTTTCCGGCGTCAGCCGGGTCGAGCGGATCGGTCAGGGCGCCTTCGGCGTCGTCTACCGGGCCCACCAGGACGCCTTCGACCGCACCGTGGCGGTCAAGGTGCTCTCGAACATCGACGTGGACGCCGCCGCGCAGGAGCGCTTCGCCCGTGAGGTCCGGGCGGTCGGCCGGCTCTCCGGCCACCCGCACATCGTCTCGGTGCACGCGCACGGCGTGACGGACGAGGGCTACCCATACCTGCTGATGGAGTTCTGCCGCGGCGGTTCCTACGGCGACCGGTTGCGCGAGGGCCGGCGGTGGTCCTGGCAGGAGGCGACGGAGGTCGGCGTCGCCGTCGCCGGGGCCCTGGAGACCTCGCACCGCGCGGGCATCCTGCACCGCGACGTCAAGCCCGACAACATCCTGATCGACTCCTACGGGGTGCCGAAGCTCGCCGACTTCGGTATCGCCCGCGTCTCGACGCAGGGCTCCATGACGGCGACGGGCGTGCTGACCGGGTCGCCGGCCCACATCGCGCCCGAGCTCGTGGCCGGGGAGGCGCCCTCCGCCGCGAGCGACGCGTACTCCCTCGCGTCGACGCTGCACACGATGATCGCCGGGGTCCCGCCGTTCGTGCGGGAGACCGACGCCTCGATCCTGCCGCTGCTGCAACGCATCGCCCACGAGCCCCCGCCGCGGCTGGAGGCGCACGGGGTCCCCGGACCGGTGGCCGAGGTGGTGCGCGCCGGCATGGCGAAGAACCCCGCGGACCGGCCCGCGAGCTGCCTCGCGCTCGCCGAGGGGCTGCAGGCCGCGCGCCGGGCGGCCGGGCTGGCTCCGGCCCCCGGCCTGAAGGTGCTCGACGCCCCGGGGTCGGCCGACCCCGAGCCCCCCTCCGCGGACGAGACCGTGGTGCCCGGACACCCGACGGGCAGCGCCCCGGCCGCAGCGCCCGCCCCCGCACCCCAGGCGCCGGGGCCGCAGGCCCCGCCGCACCCTCCGGCACCCTCCCCCGCGGCGCCGCCCCCCGCCGCGCCGCCCCCGCGACGCAGGACCGGCGGGCGGACGGCCCTGATCGCCGTCGGCGCCGTCCTGGTGCTCGTCCTCGGTGGCGGGGCGGTCGCGCTGGCCCTCACCGGCGGTGAGGGCAGCGCTGGCCCCGGGCCGGGCGGGGAGAGCTCGTCCACGAGGGGCGGCGGCTCAGGCAGCTCCACCGGCGGCGGCTCGAGCCCGGCCGGTGACACCGGCGGTCCCGACGACATCGACCCGGCCGCGGCCGCGCGCGAGCTGCTCTTCACGGCCCCCCAGCTCGGCTCCCTCGACCCTTCCGGCGCCTGGCAGCCGGACAGCGCGAACGCGCAGGTCAACGCGAACGGCGGCTTCTGCGGCGAGCAGCTTCCCCGTGGGCCGGACGAGTTCGTGACCCAGCAGTTCTTCCACGTCCCGTCGGGGCAGGGCAGCCTGCCGGTCGCGGTCAGCGCCGGCGCGGTCTTCGACTCGGCCCAGGAGGCCGTCGACTACCAGGCCACCCGCAACGCCTCGGCGGGCTGCGGCGTGTGGAACGAGGGCACCGTCAGCCGCACCGTCCTCGAGCCGCCGGCGACGCCGACCCTGGTGGGCTGCGAGTGCCAGGACGTCGCCCTCCACGAGATCGTCTCGACCGGGCAGGACGGGTCCACGCAGACGACGTACACGGTCCTCGCCCAGCAGGAGCGCTTCATCGCCGCGGGCTTCTACTCGGTGGCCGGCGGCTTCGACCCGTCGCCGGAGGTGCTGCAGCTCGTCGCCGAGCTCATGGACCTCACCGTGCGGCAGGTCAACGACGTGGCGACGACCTACGGCGGGGAGGGCTGAGACGTGAGCACCGACCAGCAGGGGGCCGCGGGCGACCTCACGCCCCGGCTGCGCGAGACCCCGGAGTGGACCGAGGAGATGCTGGCCGAGGCCGGCATCCCGCTCGTCGACACCCCGATCACCAGCGTGGGCGGCGGCTTCGGCTCCTTCGTGCTGGCCGACCACCTGCGCGTCGCCGGGATGCCGACGTCCGGCATGCGGGTCGTCTCCCCCCTGCAGAGGCCCTACCAGACCTACCGCTACCTCGCCGGCGTCTCCCAGATCCCCGACGACTCGCGGCTGCGCTCCGACGCTGCGTCGTGCCCGGACAACGTCTGGGGCTTCCCGAGCTATGCGGTGCGCGAGGCCTGGGAGACCAAGTCGCTCGGGCCGCTGCTGGGCGTGGCGACCGAACCGGTGCTCGCCGAGTACTTCACCCCGCGGGCCGGGCAGGTCTACCGCGCCACCGACAAGGAGGCGGCCCGGATCGGCTGGCCCGAGATGCTGGTGCCCGGCCGCGCGCGGATGGTGCGCCGGCGCCGAGGCAACGGCTACTTCGTGCTCGTCACGCCGCCCCCGGGGACGACGCCGACCCGGCGGGTGGCGGTCCGGACCCGGTGGGTGCACGTGTCCGTCGGCTACCCCGGCGTCAAGTTCCTGCCCGACCTGCAGGACTACCGCCAGCGCACCGGCGACTTCCACCGGGTCGTGAACGCCTACGAGCCCCACGACCACGTGTACGACGCGCTGGTCGGCCGCGGCGGCACGGTGGTGCTGCGGGGTTCGGGGATCGTGGGCTCGCGAGTCCTCCAGCGGCTGCTCGACGACGTCGAGCAGCGCGGGGCGCGCACGCGGATCGTGCACCTGTTCCGCACGTTCCGGACCCGCCCCGGACGGGCCGGCAACCTTCCGCCGCGAGTCCGCGAACGGCTTCACCTACCAGGCCTTCAACTACCCGAAGGCGGCCTGGGGCGGCACGCTGCGCGAGCGCGTGCTCGGCCTCGAGGGCGAGGCGCGCAAGGACCTGATCGGCGCCATGGGAGGCACGAACACCCCGCGGCGCAAGGAGTGGGACGACCAGCTCGCGCGGGCGCGCGCCGCAGGCGTCTACCGGGCCGCCGTGGGCTCCGTGGACACCGTGGAGGACGGCGGCGACCAGGGCGTGATGACCACGATCAAGACCCCCGAGGGCCAGCGGACCCGGATCGACGCGGACTACATCATCGACGCGACGGGGCTGGAGGCCGACCTCTCGTCCTCCCAGCTGCTCGGCGACCTGCTGGAGCACACCGGGGCCGGGCGCAACCCGATGGGCCGCCTGGACGTCTCGCGCAGCTTCGAGGTGGCCGGCACGCGGTCGGGCAACGGCCGGGTCTACGCCGGCGGGTCGATCACCCTGGGCGGCCCGTACGCCCCCGTCGACTCGTTCCTGGGGCTGCAGTACGTCGCCCTGCACATCGCCGACGACCTGGCCGCGCAGGGCGCGGTGCCGCGCCTGACCCCGTGGCGGTCGACGGCCCAGTGGTTCCGCTGGGCGAGAGGAGTGGCGCCGTGACCCCGACGCTGAACGGACGGCTGCAGACCCGCTGGTTCCTGCTCCTGGTCGTCGGCGTCCCCTGGACCGTCGTCGTGGGCCCCTTCCTCCTGCCCTTCGCCGGCGGCGCGAGCCTGGCGGAGGTCTACGTCGTCGCCTGGCTGGCCGTCGCCCTCGTCGGCCTCCTCGGCATGGCCTGGGAGGTGGTCTACCACCTGCTCATGCAGCTGCGCTGGGAGAAGGACTGGCCGACCCTCTTCGGGCTCCTCACCGGCGTCAACGAGCTCGTGGGCCTGGTCGTCGCGCTGGCGATCCTGGGGGCGCCGGTGTCGTTCGCGACCGTGCTGCACTTCGGCTCGCTGTGGGTGCTCATCTGGGTCGTCGCCAACGGGCCGCTCCGGGTCGTCCTGCCGCGCTGGCGCTACCAGGGCGGTCGCGTGCTGTGAGCGCGCCCGACCTCGGCTTCCTCGACGCCGCCGCGGCCTCGCGGCGCGAGGTCGATCGCCGGCGCCGGCGCGCCGCGACCGGCGTCTCCGTCGCGGTGACCCTCCTCTGGTTGGTCGGCGTCGTCGTGAGCGGCGCCTGGGAGCGGGTCTGGGACCACTGGGTCGCCGCCCCGACCATGCTCTTCGGCTCGTTCGTGGCGGGGTCGACGCCCCAGGGCGGCGGGGCCGTCGCCTTCCCCGTCTTCACGAAGGCCCTCGACGTGCCCTCCGAGGTGGCGCGCACGTTCTCGCTCGCGATCCAGACCGTGGGGATGGGCACGGCGTCGCTCGCCATCTTCATCCGACGGCGCCCGGTCTCGCTCCCGGCGGTGGCCTGGTCGCTGCCCGCCGCCCTGGTCGGCTTCTTCGCGGCCCTGCACCTGCTCGGCGACCCCGACGGGCTGTTCTGGCCCTCGCGGCTGCCGGGGGCCTACGTCAAGGTCTCCTTCTCGCTGCTGGTCGTGGCGATGGCCTTCGTGGTGTGGCTGGGCAGCCGCGTGCCGGTGCGCGAGGTCCGCTCCACCATCGCGCCGCTGGGAGGGCGCCAGGTGGCGATCCTCGTCGTGGGCGGCCTCGTCGGTGGCGTCGCCTCCGCGCAGGTGGGGTCCGGCGTCGACGTGCTGCTCTACCTGGCCGCCGTCGTCGTCCTCGGCCTGGAGCCGCGCATCGCGGTGCCGTCGTCGGTGCTGGTGATGACCGGCGTCAGCGTCGTGGGTTTCGCCTACCTCGGCTTCGTGCACGGTCAGTTCGACCTGGTCCTGGGCGAGGGCACCGTGACGCGCGTCGGCGAGATGGTCCCGGCCGAGCCGCTGCCCGCATCCCGGTACGACGTGGTCGGGCTCTGGCTCGCCGCGGTGCCGGTGGTGTGCTGGGGCGCCCCGCTCGGGTCGGCCTTCGCCGCCCGGATCAGCACCCGTCAGCTGGCGGCCTTCGTGGCCGTCCTCGCCGCGCTCGAGGCCGTCACGACGGTGGCCTTCCTCCCCGAGCTGCACACGGACGCCGGCCTGGTGGCCTACGCGGTCGGCGGCCTGGTCGGCCTGATCCTGCTGCTCACGGCGTGCGCCCGCCTGCGGCACCGGATCGCCGACGTGCGGGTGGACCCCGACCGCTCGCTCTCGCGCGAGGCTGTCGACGTCGGCCCCGGGTATGCGACCCCGGGCCCGACGAGCCCGTCGAACGACAAGGAGCCCGACGCATGAGGCGGATCGCCGACTACGAGTTCCTCGAGCTCCTGGGCGAGGGCAACCACGGCTCCTTCCACCTGGCCCGCACCCCCGACCGGCTGGGCGTGCAGCAGGCGTTCTGCGCCGTCAAGGTGCTCGCCCAGCGGGCGTCCGAGGACGCCTTCCGGCGGATGGTCAACGAGCTGCGCCTCTTCGCGGCCGTGCCGTCGCCCCACCTCGTGCGGCTGCTCGACGCCGGGCACCAGGACGGCGTGCTCTTCTACGCCACGGCCTACCACGAGCTCGGCTCGCTCGCCTCGCCGCGCGCCGCCGCGCGGGGCCAGGCGGCGGTGCTCGAAGCGGTGGGAGACGCGGCGCGGGCGGCGCACGCGCTGCACGAGGCCGGCGTCGCGCACCGCGACATCAAGCCCACCAACGTCCTGCTCAGCGTCGACGGCGCCGTGCTGAGCGACCTCGGCCTGGCCCAGCTGCTCTCGCCCGGCGCCACGGTCACGGGGGTGGGGCCGATCGGCACGCTCGCCTTCATGGAGCCCGGCGTCGCGCGCGGCGAGCCGGCGTCCCGCGCCTCAGACGTGTGGTCGCTGGGGGCCACCCTGCTGGCGGGGCTGACCGGCGAGGGCCCCTACCCCGAGATGCCGACCGACAACCTCCTCCGGGCCCTGCGCCACCTGGCCGATGCCCGCCCCCGGGTGCCCGACCGGCTGCCCCCCGGCGTGCGGGCCCTCATCGAGGACTGCCTCGCGCCCGAGCGCGGAGAGCGACCGGCGACCGCCCTCGCCGTGGCCGAGCGCCTGGACGAGCTGACCCAGGAGGAGATGACCGGTGAGGCCTGAGACGCCCGGCCCGCGCGTGCGGGTCCTGCCCGGCGACCAGGTGGTCGTCCGCTACGGCGCGATCGTGGCGCTGCTCGGGCCGCCGGGTCCCGGCACGGTGGCGCTGCGCGACGCCCTGCGCACCGCGGCGGGCGCCGAGGACCCCGCCGCCGCGGCCGCGGCGGCGCTCGAGGGCGCGGACCCGCCGGCCGTCGCCCTGGTGCTCGCCGCGGGCGCCTCGCCCGCGGTCGTGATGCGCGGCGATCTCGACGTGCGCGCCCGCAGCGCGGTGGGCGAGCTGCGGCTGAACGCCGGGGCGGCCGACGGCGTGGTGCAGCAGCCGCTCCTGGGTGAGTTCTCGCAGGTCCGGCTCGGCCGGGCCGAGGCGGAGCCGGACCCCTGGGTCGACCTCGAGGCCGGCGCCGTGCTCGGCGGCGGGGTGGTCATCGCGCTGGCCGAGGCGCCGGTCGGCGCCGCCGCCCCGGTGCGCGCGGGCGCGGGGCGCCCGGGCGGGGCGGAGCCGGAGGCGGGCCAGCAGGCGGGTCGGGAGGCGGCTGGGGACGAGGAGGCACCCCGGGAGGCGGCTGGGGACGAGGATGCACCCCGGGAGACGGGCGAGGAGCCGCCGACGGAGGCGGTCGCGGTGGTGACGGCCGACTGGGCGCCGCCGCCGCCGGAGCCGCTGCCCGAGCCGGCCCCGGTGTCGCCGGGCCGGGCGTCGCCGGCCGCGGCCGGGTTCACGTCCGTGTCGCTGCTGGCGCCGGAGACGCTCGCCGCCCCGCCGCGGGCCCCGTTGCCGGTGGCGAGCCCGGTGGTCGCGGAGCCAGGCACCGGGCACCCGGCCGGGGAGCCGACGGAAGAGGAGGCCGGCGAGGTCGTCGAGGGGCTCAACTGCGGCCGGGGGCACTTCAACCACCCGCACGCCGCCAACTGCGCCTGGTGCGGCCTCGGGATGCTGCAGGTCTCGCACGTGCTCGTGCGGGGCCCGCGCCCGCCGCTCGGCGTCCTCGTGGTCGACGAGCAGGCGACGTTCACCCTGGACGCGGACTACGTCGTCGGGCGCCGGCCCTCCCTGGACACGTCGGTGGACGGCGTCGGGGTGCGCGAGCTGGTGCTCAGCGACCCCGACCGGTCGGTGAGCCGCGTGCACGCGGCCATCCGCCTGGAGGGCTGGGACGTCGTCGTCGAGGACCGCCGCTCAGGCAACGGGACGTGGGTGATCGGCAACGCGGGACCGCCCGAGCGGGTGCCACCCGACCGCCCGCGGGTGCTGCGCCCCGGGGAGCACGTGCACGTGGGGCCGCACCGGCTGACCTTCCACTCCCACCACCTGCGCTGAGCGACGGCGGCGCCCGGGGTCAGCTCGCCTTGCGGTCGCCCGAGGCCGACTTCTTCGAGGACTTCCCGGCGGTCTTCTTCGCGGGGGAGCCCGAGTCCTTCGACGACTTCTTGGCCGTCGACTTCTTGGCCGTGGACTTCTTGGCCGTGGACTTCTTGGCCGTGGACTTCTTGGCGGCGGCCTTCTTGCCCGCGGCCTTCTTCGTCGACTTCTTCGCGGCGGTCTTCGCGGGCCCGCCCTCCCCGGTCGCCGACGTCGTGGCCGAGCCGACCTCGTCCGCGTCGGCGTCGTCCTCGCCCCGCGCCTTCTTCGCGTCGGAGACGGAGCGCTGCAGCGCGGCGAGCAGGTCGACGACCTCGCCCGAGGACTTGGTGGAGGTCTCCGTGCGCTGCACCTCGCCGCCCTCGATCTTGGCCCTGACGACGGCCTGCACGGCCTCGGCGTAGTCGTCCTCGAACTCCTCGGCCGCGAAGTCGCCGGCGAGGGTGTCGACGAGCATCCGGGCCATCTTGACCTCGGAGTCCTTCACCTCGCCCGGCTCGATGCTGAAGTCGGGCGTGCGGATCTCGTCGGGCCAGAGCATCGTCTGCAGGACGATCACGTCGTCGCGGACCCGCAGCACCGCGATCGTGGTGCGCTGGCGCAGCGCCACGGTCACCACGGCCATCCGGTCGGCCTCGACGAGGGCCTGACGGAGCAGGGCGTAGGGCTTGCTCCCGGTGCCCTCGGGCTCGAGGTAGTAGCACTTGTCGAGCAGCATCGCGTCGATCTGGTCGGTCGGCACGAACTTCTCGACGGC
The DNA here is from genome assembly GCA_963832415.1 of uncultured Actinomycetota bacterium. GTDB lineage: Bacteria > Actinomycetota > Actinomycetes > Propionibacteriales > Nocardioidaceae > Nocardioides. Next base: position 111,063 of record CAWHTZ010000013.1, on the reverse strand, counting down.
GATCTCGCGCGAGGAGGTGACGGGGAGGTCGGCGAGGTCGTCGTCGGTGAGGATCACCATCTCGCCGTCCTCGGTCTCGTATCCCTTCGCGATGTCGGCGTACGCGACCTCCTCGCCGTCGAGCGAGCACAGGCGCTGGTAGCGGATCCGGCCGCCGTCCTTGGCGTGCACCTGTCGGAACGAGACGTCGTGGCTCTCGGTGGCCGAGTACAGCTTGACCGGGACGCTGACCAGCCCGAACGAGACGGAGCCCTTCCAGATGGCGCGCATGCCGGATGCCTTCCTGTCGCGGGACCACAGCAGGACCCCTGATCGGGCCAGTATCCATCGGGCGGGCCAGCGGGTGAAGACGCCGGCCTCCGGCGGGGTCGGGCGCGCCCGGGCACAATGTCCGGGTGCGTCCGATGCTCGCCACCAAGGGTGACCGCGTCCCCTCCGGCGGGGAGTGGGCCCACGAGGTCAAGTGGGACGGCATCCGGCTGCTCGGCGACACCCGCGCGGGCCGGGACGGGGGCTGCCGCCTCGACACGCGCAACGAGAACGACGCCACCCTCGCCTGGCCCGAGGTGGCCGGGGCGGCCCCCGGGCGCGACCTGCTGGTCGACGGCGAGGTGATCGCGCTGAACGACCGCGGCCTGCCGGACTTCGGGGTGCTCCAGGACCGGATGCACGTGCGCCGCGCCGCCGCGGCCGCGCGCCGGGCGGAGGCGCTGCCGGCGACGTACATGGTCTTCGACCTGCTCCGCCTCGACGGGCGCGAGCTGCTGCGCGAGCCCCTGGAGGCGCGCCGGGCCCTGCTGGACGGCCTGGTCGAGGCCGGGGACCTGGCCGGCGCGTGGCAGGTGCCCGCGGCGTACGACGACGGGGCGATGCTCTGGGACGCCACCGCGCGGCAGGGGCTCGAGGGCGTGGTCAGCAAGCGGCTGTCGTCGCGCTACGAGCCCGGGGCCCGCAGCAGGCACTGGCTGAAGTTCCCGCACCGGCGGCGGATCTCCTACGTCGTGGGCGGCTGGCGCCCCGAGACCGGGTCGGCCGACCGGCTCGGGGCGGTGCTGGTGGGGGAGCCGACCGCCGAGGGCCTGGTCTACCGCGGGCGGGTGGGCAGCGGCATCGCCGGGAAGGCCGGGCCGGTGCTGCGCCGGATGCTGGAGCCGCTGGCGCGGGCGGACAGCCCCTTCGTCGACGCGGTGCCGAAGGCCGACGCCGCCGGGACGCACTGGGTCGAGCCGCGGGTGGTGGTGGACGTCGAGTCGCTGGGGCTCTCGTCGCAGCAGCGGCTGCGGCAGCCGGCCTACCGCGGCGCCCGCCCCGACCTCTCGGCCGACGACCTCGGGGGCGAGGCATGAGCCCGAGGAAGGCGGGTCGGCGCGAGGGGGAGGGCAGCGAGGTCCACGTCGACGTCGAGGGGCGCACGCTGCGGCTGAGCAACCTCGAGAAGGTGCTCTACCCGGCCACCGGCTTCACCAAGGGCGAGGTCCTCGACTACTACGCGCGGATCGCGCCGGTGCTGCTGCCGCACCTCGCCGACCGCGCGGTGACGCGGATCCGCTGGCCGCACGGCACCGGGAAGCAGAGCTTCTACGAGAAGAACGCGCCCGGCGGGACGCCGTCGTGGGTGCGGCTGGCCAAGGTCCCGACGTCGGGGTCGCGCGGCTCCTCCCGCTCCGGCTCCGGGGAGCGGGAGCACCTGGAGTTCCCCGTCTGCGACGACCTCGCCACCCTGACCTGGCTCGTCAACCTCGCCGCGCTCGAGCTGCACGTGCACCAGTGGACCGTGGGCCGCAACGGGCAGCCGCGCAACGCCGACCGGCTGGTCATCGACCTCGACCCGGGCGAGCCGGCGGGACTGCACGAGTGCTGCCAGGTGGCGCTGCTGGTGCGCGACGCGCTCGGGGAGCGCGACCTCGACGTGCTGCCGGTGACCAGCGGCAGCAAGGGGCTGCACCTGTATGCGCCGCTGCCGCGCCGCCGTTCCTCCGAGGAGACCACGGCGCTGGCCAAGGAGGTCGCCGAGGAGCTGCAGGCGGCGCACCCGAGGCTGGTCACGGCGTCGATGACGAAGGCGCGGCGCGGGGGCAAGGTCTTCCTGGACTGGTCGCAGAACGCGGCCTCGAAGACCACGGTGTCGCCGTACTCCCTGCGGGGGCGGGAGCGTCCGCGGGTGGCCGCGCCGGTCACCTGGGCGGAGGTCGACGCCGGGGCGGACGACCCGCTCGGGCTGGAGATGCTCGGGCCCGCCGACGTGCTCGCCCGGGTGGAGGAGCACGGGGACCTCTTCGCGCCCGGCTGACCGAACCCTGCGCGGGGCCCTCACCCGCGGCGGTGCTGGTTGGATGGCCCCATGAGCGAGCCGCGCCCGATCGAGACCTGGCTGACCGACATGGACGGCGTCCTCGTGCGCGAGGAGGAGCTGATCCCCGGCGCGGACGCCTTCATCGAGGCGCTGAAGGCGATGGAGCGCGAGTTCCTCGTGCTCACCAACAACTCGATCTTCACCCCGCGCGACCTGCGCGCGCGGCTGCTCGGCAGCGGGATCGACGTGCCCGAGGAGCGGATCTGGACCTCGGCGCTGGCGACCGCGCGGTTCCTCGACGACCAGCGGCCCGGCGGGTCGGCGTACGTCGTCGGCGAGGCGGGGCTGACCACGGCGCTGCACGAGATCGGCTACGTGATCAGCGAGCGCGACCCCGACTACGTGGTGCTCGGCGAGACCCGCACCTACTCCTTCGAGGCGATCACCCGGGCGATCCGGCTGATCGAGGGCGGCGCGCGGTTCATCGCGACCAACCCCGACCCGAGCGGCCCCAGCCCCGAGGGCACGCTGCCCGCGACCGGCTCGGTCGCGGCGCTGATCAGCAAGGCCACCAAGCGGGACCCGTACTACATCGGCAAGCCGAACTCCCTGATGATGCGGATGGCGCTCAACCGGCTGCAGGCGCACTCCGAGACCACCGTGATGATCGGCGACCGGATGGACACCGACATCATCTCCGGGCTCGAGGCCGGCCTGCGGACGTTCCTGGTGCTGTCGGGGTCGACGAAGCCCGAGGACGTCGAGGCCTTCCCCTACCGCGCGACGCGGGTGGAGGACTCGGTCGCCGACCTCACCGAGCTGGTCCGCGAGAAGGCGCCCGAGGCCTGAGTCACGGCGTCGCGGCCCCGGCCAGCTCGTCGGCGACCGCGGGGCGGGCCTCGGGCGGCAGGCCGAGCAGCATCCCCACGAACGCGTCGACCATGAGGTCGCGCACCCGCTCCAGGCCGAGGTCCTGGTCGTCGATCCACTCCTGGCCCGCGTGGCGCAGCATCACGATCCACGAGCGGACGGCGAGGCGCAGCAACGCCGGAGCGGCCGGGCCGCCGGCGTCGAGCAGGGAGTCGAGGATCCGCTGCTCGTGCAGCGCCATCGACTCCTCGATGACCGCCTGCACCTCGGGGTGTCCGCTGGCCGCACCGCGGTGGGCGGCCCGGGAGCCGTGCTGGTGGCGCGCGATGTGCTCGAGGAAGGCCTGCACCCCCCGCCGCAGCTGCGCCAGCGGCGGCAGGTCCGGGTCGGGCGCGGTCTCCTCGGCCATCCGCTCGGCCTGCCGGCGCACGAGGGCCGCGAAGAACGACCGCTTGCTCGGGAAGTAGTGGTACAGCAGCCCGCGGGAGACGCCGGCCAGCTCGGCGACCGTCTCGATGTGCACGTCCTCGTACGGCGTGGTCGCGAAGAGCTCCGCCCCGAGGTCGAGCAGCTGGCGGCTGCGCTCCTGCGGTGCGAGGCGGGTGCGGGGAGTCTTGCTCATCGACGCGAGGGTACGCCGGGGCCGACCGGCCGCGGCGAACGGCGCTACCGCGCGACCGCGGGCGGGTGCATGATGAGCAGGAGCAGCACCGGACCAGGCTTCCGCGTCGCGGGCGCAGCACGCGTCGCAGGGCCGGAAGGGGTCCGACGTGTGGCGGGGGAGGCCTCATGCCGAGCGAGGGAGAGGAAGCGGACCGGACGGCCGACACACGGGCCGTGCCCGGTTGGCGCGCGTGGTGGGGACGCCTGAGCACCACGGCGAAGGCCGCGACCGCGGTGGTCATCGGCGCCGGTGCCGTCGCCTCGGCGCTGACCGCGATGGGCGCCCTGCTGCCCGGCGACCCGCCTCCGGCGAGGGTGACCTTCGAGCGACCGGTCCATCTCAACGCCGTCCCCGTCCCGATGACGGAGTTCCGGCCCGGCGCCGCGGGCGTCGGACCGGCGATGGCCACGACGAGGCCCGGCGGCGGCGTCGATGTCGCGCTGCTCGTCTCGGACACCCGCCCCCGCGCGGCCGCGCCGGTGGGCGACCTGGAGTCGAGCCCGGATGGGACGGAACCCTCGCCCTCGGTCACCGACTCCGACACCCCCTCGCCGAGCACCTCCGGGGAGCCGGAGCCGGAGCCGGAGCCGGCACCGGAGTCGGAGTCGGAGTCGGAGTCGGGGTCGACCGAGTCCCCGAACCCGCTGGGGACCCGCTATGTGGGGTCCGTCGCCTCCGCGATGGCGAGCGCGGGCTGGGCGCTGGCCCGGCCCGAGGAGGACGACGACTTCGTCGCCCTGTTCGTGCGGGCGAACGCCACGGACCCCGAGGGAGATGTCGTGGCGCCCGAAGAGGCGGCCGCGTCGATCGTCGAGAAGTTCGAGGTGACCCGGTCGACCACGACGACGACCGGTCAGCGGGTGCCCGTCGGGGTGGTCGTGAGCGCCGCGATCCGCATCCAGAACGCCGCCGGGCAACCCGTGCGCATCGACTGGGCGCTGGAGAACGCCGACACCAGCACCGAACGCCTGTCGCAGGAGTGGCTGGCGGGCGCGCCGGCCGTGGAGGTGCGCGCGGAGACCAGCGACGACCGCGGAGTCCTCGACCTGTGGGTGCCCCTGCCGGAGGAGGCGGGCACCTACGTCATCAAGGTGACCGCCTCCCGCTCCCGGAGCAGCCTGCCCGACGACTTCGTGACCACGCGGCCGTTCCGCTGATGGCGACCGAGCGACGGCCACGCTGGCTGAGCGCGCCCCGCCGACACGTGACGCGGGGGGCGGGCGTGACGCCTGCGACCCGTGGGTCGGTGGGTTCGTAAAGTTTCTCCACAGGCGCGGCGGCCGGGGTGGCGGCGGCGTCCCGAGGGTCCCTACGGTTCCGGTCCAGACCAGGTCGCCAACCTCGGGGGGAGCCTCGTGACGCTGACCCGCGCCGACTCCGGCCGGGGCCATGGGGAGCGGACGCGCCCGCTCGACCCTGCCCTGCTGACCGATCTCGACCAACGGGTGCGCGAGCGGGTCCGTCGCGAGGGGGTCGATCCACAGGCCGACACCACCGCGGTGCGCGGCATCGCGGACGAGGTGGTGCGGGCCCACGACGAGCGCGCGCTGACGGGCGCCGTGGCCGCGGTGGCCGACCGCGACGCGGTGGTCGCCGACCTGCTCGCGCGGATCTCGGGGTTCGGCCCGTTGCAGACCTATCTCGACGACCCCGCGGTGGAGGAGATCTGGATCAACGAGCCGAACCGGGTGTTCGTGGCCCGGCACGGCCGCCACGAGCTCACGCCGCTGGTGCTCGGCGAGGCCGAGGTCTCCGAGCTCGTCGAGCGGATGTTGAAGTCCAGCGGGCGGCGGATCGACCTGAGCCGTCCGTTCGTCGACGCGATGCTGCCCGGCGGGCACCGGCTGCACGTCGTGCTGCGCGGGATCAGCCGCGACTTCACCGCGGTGAACATCCGCAAGTTCCTGCTCCGCGCCTCGCGGCTCTCCGACCTCGTCGACCTCGGCAGCCTCGACGCCCGCGCCGCCTCCTTCCTCGAGGCGTCGGTGCGCGCCGGGCTCAACGTGCTCGTCTCCGGGGGGACGCAGGCCGGCAAGACCACGATGTTGAACAGCCTTGCCGCCGCGATCCCCGGCAACGAGCGGGTGGTCTCCTCGGAGGAGGTGTTCGAGCTTCGCTTCGGCCACCCGGACTGGGTGCCGATGCAGACCCGTCAGGCCGGGCTCGAGGGCACCGGGGCGATCACCCTGCGCGACCTCGTGAAGGAGAGCCTGCGCATGCGTCCGAGCCGGGTGATCGTCGGCGAGGTCCGCGCCGAGGAGTGCCTCGACCTGCTCCTGGCACTGAACGCGGGGCTGCCGGGCATGTGCACCCTGCATGCAAACAGCGCCCGTGAGGCGCTGGTCAAGATGTGCACGTTGCCGCTGCTGGCGGGCGAGAACATCGGCGCGCGGTTCGTGGTGCCGACCGTGGCCTCGTCGGTGGACCTGGTCGTGCACCTCGGGACGGACGGCGGCGGTGTCCGCCGGGTCGAGGAGATCGTGGCGGTGCCGGGTCGCGCGGAGGGCGACATCGTCGAGGCGGAGCCGGTCTTCCTGCGGCGCGACGGTCGTCTCCGTCGGGCCGGTGGGATGCCGCCGCGGCTGGATCGCTACGCCCGGGTGGGGATCGACGTGCACCGCCTGCTGACCGAGCCCGTGGCCGAGGACCGGGAGAGCGCCTGATGGGCGTGCTGGTGGGGCTCGGGGTCGGTGCGGGGTTGTTGTTGATCTGGTCGGTCTTCGCCTGGCCGCGCACCGAGCGCCCGGCCCGCGAGCGGCGAGTGGGTCGGCTCGGGCGGATGCTCGCCGAGGCGGGCCTCCCGCACGTGACCGAGGCCGGGCTCCTCGTCCTCTGCGGCGTGCTGGGCGGCGTTGCCGGCCTCGCCGTGCTCGCGGTCTCGGCGACCCCGCCGGTCGCCCTTGCCTTCGCGCTCCTGGCGGCCTACCTGCCGATCGCCGTCCTCGCCGGCCGCGCCCGGCGCCGGCAGCGAGAGCTGGCCGAGGTCTGGCCCGAGGCCGTGGACCATCTCGCCTCCGGCGTGCGCGCCGGCCTCTCGTTGCCCGAGGCGCTCGCCGGGCTCGCGGTCCGCGGGCCCGAGCCGCTGCAGCCGGCGTTCCGCGCCTTTGCGATCGACTACCACGCCAGCGGGCGTTTCGAGGACGCGCTCCTGCGCCTGAAGGATCGCCTCGCCGACCCGGTCGGTGATCGCGTGGTCGAGGCCCTGCGGATCGCCCGCGAGGTGGGCGGCGGCGAGCTCGGGCGCCTGCTGCGCAACCTGTCGGGCTACCTGCGCGACGACGCACGGACTCGTCAGGAGCTCGAGGCGCGTCAGGCGTGGACCGTGAACGGGGCCCGCCTGGCCGTCGCGGCTCCGTGGCTGGTGCTGCTGACGATGGCCTTCCAGTCGGAGGTGATCCGCCGCTACTCCTCGCCGGCGGGCGTGGTGGTGCTGGCGATCGGCGCCGCGAGCTGCTTGCTGGCCTATCGCGTCATGGTGCGGATCGGCCGGCTGCCCGCCGAGCGCAGGATCCTCGCGTGACCCCGGCGCTCGCCGGCGGGCTGCTCGGCGGGACCACCACCCTCGGCCTCCTGCTCGTGGGCTGGCGGATCGCCGTGCTCAGGCGCCCGCGGCTGGCCCCACGCGTCCTGCCGTACGTGCGCGACGTGCCCCGGCCCGACTCCGGGGTGAGCGGACCGAGCGGGTTCGGGCAACCGGCGCCGGTCGCCGCCGCGGCCGGCGTGTTCGGCCCGCTGTTGCGCGGTGCCGCCCACGGGGTGGAGCGCGTCCTGGGCGGCGGCGCCTCGGTCCGGCGGAGGCTGCAGCGGGCCGACCTCGCGATCAGCGTGCAGGAGTTTCGCGTCCAGCAGGTGCTCTGGGGGCTCGGCGCCCTGGCGCCGGTGGCGCTGTACGCCGTCCTGGAGGCCGTCTCCGACCCCGGCGGCGCGTTGACCACGCTGCTGCTGTGCGCCGTCGCCTTCGCCGGCGGCGTGCTGGCGCGCGACAGCCGCCTCACCTCGCAGGTGCGCTCGCGGGAGCGCCGCATCCTGACCGAGTTCCCGGCCGTGGCCGAGCTGCTGGCGCTCGCCGTGGCGGCCGGGGAGGGGCCGGTGGCGGCGCTGGACCGCGTCGTGCGCCGCAGCGACGGCGCGCTGTCCGGCGACCTGGCGCGCGTGCTGGCGGAGGTGCGCACCGGGGAGCCGGTCGGCGCCGCCTTCGACCGGTTGGCGGCGAGCACGGGCCTGCCGCTGGTGTCCCGCTTCGCCCAGGCCGTGGCCGTGGCGGTCGAGCGCGGCACGCCACTGGCCGACGTGCTGCACGCCCAGGCCGCCGACGTCCGCGAGGCGGGGCGGCGCGAGCTGATCGAGACGGCCGCGCGGCGAGAGGTGCTGATGATGGTGCCGGTCGTCTTCCTGGTGCTGCCCGTCACCGTGCTCTTCGCCTTCTGGCCCGGCGTCGTCGGGCTCAGTCTCGCGACCCCCTGACCTTCACCCACATCGCACGACCGCGACGAAACGAGAGGACCTCTCATGATCCGACCGACCCTCTGGATGACGATGCTGGTGACCCGCCTGTGGCTCGCGCTGCTGGCCACCGAGCGCCGCCGCGACGAACGGGGCGACGTGCCCGGGTGGGTGCTGATCACGGTGATGACGGCCGGGCTGGTCGGGGCCCTGTGGAAGTTCGCCGGGCCGCGCCTGGAGAACATGCTGAGCCAGGCGCTCTCCACCGTCGGGTCGTGAGGCGGGCGCGCCGGAAAGCGCCCCGCGACCAGCGCGGCGCGGCGGTCGTCGACGTCGTGCTGATCCTGGTGGTGCTCGTACCGCTCTTCCTGGGGATCCTCCAGCTCGGGCTGGTGCTGCACGTGCGCAACACCCTGACCTCGGCGGCGTCCGAGGGCGCGCGCACGGCCGGACAGCTCGACCGCGGGATGGCCGACGGGGAGGCCCGCGCCCGCCGCGAGATCGCGGGCGCGGTCTCCGGGCGCTTCGCCCGGGACGTCGCCGCGCGTCCCGTGACCCTGGACGGCGGTGTGCCGGGCGTCGAGGTGGTCGTGCAGGCCGACGTGCCCCCGCTGGGGCTGTTCGGGCCGGGCGTGCCGCTGCGCGTGACCGGCCATGCCGTGCGGGAGGAGGCGCCGTGAGGGCCTGGCTGCGACGCGGCCGCGACGAGCGGGGCACCGCCCTGGTCGAGCTGGTCTGGCTCGGCATCCTGCTGCTGGTGCCGATGGTCTACATCCTGATCTCGGTCTTCGAGGTGCAGCGCGGCGCCTTCGCGGTCAATGCCGCGGCGCGGTCGGCCGGGCGGGCGTTCGCGGTGGCGCCGGACGACGCCGCGGGGGAGCGGGCGGCGCGGACGGCGGCGCGGCTGGCGCTGACCGACCAGGGCATCGACGGCGGCGCGCTGGACCTCGAGCTCCGCTGCGAGCCCGCCGGCGCCTGCCGAGCGCCGGGTTCGACGGTGGTCGTGCTGGTGCGCAGCCGGGTGGACCTGCCTCTGCTGCCCGACGCGCTGGGCGGGCAGAAGCCGGCGGTGGCGCTGGACGCGACGCACCGGGTGCCGTACGGCCGCTACAACCTGCCCGACGCGGGCGGGGCGCCGTGAGGCGCCACCGTCGCCGCGAGGAGGCGGGCCAGGTGGCGCTGCTCATCGTCGGCCTCGCGCTCGTCCTCGCGGGCGCGGTGGTCGTCGTGGTCGACGCCTCGGCGGCCTACCTGCAGCGGCAAGGGCTCGCGACCATCGCCGACGGGGCCGCGCTCGCCGGGGCCGATGGCGGCGCCGAGGCGGACGAGATCTACCTCACCGGGGTGCCCGAGGACCGGCTCGCCCAGCGCGCGGACCGCGCCCGCGCGGCGGTCGCCGACCACCTCGCCGCGGCGGGCGCGCGCGAGCGCTACCCCGGCCTCGACGTCGCGGTCCGGGTGGACGGCGACCGCGTCGTGGTCGAGGTCCGCGCGCCGCTCGACCTGCCGCTCACCGTGCCCGGGGCACCGGCCCGCCCGACCGTGGCCGCCGACGCCGCCGCCGTGATCACGCCCGGGTGAGCGGGACCGCCCCGGCGGTCGACGCCTCGGCACTCCGGTGCAGACCAGGAGCGCTGCCACCGGGCCCCGGTCCGGCCGTGCCCGGGAGTGGCCACCGCTCCTGCTGGTCAGGGTGCGCCCCGGGTCGCTAGATTTCCGCGGAGACGTTGCTACGCCAAGCCCGGGATTGCGCACGGGACGTCGGGGAAGGACTGGGCCGGATGTGAAGGTGCTGGTCGTCACGGAGATCAGGCTGTACCGCGAGGGTGTGGCCTCGGCGTTGCGACGCCTCCCTGACGTCGAGCTCGCCGCCGAGGCCGAGAGTGCGGCTGCGGCGGTGGTGGCGGCACGGCGGGACGAGCTGGACGTCGTCCTGCTGGACATGACGCTGGCCGACACCGCACGCATCGTCCGTGCCCTGCTGGTCGCCCGGCCCAACGCCCGCGTGGTCGCGCTCGGGGTGCCGGAGGACGGGCCCGAGGTGGTGGCCTGCGCCGAGGCAGGGATCTCGGGGTACGTCTCCCGCGACGCCTCGCTCGACGAGGTGGCCGAGGCCCTGCGCTGCACCCTGCGCGGGGAAGCCCCCTGCTCCGCCAGGGTGGCGGCCGGCCTGTTGAAGCACATCGCGCAGCACGCGAGGCTCCAGGGGACCGGGCCGAGCGCGGCACACCTGACGCCGCGCGAGGCCGACGTCCTGCGGCTCGTCGAGACCGGGCTGACCAACAAGCAGATCGCCCGGTCGCTGGACCTGCAGCTCAGCACGGTCAAGAACCACGTGCACCACATCCTCGCCAAGTACGGCGCATCGCGGCGGTCCGAGCTCGCCCGGGCCCACTACGTCGACTGACCCCCGGCCCCCTCGGCCCCCTCGGCCCCCTCGGCCCCGTCGGCCCGGATCCCGGCCCGGGTCGCGCCGGCTCGGCCAGGATCCAGTACCCCCGTCCGCGCCCCGGGCCGGGCGGCCACCGCGGTCGAGGGATCCGGTCCCCCGGAGCCAAGTCAGGCCCCGGGTCCCGGTTGTGCCCAAGCCTGCGCATGCCCGCTACTGCTTCCAGAGGCGTAGGAGGAAGTGGCCGCGATGCAGGGTGCGACAGGTGAACGGCGGGTCCGCGTGGTGCTGATCGGCTGGACCGGGCTCCTCGGCGACATCATCGACCGGGCCGTGGCGGCGGAGCCCCAGCTCGAGGTGGTGGGCGACTACGCGACGAGCGACCTGGATGCCGCCGCCTCCGCCGACCTGGTGGTGTGGAACAACGCCCAGGAGGACGACGTGGCCAGCTGGCTGCTGAGCCTGAGCCGCCGGCCGCGCGTGCTCGCGACGCTCGGTGACGGCCGCGACGCCGCCCTCTGGGAGCTCACCCCGCGCCGCACCCGCCTCGGCCAGCTCTCGCCGACGGCACTCGTGCAGGCGATGCAGGCGCATGCCTGGGGCGACCCGGCATGATCACCGCCATCCGCGCCGCCAGCCGAACCCTCGCCGACTTCCTGACCGCGGAGCTCGAGAACGATCCCGACCTCGGCCCGTTCTTCTCCGGCGCCGGGACCATGCGGGTCTGGCTGAACACCCCGGCCGAGATGACCGCGACCCGGTCGGGCCTGTCGGTCTGGCTCTACCGGGTCACCAGGGACGAGTTCACGCTGAACCGGCCCCCGGAGCGGGTCGGACCGGCCGAGCTCCGGCCGGCGCCCCTACCGGTGCGCCTGCACTACCTGCTCTCACCGATCACCGGCTCGAGGGCCGACGACGCTCCCGCCACCGAGCAGGTGCTTCTGGGCAAGGTCCTCCAGGCGCTCGCGGACCACCCGCAGCTGCGCGGCGTCGACCTGAAGGACGACTTCGAGGGCACGCGGGCGGTGATGTCGACGCGGTTCGAGAGCCTCACCATCGACGAGCTGGCGCGGGTCTGGGACGCGCTGGACACCTCGTACCGCACGTCGGTCTCCTATGAGGTCACGGTCGTCGACATCGAGTCGCGCCAGCGCGACTCGGTGGGTCCGCCCGTCGAGGTGCCGCTGGTCGACCCGATGATCGCGGTGGGGGGCTCGTCATGACCCGGTCCGAGGTCCTCGTCGGCGAGCTGACCTACACGGTCGCGGGGCTGGAGCCACGGGCGCGCGGCGACGTCCACCAGGCCGTCGTGCGTGCGCAGCTGGTGGACGCGCTGACCGGCGCCCCGGTGACCGGGAGGACCCGGGTGTCCACCGCCGTCCCCGGCCTGCGCCCGGGCGTGGCCCCGGGGGGGTACGTCGGGCTCGCGGGGGTCCCCTCCCGCGTGCTGCCCGACCTGGGCGCGGCGGCGTACGAGGTGGCGCTGCAGGTCGAGGCAGAGGGCTACCTGCCCTGGCGGGCCGTCGCCCAGTTCGCACCCCAGGCCGGCTTCCCCGCGACCTTCGCGGCGGCCCACCTCGGCCCGCTGCCCCTCCGCCGCCTCCCGGTCGCGGTGCGGGTCTCGACCGCCGAGCTGGACGCCGCCAACCGGCCGGTGCCGCTACCCGGGGCGTCGGTCGACGTCACGGGCGTCTGGGAGACCCTGGCCGAGCTCGCCGGCCCTCCCGCCACGCCCACGCTGCTCGCGGTCGCGCCGGGCGCGAGCGCACCCCGCCCGGTGGGGGCCGGCGTCGACCGGCCGACCCTCGGCGCGCCCCCCGAGCAGCCGCGCGTGCTGGTCCGGGCCGCGGCGCCCGGCGACACCGTGCTCTGGGTCTCCCGCGCCGGTGGGTTCGTCCCGGGCGACCTCGTGGGGGTGGACCTCGGCCTGGCCGACCGCGCCGAGCGGGTCGAGGTGGTGGCGATCGACGGGCCGGCGGACGTCGACTCGCCCGCCTGGCTGGAGCTCCGGTTCCCCCTCGTCCACGCCCACCCCGAGTCGGTGGCGGCCACCCGGCTCAGCACCGGAGCCGCCCCGCCGCCGGTCACCACGACGCGCGCGGCCGTGGTGGGGGACCGGACGCTGGCGGTCGGCGCCCTGGCCGGGTTCGCCCCGGGCCAGGTCGTGCGGATCAGCGGCGGGGCCGCCGCCGCGGAGTATCGCGTCGCGGACCTCTACACCGCCACCAGCGACGGGTGGGGCTTCAGCACGCTGCCCCCGCTGACCGGCTACGCCGCGGCCCAGGTGACCGCGTCCACCGCCGCGGCGAGCGGGACCGCCGCGGTCACGCTCACCCAACCCACACCGTCCTTGGGCCTGACGCTCACCTGAGCGCCCCACACCATCGGAGGACCAGATGCCTGAATATCTTGCGCCGGGAGTGTTTGTCGAAGAGGTCGACACCGGCGCCAAGCCGATCGAAGGTGTCAGCACCAGCACGAGCGCCATGGTGGGCGTGACCGAGCGCGGGCCGGTCGACGTCCCGGTGCTGGTCACCAGCTACGGGGAGTTCTCCCGCATCTTCGGCGGGCGGCTGCGGTCCGCGGGTTACGGCGACCACCGCTTCCTGCCGCACGCCGTGGAGGGGTTCTTCACCAACGGCGGCAGACGGGTGTATGTGGTCCGCGTGCTCGACCCCGCCGCCAGCAAGGCGGCCGCGCCGCTCTTCGACCGCGGCGACGCGGCCCCGGTGACCACCCGCCTCCTGCGGGCCGCGGGTGAGGGCACCGGGTCCGCGGCCGCGCCGCCGCCGCTGGTCGCCCTGGCCACGACGGGCCTGGGCGCGGGGGACTGGCTGCGCATCGGTGGCGGCAGCACCGCGGAGCACCGCCAGCTCGCCGGGTCCCCGGTCGCCGAGTCGGTGATGGTCCCGCTGGACCTGCCGCTCACACGCTCGCACCCCGGCACCGAGCAGGCCCACGACCGGACCCGCACGGTCGGCGTGGGGTTCACGCTCCACGAGCCTGCGGACGCGGGAGACGCGGTCGTGCGGCTGCGGGGTCCGAGCGCGGACATCGACGCCCTGGTCGCCAGCCCGGCCGACCTCGTCAACGGCGACGTGGTGCTGGAGGTCGGCGCGCCCGGCGAGGCCGAGTACCGCATGGTCCGCGAGGTCACCGAGATCACCGTCAGCGGGGCCGACAAGACCGCGAGGGTGTCGCTGGACGCGCCGCTCGCGCTCGACCACGGCGACACAGACCCGGTGCACCGCATCACGTTCGGGCCGGTGGCGGACGCCCAGCTGACCGAGGCGGTCGCCGGCGGCGCGCTGGCCTTCGTCGACAACCGGGGCGCCGACTTCGCCGACCCGACCCACCTGGTCGTCGTCGGCGACGGCCCCCTGCGCGAGGTCCGGGGAGTGGGAGCGCTCACCGCCCTGACGGTGACGCCCGGCGCGGCCGACGACGTCGAGGCGGGGGCGCTCGCCGAGGTCGTGGCGCCGGCGCCGCCGCGGACGCTCGCCAACGTCGCCGGCGACGAGCTCACGCTGCAGCCCCGGGAGGCCGAGGACCTCGAGGCGGGGCAGCGGGTCGTCGTCGACCCCGCAGGCACCCCCCAGACGGTCACGATCGTGTCCGTGGCGGCTGACGTGATCACCGTCTCCGGGCTCGGCGCCGCGCCCGCCAACGGCGACGAGGTCGTGCCGGCCGAGAAGCGCACGACTTCCGCCGCGCTGGGGGGGACGCGCGTGCTGGCGCTGGACGACCGGATGGGCGTCGCGGTCGGCTCGCTGCTCCGGGTCGGGCCCACCGCAATCTCCCAGGTGGTCACGGTGACCGCGGTGCCCGCGCAGACCGCGCTGGCGCCGGACGGCGGCAACGTGGTGGTCACGCCCGCGCTGGGCGCGGAGGTGGCCGACGCGACCAGCGTCTCGCTGGTGCGCGCGGTGAGCCGGGCGGCCGGGCGACCGGCCACGGCGCTGGCGCTCGGTGCCCCCTTCGGGGAGACAGAGCTGGTGCTGGGGGGCGGGGGCACCTTCCTGGCCGGCGAGATGCTGCGGCTGACCACGGCGGGGAGTGACGAGAGCTATCACTCCCTGACCGGTGCGGCTCCCGCCACCGGCGAGGCGGTGACGCTGCAGACCGCGCTGGCGCGTTCGCACCCTGCGGGCTCGACCGTGGTCTCCCGCAGCCCGCTCGTCGACGTCGAGGCGCTGGACGCCGGCGCCTGGGGCAACCGACTGCGGGTCAGCGTGACCGACGACCTCCCGGGGCTGGTCAGCAGCACCACCCTGAGCACCATCGTCAACCCGGCGACGATCCGCCTGGCCTCGCGCGCCGGCGTGCAGCCCGGGACCGTGCTCGAGCTCAGCGACGCCGGCGGGGTCCTCGGGGAACCGGTCAAGGTGCGGGCCGTCGACCGGGCGACGGGCAACGTCCTCCTGGCGGGCGTCGGGCTGGCCGCCGCGCAGCAGGTCGTGGGGTTGTCGGTGCGATCGCTGGAGTTCACGATCGAGGTCTCGTTGCTCCGGCAGCCCGACCCCGCCGCCCCGTCGCGCGACAGCCAGGTCATCGACCGGGAGGTCTTCCGCCACCTCTCCCTCGACCCGCGGCACAGCAACTACGTGGAGAAGGTGATCGGCCCCGTCGCCGGCCCGCTGCGCAAGTGGGACCGGCGCACCGAGGGCTCCTCGCTCTACATCCGCGTGGCCGACCGCGCCTCGGGGGCCGCCGCCGAGGCGGTCCGGCGCGGCCCGGAGGCCCTGGTGGACCGGCTGGCCGACGGCCGGCTCGTCCCGGCCCGGCAGCGTCTCGAGACGGTGCTCGGTGACGACTCGATCGGCAGCCTCGGCGACCTGCACTACATCGGTGCCGACCACGTGGACCCCGAGCTGCGCACCGGCCTGCAGTCGGTCCGCAACGTCGAGGAGGTCAGCCTGCTCGCGGTGCCGGGCCGGGTCAGCGCCACGCTCCAGCAGGCCGTGATCGACCACTGCGAGCTGATGCGCTATCGGTTCGCCGTGCTCGACACGACGCCCGAGCCGGGCGACACGGTCACCGACGCGCAGACCCAGCGCCAGCAGTTCGACACCAAGTACGCCGCGCTCTACTACCCCTGGCTGGCGATCCCGGACCCGTTCCCCGCGAACCTCGCCGACGTGCACGACCACGGGATCCCGCCCTCGGGGCACATGCTCGGTCTCTACGCCCGCGTCGACATCGAGCGCGGGGTGCACAAGGCGCCGGCGAACGAGGTGGTGCGCGGCATCACCGGCCTGCGACGCAAGGTCAACACGGAGCAGCAGGAGATCCTGAACCCCTACCCCGTCAACGTCAACGTGATCCGGGACTTCCGCGAGAACAACCGCGGGATCCGGGCGTACGGCGCCCGCGTCATCACCTCTGACCCCGACTGGAAGTACGTCAACGTCCGGCGGCTGCTGATCTTCATCGAGGCATCCGTCGAACGCGGGCTCCAGTGGGTGGTCTTCGAGCCGAACAGCGAGCCGTTGTGGGCCAGGGTGCGGCGGGTCGTGGCCAACTTCCTCACGGTGATCTGGCGCAACGGCGCCCTGGAGGGGACCAAGCCGGAGGAGGCGTTCTTCGTGCGCTGCGACCGCACCACGATGACGCAGACCGACATCGACAACGGGCGGCTGATCGTGCAGGTGGGCGTGGCCCCCGTCAAGCCCGCGGAGTTCGTGATCGTCCGGATCGGTCTGTGGACCGCTCGGTCGGACAGCTGAGAAGGAGAGCGCGATGGCAGACGAGCGACAGGACCCGTTCCGGACCTTCAACTTCCGGCTGGAGGTCGACGGGGTGCAGGTGGCGGCCTTCAGCGAGGTCACCGGGCTGCAGTCGGAGGGGGAGGTGGCCGACTACCGCACGGGCATGGACCTGCCGCTGACGACCCGCAAGCTGATCGGCCTGCGGAAGTACGGCCCGGTCACGCTGAAGCGCGGGATGGTCCAGGACACGACCCTGTGGGACTGGTACCGCAACATCGCGAGCGGCGAACCCGACCGCCGCAACGGCTCGGTGATCCTGATGGACGAGCAGCGCAACGACGTGCTCCGCTGGAACTTCGAGGGCGCGTGGCCCAACAAGGTCTCGGCCTCGGACCTCAAGGCGTCCGGCAACGACGTCGCCATCGAGTCCGTCGAGCTCATCATCGAGAACCTCGAGCTCGAGGCCGCCTGAGGATGTTCCCCACCGGCCAGGCGCCAGGCGCCTACTACCAGACGGTCGACGCGGGCAGCCCGCCCGTGACGCCGCTGCGCACGGACATCGCCGCGTTCGTGGGGATCGCGGAGCGCGGGCCGGTGGACGTGCCGGTGCCGGTCGAGTCCTGGCAGCAGCTCGTCTCGTGGTTCGGTGGATGCACGGCGGTCGGCTTCCTCGCCTACGCCGTGCGCGGCTTCCAGGAGAACGGCGGCCGCCGCTGCTGGGTGGTCCGGGTGGCGTCGAAGGACCCCGTCACCGGCTGCCGCCCGTCGGCGGTCTCGCTGGCGGACGCCGCGGGTCCGGCGTGGGTGATCCGGGCCTCGAGCCCCGGCACGTGGGGCGACCAGCTCACCGTGACCCTGCGGGAGAGCAACCGCGCCCAGGTGCACGCCGGCCCGCACGACCGGGACGGCCGGTGGTCGCACGTGCCCAGCCTGGCCGGCCTGGGTCGCGCCACGCTGGCGCGGGTCAGCCAGCCCGGCTCGCCCAGCGAGCTCCGCGTGGTGAGCGCGGTGGACCCGACGCAGGGGCGGGTGCACTGGACCCACCCGGAGCCGGGCGCCGGGCTGCCCTACGACCGACCGCTGGCGGGCTTCGACCCCGACCGGCCGGTCCTGCTCGAGTCGGTCGACTACCGGGTGGCGGTCAGCGAGCGGGGCCGGTTGGTGCGGGTCTACGAGGGCCTCTCCCTGGTCCCGGAGCACCCCCGGTACGGGCCCGCGGTGCTGGCGCCGCTGCGGACGCCGGAGGCCGCCACGCCGCCGGAGCCCGTGCTCATCGAGGAGGTTCGCCCTGATGTGACCGCGCTGGCGTTGCTGGACGTCACCGACCCGGCGGCCCGGCGTCTCACCGGAGGGCGCGACGGCCTGGCCAGCCTGCGGGTCGGCGACTTCGTGGGGGAGCCGGTCGCCGCCGACGACTCGCCCGCATCGGTCGCGGCGAAGTCGCGCGGGCTGCGCACGGTGGAGCGCCACGGCGAGGTCGGCCTGCTCGCGGTCCCGGACGTCCTGGTTCGGCCCGAGGCGCCGCACCCGGTCGTCCCCCCGCCGCCGTGCGTGCCGGATCCGTGCCTGGACCCGCCGGCCTCCGGGCCGCCCCCGGCGGCGCCGGCGCCAGTCGAGCTGCCGCCGGTGTTCTCCCCGGAGGACGTGTACCGGGTGCAGGCCGCCATGGTCCTGCAGTGCGAGACGCGGCGCGACCGGTTCGCGCTGCTGGACCCGCCGTACGACGTCGCCGTGGACGCGCTGGCCGGCATCCGCGGCGTGCTCGACTGGCGCGCTCGCTTCGACACGGCGTTTGCCGCGCTGACCCATCCGTGGCTCGAGGTCGCCGACCCCGTGGGCGGGGCGGGAGCGGTCCGGTTGCTGCCTCCGAGCGGCCATGTCGCCGGGCTGGTGGCGGGCACCGACCTGAGCGCAGGGGTGCATCGGGCGCCGGCCAACCGTCCGCTCGCCTGGACGCTCGGCGCGAGCCTCCCGGTCACCGAGGGACAGCACGGCGTCCTCAACCTGGCCGGGGTGAACACCGCGCGCACCGAGGGAGGGCGGGGTCTGCGCCTGCTGGGTGCCCGGACGATGACCACGGACCCGGACTGGCGCTACGTCAACGTGCGCCGCCTGATGTCGATGATCGAGAAGGCGCTCGCGATCGGCCTGCAGTGGGCTGTCTTCGAGCCGAACGGCTTCCTGACCCGCGCCCGCGCGATGATGGTGGTGACGTTCTTCCTGGACTCGCTCCAGGAGCAGGGGATGTTCGCCGGCGCCACGGCCGAGGAGTCCTTCTTCGTCCGCTGCGACCTGGACAACAACCCGCCCGAGGAACGGGGACTCGGCCGGCTGCTGGTGGAGGTCGGGGTGGCACCCGCCCAGCCGTTCGAGTTCCTCGTGCTCAGGGTGGGGCGGGTCAGCGACAGCATCGAGGTGCGCGCCGGTGGCGTCGTCCTCGGGGCGACCGGGACGGGGGCCTAGCCGTGACGCTCCTGGCCGGGCTGGAGAGCACGACGGGTCTGAGGATGGACCCGCCGCTCAACCACAACTTCCTGGTGATGCTGGCCGACACCAGCAGCGCCTCCTCGTTTCTGACCACCGGCATCGCCTCGCTCCTCGGGGACGCCCTGTTCGGCGGCTTCTCGGAGTGCGAGGGGTTGAAGATGCTGCAGGAGGAGGAGAAGCGGCGCGAGGGCGGCCTGAACAACACCGAGCACCGGTTCCCCTCCCGGCTGACCTGGCCGAACCTCGTGCTGACCCGCGGCGTCTCGCGGATCAGCCAGAGCGGGTGGGACTGGCTGTACGCGTTCGGCGAGGGAAAGGTCCGGCGGATGGACGGCCTCGTGGTGCTGATGGATGAGCGCCGGATCCCGCACAACCTGTGGAAGTTCAAGCGCGGCTTCCCGGTCCGCTACGAGGGGCCGCACCTGAAGGGCGCGGCGAACGACGTGGCGGTCGAGGCGCTGGAGATCGCCCACGAGGGCCTGTGGCAGCTGTCGATCCTCCAGCTGGGCGCCGAGGCGCTGGGGGTGGGGCTCTGATGCCGGTCCACATCAACGAGCTCGAGCTCACCGTCGACGTGGTCGACCCGGCCGCGCTGCTCAGCCCGGTGGTGCTCGACCAGATCGTGGCGGCCGTGCTGGCGCGGCAGGCCGCGCAACAACGGGCGGAGCGATCGCGGGCCACCGAGCTGGACCTCCAGTCGGTGGTCGAGCGGCAACGAGCCGGGAGCGGAGGCTGACGTGGTCGAGCTCGCCAAGGCCCGGGTGAAGGTCTTCAAGCAGGACGGCTCCTCGGAGCAGGTCGACGTGCAGTACAACCCCGAGACGCTGTCCTTCGACAAGCCCGTGCATCACGCGGACATCACGATCCCCGGCCTGGACTCGCCGCTGAAGCAGTTCGTCCGGGGCGGCACCGAGACCGTCAGCGTCGAGCTCTTCTTCGACACGACCGAGCAGGGCACGGGGGCGCGCGCCACGAGCGTCACCACGCTCACCGATGCGTTCTACGGGCTGGTGAAGATCGACCCGAAGACCCACGCGGCGCCGGTGTGCTCCTTCCTGTGGGGGGAGAAGTTCCCCGGTGACCGCCTCCCGGAGCGGTACGGGAACCAGCGGCGCACCGAGTTCTCCTGCGTGGTCTCCAGCGTCAAGCAGGACTTCACCCTGTTCAGTCCGGAGGGCACGCCGCTGCGGGCGGTGCTCACCCTCCAGCTGGAGGAGTACGTCCCGCTGCAGCGACAGATCGCCCAGCTCAACCTGCAGTCCGCCGACCACACCCGCAGCCACGTGCTCGCCACCGGGGAGTCCCTGGCCCTCGTGTCCTGGCAGTACCTGCACGACGCCCGCGGCTGGCGGCACCTGGCCACCGCCAACGAGATCGACGACCCGCGTCGCGTCGTGCCCGGCCGCACCCTGACCATTCCGCCCGTCACCGCCTAGGGACCATCGATGACCACGACCATGCCCGAGGAGGCTGCCCGCCTGGGCGGCTTCTACGTGCCGAGGTACGAGGTGAGGATCGAGGGCGCCGACCTGCCGCGGGACGTGGTCTTCGACGTGCGCAGCGTGACCTATCACGACGACGTCGACGGCCTGGACGGCTTCGACCTGGTGGTGAACAACTGGGACGAGGAGAAGCGGCGGTTCAAGTACGTCGGCTCCGAGACCAAGGCCCAGCTCGAGCCGGGGCACCCGGACCACGCGCGCGTCACCCTCTTCGAGCCCTGCGGCAAGGAGATCGAGCTCCGCATGGGCTACGACAACGAGTTCAGCACCATGCTCCGGGGCAGCTTCACCACCATGCAGCCGTCGTACGGCGCCGGCGCGGCGGAGCTGACCGCCAGCGGCCTCAACGTGCTGCACCAGCTGCGCCGCAAGCAGTACACCACCACCTGGACGGACAAGACCGACAGCCAGATCGCGCAGGACATCGCCCAGCGCACGGACAACGGCCGGAGGCGGTTCCCCCTCCCGATCCGGATCGACGACCAGGCCGCGGCGCTGGAGAAGCCGATCCCGCTCGTGACGCAGCACAACACCTACGACATCGACTTCCTCTTCCGGCGGGCGCGCAAGCGTGGCTACGTCGTGTTCATCCAGGAGGCGGACCCCGCGACCGGGCGGCAGCGTCAGCTGTACTTCGGCCCCTCCCGGCCCGGGATGATCCCCGGCATCCGCGACGTCGTCTTCGAGCTCGCCTGGGGCCGGTCGCTGCTGGAGTTCAAGCCCACCATCAGGACCGCCAACCAGGTCGGCAGGGTCACCGTGCGCGGCTGGCACCGCACGCGCAAGGAGCCGATCAGCCGCACCGTGGCGCTCGACGACCAGCGGCTGACCGCCAACCGGGACCTGCACCGGATCATCAACGCCTGCGACGCCCGCGAGGAGATGGTCGTGGATGAACCGGTGTTCACCAGCTGCGAGGCACGGGAGCGGGCGATCGCGATCCTGCTCCACCAGACCGAGGAGCTGGTCACCGCCGACGTGAAGGTGGTCGGTCTGCCGGACCTGCGATCCGGCCAGGAGGTCGTGATCCGGGAGCTGGGTGCCCGCCTGTCGGGGAAGTACCTCGTCACCCGCACGTCGCACACGATCGACGACTCGGGCTACGTCACCGGCTTCAGCTGCCGGCGCGAGGGGGCCGTCGACTCATGAGCGACCTGATGTGCGGCGTGGTGGTCGGCCTGGTGATCGACGTCGACGACCCCGAGGACCAGGGCCGGGTGAAGCTGCGCTACCCCTGGCTCGCCGAGGAGGGCGCGGAGAGCGGATGGGCCCCCGTCGCCCGTCCGATGGCCGGCGGCGACCGCGGGTTCTGGTATGTGCCCGAGGTCGACGACGAGGCCCTGGTCGCCTTCGAGCACGGCGACGTGAACCACCCGATGGTCCTCGGGTTCCTGCACAACGGGGTCGACGCCCCGCCGAACGACGGGATCGACGAGCACGTGCGCCGGCTGCGCTCGGTGGCCGGGCACGTCCTCGAGCTCGACGACCGCTCCGGCGCGGAGAGCGTGCGCCTGCACACCGACGGCGGGCACCAGCTCGAGCTGCACGACCCGGGCGGCCACGTCGAGCTGCACAGCAGCACGGGCCACCGGTTGCGGATGGAGGACACCCCCGGCTCGATCGAGCTGGTGACCGCCGGCGGTGCGCGGGTGCGGCTGGACGACGTCCCCGGGATGATCACCCTGCAGACGGCCACGGGCGTGTCCCTGACGATCTCCGACGCCGGCGGGGTGGCGGTGAGCGCGCCTTCGGGCCCGGTCACCGTGAGCGCGCTGAGCGCGCAGGTGGCCGCGAGCTCGTCCGCCTCCGTGACGGCTGGCGCCGGCCTGACCGTGAGCGCGCCGATGGTCTCGGTCGACGCGGCGATGGCCCAGTTCTCCGGCGTGGTGCAGTGCAGCGCCCTGGTGACGCAGGCCGTCGTGAGCCCCTCCTACACCCCCGGCGTCGGGAACATCTGGTGAGCGCCGTGCTGACCGTGCCCCCGCCGACCCTCGACTACGACGCCCTCGCCCCGGGCGTCGCGGCGGCCGAGCGGCCGCTGACCGTGCGCCTCGGGCCGGTGCTCCGCGAGGCCCAGCCGCTGTCGCCGGAGCAGCTGACCGGATTCGTCCTGCTCACCTCCCGGAGGCTGGGTCCCGCGTCGCCGGCGGAGCTGTGGGACCCCGTCGCCGCGGCGTGGGTGCCCGAGGGCTCGGTCTTCTCCGCCGGTGAGCCCCTGGTCTTCCGCGAGGGGCAGCCGCTGCCCTGGGAGGGGTTCGTCGTGGCCGGGGGCCAGCGGGACGCGTCCGGGCAGCGGACGTTCGCCGCCGCCGTCGGCGGCTTCCCGCAGTACCGCTTCCGCGGCCGCTTCGAGATCGACGACGGCGTCACCTACGAGGAGGTCGTCTCGGCGGAGTCCCAGGCCGTGGCGTTCGGCTCCGTCACCGACCGGAACCGGATGGTCCTGGGGCCCGCCGAGGGGGAGCGGCCCGACACGGCGACCCAGGCCAGGCTCCAGCTGAAGGACGCGGCGCTGCAGCTCGTCGGCGGGCTCGTGATCCGCCGGGGCGGGGGCAGCGCCGAGGTCACCGTGAGCAACTCGGCCGGCGCTTCCGTGGTCCTGCTCCCCGACGGCGCCATCGAGCTGCGCCCCGCGGCGGGCCGGGGCGTGACGGTGGCCGGTGACCTCGAGACCGAGCACCTCACATACCTGCCCGCCGGCGGCGGGTCGAAGAAGACGGCGGTGTAGGCCATGGACCGCGCCTTCCTCGGAGTCGGGTGGAAGTTCCCGCTGCAGGTCACGCCCAGCGGCGCGATCGCCACGTCCAGCCTCGAGCAGAAGATCGAGGAGTCGGTGTTCCTGATCCTGAGCACGGCCCCGCGCGAGCGGCCGATGCTCCCGTCCTACGGGTGCGGCATCCACGACCTGGTGTTCGCGCCGGACAACCCGGCGACCATCGCGGAGGTCTCCTCCGCGGTGCGCGAGGCGCTGGTGCTGCACGAGCCGCGGATCGACGTGCTCGCCGTCGACGTGACCCCCGCGGACGGGCAGCCCCACGTGCTGCTGATCCGCGTCGACTACCGGGTCCGTGTCAACAACGCGCGCCTCAACCTCGTCTACCCCTTCTTCGTCACCGAGGGGATGTGAACGATGCCGCTCGAGGACCACGTGCCGCAGCTGGACGACCACAGCTACGACTCGATCGTGGCGGAGATGAGGTCGCGCATCTCCCGGTACACCCCGGAGTGGAAGCCGGTGTGGTCTGACTTCAACGACAGCGACCCCGGGATCACCATGCTTCAGGTGGTGGCCTGGCTGGGCGAGATGCTCGCCTACCGGATGAACCAGGTGCCGGCCCGGACCTACCTGAAGTTCCTGCAGCTGCTGGGGGTCGAGCTCCGCGCGGCCGAACCCGCCCGGGTCGAGATCACGTTCGGCATGAAGCCGACCTTCCCGGAGCCCACCACGATCGTGCCGGTCGGCACCCAGGTGATCGCGGAGACCCAGGGTGGCGGCCCGCCCCTGGTCTTCGAGGCCACGCAGGCGCTCACCGTCCTGCGGCCGCCGTTGACCGCCCTCCTCGCCTACGACGGCAGCTCGCGGTACGAGTCAGTCACCCAGGCCAACGACAACGCCACGTCCTTCCACCCCTTCGGGCCCGGCGCGTCGCCGGGCGCGGCGCTGCTGCTGGGCTTCGACGCCACCAAGCGGTTCCCGGCCACCGAGCTGACCCTGCACGCGTGGGCCCCGGAGACGGGTCCTCGGGAGGCGGTCACCTGCGGGTTCGGCGCGACCCCGTCCTACGCGTCGGCGACCGTGCGGTGGTCAGCCTGGACCGGCTTCGCCTGGACGCCGGTCACCCTGCTCAAGGACGAGACCCTGGCCTTCACGCGCACGGGCTCGGTGGTGCTGCGCACGCCCGAGGGGCTTGCCACGACCGTGGTGCCGCCGCATCCCGCCGCGCTGTACTGGCTGCGCGCCGAGCTCGTGGACAGCCAGTACGAGCGCCCCCCCGTGCTGCAGGCGGTCCGCCCCAACACGGTGGCACTGACGCAGATGGAGACGGTGCGCGACGAGGTGCTCGGGGGCAGCACGGGGCGCCCCGAGCAGGCCTTCCGGGTCAGCAGCACACCGGTGCTCCGGGGCACGCTGGAGCTCGAGGTGGACCAGGGGTCGGGACCCGAGGTGTGGCAGGAGGTCCAGGACTTCCTCGCGTCCGGGCCCCGCGACCCGCACTACGTGCTCAACCGGACGACCGGCGAGGTGCGCTTCGGCGACGGACGCCGCGGCGCGATCCCGATCGCCAACGTCACCAACCCGGGCGCCAACGTGGTCGCCCGGCGCTACCAGTTCGGCGGCGGCGCGCAGGGAAACGTCCCTTCCGGGACGCTCCGGGCCCTGCGCAGCGCCGTGCCGGGGGTCGACGAGAACCAGGTCGTCAACCTGATGGCCAGCTATGGCGGGCGCGACGAGGAGACGCTCGACCAGGCGAAGCAGCGGGCGCCCGCGGCCGTCCAGGCCCGCTGCCGTGCCGTGACCTCCGAGGACTTCGAGTTCTTCGCCTCGCAGGCCGCGAACATCGCTCGTGCGAAGGCGCTGCCGCTCTCGCACCCGGACTTCCCCGACGTGCAGGTGCCCGGGGTGATCACGGTCGTGGTGGTGCCGGACTCCGATGACCCCCAGCCGCGCCCGAGCGAGGGCACGATGCGCACGGTCTGCGCCGCTCTCGACCAGCGACGGCTCCTCACCACGGAGGTGTACGTCGCGCCTCCGAGCTATCAGGAGGTCAGCGTCACCGTCGACCTGGTGGCGGGGAACGCCGCCGACCTGGCCGAGGTGCAGCGTGCCGTCGAACGGACCCTCCTGGACTACTTCCACCCGCTGCGGGGTGGTGAGGACGGGGTCGGCTGGCCCTTCGGGGGGACGATCTCCTTCTCGCGCACCTTCCAGCAGGTGTTCTCCGTCCCGGGGGTCTCGTCGGTGAACCGGTTGGTCGTCGCGGTCGACGGTGTCGAGGCCCCCGAGTGCCGCGACGTCGCGCTCAGGCCGGGCGCCCTGGCCTCCTCCCGCGCGCACCGGGTCTCGGTCGGTTACGCCTACGCGGCGCTGGGGGGGACATGACCACGAGCACCCTGCCGCCGCTGCGCCGGCCACCCCACGACCCGCTGACCCTCCGCCTCGGCGGGCGGCTCGGCTGGCCGACCCTGCAACCCGGCCCGGAGCCCGGCCTGGCCGACACCGGGGGCAGCCTCGCGCTGCCCCGCTTCCCCGGATCGCTCCGCGCCGTCACGGAGCCCTCCGGGAGCCTGGGCGGGCTGCGGCTGCCGGGGAACGCGGCGCTCGGCGCCGGGGGTGAGGTGTGGCTCCTGCCGAGCCACCGACCGCACCTGCTGCGGCTCGACGCCTGCACGTGCGGGTTCGTGGAGGTGCCCTGCTTCGGAGGCCGCGGTCCCGCGCCCGGTCAGCTCGCCGACGGGACGGGTGGCATCGCCTGGGCGGCCGGCCACCTCTTCGTGTGCGACCCCGGCAACCAGCGGGTGCAGGTCCTGCTCCTCCCGCAGGGGGTGGTGTCGGCCGTGTGGACCGCGCCGACGCCCTGGCAGCCCACGGACGTGGTCGTGGACCACCGGTTCCGGGTGCACGTCGCGGATCCCCGGGGCGGGATGGTGCACCACTTCGGCTGGTCGGGGAGGTACCTCGGCCACACCGCGGGGGTCGGTGCCCCCCGCTTCGTGGGCCTCGCCGGGGACGGCTGCCTCATCGCGGCGGGCGAGGACACGGCGTACCGGGTCGCCGGGGGTGTCGCCGTCGCCCTCGCCGCCGCGGCCGACGACCTGGGCGGTCTGATGCCGGCGGCGCCGGTCGAGGTCGCCGGCGACGGGTCCATGCACCTCGGGGCCCTGTGCTCGCCGCCGGGAGACGCGTGGTTCGACCTCGCGGGCGACCCGGTGTCGCCCCCGCTGCCCCCCGCCCAGCTCTACGAGACCGAGGCGGTCGGTGTGGTCGGGCCCCTGGACAGCCTGATCGACGAGTGCGTCTGGGACCGGGTCACCCTCGTCGGTGAGGTCCCCGACGGGTGCGCGGTCACCCTGGAGTCGCTGACCGCCCAGGTGCCGCTGAGCTCCCGGGAGGTCCTGGCCCTGCCCGACCAGGCCTGGGACACCGGGCTGACGTGCACCGCCATGCCGGGCGGGGATTGGGACGGCCTGGTCCGTGGCCGCGCCGGCCGATACCTGTGGCTCCGACTGCGGTTGCGCGGCAACGGCGGGCGCTCGCCGCGGGTCGACGAGGCGGTGGTGGACTTCCCCCGGATCAGCCTGCGCCGCCACCTGCCCGCCGTGTACGGCGCCGAGCCCACCAGCGCCGACTTCACCGACCGGTTCCTCGCGATCGTCGACCGCGTGCTCCGCGGCACCGAGGACGCCATCGACGACCTGCCCTCGATCCTGGACCCGCAGGCGACCCCCCACCTCGAGTGGTTGGCCTCGTGGATCGGGATGCGCCCCGACCGCCGACTTCCCGAGCCGCTGCAGCGCGACATCGTCGCGAACGCCGCCCACCTGCTCGACCAGCGCGGCACGGTCGCCGGGCTGCGCCGGCTGCTGCTCGTCGCGCTGGGGCTCGACCGGGAGCCGGACTGCGACCGGGTCGGCGGATGCCCAGCCTGCCCGGAGCCGCGGCGCGGGTGCCCGCCCCGCCCTGCTCCCCGGAGCGCGTGGGAGCCCCCGCCCCTGGTGCTGGAGCACTTCCGGCTGCGCCGCTGGTTCGAGGCCGGGGCGAGCCGGCTCGGCGACCAGACCGTGCTGTGGGGGCAGTCGGTGGTCCAGCGCAGCCAGCTCGGCGAGAACGCCCGGGTCGGGGTCACCGCGCTCCGGGGCACCCAGGACCCGCTGCGCGACCCGTTCCACGTGTACGCACACAAGTTCACGGTCTTCGTGCCGGCCCTGGCGGGGCGGACCCCGGAGCGCCGCAAGGCGATCGAGCGGCTCGTCGCCTGGGGGAGCCCCGCGCACGCGGTCGCGGACGTCTCCTACGTCGACGCGCGGCTGCGGATCGGGGTGCAGTCCTCCATCGGCCTCGACTCGGTGGTGGCCCGGATGCCTGCCGGCTTCACGCTCGGCCAGACGCAGCTCGGGCCGGCTTCCGTCCTGGACGGCGACGACCGTCCCTCCATCGACAACACCGCGGTCGGCACGACCGCGGTCCTCGGGTGACGTGAGGAGTTCGGCAATGAGCAACACGGTCATCGCCCAGGGACACCAGTCCGGGTGCGGCTGCGGGACCTGCGGGATCGCGCCGTTCACGCGCAACAACTACTTCACCGGCAAGCTGCTGCTCGAGCGGGACTTCACCGACGAGCAGCAGTACGTCCGGGACAAGATCCGGCACCACAACCTGCGGTTGCACGGTGCCGGCGTGGTGTGCGGGCTGTTGGTCGGCGAGCACCCGAACGAGGACTGCCGGGACCGGTTCGTGCGGCTCGCCCCGGGCACCGCGATCGACTGCTGCGGCAACGAGATCCTCGTGGCCGACGAGGAGGACGTCGAGCTGGCCGGCCTCGAGGCCGTAGCCGACCTCGACCCGGACGACGACCGGCTCCACGAGCTGCGGTTGTGCCTGCGCTACCGCGAGTGCGGCAACGAGCCGGTGCCGGTGCTCTACGACGAGTGCGGCTGCGACGACGACCGGTGCCTGCCCAACCGCATCCTCGAGTCGCACGGGGTCGAAGCGGTGGTGGACCCGCCGGCCGCCGGGCCGACGTGGGCGGGGCCGACGCTCGTACGCGGAGCGGACCTGGCGTTCCCGGCGGCCGGCCCCCTCGCCCCGGTCCCGGGCCGTCGGCTCCTCGTGGGCGACGGGGAGCAGGTGCACCTGGTCGCCCCGGACGGGACCTTCACCTCGACGACCCTCGGCCACCCCGTGCACGCCGTGGACCCGGCTCCCGCGGGGGGCTTCTACGTCACCCACGACGACGGGGCCGGCACGGCGGTGGTCTCGGTCCTCGACGGGCTCCTCGCCGTCACCCATTCCGAGACGGTGGCCGCGACCGTC
Organism: uncultured Actinomycetota bacterium; assembly: GCA_963832415.1. Classification (GTDB taxonomy): domain Bacteria; phylum Actinomycetota; class Actinomycetes; order Propionibacteriales; family Nocardioidaceae; genus Nocardioides. The sequence goes on along the minus strand of CAWHTZ010000013.1, from coordinate 82,675 downwards.
CCCGTCAGCACCGCGGTCACCGCGGACGGGCGCCTCCTCGTGCTCGACGCCGCCGCGGGCCAGCTGACCGTCTACGGCCCCGATCTCGAGGGCGGCAGCCCGGCGGCGCCGGTCACCGTCCGGGTCGACCCGGGCCGGTCCCTCCTCGCCGTGCACCCCGCGCAGGCGGTCGCCTACGTCGCCGCGGACCCCGCCAGCGCGGCCGCGGCGCCCGCCCGCATCGACGCGGTCGACCTCGACGCCGCCTCGGTGGCCGAGCTGGCGACCCTGCCCGCCTCGCGGCCGACCGCCCTGGCCACGGCCCAGTCCGGCGGGACCGCGTTCCTGCTCGTCCCCACCGACGACGGGTCCCTCAGCGCGGTCGACCTCGCCGCCTCGGCGGTCACCTCGGCGCCGCTGACGGGCGCGGCCGCCGACATCGACGGCTCCCCGTGGGCGTTCGCGGTGGAGGCCTCCGGGGGCCGGAGCCTGGTGCAGCCGGTGGGGGTGCACCGGTTGGCCGCCTCACGGTCCGACGCTGCCGGGCCCGCCCTCGGCTTCGCCGGTGACGCGCGCGCCGTGGCACTCGACAGCGACGCGACCAAGGTCTACGTGGCCTACGCCGGGGTGGACCCCGACCCCGGCGGTGTGGCGGTCTTCGACGTGGTCTCCCGGTCCTGCCGGGTCGAGTGGCAGGACCTGCCGGACTGCCCGTCCTGCGAGCACGCCGACTGCGTCGCGGTGGCCACGATCCACGGCTATCGGCCCGGCTTCCGGGTGCTGGACGCTGACCCGGACGTCGACCCGGCGGCGGACGAGCGGAACGGCGTGGCCCGGATCGACAACCATGCCGGCCGGATCCGCCTGCGCAGCACGGCGGCACTGCAGCGCGCGGTGGAGTGCCTGCTCGACGGTGGCACCACGGGCGGGGGCACGGGTCCGCGGGGCCCCCAGGGCCCCGCGGGCGAGAAGGGCGAGCGGGGCGCGAAGGGTGAGAACGGCGAGCGGGGCGAGAAGGGCGACCGGGGCGACCGGGGCGAGCGGGGCGAGCGGGGCGAGCGGGGCGCTCCCGGCGCAGACGGCGAGGGTCTGGAGCGCGAGCTCACGCGGATCGAGGCACTGAGCTGGCGACATGGCGCCCCCCACGCGCTGGAGCCGCTCGTCGCCGTCGGGCGGCGGCAGCGCCGTCTCGGGATCGTGATCGCGTTCAGCCGACCGGTGGACTCCACGCTCATCGATGCCCGACACGTCTTCACCGTCGAGGTGCCCAATCCGTTCGCCCCGGACGAGGCCCGCGGGCTGGGCCTGGACTGCCGGTGCCTGCTCGCCGGCACGATCCGGCCCGTCCAGGCGAAGATCGACCAGGGCGTCGTCGTCGGCGCGACGGTGGTCGCCGACCAGTTCTCCGACGCCGTTGCCTTCGTGTTCCCCGACGGGGTGCCCGAGCTGGTCGAGCGACTCAAGGACGAGGCGGAGATGCTGGTCCGCCTCCACGGGGAGTTCGTGGTCGACAAGGACGGCCGGGCGGTGGACGCCGAGTTCACCCGCGCCGAGCTGCCCAGCGGCGACCGGCCCCAGGGCAGCGACTTCGGCGTCCAGGGCGGTCTGTTCCAGAGCTGGTTCCAAGCAGGTCTCGGCTAGAGGGCGAGGTAGGTCATGTACACCAACGACAAGGGTGGCTGCGGCTGCGGCGGGAGCACGAGCACGCTCGGCTCGGCGCCGAGGCGCAGGCTCGGCCACATCGACGCAGACGGTCAGTGCGTCTGCGGCGAGTGCGAGCCCTGCAACGGTCTGCAGTGTCTCTGCCGACCGAGATTCTTCGACGGCCAGCTCCTCACCGCGGCCGACCTGAGACGCCTCGACCGGTACGTCGTCCAGAAGAACCGGCTGCACAACCGGTACCTCCACGGCGTCGGGGTGGCGTGCGGGCTGGAGGTGGTCTGCAGCCCGTGCAGCGACACCGTGACGGTGCGGTCCGGCTACGCCCTGGGGCCCTGCGGCGAGGACATCGTCGTCTGCCAGGACGCCCCCGTCGACGTGGCCCGGATGGTCAAGGAGCAGCGGTCGGCGGCCGCCCGGTCGGACTGCGCGCCGTACTCGGAGCCCGGCGAGGAACACGAGGCCGCGCGCCAGCAGTGGGTCCTGGGCGTCTGCTACGACGAGCAGACGGCCAAGCCGGTCACCGGGCTGAAGCGGGCCGGCTGCAGCTGCGGCGGGAGCTGTGGTGGCGCGTGCGGTGGGTCCTGCTCGTCGGGTGCGTCGGCGCCGTCGAGCTGCGAGCCCACCCAGATCTGCGAGGGCTACCGGTTCACCCTCACCCGCCACCGGCCGCCCGCGAGGACGACGACGCGTCCGGGCGGGGACCGTCTCCTCTCGGGCACCGCCGGGGGAGCCGGGCTGCTCCCCGAGCGCGTGATGGCCTGCCTGATCCGGATGAAGGAGAGCCTGACCGAGATCCCCCAGGACGCGAGCCCAGATGCGCTGCTGAGCTATGCGGCGGACCTCAAGGAGGAGCTGCGCGAGCTGATCGAGACCGGCAACGTGCACGACTGCTCCCTGGGGCAGCGGCTCTTCCAGATCGCGATCCCCGACCCGGAGGACCAGGAAGCGGAACCGAAGGCGCGTGCCGCCATCGCCGCGCTGCTCCAGGTCGCCGTGGACCTGTTCCGCGACTGCGTCTGCTCGGCACTGCTTCCGCCCTGTGCCGACGACTGCGTCGACGACTGCGTGCCCCTGGCGGTGCTCACCGTGCGCTCCTCGGACCTCCGGGTGCTGGACGTCTGCAACTGGAGCGCCCGCAAGTTCGTCATCACCATGCCGACGCTGTCCTACTGGCTCGGGTGGATCCCCGTCTTCGGCGCGCTGCGGCAGGCGATCGCCAGGCTCTGCTGCCGTGCGGCACCCGTGCGCGCCTTCGAGCTCCAGGACAACCTCGAGGTCCGGGCGGTGGCGTCGCACCGGCAGCGGGTGGCCAGGCCGGAGGGTTCGCGGGCTGCGGAGTCTTCCGACGAGGGCGAGGGCGAGGGCGGGGGCGAGAGCGGGCGCAAGGTGGAGGTCGGTGATCCGGCGTCGTTCGTCGCGCTCGCGCAGCAGTACCGCAAGACCTGGTCCTCCCTCTCGGGGCTGGAAGCGACCGTCCTGAGCGCCCTCGGTGGTCGCGGCGTCGACGGGGCGCCGCTCGCGTCGGAGCTCGAGCTCGGGCACCCGTTGGCCGCCCTGGCCCTGGGGCGGTTGGGCGCCGACGCCGGGGACACCCTGCTGCCGCCGGGTCTCGGCTCCCGGGTCGCGACCGGGCCGGCGGGGCCGACGGGGCCGGCGGTGAGCGACGAGCGCATCGCCGGGCTCGAGGACGCCCTGGCTCAGCTGAGGGCCACGGTCGACTCCCAGGCGCGCACGATCCAGACGCTCCAGGGAGAGGGGTGACCACCGGTGACCGAGCTGCAGGAGCGCCCGCGCTACTACGAGGGGCAGTACCTGGAGGCGGCCGACCTCCAGGCGGCGGTCGACTACACGCGGGAGCAGCGAGCGCGGACCCTGCTGGGGACTCACCGCTGGGGGATCTCCCTCGGCATGGACCTGGTCGAGGTGGCCGGGCCCAACGACACGCTCGACGTGGTGCTCACGCCCGGCTACGCATGGGACGGGTTCGGCCGGCCGATCCTCGTCTCCGAGCCGACCAAGCTGCCCTCGGGGCTCTTCCGGGCTTACGACGCCATGGTCCTGCCCGGGGGCCCACCGCCGCCGCCGTTCCCGGTCGAGGTCTGGATCCGCTACGACGAGGCGCAGGCGCGACCACCGCGCCCGGGTTTCGAGACCTGCGACACCACCGGGTCGTTCGCCCGCGTGGTGGAGCGCTTCTCGCTGGAGGTCGGTCCGCGTCCGGACGCCGCGTCGCGCCGGGACCCGGTGGAGGTGGCGGGTCGCACGATGGACGGGTCCCAGGCGCTGCGGACGTTCGACCCGGGTGCGCCAGAGGTCGTCGACGGCGGCATCCCGCACCAGGTCCTGCCCGCCGACGACGGACCGGCGCGCTGGCTGCTGCCGCTCGGCGTGGTCACCTACCAGCCGGGGAGCCCGGGTCGGCTCCGCGCCCGCGACGATGCCACCCGGCTCCGACACGCGCGCAGCCGCGAGCACGTGGGGGCCGTCGCCGGCTCCGTCGAGGCCCCCGCCGGCGTGGTGCGCGTGCACGACCGCGGGAGGCCGAGCTCGCCGTACGTCACCGGGGAGCTCCTGACGGTCGAGGGGGACGTCCGTTCCGACGGCGACCTGCGCATCTTTGGGCGCAGGTTGGAGTTCCTCGCCTCGCACGAGGAGAGCCCCCGGCGACCCTTCCAGGTGATGCGCAAGGACGACCTCGCCGCCGGCTCCGCCGACCTGACCCTCGTCATCGGCGACGGCGACCAGGGCGCGAACCGGCTGGTGGTCGCCCGGAAGTCGGGCGAGGACGCCGGCGGTGACCTGCACCAGCCGTGCCTCGTGGTCACCGACAACGGGCGGGCCGGAGTCGGGGTGGAGCGGCCGCTGGCCCCGCTGCACCTGACCGGCGGGGGGCTGCAGATCGGGGACGGGTCTCAGGCGGAGGACAGCTTCCACCTCGAGGCCGGGACGTCGCCGCGATCGCTGCGGTTCAACAACGGCAACGCCGGTGCGGGAACCCCCCTGATGGCGCTGACCGACGAGGGCCGCCTGGGGATCGGCGCCACCGATCCCACCCACGCGCTGCACGTGACCTCGCCCCGCGGCCTGCGGCAGGGCTCCTTGTATCTCAGCGGCGACTCGAGCTGGAGCAGCGTCACCTACAACGCGCACCACGACGAGTCCAACAACGCGTGGGTCTTCCCGGACGCCAGCAAGCCGGCCGTGACGGTCGAGATGGACGCGAAGGACGCCTTCCCCCGCTTCGAGGTCTACACCACCCGGCCCGGCGACAACCGCAGCTGGACGTCGCAGCTGTTGGTGCGCGGAGACACCGGCAGGGTCGGCATCGGCACGCGCAGCCCGCAGGCGACGCTTGACGTGGCCGGTGAGGTGCGGTTCTCCGGGCTGTTCGCGGTCGGTGCCGGGTCCGCGACCCGCGTCCTGTGGGGCGCGGTGGGGCTCGGCGGCTCCGTGGACGCCGGGAGCGGATTCACGGTGGAGCGGCCGGGCGGCGCCGGCCGCTACCGGATCGTCTTCGGCCAGCCCTTCAGCGGGCTCCCCGTGCTCGTCGTCAGCCGGGTGCACGGCTCGTTGCTGGCCAACGCCGGCACCGCGGTGACCGCTTCGGAGACCGCCGTCGTGGACGAGGTGGATGTGGGCGGCGCGATCGCGGCCACGGCCGGGCCGGACGGCGCTCGCGCCGACGGCGCCTTCACGTTCCTCGCCATCGGACCGAGGTAATAGGCAGGAGCACGCGTCAGGAGCACGCGTCAGGAGAACGAGGGAGTGGGACATGGACTGGAGCATCGACAGACTCGCGCAGCTGCGTTCGGAGTACGCCTCCGGGGAGTCCCAGCTCGCCGAGATCGACCGGCGCCGCGCGCACGTGGGCGACCAGCTGCTGCGGATCGAGGGCGCGATCCGGGTGCTGGAGGAGCAGCTCGCAGCGACGCCCGGCGTCGCCCCCGACTCCACGGCGGACGGCCGGCAGGTCTGACATGGCGGTTGCCGACGTCCACGTGGAACGCCAGGTCGTGCGCGGCCGGCTCGTGGGTGAGGCCGCGACCGGCGAGCGCGCGCTGCGCGCCGCCGTCGGCGACCACCTCGCTGCCGACCTGGCCGGGCTGGCGGGGGGTGACGGCTACTGGGTGATCCGGCGGCTGTCCCTGCAGGCGCGCGTCGGTTCCGGGTGGACCTCGGCACAGATGTCGCGGGCGCTCGCGCGCTCGGTCACGCGCGGGCTGGGAACGGCGTTGTCGGACGGCCCCGACGCCACCACGGTGCTGTGGTTTCCCGGCTACGCGTCCTACCTCGCCCGGTTCCTGTGTGACCTGGCCGAGCGCCGGGCCGCCGGGCGCTGGGAGTACGCCGGGCTGGTCGGCGCGGACGCCAACCCCGCCGACGTGCTGGAAGCGCTTGCGGCCGAGCGGCCCGGGCAGGTGGGCGAGGCGCTGCTGGCGCTGACCAGGGCCGAGGCGGAGCTGGTCGTGGAGGGCCTGGCACCCGACCAGGGTCGGCTGCTGCAGCTGGTGGCGGGGCCGCCCGCGCAGCCGGGCCGCGTGGGGCCGGTGCTGCGCTCGCTGCGTGGTCTCCTCACCGAGGGCCGGAGCGTCGGACCCCTGCTGCTCGCCGTGGTCGCGGCTCGCGACCACGAGTGTTCCCTCGCCCAGGTCGCCGGCCCCGCTCGCGCGGCGGCTGACGCAGTGTCGGTGGTCCGGGCGGGTGGTGAACCGGCGGCCGCGAGCCTGCGCGGCGGGCGCTGGGACGACCTCGCCCGGCACGGGGACGGGTTCCTGGGCGTGGTGGGCTGGTCCGTCGAGCAGCGTGCCGAGCTCGCCGCTGCCGTGACCGAACCTGCCCCGCAGGCATCGGGGGAGCGCGCGCACACGGCGTTCGGTGGTGTCTTCCTGCTGCTCCGGTTCCTCGACGAGCTCTGGGACTGGGTGGAGGCCACGCGGGGCTGGCCCGCGGCCGAGGGCTTACCTCCCGCCGGGCCGGGGCGGTTGGTCTGCGTCGCCGTCGCCCTCGGGGAGGAACGCTGCGCGGCGGCCACCCGCGACCCGGTGCTGCGTCGGCTGCTGGGCGTTCCCGAGGAGCTCGATCTGGGGCGCTGGCTCGCGTCGGTCCCGGGGCAGCGGGCCCGCAGCTTCGACGACGTCGCGGTGCCCCCGGGCGTGGCCGCTCCGGTCGCGCTGCCCTCGCCGTTCCGAGGCCCGGCCGCCGGCTCCCTGGGGCGCGCGGCCCGACTGGCGTTGCAGTCGCTGGGCCGCCGCCTCCCGGGGATGGCGGGTTCCAGCCCGGCGTACCTTCGGCGCAACGTGCTCGACCTCGATGCCTGGGTCGAGCTCGTCGACCGCGAGGTCGTGGTCGAGCTGGGCGACCCCCCGCTCGCCGTGCTGGTCTCCATGGCCGGGCTGAACCGCGGCAGCTTCGTCGTCTCGGGTGCGGAGGGCGTGAGATGGACGCTGACGACCTCGCGCTGACGGCTCTCGCCGAGCCCGAGCCGAGGCACACCGAAGCGCCCGCCTGGGTGCAGCCCTGGCTGGCCTGGCTCGACGTCGCCCTGCACCGCGAGACGCTGCGGCTCCGTTCCCGCTACGAGCTCAGCCTGGACGAGCTCCGCGGCCTCTACGTGAGCGACGAGCAGGTCGACCGGCTCGTCGCCCAGCGGCTGCCCGACCCCGAGACGGTGGCGCAGCTGCGGGGCCTGGACGACCGGCGCCGCCAGCTCTGGACGGTTGCCGACGACGAGGAGTCACCGCTCGGGCGCCTCGCGGAGGTCTTCGGGCTCTCCGCGGCCGAGGTCGTCGCCGTGGTTGCCTGCCTGGCACCCGAGGTGGACCCGGACTACCAGGCGCTGTACGCCTACCTCAACGACGACGCGAGCCGCCGGCTGCCGGCGGTCGATCTCTGCCGACGGCTCGGAGGGGGCGGGAGCGTGCAACCCGACGGGCCGCTGGTCGCCGCCGGCGTGGTGAGCACGTTGCCGGTGGCCCACGCGCCGCTCTGGCTCAGCACGGGGTTGCTGCTCAGCGAGCCCGCTCGGCGCTTCCTGTTGGGCCTCGACCCGTGGACGCCCGCGCGGTCCTCGCCGCCCAGGCCGTCGCTGGTCCTCCTCGAGAGCCGGTGGGTCGACGACGCCCGCTCGGCGGCCGAGGAGCTGACCCGGCACGACGGTCAGGCGCTGGTCGTGCCGGACGCCGCCGAGCCCGACCCGGAGGTGCGGTTGCGGAACGCGCTGGTGCGTGCACGGCTCCACGATGCGGCGCTGTTCGTGCCCGGTGTCGCGCGTCTCGGCGCGGTGGACGGGTCGCCGGTGGCGCCCGCCGACCTTCTCGCCCGGTTGGTGGAGGCGCCCGTGCCGGTGCTGCTCCATGTCCAGCCGCGCGAGGCCGACCGGCTTCCGCTCGGGTGCTTCGACCACCAGCGTCTCGTGGTCGACAGACCCGATGCGGAGACCCGGCGACACCTGTGGGCCGGGGCGCTCTCCCAACAGGGAGTCGACGCGCGTGCCGAGGACGTGGCCACCGTGGCCGACCTCTTCGGGCTCGGGCCACGCCAGATCGAGATGGCCGCCACCGCGGCCGCCCGCGAGCAGACCGTGGACCTCGCCGCCATGACCGGTGCGGCCAGGGAACGCGCCTGGTCGGATGCCGACGGGCTGGCAGAGCGGGTCGAGCGGCCGTACACATGGGCCGACCTGGTGCTCCCCCCGGGCACGCGGCGCCGGCTGGGCGACCTCCAGGACGCCGTGCGCCACCGGCACCAGGTCTACGACGGCTGGGGACTGGGCCGGCTGGTGGGCGGGCACACGTCCGTGCGGGCGCTGTTCTCCGGGCAGTCGGGCACCGGCAAGACCATGGCGGCCGCGGTGGTGGCGGGGGAGCTGGGCCTGGAGCTGCACCGGGTGGACCTCTCGGCGGTGGTCAGCAAGTACATCGGGGAGACCGAGAAGAACCTGGACCGGGTCTTCCGCGCGGCCGAGGAGAGCTCGGCCGTGCTGTTCTTCGACGAGGCGGATGCGCTCTTCGGAAAGCGCACGGAGGTCAAGGACGCCCATGACCGCTACGCCAACATCGAGACGTCGTTCATGTTGCAGCGCATGGAGACCTTCGACGGGGTGGTCGTGCTGGCGACCAACCTCGGCGCCAACCTCGATGAGGCGTTCAGCCGCAGGATCCAGTTCCGCATCGACTTCCCCGTGCCCGACGAGTCCCTGCGCGCCGAGCTGTGGCGCAAGGCGCTGCCACCCCCGGTCCCGGTGGAGGACGAGGTGGACGCCGGCTTCCTGGCCGGGATGTTCCCGATGACCGGGGGCGACATCCGTGGCGCCGCCCTGATGGCCGCGTTCACGGCGGCCGCCGAGGGTGCGCCGATCGGCATGCGGCACCTGGTGGCGGCCCTGGGACGACAGCGCCGACAACAGGGGAAGGTGCCGACCGTCACCGAGTTCAAGCACTACCTGCACCTCGTGCGGGAGGAGGACCGGGTCCGGTGACCACCCTCGCCGACCTGCTCCGGACCGAGGGCGCGCCCAGGACGGGGGCAGTGCCCAAGCTCAAGGCCACCCCCAAGCCGCGCCGGGGGCCGACGCCGATGCTGGGGAACCTCGACCAGCAACGTCGGTCGCGGGCAGACCAGGGCGCGGGGGCGGTGAACGGGCGCGGGGGCGGTGAAGGGCGCGGGGGCAGGCCAGGGCGCGGGGGCGGTGAAGGGCGCGGGGGCAGGCCAGCGTGCGGGGGCGGTGAAGGGCGCGGGGGCAGGCCAGCGTGCGGGGGCGGTGAAGGGCGCGGGGGCAGGCCAGGGTGCGGGGGCGGTGAAGGGTGCGGTGAAGGGTGCGGGGGCGGCCGTACCCGTCAAGTCCGTGCCGGCGGTGCTGGACAAGGCCCCCGAGCTGTCGACCCGGGTCCAGGGCGCGGAGTCACCGGTGTCGGTGGCGAGCGTGGAGCCACCGACACCGATCAAGGGTGCCCAGGCGCCGGTGCCGGTGAAGGGCGTCGAGCCAGCGTCTCCTCAGCCCAGCGTGCCGCGAGGGGCGCCGCCGCACCCCACGGCGGTGCCCAGTCCGATGGTGGCCGGCATGGCGGGGCACTACATCGGGTTCCTGCTCCGGGACTCGGCGATCGCCTCCAGCGAGGTCTGGATCCATGTCGCCCGGCAACGGGCCAGCCTCGCAGGATTCTTCGCCGTTCGCGGCGCGGCGCTGCACCTGATCGCCTCGGCCGCGCTGGGCAGGCTGGCGGCCGCCCGCGCCTTCGTCAGCGGCGTCCTGGTCAGGGGGATCCTCGCCCGAGCGGCGGCCTTCCAGGCCGCCGTGCTCAGCGCCCTCGCCGCGACCGTGGTGGTCGGCGAGCGGGTGCGGACCGCGGTCGTCGACGGGGTGGACGCCGTGACGGGCACCGTCGATGGCGCGGTCAACGCGGTGCTTGGAGAGGTCGTCACCCTGGCAGACCGCATACCGATCCCCGACCTGCCCGGGGCCGGCCGGGTGCGCAGCTTCATCGGCAATGCCGTGGGAGCCGTGCGCCGGGCCGTGGGCGCGGTCGTGCAGGGCTTCGTCGCCGCGTCGGTGAGCCTGGTGAGCCGCGTGCTGGAGCTCGTCTCCCAGGCCCTGCAGGCCCTGGGCTCCGCCGTGACGCGGGTGGTCTCGCAGGTTGTCGCCTGGGTCGTCGGCCTGATCAGCCGGCTACTGGTGCAGCTGGCGCGCGGGATCGACCGCGTGATCCGGCTGGTGCTCTCCGTCGTCAGCGGCGTGAGCGGCCTGCTGGGCGCGGTGCGGCTGGGCCTGGAGCAGCACATCACGGCACTGGCGGCGGCCGCCGTGAGCAGGATCCAGACGGGCAACCAGGGCGCGATGGGGATGATCGCCCATCTGCGGGACGTCTCGGCCGCGGACCCGCCAGCCCCGGACGCCGAGGGGGGTCCACGTCTGGCCCGCGACATCCAGCTGACCACACAGATGCAGGTCGTCTACGCGGACGCGCGACGGGGGATGGAGCAGACGCTCGCGACCTTCCGGCTCCGCACCGCGACGGTCGTCGTCTCGGCGTTCTCCCTGGTGGCGCAGACCGTGACGCGAATGCGTGCTGCCGTGGAGAACGCCCTGGAGAGGGTCACTGCCGGGCTGCAGTCGGCGGCCGCACACGTCGTCGACCAGGTGGGCCGGACGGTGTCCAGGATCCGCGGTCTCGTCGATCGGCTCGTCGGCCGCGTGGTGCAGGGGGTCAGCGGGCTGGTCGGCAAGGCCGTCGGCTGGGTGGGCACCCAGGTGAGGTCGTTCCTTGGCTTCGTGCGTGCCCTGCCCTCCCGAGCAGGGGTGTTCCTGCGCGACCTCGTCCACCGCGCGGTGAGGTCGCTCGCCGCGGGGTCCCTGCCGAGCCTGGACGTGTCCTCGCTGACGAGGGGCTCCGCGGCCTATTCCCCGGTCGCGCTGAACGCCTCGGCCTCCATGGCCTTCGCCGGCCCGGCGGCGCTCCCCGCGCTCGCGCCCATCGCCGAGCTGCTCGCCGCTGCTGCTGGGGCCATCGCGGGCGTCGAGGCCGCCGTCCTGTTCTGGTGGGTCGGGATCATCCTTCTCGTCATCGCGATCATCGTGCTGGTCGTGCTCGCGTTCCGCGAGCTGACCGACGAGCAGGTCGAGGACAAGGTCCGCGAGAAGGAGAAGAGCAAGCCCGAGCCGAAGAAGCGTCCGCAAGACCGGCCGCCGCCACCTCCGCCACCTCCGCCACCTCCGCCTGACCGGAGACGCAAGAGGCCCTTCTTCTGGGACACCAAGCCGAAGGTGGTCAAGGCGGCGGTCCGGGGTGCCGTCGATGCCCATGTGTCGACACCCCGGATGCACTACGAGGCCCACCACTGCTGGCCCGAGTACGTCGGCGGTGCCAAGGACCAGCCCCTCATGGGGACCCGCGTGTCGGTCCACCAGTACATCCACGGAGGTGCGGGCACGGGCACCCTCCACGACGCGATGGCGGCGGTCGCCGCCACCGAGGGCTTCCGGCTGCACCGGGACACCGCCAAGAACCAGCCCTTCGTCGCGCACCTGCGCACCAGCAAGCAGGCGCGCGACAACTTCAGCGCGGCGTTGTTCGCCTACTACGGCGTCGTCCTCAACTCGCAGACGGACCCGCCCGTCCCGCCTCCGGCCTACGCGCCCGGCATCGCCTTCGCGTATGCGAGGGTCGGCGCGTGACCGCCCAGCACGGCAGTGGCCCGTGAACGTCGTCTGGACGATCTCCTGCTTCGCCCACGAGCAGCCCGACGCCGGCGTGTGGTCCGCCCTGGCCCGGGAGGTCGACCGGTGGCCCCAAGCCCGGGGCGACGTCCCACCCCCGTCCTTCATGAGGATCTTCGCGGTCGGCACCGTGCACGAGCGCGACCTGATCGTGGCGCGCTTGCGAGAGGTGTCCGGCGCCGTCGTCAACCTCGGCCCCAGCACGCGGTTGGACGAGGCCGACTTCGCCTCCGCCGAGTACGTCGCCGTGTGGCCGGCCGAGGAGCGACTGGTCGTGAACGACCCGGAGGAGGCGCTCGCGTCGTCCGGTCCCTGCCCGGCCTGCGGGATGGAGGACGCCTTCGACGTCTCGCAGCGGCGGGGCTTTCGCGTCACCGACGACGCTTGCGCGGGAGACGTCTCGGGCCTGCCGGCCGGCGGACTCGCGGTCTCCTCGCGCGTCCTGGAGGTGCTGGAGGCCGTGGGTGCCTCGGGCTTCACCACCCGCGACGTGCTGGTCGGACCCGGCCCCACCGTGTCGACGCGCTGGTTCCAGCTGGTCGCGGAGCGGTCCGTCCTCGTCCCGTGCCCCGTGCACACGCAGATCGAGGGGGAGCCGTTCTGCGCCACGTGCGGCGCGGCGCACGGGACGGTGGTCGGCTACTTCTGGGCGCGCCCGCCGATCGTGGCTGGCCTCGACGTCTTCGCCCGCCATCCGAGCCTGCGGACGATGCTGCACCTCAGCCGGCGCGTCGCCGACGCGCTGGACGCAGCCGGGGTCACAGACCTGACCTGCTCCGACGTCGTCAGGGTCTGTGACCACCCGGCTGGCTCGCCGTGAGGCCCGGCGCCAGCGGGAACCCCGCCCCCCCGGGGTCACCGGACGCCTTCTGTGCAGGACGGCCGTGGCGGCCGGGCGCGCGCGGCGGGACGATCGTGGTCCGCCGCCGACGACCAGGAGAACCCATGCGCGTCACGCAGATCATCGCCGACCTTCACGTCCCCGATCTCGGGGCGGCCCGGGGCTTCTACGCCGACTACCTCGGGCTGAGCGTGGAGGAGTTCAACCTCGGGTGGGTGGCCCGCCACACGTCCCCCGAGACCGGAGCCTGCCTCCAGCTGGTGACCCACGACGCCGCCGCTCCCGAGGACCCGGTGATCTCGGTCAGGGTCGATGACATCGACGGCGCCTATGCCCAGGCGCGCGAGCGCGGCTTCGACATCGTCCACCCCTTGACCACCGAGGAGTGGGGGGTGACCAGATTCTTCGTCCGGGCACCGGACGGCAACGTCGTCAACGTCGTGCAGCATCGCGACTGAACACCGGGGGCGGCGGGGCGGCGCCGCAGATCGATCCCGTCCCGCGGACGGGAGCCGCGGCGGCCCCCGAGACCCCCGGGCTACACCACGTCCCGTCGCTGGACGGCGATCATCCCGGCAGCCGCCGGGAGCAGCGCCCACAGCCCCAGGGCCAGCAGCGCGGCGGCCACGCTGACCTCGGTGGTCACCCCCGACAGCACGCTGAGCAGGGTCGTGGGCATCCAGGAGGCGGAGTCATTGACCAGCTGGACCACCGTTCCCGGCGCCACGAACAGCAGCAGGACCGTGATGGTGACCGCTCCACCCAGGTTGCGGACGAGCGAGCCGATGCCCGCGCCGAGGACGGCGCCGGCCATCCCGGCCAGCATCGAGGCCACCATCAGCCGGGTGATGTCGCCGACCGAGGCGAGGAAGGCGAACTGGGTGCTGGGCAACGCCAACCCCACGGCGGTGGCGATCATGGCCTCACCGACCAGCCCCAGCACCGCGCCGAAGATCAGTACGGCGGCGAGCTGGGCCAGCACGGCACGGTGCCGGCGCGGGGAGGTCAGGAACATCGGTACGACGGTGGTGTGGCCGTACTCGCGGGCAACCGCGATCGCACCGAACAGGGCCGTCCCGATCATCGCGTTGAACCCGAAGGCCATCAGCGAGACCTGGTCCTCCGCGGTGGAGACGAAGCCCTTGCCGCCGTCCATGTCGGTGCCGAAGGCGACCGCGGCGGCGTCGACGGCCGCGAGCACCACCAGGGCGAGCAGGAAGCCGAGCAGGATCCTGGTGGTGACGAGCTTGCGCAGCTCGCCCTTGACGAGTCGCAGCCAGGTCATCGCGAGGCTCCCTTCTGGGTCGGGTGGCGGGTGGGTTGTCGAGGAGTGGGCACGACTGCCTCGTTCCGCGTCCAACCGAGGAAGAGGTCCTCCAGGGAGCCCGCCTGCGGGGAGAGCTCGTGCAGGGCGATGCCGGCCGCCAGGGCGCGCTCACCGATGTCGCTGATCGACATGCCGCGGACGACCAGCTCGCCGTCCGCCCCGGGCCGCACCTCGGCCCCGGCCGCGGAGCACGCTCGGGTCAGCTCGGCGGGCTGCGGGGTGCGGACGGTCGTGCCTGCGTGCTGCAGGTCGGCCAGCGCCCCGGCGGTGACCAGCCGCCCGCGGTTGATCACCACGACGTCGTCCGCCAGGTGCTCGACCTCGGCGAGCAGGTGGCTGGAGACGAACACCGTGCTCCCGGCTTCCGCGCGGGCCCGCAGCAGGTCGCGCAACCAGCGGATGCCCTGTGGGTCGAGCCCGTTGCCGGGCTCGTCGAGGACGACCACCGGCGGGTCGCCGAGCAGGGCCGCCGCCAGGCTCAGCCGCTGGCGCATCCCGAGGGAGAACGCGCCGGCGCGACGGTCGGCCACCTTGGCCAGCCCGACCGCCTCGAGCATCTCCTCGACCCGCGCCGGGGGGAACCCGCCGCCGTCGGCCAGGACCTTCAGGTGGTTGCGGGCGCTGCGCCCGGGATGGAAGGCGTTGGGCTCGAGGACCACGCCGACGGTGCGTGCCGGGTCCTCGAGGTCCCGATAGCGCTTCCCGTCGATCGTGGCGCTGCCCTTCGTCGGCTTGGCGAGGTCGAGCAGGATCTTCATCACCGTGGACTTGCCGGCGCCGTTGGGCCCGAGGAACCCGGTGACTCGCCCCGGCTGCACCGTGAAGGACAGGTCGTCGACGACGGTCTCGCGGCCGTAGCTCTTGGTCAGATGGTCGATGTCAAGCCGATGCATGCTGGGTCCCTTCGTGGACATCGGTGCCGGCCGGAGCGCTCGCCGCGCGCGGCGCCCGTCACCGAACGACTCCTCACCAGACGACTCGTCGTCTGAGCCGAGTCCACGACGCGGCGCCGCCGAGGGACAGGGCCGTCCGTAACACGTGTCGATGACCTCCGACACACGTCATCCACGCCCGGCCCACGCACCCCTCGGATCTCCCGGGCAGATGCCGGTCGACTGGCGGCGCGGGGCGCACCGAGAGCCGGGACCACGCCGACCACTCGGTCGACCGTGGTTCCCTCAGCCCTCGCGGAACCCGACGACCGTGAGCCCGAGGGGCAGCCGCTCGGTCATCGAGGTCTCCTGGGCGTTCTCGATCGTCCACGGCCCCACGATGGACTCCGTGGTCGCCCAGGCCTCCTCGCCGATGCGCCCCAGCAGGGTGAAGGCGTCGAAGACGTAGGGGATGCTGTCCGCGGCCAGCGCCCGGGGCGTCGTCATCAGGTGCAGGTGCAGGTGGGGCGCCGAGGTGTTGCCGGAGTTGCCGAGCCGGCCGATCACGTCGCCGGCCGAGACGGTGTCGCCCTCGGCCACCTCGATCGAGCCGTCGCGCAGGTGCGCGTAGAAGGCGTGGACGCCGTCGGCGAGCTCGAGCACCACGTGGTTGCCGTCCACCGTCTCCAGCGTGATCGACGCGGGGTCGGGCAGCTCACCGGGCTCCTGGTCGGGGAGCCCGGTGACCACCGAGACCACGGTGGCGTCGGCGACCGCGTGCACCGGCTCGTCGTAGCAGTGGAAGTCCTCGACGCGGGAACCGTCCCCGGACGCGAGCGTGTCGTCGTCGTCCAGCTTCATCCAGTCGATGGCGAACCGCTGCGCGTCGAAGAGCTGCCCGCTCACCGACTGCACCGAGCCGCGGTGCACGCCGGTCGACGTGTCCAGCCCGTTGACCGCGAACCAGCCCGCGCCGCGCAGGGGCGGGGCGATCGTGGCCTGGGTGCGCTCGCCGAGCGTGAAGGGTGCGGCGAGGTAGTCCACCGGCGCCGGCTCGGTGGCGGCCGGGTTGTCGGCGGCCAGGCCGACGAACCGCTGGGCGATGGCGTCGGGCACGTCGTCGCGCGAGTCGAACACGAGGTCCAGCAGGAGCAGCCGAGACGCGTCGGGCGGGATCTCGGGCTCCTCGGCGGGAGGGCCGCTGAGCAGGCGGAGATTCTCGAGCAGCTTCTCGCCCTCGTAGGAACCCACCACCCGGTCGGTCTCCCGGGCGTCGACGACGTCGATCCGCTCCAGCTCGGCGGGGGCGGACTTGCTGTTGGTGAGCAGCAGCTCGTAGAGCACGCGCCACCGGCCGTCGCTCGTCTGCACCGGCGCCGTCTCCGCGCCGATGGTCGAGATCAGCACCGGGGTGAAGGCCTGCGGGAGGTCGATCCCGGGCCTCGCCGTGCCGGTGCCGCTCGGCGTCGGTGTGCTGCTGGACGCGCCCGCCGACGCCTCGGACCCCGCTGGGTCGTCCCCGCCCGAGCAGGCCGCGAGCGCGACCGCGGCGGAGGTCGCGGCGCCGGCGCCCAGCACCATCCGCCGGGAGACACCTGTGCCCCGGCGACCGGGGAGACGAGTCGACATGGTCGTGACGGTAGTGGTGCACCTCCCTGCCCGGTGGATGATTGACCGAGCTCGCCCCGGGCCGAGGGTGCCGACCCGCGGCCACGGCGCCGGGTGTCCCGCCGGTGGGCCCGCCGGGGAGCGGTTCCCGGGGGTGCCGCCGTAGGCTGGTGGGGTCATGGCCGAGCACCCGACCCCGCAGGCGACGACTGCGTCGCCCACCTACCTCGACCACGCGGCCTCCACGCCCGTGCGCCCGGAGGCCTTGGCCGCGATGACGGCGCAGCTCGGACACACCGGCAACCCCGCGGCGCTGCACGCGTCGGGGCGCCGCTCGCGCCAGGTGGTCGAGGAGTCCCGCGAGGCGCTGAGCGCGGCGATCGGCTGCCGCCCCGGCGAGCTCGTCTTCACCTCCGGCGGCACGGAGGCCGACAACCTCGCGGTCAAGGGCCTCTACTGGGCCCGCCGCGCTCAGGACCCTCGCCGCCGCCGCGTGCTCACGAGCGCCGTCGAGCACCCCGCCGTGCTCGAGCCCGCCAGCTGGCTGGCCGCCCACGAGCACGCCGACGCCGAGCTGCTCCCCGTGGACGACGACGGGCGCCTCGCCGTCCCGGTGCTCGCCGAGGCCCTGGCCAGCGACCCCGGGGCCGTCGCGCTGCTCTCGGTGATGTGGGCCAACAACGAGACGGGCACGATCCAGCCGCTCGCCGAGGTCGTCGCCCTCGCGCGCGAGCACGGCGTCCCGGTGCACACCGACGCGGTGCAGGCGATCGGCGCGCTGCCCGTGGATGTCGATGCGTCGGGCGTGGACGCCCTCACCCTGTCGGGCCACAAGCTCGGCGGGCCGCCGGGCGTCGGCGCCCTCGTCGTGCGACGCGAGCACGAGGTCGTCCCGCTGGTGCACGGCGGCGGCCAGGAGCGCGACCTGCGCAGCGGCACCGTCGACGCCGCGAGCGTCGCCGGGCTCGCGGCGTCCGTCACCGCCGCGGTCGCCGAGCGAGACGCACACACCGAGCGCACCGCCGCCCTGCGCGACGCCCTCGTGGCCGGCGTCCGCTCCGTCGTGCCCGACGTCGTGGTCAACGGCGGCGACGACCGCCTGCCCGGCCACGCGCACCTCTCCTTTCCCGGCTGCGAGGGCGACTCGCTGCTGATGCTGCTCGACGCCGCGGGCATCGAGTGCTCGACCGGCTCCGCCTGCCAGGCGGGCGTGCCGCAGGCGTCGCACGTGCTGCTGGCCATGGGGCGCGAGGAGGAGCAGGCGCGCTCGTCGCTCCGCTTCAGCCTCGGGCACACCAGCACGGCTGCGGACGTCGAGGCGCTCGTCGCCGCCATCGGCCCGGCCGTCGAGCGCGCCCGCGCCGCGGGGGCCCGCGGCGGTGCGGCCCGAGACGCGGACAGGGCCGGCTGATGCGGGTCCTCGCGGCCATGTCCGGGGGCGTCGACTCCGCCGTCGCCGCCGCCCGCGCGCGCGAGGCCGGGCACGACGTCACCGGCGTGCATCTCGCCCTCTCGCGCAACCCGGCGTCGTACCGCAGCGGCGCCCGCGGCTGTTGCACCATCGAGGACAGCAACGACGCCCGCCGCGCCGCTGACGTGATCGGGATAGGTTTCTTCGTCTGGGACATGAGCGCGGACTTCCACGAGGATGTCGTCGAGGACTTCCTCGACGAGTACGCCGCGGGGCGCACGCCCAATCCCTGCCTGCGCTGCAACGAGAAGATCAAGTTCGCCGCCGTGCTCGAGCGCGCGCTGGCGCTCGGCTTCGACGCCGTCGTCACCGGCCACTACGCGGTGCTCACCGCGGACGCCGACGGCACCGTCGCGATGCACCGGGCCGCGGACGCCGGCAAGGACCAGTCCTACGTGCTGGGCGTGCTCACCCAGCACCAGCTGCGGCACGCCCTCTTCCCGCTGGGCGACACTCCCAAGGCGCAGGTGCGTGAGGAGGCCGCCGCGCGGGGGCTGCTCGTCGCCGACAAGCCCGACAGCCACGACATCTGCTTCGTCGCGGACGGGGACACCGCCGGCTGGCTGCGCGAGAAGCTCGGTGAGCGGGCGCCCAACCACGGGGGCGCCATCGTCGACGACGCGACGGGTGAGGAGCTCGGCCGGCACGAGGGCACCTACGGATTCACGATCGGCCAGCGCAAGGGCCTGCGGATCGGCCGGCCGGCGCCCGACGGCCGGCCGCGGTTCGTGCTCGACGTCGAGCCGGTGTCGGGCACCGTGACCGTCGGCCCGCGCGAGCGTCTGGTCGTCGACCGGATCACCGCCGACCGGCCGCGCTGGTGCGGCCGGGCCCCCGACCGGCTCGAGGGCACCGTCCAGCTGCGGGCGCACGGGGCGGAGCACCGGGCGCTGGTCGAGGTCGGCACCGGCCAGGACGGAGAGCCCGAGGTGACGGTGACGCTGCGCGAGCCCGCCGAGGGCGTGGCCGCGGGCCAGGCCGTGGTCGTCTACGAGGGCACCCGCGTCGTCGGGTCCGCCACCATCACCGCCACCCGGCGGCCGGACACCGCGCCGGCCCGCTCCGGGGCGGGCGCGGAGGCCACCGCGTGACCAGCGCGACCGGCATCGGCTCGATGCCCCCGCCGGGGGCCTTGGGGCCGCGGCCCGCAGAGCCCGCCGAGCGGGCGGGGCCGCCCGGGGAGGGCGTGCCGCTCGGCGCGAGCCACGACGCGGCGTACCACGAGACCGTCAGGGTGGTGCTCGGCCTCCTCGGAGACCACGAGCGGGGGCTGCCGCACCTGCCCGAGCTGCCGGCGCGCGGGGTGCACGCGGGGATGGTCGGCCGCGGGCTCGCGGTCGTCGACGCGCTCGGGGCCGACCTCCAGCCCGCGGGCTGGAGGCTCACCGACGCCCCCGGCGTCGACCAGCGCCGCGCCCGCTCGCTGCTCTCGCAGGACCTCGACGCCGTGGAGGAGCAGGGCCAGGCGCTCGGCGGCGCCTTCAAGGTGCAGGCTGCCGGCCCGTGGACCCTGGCCGCCAGCGTCGAGCGCCCCCGGGGCGACAAGGTGCTCGCCGATCACGGCGCCCGGCGGGACCTCGCCCAGGCGCTCGCGGAGGGTCTCGCGGCGCACGTGGCCGACGTCCGCCGCCGGCTCCCGGGCATCGAGCGGCTGGTCGTGCAGGTGGACGAGCCGGCCATGGCCGCGGTCGGCGAGGGGCGCGTGCCCACCGCGTCGGGCTACGGCCGGCACCGCACGATCGACCGGCCCGAGCTCTCGGACACGCTCGGCTGGGTGCTGGCCGCGGTCCGCGACGCCGGCGCGGAGCCGTGGGTGCATGCCTGCGCGGCCGGGACGCCGTGGGACCTGGTCCGCGCCGCCGGCGCCGCCGGACTGGCGATGGACGCCGACGTGCTCACCGCCGCCGATCTCGACGAGGCGGCGACGGCGCTGGAGGAGGGGTGCCGGGTCGCGCTCGGCGTGCTGCCCGGCACCGATCCCGATCGGGTCCCGGGTGCCGACCAGGTGACCGAACGGGTCCTGCGGATGCTCGAGATGCTCGGGCTGGACGGCGGCGAGGTCGGTGACCGGCTGGTCGTCACGCCGGGCTGCGGGCTGGCCGGGGCCTCGGCCGACTGGGCGCGCCGGGCGCTGCAGCTCGCGCTCACCGTGGCGGACGACCTCGGCTGACGTCGCCCGCCGCTCAGGCGAGCAGGCGGAGGACGTGGGCCGTCGCGGCGGCGTTCCACTCGCCGGAGCGGCGCAGCATGTAGTGGCCGACGCGGCCCATGTCGTGCAGCTCGGTCGACGCGGCGACGCCCTCGGCGCGCGCCAGGTAGGCCCGCGTCGCGCGGGGTGAGGTGATCCGGTCCGCTCGCCCGTGCGCCGCGACGACGGGCTTGCCGCGCAGCGGCGCGACCGGGTCCGAGGCCTGCCACCAGGGGGCCAGGCCGACGACGCCGACCACGCCGGGGTCGTCGGCGACGTGCACGGCGGCCCTCGCGCCCATCGAGTGGCCGAGCAGGACGACGGGCAGGTCGCCGTGGACCCGCCGCGCCTCGGCGAGGGCCCAGCGGACGTCGGCCACGGGCGCGCCGTCGTTCCAGCCCCGCTCGCGGTAGGCCAGCAGCCAGGTCGCCGCCCCGGCCGCGTGCAGCGCGGGCGCGACGGCGCGCTGCATCGCGGCCATCCGGCGCCACGACGCGCTGCGGCCGTCGACGGGCTCGCGGCTCGCCGGCTTGCCGCCGTGCAGGACCAGCACGAGCGCGCGGGCACCCGCGGCGTCCCGGCGCGTGAGGGAAGGGGCCGGCGTCAGCAGCTCGTCGGTCGTCACGCCTCCTATTCTCCGCCGGGGACGGGTGCGGATGGGTCCGATCGGGTGTCGGTGCCAGCAGGCAGGATGTCCCCATGGCCGACGCCCCCAGCAGCGAACCCAGCGTCGCCTCCGGCGAGGGGCGCGAGGAGCACAAGCGGCTGGTCGAGGAGGTCGAGGACGCCCGCTGGCGCTACTACGTGCTCGACGACCCGACGCTGAGCGACGCCGACTTCGACACCCGGATGCGGCGGCTGGAGGAGCTCGA
Source organism: uncultured Actinomycetota bacterium (assembly GCA_963832415.1). Classification (GTDB taxonomy): domain Bacteria; phylum Actinomycetota; class Actinomycetes; order Propionibacteriales; family Nocardioidaceae; genus Nocardioides. Next base: position 61,642 of record CAWHTZ010000013.1, on the reverse strand, counting down.
GGCGCAGTTTCCCGAGCTGCGCACCCCCGACTCGCCGACGCAACAGGTCGGCGGGGCCGTCTCCACCGAGTTCACGGCCGTCGACCACCTGCAGCGCATGGAGAGCCTCGACAACGCGTTCACCCGCGAGGAGCTGGAGGCCTGGCACGAACGGCTGCGTCGCGAGGGCGTCGACGACCCCGACCTGCTCTGCGAGCTGAAGGTCGACGGCCTGGCGATCAACCTGCTCTACGAGAAGGGCCGCCTGACCCGCGCGCTGACCCGCGGCGACGGGACCACGGGGGAGGACGTCACGCCCAACGTGCGGACCATCGAGGGGGTGCCGCACCGCCTCGCCGCCGCCGACGACTTCCCGGTCCCGGCGCTGGTCGAGGTCCGAGGCGAGGTCTTCCTGCCGGTGAAGGCCTTCGAACAGCTCAACGAACAGGTGGCCGACGCGGGCAAGCCGGTCTTCGCGAACCCGCGCAACGCCGCCGCCGGCTCGCTGCGACAGAAGGACCCGCGCGTCACCGCGACGCGCGCGCTCGGCATGGTCTGCCACGGCCTCGGCGCGCGGGAGGGGTTCGAGCCGCGCTCGCAGTCCGAGGCGTACGCCGCGCTCGAGGCGTGGGGGCTGCCCACCTCGCCGCGGGTCCAGGTGTTGCCGAGCCTCGAGCAGGTCGAGGGCTACATCGAGCAGAACACCGAGGGCCGCCGCGACGTCGAGCACGAGATCGACGGCGTGGTGGTCAAGGTGGACGACTTCTCCCTCCAGCGCCGGCTCGGCTCCACCAGCCGTGCGCCCCGGTGGGCGATCGCCTTCAAGTTCCCGCCCGAGGAGGTCAACGCGCGGCTGCTGGCCATCGAGGTGAACGTCGGGCGCACCGGCCGGGTGACGCCCTTCGGGCGGATGGAGCCCACGCGCGTCGCGGGGTCGACGGTGGAGCGGGCGACGCTGCACAACGCCCACGAGGTGCGCCGCAAGGACGTGCGCCCCGGCGACACGGTGATCCTGCGCAAGGCCGGCGACGTGATCCCCGAGATCGTCGGCCCGGTGCTGCCGCTGCGCCCCGACGGCCTGGCGGAGTGGGTGATGCCCACCCACTGCCCCGCCTGCGGCAGCGAGCTGGCCGAGCAGCGGGAGGGCGACAAGGACCTGCGCTGCCCCAACCACCGTTCCTGCCCGGCGCAGCTGCTCGACCGGGTCTTCCACGTCGCGGGCCGCGGCGCCTTCGACATCGAGGGCCTCGGCGAGGAGGCGGCGCAGGCGCTGCTGGAGGCCGACGCGATCACCGACGAGGGCGACCTCTTCGACCTCGACGAGGCAAAGCTGATGCGCACGGCGCTCTTCACGCGCGCCGCGAAGAAGTCCGAGCAGGACGAGGCCGTCGACGGGCGGGTGCTCAACGCCAACGGCCGCCGGCTGCTGGACCATCTCGGCGAGCGCAAGCGGGTGCCGCTGTGGCGCGTGCTGGTCGGCCTCTCGATCCGTCACGTCGGACCGACCGCCGCCCGCGCGCTCGCGACGGCGTTCGGCTCCATGGAGGCGATCCGGAGCGCGACGGAGGAGCAGCTCGCCGACACCGACGGCGTCGGGCCCACCATCGCCGCCGCCGTGACCGAGTGGTTCGAGGTCCACTGGCACGCGCAGATCGTGGAGAAGTGGGAGCGCGCGGGCGTGCGGATGGCCGACGAGCGTGACGAGTCCACGCCGCGCACGCTGGAGGGCCTGACCGTGGTGGTCACTGGCTCGCTGGAGGGCTACAGCCGCGACTCGGCCAAGGAGGCGATCCTCCAGCGGGGCGGCAAGGCATCCGGCTCGGTCTCCAAGGTGACGGACTACGTCGTGGTGGGGGAGAATGCCGGGTCGAAGGCCGAGAAGGCCGGCCAGCTGGGGGTGCCGGTCCTCGACGAGGACGCCTTCACCCGCCTGCTCTCGGAAGGACCCCCCGCATCCTGATGGACCTGCTTCGCCTCGCCCTGCTCGCCGCGGTCGCCACCGCCGTCCCCGCGACCCTGCTCGTGGTCGCCGGCCCCCGACCCCGCACGGCCACCGGAAGGCGGGCCGCCGTCGAGGCGCGTCCCGCCTGGTGGCGGGTGCTGCTCGCGATGGCGGGCGTCGTCCTGACGGCGTGCGCGCTGGGCGCTGCGCTGGGCGCCGATCCCGGCCCGGCGGTCGGCGTGGGGCTCGCCCTGGCCGCGACCCTGCTCGCCTGGCGTCCCCTGGCCGACGGCTGGAGCGTCCGCGGCCTGGCCCTCTGGGCGCTCGGCGTCGACACCGGCCTGCTCTACCTCGCCTACGTGCTGGCCTGGACCCTCGGCGCGGACCTGCCGTGGACCGGGTTGGCGGCCGGGCTGGCGTTGTGGGTGCTCGAGGCGTTCGTCTTCCTTGTCGGCCTGGGCCACCTCTGGGAGTTCGTCGACGTCCTCGGTCGCCGCGCCTGGGCGGCCGCCGTGGACACCACCGCGCTGACCGCCCGGGAGCGCGCGCACCGGCCGTTCGTCTCGCTGCACGTGCCCACGCACAACGAACCGCCCGACATGGTGATCGAGACGCTCGAGCGGCTGCTGGTGCTGGACTACGAGCGCTACGAGATCCTGCTCGTCGACAACAACACCACCGACCCCGCCCTGTGGCAGCCCGTGGCGGACTTCTGCGCGGCGCACGACCGGATCACCTTCATCCACCTCGAGGACTGGCCCGGCTACAAGTCCGGCGCACTGAACCACGCCCTCACCCGCACCGACGAGCGGGCGGAGCTGATCGGGATCGTGGACGCCGACTACCACGTCGAGCCCGACTTCCTCGCCGACTGCGCACCGCTCTTCGCCGCGACGGACGTCGCCTTCGTGCAGACGCCGCAGGACTACCGCGACTGGCAGCACGCGCCGTACTTCCGACGCCTCTACCACTCCTACCGCTACTTCTTCGACGTCTCGCAGCGCTCGCGCAACGAGCGCAACGGGGCCATCTTCGGCGGCACGATGGGCCTGATCCGGCGATCCGCGCTCGAGGAGGTCGGCGGCTGGGACGAGTGGTGCATCACGGAGGACGCCGAGCTGTCGCTGCGGATGCTCCGCGCCGGCGACCGCGGCCTGCACGTGGACCGCTCCTACGGCCAGGGCGTGATGCCGCTGACCTTCGAGGCGCTCAAGCGGCAGCGCTTCCGGTGGTGCTTCGGCGGCGTGCAGATCCTGCGGCTGCACGCCCGCTCGCTGGTGCCGGGGCGCCGGACGGCCGAGAACCAGCTCACCGGAGCCCAGCGCTGGGCCTACCTCGTCGGCGCGCTCCAGTGGTTCGCCGATCTCGCGGGTCTGGTCTTCACCGGCTTCCTCCTGCTTGGGGCCCTCAATGCGGTCACCGGCGACGGCGTCGTCGTCCGTCGCCTCAGTGGCCTGATCCTGGTCGGCGTCGTCGCCCTGCTGGTGCTGGGGGCCCTGCGCGCGGTGGCCCTGCTGCGCCGCGTGGGCGGCGCCAGCGCGGGCGAGGCACTCGGGGCCTTCGGTGTGTGGCTCGCGCTCGGCTGGGCCGTGGCGCTCGCGGCGGCCCGCGGGCTCGTCGCGCGCGAGGGCGCCTTCCTGCGCACCCCGAAGGTGCGGGGCGAGCTCGGGACCCGCGACGCCCTGCGCGGCAACCGGGCCGAGCTGGCGCTGGCCGCGCTCTGCCTGCTGGTCGGCGCGGGCACGGCGGTGACGGGCCTCGTCCGCGCGGTCTCGCCGGCTTCGGGCCTGCCCGGCGTGGCCGCCGCCGACGTCGGCGCCGCGGGCGCGCTGGCCGTCGGCTTGCTGCTGCTCCTCCAGGGCGCCGGGTATGCCGCCGCGCCGCTGAACAGCATCGCCGCGATCCGCGCCGACCTGCCCGAGGAGCTGCGCCGACGGCGTCGCGACGGGCTCGTCTCGTGGGCGCGCAGATCGACCCCGGTGCGTCGCGGAGGCGGCCTGGTGCTGGCCGCGGGGGTGGCGGTGGCGGCGCTCCTGGTCGCGGCGGCCCCGACGGCCGTGCCGAACCTCGCCGACCTGCCGAGGTCCGTCGCGGGCGACGATGCCACCGAGCCGTCGCCGCCGCTGCCCGGGGAGACGCTCACCCCCACGGCGCCGACGACGGGCCCGGCGGCGCCGCTCGCGCCCGTCACCCTCAGCCCGTCGGCTCCCCCGGGGGACGTCGCGGCCTCGGGCTCGGGAGCGGGGCCGGGCCCCGGTTCTCCCGCGGCCCCGGCTCCCGCCTCGGCGAACGGTTCCGCGCAGCCCGCTGCGGCGACCCAGGGCCAGGGCGCCCAGTCGGGTCAGCCGGGTCAGTCGGGTCAGGCGGGCCAGCCGGGCCAGACGGGTCAACCGGGTCAGCCGGGTCAGCCGGGTCAGGCGGGTCAGCCGGGTCAGTCGGGTCAGGCGGGCCAGCCGGGCCAGACGGGTCAACCGGGTCAGCCGGGCCAGCCGGGCCAGCCAGGCCAGCCGGCGTCGCCGACGCAGCGCGCGCAGCCGAGCCAGGCGGCGTCGCCCGCGCGGCCCACGCAGGCCGGCCAGGGGCGGTCGAACGCGCCGACGGACAAGCCCGGCAACGGGAACGGCCGCGCCACCGGCGGGGGCCGGTAGCCCCGGCGACCGCCGGGTGGCCGCCCCCACCCCGGGTCCTAGGATCGTCGCCATGCCTGAGATCACTCGCGAGGAGGTCGGCCACCTGGCGGACCTGGCCCGCATCGACCTGTCGGCGGACGAGCTGGACCACCTTGCCCCGCAGCTGTCGGTGATCCTCGACTCGGTCGCGTCGATCAGCGGGGTTGCCAGCGAGGACGTGCCCCCGACCTCGCACCCCCTCCCGCTGACCAACGTGACGCGCCCGGACGTCGTCGTGCCCGGCCTCACCGCCGACGAGGCGCTCGCCGGCGCCCCCGCCGCCGAGCAGCAACGCTTCGCCGTCCCCCGGATCCTGGGGGAGGAGGCCTGATGCCCGACGCCACCCCCGCGCCCGGGCTGCGCTCGACTGCCGCCGAGCTCGCCGAGGCGCTCGAGGCCGGCGAGACGAGCTCCGTCGCGCTGACCCAGGCCTGCCTCGACCGCATCGATGCCGTCGACGGCGGCCCCGAGGCGGGCGTGCACGCATTCCTCCACGTCGACGCCGCGGGCGCGCTCGAGGCCGCCGAGGCGTCCGACCGGCGCCGCGTCGACGGCCGCCCCGCGTCGGCGCTGGATGGCGTCCCGATCGCCGTGAAGGACGTGCTGGCCACCCGCGGCATGCCGACGACCTGCGGTTCGCGGATCCTCGAGGGCTGGATCCCGCCGTACGACGCCACGGCGGTCGCCCGGCTCCGCGCGGCCGGCCTGCCGATCCTGGGCAAGACCAACATGGACGAGTTCGCGATGGGCTCCTCCACGGAGCAGTCGGCCTACGGGCCCACCCGCAACCCGTGGGACCCGGGGCGGACCCCCGGCGGCTCCGGCGGCGGCTCGGCCGCCGCCGTCGCCGCCTTCGAGGCGCCGCTGGCGCTCGGCACCGACACCGGCGGTTCGATCCGGCAGCCCGGCGCCATGACCGGCACGGTCGGCGTGAAGCCGACCTACGGCGGTGTCTCGCGCTACGGCCTGGTCGCCATGGCGAACTCGCTCGACCAGGTCGGTCCGGTCACGCGCAGCGTCCTCGACGCGGCGATGCTCCACGAGCTCGTCGGGGGCCATGACCCCCGCGACTCCACCAGCATCGACCAGCCGGCGCCGGACCTGGTCGCCGCGGCCCGCCGGGGCGCGGCCGGCGACCTCGCCGGCGTGCGGGTCGGCGTGGTGACCGAGCTCGGCGGCGAGGGCTACCAGCCGGGGGTGCTGGGGCGCTTCCGGGAGGGGGTCGACCGCCTCGTCGAGGCCGGCGCGGAGGTCGTCGAGGTCTCCTGCCCGCACTTCGTGCACGCGCTGGCGACGTACTACCTGGTCATGCCGTGCGAGGCCTCCAGCAACCTGGCCCGGTTCGACGCGATGCGCTACGGCCTGCGGGTGCTGCCCGAGGGTTCCCGGAGCCCGAGCGCGGAGGACGTGATGCGTGCCACCCGCGACGCCGGCTTCGGCGACGAGGTGAAGCGGCGCATCGTGCTCGGGACCTACGCGCTCTCCAGCGGCTACTACGACGCCTACTACGGGCAGGCCCAGAAGGTGCGCACGCTGATCCAGCGCGACTTCGAGGCGGCGTTCGGGCAGGCCGACGTGCTGGTCTCGCCGACGTCGCCGACCACGGCGTTCCCCCTCGGCGAGAAGCTCGACGACCCGCTGGCCATGTATCTCAACGACCTGGCCACCATCCCGGCCAACCTGGCCGGCGTGCCCGGGCTCTCGCTGCCCAGCGGCCTGGCCGACGAGGACGGCCTGCCCACCGGCCTCCAGGTGCTCGCGCCGGCCACCGCCGACGAGCGGCTCTACCGGGTCGGCGCCGCGCTCGAGGAGCTGCTCGAGCGCGACTGGGGCGGCCCACTGGTCGACCGTGCGCCGGACGTCACCCCCGTGCCCCGCGCGGACCAGGCCCCGGCCGAGACGATGGGGGCCCCGGCATGAGCACCGGCACCGACGAGCTGCTCTCCTTCGACCAGGCGCTCGAGCGCTTCGACCCCGCGCTGGGCCTCGAGGTGCACGTCGAGCTCGGCACCGCGTCGAAGATGTTCTGCGGCTGCGCCACCGAGTTCGGCGCCGAGCCCAACACCCAGGTGTGCCCGACCTGCCTGGGCCTGCCCGGATCGATGCCGGTGGTCAATGCCACCGCGGTCGAGTCCGCGATCCGGATCGGCCTGGCGCTGAACTGCGAGATCGCCGCGTGGTGCCGGTTCGCGCGCAAGAACTACTTCTACCCCGACATGCCCAAGAACTTCCAGACCTCGCAGTACGACGAGCCGATCTGCTTCGACGGCTGGACCGACGTCGAGGTGACCACCGACGACGGCGAGACCGAGATGGTGCGCGTCGGCATCGAGCGGGCGCACATGGAGGAGGACACCGGCAAGTCGCTGCATGTGGGCACCTCGGGGCGGATCCACGGGGCCGACTACTCGCTGGTCGACTACAACCGTGCGGGCATCCCGCTGATCGAGATCGTCACGAAGCCCATCACCGGCACGGGCGCCGCGGCGCCGCTGGTCGCCCGGGCGTACGTCGCCCAGCTGCGCGACCTGCTGCTGGGTCTCGGCGTCAGCGACGTGCGGATGGAGCAGGGCTCGCTGCGCTGCGACGTGAACCTGTCGCTCGCCGCGCGGGGGTCCGACCGGCTGGGCACCCGCACCGAGACCAAGAACGTGAACTCCCTGCGCTCGGTCGAGCGGGCGGTCCGCCACGAGGTGCGGCGGCACGCCACGGTCCTCGAGGGCGGCGGGTCCATCCTGCAGGAGACCCGGCACTGGCACGAGGACACCGGGATCACCACCGCTGGCCGGGAGAAGTCCGACGCCGAGGACTACCGCTACTTCCCGGAGCCCGACCTCGTGCCGGTGGCGCCCGAGCGGTCCTGGGTCGAGCAGCTGCGCGCCGATCTGCCGGAGCCGCCGCGCGAGCGCCGCGCCCGGCTCCAGGCGGCCTGGGGCTACTCCGACGAGGAGATGCGCGACACCGTCAACGCCGGAGCCCTGGGCCTGGTCGAGGAGACCGTCGCCGCGGGCGCCGGCGCGCAGGCCGCCCGCAAGTGGTGGCTCGGCGAGATGGCGCGCCGGGCCAACGACTCCGGTCGGGAGATCGGCGAGCTGGGGGTCTCTCCGGCGGACGTGGCGCACGTGCAGGGCCTCGTGGACGCCGGAAGCCTCAACGACAAGCTCGCTCGCCAGGTCTTCGACGGCCTCCTGGCCGGCGAGGGGACGCCCGACGAGGTGGTCGCCGCCCGTGGGCTGGCCATCGTCTCCGACGACTCGGCGCTCTCCGCGGCGGTCGACCGGGCGATCGAGGCCAACCCCGACGTGGCCGAGAAGATCCGCGGCGGCAAGGTGCAGGCCGCGGGCGCGCTCATCGGCGCGGTGATGCAGGAGATGCGGGGTCAGGCTGACGCCGGGCGTGTTCGCGCCCTGATCCTCGAAAAGCTGGGGTGAGTTGTTACCGTGAATGTTCGCGCGACGCCCGCCGGGGGTCGCTGACCGCGGGGGATGCGACGACGGATCGTCCGGGTCCCCGTTCCCAGATCCGATCGCTCGCGAGAGAAGGGCTTTCTCCCGTATGTCCCGCTCCACCCGCCCCGTCCTGATCGCCCTGGTGACGACCCTCGTCTCGGGTCTCCTCGTCGCCACCGCGGCCGCCCCAGCCGACGCCGCGTGGATCACCCCGAAGCCGGGCGTGACCACGAACAACCCGCTCGCCGGAAACCGGGCGCAGCAGCGCATCAACACGTTGATCGTCAACTCGATCCGCTCCACGCCCAAGCAGCAGAAGATCCGCATCGCCTCCTGGAACATCCGCAGCGACCGCTTCGTCAACGCCCTGATCGACGCCCACCACCGAGGCGTCAGCGTGCGCGTCGTCCTGGACCGCGGCAACGCGAACCCGGACAACCCGAACCAGGGGGTGAACCGGCTGAAGAAGAAGCTGGCCGGTTGGGGCAACAAGTGGCGCCAGAACCAGTACAAGTCGGGCGTCCGTCGATGCGTGTCGTCCTGCCGCGGCACGAGCGGCATCCCGCACACCAAGTCCTTCGCCTTCAGCAAGGTCGCCAAGGCGCGCTGGGTGGTCATCAACGGCTCCCACAACGCCACCGATCTCGCGGGCACCAACCAGTGGAACGACGTCTACACGACGCGCAACCGCAAGCCGATCTACCGCGAGTTCATCACGGTCTTCAACCAGATGTACCGCGACCGGCCCGTCAAGCAGGGCTATCGCGTGCGTCGCTTCACGCGGCTGACCACCATGATGCTGCCGTGGAACGGCCGTTACACCAACGGTGACCCCACGATGATGGACCTCAACAAGATCCGGTGCTGGGGCGCCAAGAACGTGCCCAACACGCACACCAAGGTCCGGGTCGCCATGACCTCCTGGCACGGCCAGCGCGGCGTCAAGATCGCGCGCAAGGTGCGGCAGCTCTACGACAGCGGCTGCAACGTCAAGATCATCTACGCCGTCATGGGCAACAAGATCCTGCACATCATGCGCAACGGCAGGCGGGGCCGCATCCCCTTCCGCCAGGTCGTGCAGGACTTCAACAACGACGGGGTCTATGACCGCTACCTCCACACGAAGGTGCTGACGGTGCGCGGCCACTACGGCAAGAACCGCCGCGCCTGGGTGACCGTCAACGGCTCGATGAACTGGAGCCCGGTCCCGCTGAGCAGCGACGAGGCGATCATGCGGCTCTTCGGGCACCGCAACGTCAAGCGGTACAACGGGTTCATCGACCGCTGGTACAGGGACACCCCGGCTGCGCAGTACAACCGGGCCAGCGCCCGGACGGCCGCGGGCTACCCGCGGGAGATCCCGCTCGGGGCGACGGTGAACGGGGTCGACCCGTACGCCAAGTTCCAGGAGCACTGAGCCCGGGGACACTGAGCAGCCCAGAGCCCTGGGCCCGGAGATCCGGGCTCAGGGCTGAGGGCTGAGGGTTCAGGGCTCGACGAGCAGGATGCGGTCGTCCTCGGCGGCGGGGTCGCCGCGCCCGTCGCGGTTCGACGTCGTGACCCACAGGCGGCCGTCGGGGGCCACGACCACCGTGCGCAGTCGCCCGTACTCGCCGACGAAGAAGTCAGTCGGGCTCGTCGCCCGCGCGCCGCTCGCGTCGACGCGCCACAACCGCTCGCCGGCCAGGGACGCCATCCACAAGGAGCCCTCGCGCCAGGCCAGGCCGGAGGGCGACGCGTCGCTGGTGCGCCACACGACGTCGGGCTGCGCGAATCTGCCGTCGCCACCGCGTCCCTCGACCTCGGGCCAGCCGTAGTTCTCCCCCGGGCGGATCCGGTTCAGCTCGTCGAACTCGTCGGAGCCGAACTCGCTGGCCCAGAGCCGGCCCCGGTCGTCGAAGGCGAGCCCCTGCACGTTGCGGTGCCCGAGGGTCCAGACGGGGGAGGCCGGGTCGGGGTTGCCCGGCGCGGGCTCGCCGTCGGTGGTGATCCGCAGGATCTTGCCCCCGAGCGCGTCGGGCTGCTGGGCGAGGGGTTCGTCGCCGGTCTCGCCGGTCGAGGCGTAGAGGTAGCCCTCAGGCCCGAACTCGAGCCGCCCGCCGTCGTGGATCTGCCCGGCCGGGATGCCGTCGAGGACCACCGAGGGGTCGCCGAGGGTGCCGTCCGCGCCCGTCCCCAGGCGGGCCCGCAGGATCCGGTTGTCCCGGTCGGTCGAGACGTAGAAGAACAGCGTGCGGTCCCCGGCGAAGTCGGGGGAGACCGCGACCCCCAGGGCGCCGGCCTCCCCGCGCGGGGCCGCGGCGTCGAGCGTGCCCAGCTCGCGCACCTCGGCCTCGCCGGCCGCCCCGCCCTCGGGTCCGGGGACGACCCGCAGCACCCGGCGCGTGTCGCGCTCCGTCACGACCGCGGAGCCGTCCGGCAGGAATGCGAGCCCCCAGGGCGCCGCGAGCCCCGAGGCGACGGTGCCGACGACCTCGGGCGGCCCCCCGCCGGGTCGCTCGGCCCCCGCCGGGTCGCCCGCGGTGACCGTGGGCGACCCGGGGGCGTCGCTGCCGTCGTCGCTGCAGGCGGCGAGCGGCACGGCGAGCGCGAGCGCGGCGAGGCCGACGCGGGCGCGGGGCGCGCGGGAGCCGGGGCGCGGGGCCGGGGTGCTCACGCCTCGACGGTAGCGAGCAGGTCCATCAGCTCGGTGTGCACGGCCTCCGGCTGCTCCATCGGCAGGAAGTGCGTGCCGCGGACCTCGACGTACTTGCCCCGGTCCATCCGCTCGGCCGCGCTGCGCATGTCCCGCGGCCCGGCCAGCACGTCCCATCCGCCGGCGAGGAAGGTCGCGGGCACGTTCACCCGGCTCAGCGAGACACGCCGGTGGCGGGCGGTCCGCAGCGCCATGTGGAAGTACCAGTCCATCGGGGTGGCCAGGAACTCCCGGATCGCCGTGAGCGCCATGGCGGGGTCCGCCATCGGCATCATCAGGCCCGACCGCGAGAGCGCGTCGACCACGCGGGGCCCGACCGGCACCCAGCCGGCCAGGGTGGTCAGCAGCGGCCCGGCGGCGAACCCCAGGTGGGCGATGCCGAGCGTCATCCCCTCCGTGACCGCGTGCGGGAGGCCCAGCGGGCCGAGCATGGTGCTGAAGGTGGCGCCGGGGACGCCGGCAACGGCCAGGATGCCGCTGACGCGTTCCGGGTGGCGCAGGGCGAGCTCGAACGCGGTGTTCACCCCCATCGACCAGCCGATCGCGGGCGCGGTCTCGACGCCGTAGTCGTCCAGCACGGCCACGGCGTCCTCGACGAACTCCTCGATGCCCGTGGCGGACCGGCGCTGCGGCCGGGCCGAGCCGCCTGTGCCGCGGTGCATCCACGAGATGGCGCGGACGCCGCAGGCGGGGTCGAGGAGCGCGGGCCAGGCGTAGGCGTTGCACCCCAGGCCGTTGCACAGCAGCACCGGCGGCCCGTCGACGCCGTTGTCCCACACGCGCAGCCGAGTGCCGTCGGTGCTGAGCACGTCGTGGAAGCGCGGCCCGGGTCGGAACCCGTCGGGCGCCGCGCGGAGCGGCCTGTGGTGGTCGGGCGCGGCGAGGGTCATGCCGGGGATTGTGCCGCAGGCACGGGCCGGGTGTGGGCAGACGTGACACGGCTCATGGGCCGGCCGTGGTCGGGCCGGCGCGCGGGCGGGGTCAGCCCTGAGCGGCGTCCCGCACGGCCTCGTCGCGGGCACCGGTCGAGACCGGCACGCGCTCGACCAGGTAGTCCGCCACCTCCTGCGCGTCGACACGGTGCTGCGCCAGCCGCGTGGTGGCGGTCATCGCGTTGCGTCGCGAGCGGTGCTGGGAGGCGACCGCCCAGGCGTCGACGCGCTCGCGCACCCAGCCGGCCGTCACGCGGACGGTGGTGGCGAGCGGCCTGCGGACGAGGGGCACTGGAGTCTCCCGAGAGGGGCGGAGCGATGGGGTGCTCGTCAACCTACTCCAGGTCGGGTCCCGGCCGGGAGTCCCGATCGTCAAACTTGTGTGACGTCTCGGTGAACGGCTCGGCCGCGGGGTCCGCCCACCTGCCGGCCGGTGGTCCGGCTCGCCCCGAGCGCGTGGCCCCGACGCTGGCGCCCACCACGCACGCCACGGCGAGCACCTGCAGGGGCGCCAGCAGCTCGCCGAGCACGACCAGCGCGGCGAGCGCCGCGGCCGCCGGCTCCAGGCTCATCAGGATCCCGAAGGTGGCGGGCCGCAGGCGGCGCAGCGCCACGAGCTCGCAGCTGTAGGGGATGACCGAGCTGAGCACGCCGACCAGCGCGCCCAGGGCGAGCACCCGCGCGTCGAGCAGGTCGGCCCCCGCCGAGCGCACGGCCGCCGGCGCCAACCCCAGGGCCGCGAGCAGGCTGGCCAGCGCCAGCCCGTCGACCCCGGGCCACCGGCCGCCCGTCCGCGCGCTGAGCAGGATGTAGGCCGCCCAGGCCGCGGCTGCGACCAGGGCGAAGCCGACGCCCGCGGCCGTCACCTCAGCGGGCTCCAGCCCGAGCAGGACCACGCCCGCGCCGGCGAGCGCGACCCACAGCAGGTCCCGGGGCCGTCGGGAGCCGAGCAGCGCCACGGTCAGCGGCCCGATGAACTCGATGGTGACGGCGATGCCGAGCGGGATGCGGGCGAAGGACTGGTAGATCGCCCAGTTCATCGTCCCCAGCGCCAGGCCGAAGGCGACGACCACCGCCCAGTCGACCCGGTCGCGCCCGGCCAGCCGCGGCCGCGCCACGGCCAGCAGGACCACGGCGCTCGTCGCGAGCCGCAGCCAGACCAGCGCGGTCGGGCTGAGCTCGTCGAAGAGGCCCTTCGCCACGGCCGCGCCCAGCTGGACTGAGCCGATCCCGATCAGGACCAGCCACACGGGCGAGCGCAGCGGCAGGCCTCGGTCCGACGCAGGAGCGCCGTGTCCCCGTCCCGAGCGCGTCACCACCCGGGTCAGTCTGCCCGGCGCCACCCGGCGCGCGGGCCCGGGTCGCGGTCTTGCGGGCCTGCCTAGGCTCGCTCGGGTGAGGCCCGGCATTGCGACCCGGCGCGCGGCGCCCGCCGCGCCGCTCGTGGCGGTGTGCCTGGCGGTGTGCCTGGCGGTGTCCCTGGCGGTGTCCCTGGCGGCGGGCTGCTCGCTGCTCGGCTCGGACGACGGCCCGCCCGAGCAGCCCGATCCGGGGACCCAGGCGTGCGCGGAGGTGCGGGCCGCCCTCGACGCCTTCGATGCGGGTGACTTCGAGGAGGCGGTCGAGCGCTTCGAGGCGGCCGTTCCCCTCGCCGAGGACCGCGCCGAGCGGACGCCGTCAGAGCGCGCCGACCTGTTGCTCGAGGCGGTGCGGTGGTATGCCGCCCTGGCCCCCGAGGACTACCCCGAGGCGCGGGACTCCGACAGGTTCGCTCGCTACCAGGCGATCACCGTGGCCCAGTGCGTGGTCGGCGAGCCCGGGGACGACGTCTCCTCCGGCGGCGTGACCGTGTGACCGCCCGCCTGCCCGGACCGCCGCCGCGGCGGCGACGGCCTCCCGGTTGTCGCCGTCCTGCCCTAGGCTGCCGAGCACGGCCTGGCCTGCCGGAAAGGAGAAGCCGATGACGACGACCATCGTGCTCGCGGGCACCCGCAAGGGGCTGTGGATCGGCCGCTCCGACGGCGAACGCCGCTCCTGGGAGTGGGACGGACCGCACTTCGCGATGGACGAGGTCTACTCGTGCCTCGTCGACACGCGCAGCGGCTCCCCGCGGTTGCTGGCCGGCGCCTCGAACAGCTGGCTCGGGCCCAAGGTGGGCCGCTCCGACGACCTCGGCAACCACTGGGAGGAGACGCCCGACGCGCTGCGCTTCCCGGACGACACCGGCGCGTCGGTCGAGCGCGTGTGGCAGCTGAGGGCCGGCTCGGCGCCGTCCGTCGTGTGGGCCGGCACGGAGCCCGGCGCGGTGTGGCGCTCCGACGACGGCGGCGAGACGTTCGAGCTCGTGCGTGGGCTCTGGGACCACCCGCACCGGCCCCAGTGGAACGCCGGGTTCGGCGGACAGGCGTTCCACACCCTGCTGCCGCACCCGACCGACCCCGACTCGCTGATCGCCGCCATCTCGACGGGCGGCGTGTATGCGACCACCGACGGCGGGGCCAGCTGGGAGCCGCGCAACAAGGGCGTGCGCGCGGAGTTCATGCCGGAGGGCCAGCAGTACCCGGAGTTCGGGCAGTGCGTGCACAAGGTGGACCGGCACCCCTCGCGACCCGAGCGCCTGTTCCTGCAGAACCACGGCGGCGTCTACCGATCGGACGACGAGGGTGCGTCGTGGCACTCGATCGCCGAGGGCCTGCCCTCGGACTTCGGGTTCCCGATGGTCGTGCACCCGCACCATCCCGACACCATCCACGTCTTCCCGATGGGCGGGGGCGGCGACCGGTTTCCCCCGGGGGGCAAGGCGCGCGTGTGGCGTTCCGAGGACGCGGGGGAGAGCTGGGCCCCGCACGACGACGGGCTGCCGGAGGCGTTCTGGGTCGGAGTGATGCGCGACGCGATGGCCACCGACGAGCACGCCGACGCGGGCCTCTACCTCGGGACGCGCAACGGCAGCATCTGGCTCGCCGTGGACGGCGGCGGCGGGTGGCGCGAGATCAAGCGCGACCTGCCCGACGTCATGTGCGTGCGGGCCGCCATCCTCTGACCGCATCCGACCCGCATCCGACCCGCATCCCACACCGGAGTCAGGGGACCGTCCGTGGCCACCTTCGAGATCACGCGCTCCACGACCGTCCCCGCGGCGCCCGACCGCGTGCAGGCGCTCGTCGACGACCTGCGCGCGTGGCGGGCCTGGTCCCCCTGGGAGGGCCTGGACCCCGACCTCCAGCGCGACTACACGGGCCCGGCCGCGGGTGAGGGAGCGGCGTACGCCTGGAAGGGGAACCGCAAGGCCGGCCAGGGCCGGATGCGGATCACGCGCTCCGAGCCGGGGCGGACGGAGCTGGACCTGCAGTTCCTCAAGCCCTTCCGGGCCCGCAATGACCTGGTCTTCAGCTTCCGGGCGCGCCCGGACGGCACGGAGGTCACCTGGACCATGACGGGCGAGCGGTCCGGCCTGGCCACGGTGCTGGTCAAGGTGATCGCGATGGACCGGATGATCGCGAAGGACTTCGAGCGCGGTCTGGAGCAGCTGAGCGCGACCGCCTCGGCCTAGTGCTGGGCAGCCCGGGTGCCGGCGGGTGCCGGTGCCTCGCGCCGATCGCCGCTACGTCACGGCTGGGGGACGTGCGGGTCGGACGGGTCCGCCGGCTCGCTGGCCAGGCTGCGCCGGTCCGAGCCGCCCCCCGGGTCGACCGGGTCGGGGACCCCGGCCGTGATCCGGCTGCCGTCGGCGCGGCGGCCGCCGATGAGCGGCCGGTCGCCCAGCTCGCCGCCCTGCCGCGGCCCGTGGCCGTCGAGGTCCACGCGCAGCGGCTCGTCGGCCACGACGTCGTGCTGCTCGCCGCGCACCCACACCGACACCACCGGCTCGTGGCACGGCTCGTCGACCCGCACCGTGAGGTGGTCCTCGGTCACCTCGACGCGCAGGCGCCCCCCGTGCCAACGCAGGCCGAAGCGGATCGCGTCCCACCCGACGGGCAGCCGCGGGTCGAAGCTGAGCCTCCCGCCGTAGTCGCGCATCCCGGCGAACCCGTTGACGAGAGCCGCCCACACGCCGCCCGACGAGGCGATGTGCAGGCCGTCGACCGTGTTCCCGTGCAGGTCGCGCAGGTCGGTGTAGAGCGCCTGCCGGAAGTAGTCCATCGCCACCTCGTGGTAGCCGACCTCGGCGGCGATCACCGACTGCACGACCGCCGAGAGGGTGGAGTCGCCGGTGGTGATCGGGTCGTAGTACTCGAAGTCGGCCTTCTTCTCCGCGCGGGTGAACCGGTCGCCCTGCAGGAAGAGCGCCAGCACCACGTCCGCCTGCTTGAGCACCTGGAAGCGGTAGATCACCAGCGGGTGGTAGTGCAGCAGCAGCGGTCGCGCATCCTGGGGGGTGCGGGAGAGGTCCCACACCTCGCGATCGAGGAAGTGGTCGTCCTGTGGGTGGATCCCGAGACCGGAGTCGAAGGGGATCGTCATCCCCTCGGCGCAGTGGCGCCACTCCTCGTGCTCGTCGTCCTCCAGCCCCAGCCGGTGCACCATCTGGGCCCAGGCGTTCGGGTCCGTCGACCGCACCAGCTCCACCGCGTCCGCGGCGCGCTCGAGGTTGTAGCGGGCCATCACGTTCGTGAACAGGTTGTTGTTCACCACGGTCGTGTACTCGTCGGGGCCGGTGACGCCGTGGATGTGGAAGGAGGGCTGGCCGTTGGTGTGCCAGAAGCCGAGCTCGACCCACATCCGCGCGGTCTCCACGAGGATGTCCACCCCGTCGCGGCCGAGGAATCCCGCGTCGCCGGTGGCGTCGACGTACTTGCCGAGCGCCCAGGCGATGTCGGCGTCGATGTGCACCTGGGCCGTCCCCGCCGCGTAGTAGGCCGAGGCCTCCTCGCCGTTGATGGTGCGCCAGGGGAACAGCGCGCCGGGCTGGGCCATCACGTGGGCGCGCGTGCGGGCCGCCGGCAGCATCCGGCGCCGGAAGTGCAGCAGGTTCCGCGCGACCTCGGGTTGGGTGTAGACGAGGAACGGCATCACGTAGACCTCGGCGTCCCAGAAGTAGTGCCCCTCGTACCCCGAGCCGGTCACCCCCTTGGCGGGGACGCCCTGTCCGTCGGCGCGGGCGCTCGCCTGCGCCAGGCTGAAGACGTTGTAGCGCACGGCCTGCTGGAGGGCGTCCGGCGAGTACGCCGACCCGTCCGGGGCGGGCGCCCCCGGAGCCCCGGGCCCCCCGCCGTCGGGCTGCGCATCCACCTGCACGTCTGCGTCGCGCCAGAACGCGTCGTACCACTCCCGCTGCGCGCGGTGGTAGTGCTCCAGGCCATGGCTGCGCGCGCGGTCCAGGGTGCGGTCGCACCGGTCCGACAGCTCGCGGGTCGGCACCCCCCGGGAGGTGTGATAGCTGGCGTACTTCGTGAGCCGCAGCGTGCTGCCCCGCGTCGCGTCCACGCGGAAGACCGCCTTGGCGAGGTCGTCCTCCGCCCGGTGGACGACCTCGTAGTCGTCGTCGGTCTCCAGGTGGTGGTCGGCCGCGACGCACAGCGTCATGCCCGACCGCGCGCACCGGAAGCCGAGCGTGGTGCGCAGGTCGTCGGCATAGGCGATCTGCGGCAGCAGGACCCGCCCCGGGAAGCGTCTCGCCTTGCGGGGGTCGGCGCGGGTGCCCATGGCGTGCTCGCTGACGTGGTACTCGTCCTCGCCGTCCTGGCGGTTGATGAGCTGGGAGGAGACGACGACCGGGGCCTCGCCGTCGAGGAGGGTGACCTCGAGGGTGAACAAGGCGAGGTGGCGCTCCACCATCGACACGGTGCGGGTGGAGTCCACCTGCACGCGCTTGCCGGCCGGCGTGCGCCAGGTCAACGAGCGGCGCAGCACGCCGTCGCGCAGGTCGAGGGAGCGCTCGTAGCGCTCGAGCTCGGCGGTGCTGAGGATCAGGGGCTCGTCATCGACGTAGAGCTTCAGCACCTTGGCGTCCGGCACGTTGACGATGGTCTGCCCGGTGCGTGCGAAGCCGAAGGCGGCCTCGGCGTGGTGGATGTCCCAGATCTCGTGGAAGCCGTTGACGAAGGTGCCGTGCGCATGCGCGTCGCGGCCCTCCTCCGGGTTGCCGCGCATCCCGAGATACCCGTTGGCGACGCTGAAGAGGGTCTCGGTGACCCCCAGGTCGCTCCGCTCGTACGCCGTCTCGACGAGGCGCCACGGGTCGGCCGGCCAGCGTCGGGGATCCAGCGGGGGAGGGGCCTCGCGCCTCATCGGGCCTCCGCGTGCGCCGGGTCCCCCGACCCGGGCACCAGCTCCGCCAGATCCGTGACCACGACGGTGGCGCCGGCGTCGCGGAGCACGCCGGGGCCGGCGCCGCGGTCGACGCCGACCACCTCGCCGAAGCCTCCCTCGGCCCCGGCGCGCACGCCGGAGACGGCGTCCTCGAGCACCACGGTGCCGCCCGGTTCGGCGCCGAGCAGGCGGGCCGCGTGCAGGAAGGTGGCGGGTGACGGCTTCCCGGCCAGGCCCGCGTCGGCG
The DNA here is from genome assembly GCA_963832415.1 of uncultured Actinomycetota bacterium. GTDB lineage: Bacteria > Actinomycetota > Actinomycetes > Propionibacteriales > Nocardioidaceae > Nocardioides. The sequence goes on along the minus strand of CAWHTZ010000013.1, from coordinate 43,478 downwards.
GCCACCCGGCCGTCCACCACGTGCGCGAAGCGGTCCAGCAGCCCCGCGGCCTCGAGCACGGCGGGGGCGTTGGCGGAGGAGGAGACCACCGCCAGCGGCAGCGCGAGGTCGCGCAGGTGGTCGAGCAGCGCGACGCTGCCGGCGTACGCCGTCACGCCGTCGCGCGCGAGCACCTCGTTGAAGGCGTCGTTCTTGCGGTTGCCCAGGCCGCACACGGTGTCGGCGGACGGCGGGTCCCCGGGGGCGCCCTCGGGCAGGTCGACGCCCCGCGAGCGCAGGAAGTCCCGCACGCCGTCGTAGCGCGGCTTGCCGTCCACGTGGGCGAAGTAGTCCTCGTCCGTGTAGGGCGAGAGGTCCGCGCCCGGGTGCGCCGCCGGGTCCTGCCGGTCCAGCCAGGCGTTGAACATGGTCGACCAGGCGCGCATGTGCACCTGGGCCGTCGGCGTGACGACGCCGTCGAGGTCGAACAGCGCTGCCTCACGGCGTGGCCACGCCAAGGCTGAGGCCGGCGTGGACGACGGGGGGTCGGGGGTCGTCACTCGTTCAGGCTAGGCGTGGGGCGCGCGTCAGGGGTGAGGACCCGCAGATCGGCCCGCCGGGCCGTGCGGTCGGTCACGCCGGGACGCGGCTCGGGGGAGGCCGCCGCGCGGTCCTAGGGTATGGCCATGACGACCTCCGGCGCCCCAGACCCGAAGCCCCGCTCCCGCGAGGTGACCGACGGCCTCGAGCGCGCGGCCGCGCGCGGCATGCTGCGGGCCGTCGGCATGGGCGACGACGACTGGGAGAAGCCGCAGATCGGCGTGGCCTCGAGCTGGAACGAGATCACCCCGTGCAACCTGTCGCTGGACCGGCTGGCCAAGGCGGTCAAGAACGGCGTGCACGCGGCGGGGGGCTACCCGCTGGAGTTCGGCACCATCTCGGTCTCCGACGGCATCTCGATGGGCCACGACGGCATGCACTACTCCCTCGTCTCGCGCGAGGTGATCGCGGACTCCGTCGAGACGGTGATGATGGCCGAGCGGCTCGACGGGTCGGTGCTGCTGGCCGGCTGTGACAAGTCGCTGCCGGGGATGCTGATGTCCGCGGCGCGGCTCGACCTCGCGTCGGTGTTCCTCTACGCGGGCACGATCATGCCCGGTCAGGTCGACGGCGAGAACGTGACGATCATCGACGCCTTCGAGGCGGTCGGCGCCTGCCTCGCGGGCAAGATCTCGCGGGAGCAGGTGGACAAGGTGGAGCGCGCGATCTGCCCGGGGGAGGGGGCCTGCGGCGGCGCCTACACGGCGAACACCATGGCCGCCGTGGCCGAGGCGCTCGGCATGGCGCTGCCGGGCTCGGCGGCCCCGCCCGCCGTCGACCGGCGCCGCGACGGCTTCGCCCACCGCTCCGGCGAGGCCGTCGTGGGGATGCTGCGCCGCGGCATCACCGCTCGCCAGATCCTGACCCGGGAGGCCTTCGAGAACGCGATCGCCGTCGCGATGGCGCTCGGCGGCTCGACGAACGCCGTCCTGCACCTGTTGGCGATCGCCCGGGAGGCCGACGTGGAGCTCACGCTGGACGACTTCACCCGGATCGGCGAGCGCGTGCCGCACCTGGCCGACATGAAGCCCTTCGGGAAGTACGTCTGGGTCGACTTCGACCGCGTGGGCGGGATCCCGATGGTGATGAAGGCGCTCCTCGACGCCGGCCTCCTGCACGGGGACGCCCTGACCGTCACGGGGAGGACCGTCGCCGAGAACCTCGCCGACCTGGCACCGCCCGCGGTGGACGGCGCGGTCGTCCGGTCGCTGCAGGACCCGATCCACGCCACCGGCGGTCTGACCATCCTCAAGGGCTCGCTCGCTCCCGACGGGGCGGTGGTGAAGTCGGCCGGCTTCGACGAGTCGGTGATCGAGGGGCGGGCGCGGGTCTTCGACGGGGAGCGCGCGGCGATGGACGCGCTGACCGCAGGCCAGATCGTGGCCGGTGACGCCGTGGTGATCCGTTACGAGGGACCCAAGGGGGGGCCGGGGATGCGCGAGATGCTCGCCATCACCGGCGCGATCAAGGGCGCCGGGCTGGGCGCGGACGTGCTGCTGCTGACCGACGGCCGCTTCTCCGGCGGCACCACCGGCCTGTGCGTGGGCCACGTCGCGCCCGAGGCCTGTGACGGCGGCCCGATCGCCTACCTGGTCGACGGCGACCACATCGTGCTCGACGTCGCGAACCGCACCCTCGACGTCGTGCTGCCCGACGGGGAGTCGCTGGAGGAGCGCCGCGCCGGCTGGGACCCGAAGCCGCCGAAGTACACCCGCGGCGTGCTCGGCAAGTATGCCAAGGTGGTCCAGTCCGCCGCCCTCGGCGCGATCACCGGTTGAGGCCGGAGGATCGCCCCGGCGCGGATGGCGCCGGGCGCTCGGGCCTGACAGGGTGACGCCCATGGACCAGCGACTCAGCTTCGTCACGCTGGCGGTCACCGATCTCCAGGCGACGGAGAACTTCTACGTGGACGGCCTGGGCTGGGAGCTGGCGCTGCACACCCCCGGCGAGGTGATGATGGTGAAGGTCGCGGACAAGGTCGTGCTCTCCTTCTGGGCCGATTCCGCCTTCGAGCGGGAGTGCGGGACGCCCGTCCGCGGTGGGGTCCCGCCGGTGGTCCTGGCGCACAACGTCGCCACCAGGGACGGGGTCGACCGGTGCCTGGAGCACGCGCGGGCGGCGGGCGCCGAGCCGGTGCACGACGCCGTCGAGCGCGACTGGGGCGGCTACACCGGATACTTCGTCGACCCGGACGGCTACCGCTGGGAAGTGGCCTACAACCCGGGCGAGATCGGACAGGAGGTCCTCCCGTGAGCATCCCCGAGGACGACAAGCGGGCGCTGACCGGCGACGAGGTCGCCCGCGAGGTTCCCGGCGACTGGCGCCAGCTGCGCGGGGCGATCCACGCGCGCTTTGCGACGGGTGACTTCCTGACCGGGCTGCGGTTCGTCACCCGCGTCGCGGCCGTCGCCGAGGAGGCGAACCACCACCCCGACGTCGACCTGCGCTACCCGCACGTCGACGTCGCGCTGGCCAGCCACGACGTGGGGGCCCTGACGGCGCGCGACGTCCGCCTCTCCCGCGTGATCAGCGAGATCGCGACCGAGGAAGGCGTCTCGAGCGTGCCGGCCGCCCTCCAGGAGGTCGAGCTGGCGCTCGACACGGCCGACGCGGCGGGGGTGCGTCCGTTCTGGGCCGCCGTTCTCGGGCTCGACCCGGGGAAGGGCACACCGGACGAGGTCGTCGACCCCTCCGGGCGCCTCCCCACCCTGTGGTTCCAGTCGGCCAGTGACCGGCCGCCGGGCGAGGCCCCGCCGCAGCGCTTCCACTACGACGTGCACGTGCCCCACGACGAGGCCGAGGCCCGCGTCGCCGCCGGGATCGACGCCGGTGGTGAGCTCGTCAGCGACGCCGAGGCGCCGTCGTTCTGGGTCCTCGCCGACCCCGAGGGCAACAAGGCCTGCGTCTGCACCTGGCAGGCGCGGGGCTGAGCGGGGGCGGTCAGGCGGCCCGCGGGCTCCATCATGTGGGATTGGAGTATCATCATCCGGGACGCGGGGGGACACTGATTGACGCCGGGAACTCCCGGCGGTGATCGTGGTCCCATGTGGACGCACCTCGAGGTACGCACGCGGCGCGAGCGCTGAGACCCCACGGGTCCCGACCTCGCGTCACCCCCTGTCGCCGCTCGCCGGCCGGGGGGTTTTTTGTTGGCCGGGTGCGGATCGCGAGGTCGGCGCACCCGGGCTGGCCGGGTCCGGCGGAGCGCCGGACGGGGACGAGTCGAGAATGGAACAAGGATGACTGAGCAGGGCGCGACGGTGACCGGGGCGCAGAGCCTCGTCATGTCCCTCGAGAGCGCCGGGGTGGACACGATCTTCGGCATCCCGGGCGGCGCGATCCTCCCGGCGTACGACCCGCTGATGGACTCGGCCACGATCCGGCACATCCTGGTGCGTCACGAGCAGGGCGCCGGGCACGCCGCCCAGGGGTACGCCGCCGCGACGGGCCGGGTGGGCGTCTGCATGGCCACCTCGGGCCCGGGCGCGACGAACCTCGTGACGCCGCTCGCGGACGCGCACATGGACTCGGTCCCGATGGTCGCCGTGACCGGCCAGGTCGGCGCCGCCGCGATCGGCACCGACGCCTTCCAGGAGGCCGACATCCGCGGCATCACGATGCCGATCACCAAGCACAACTTCCTGGTCACCGACCCGGCCGAGATCCCGCGCACCATCGCCGAGGCCTTCCACATCGCCTCGACCGGTCGCCCCGGCCCGGTGCTGGTCGACGTCGCCAAGTCGGCGCTGCAGGCCCGGACCTCGTTCTCGTGGCCGACGCAGCTGGCGCTCCCGGGCTACCGGCCGGTGACGCGGCCGCACGGCAAGCAGATCCGCGAGGCCACCCGGATGGCCCTCGAGGCCCGCAAGCCGGTGCTCTACGTCGGCGGCGGCACCATCCGCGCGGCGGCGTCCCGCGAGCTGCGCATGCTGGCCGAGCTGACCGGGATGCCGGTGGTGACGACGCTGATGGCCCGCGGGGCCTTCCCCGACAGCCACCCGCAACACCTCGGCATGCCGGGGATGCACGGCACGGTCGCCGCCGTGGCCGCGCTGCAGAAGTCCGACCTGATCATCAGCCTCGGCGCGCGCTTCGACGACCGGGTGACGGGGCACCTCGACTCCTTCGCCCCCCTCGCCAAGGTGATCCACGCCGACATCGACCCGGCCGAGATCGGGAAGAACCGGCACGCGGACGTCCCGATCGTCGGCGACTGCCGCGAGGTGATCAGCGACCTCGTCGTGGCCCTGCAGGCCGCGGCCGACGAGGGGCACACGGGCGACTACGAGGGCTGGGTGCGGTTCCTGGCCGGGATCAAGCAGCAGTACCCGGTCGGCTACGACCAGCCCGAGGACGGCTCGCTCTCCCCGCAGTACGTGATCGAGCGGCTCGGCGCCATCGCGGGCCCCGAGGCCGTCTACTGCGCGGGCGTGGGCCAGCACCAGATGTGGGCGGCGCACTTCGTGGGCTACGAGAACCCCCGCACCTGGATCAACTCCGGCGGGCTGGGCACGATGGGCTTCGCCGTCCCCGCCGCGATGGGCGCCAAGGTGGGCCGCCCGGAGGCCACCGTCTGGGCGGTGGACGGCGACGGCTGCTTCCAGATGACCAACCAGGAGCTCGCCACCTGCGCGATCAACGACATCCCGATCAAGGTCGCGATCATCAACAACGAGTCGCTGGGCATGGTCCGGCAGTGGCAGTCGCTGTTCTACAACGGTCGCTACTCGAACACCGACCTGCACTCCAAGCGGGTCCCCGACTTCGTGAAGCTGGCGGACGCCTACGGCTGCGAGGGCCTCGCCTGCGACAGCCCGGACGACGTGGACGCCACGATCGAGAAGGCCATGGCGATCGACGACCGGCCGGTCGTGGTGGACTTCCGGGTGCACCGCGACGCGATGGTGTGGCCGATGGTCGCCGCGGGGTCCAGCAACGACGACATCAAGTACGCCCGGGACCTCGCGCCGGTCTTTGACGAGGTCGAGGACGACTGGGAGGTCCGCACGTGAGCCAGGCGACACCCGCAGCCAGCAGACACACGCTGAGCGTCCTCGTCGAGAACAAGCCCGGCGTGCTGGCCCGGATCGCGGGCCTGTTCAGCCGACGGGGCTTCAACATCGACAGCCTGGCGGTCGGCCCGACCGAGCACGCGGAGGTCTCCCGGATGACCATCGTGGTGAACGTCGAGGACTCCCCGCTGGAGCAGGTGACCAAGCAGCTCAACAAGCTGGTCGAGGTCATCAAGATCGTCGAGCTCGAGCCCGACGTCGCCGTCAAGCGCGAGCTGATGCTCGTCAAGGTGCGCGCCGACGAGGGCTCCCGGGGCGCGGTGCTCGACGCCGTCCAGCTCTTCCGCGCCAAGGTGGTCGACGTGTCGACGGAGGCGGTCACCATCCAGATCGTCGGCAACTCCGCCAAGCTCACCGACTTCCTGCGGGTGCTCGAGCCACTCGGCATCCGCGAGCTGGTGCAGTCCGGCATGGTCGCCATCGGTCGCGGCGGCCGCTCGATCTCCGAGCGGACCGTCCGCCCCGTGCCGGTCGCCGCCCCCAGCGCCCTGCCCTGACCCGTCCCCATCCCACCCGCACGACGAACCCAGAAGGAGAACCACCCCGTGGCCGAGATGTTCTACGACGACGACGCCGACCTGTCCCTGATCCAGGGCAAGCACGTGGCGGTGATCGGCTACGGCAGCCAGGGGCACGCCCACGCGCTGTCGCTGCGCGACTCCGGCGTCGATGTCCGGGTCGGCCTGCAGCCCGGCTCCGCCTCGCGCGCCAAGGCCGAGGCCGAGGGCCTGACCGTGCGCACCCCCGCCGAGGCGGCGGAGGAGGCCGACGTCGTGGTCATGCTGGCGCCCGACCAGCACCAGAAGCAGCTCTTCGCCGACGAGATCGCCCCGCAGCTCGCCGACGGCGACACGCTCGTGTTCGGGCACGGCTTCAACATCAACTTCGGCTTCGTCCAGCCCGCCGCCGGCATCGACGTCATCATGATCGCCCCGAAGGGCCCCGGCCACCTGGTGCGCCGGGAGTACGTCGACGGGCGCGGCGTCCCCGTGCTGCTCGCCGTGGAGCAGGACCCCTCCGGCAGCGCCTGGGACCTCACGCTCTCCTACGCCAAGGCCATCGGCGGCCTGCGCGCCGGCGGCATCCGCACGACCTTCGCCGAGGAGACCGAGACCGACCTCTTCGGCGAGCAGGCCGTCCTGTGCGGCGGCGCGTCGCGGCTGATCCAGTACGGGTTCGAGGTGCTCACCGAGGCCGGCTACCAGCCCGAGGTCGCCTACTTCGAGTGCCTGCACGAGATGAAGCTGATCGTGGACCTGATGTATGAGGGCGGCATCGCCAAGCAGCGCTGGTCGGTCTCCGACACCGCGGAGTTCGGCGACTACGTCTCGGGTCCTCGGGTGATCACGCCTGAGGTGAAGGAGAACATGAAGGCGGTCCTCGCGGACGTGCAGAACGGTTCCTTCGCCCAGCGCTTCATCGACGACCACGAGGCCGGCCGGCCCGAGTTCACCCGCCTGCGCAAGGAGGGGGAGCAGCACCCCATCGAGGCCACCGGCCGCGAGCTGCGCAAGCTGATGGCCTGGGTGAAGAGCCACGACTCCGACTACACCGAGGGCACCGCCACCCGCTGAGACCGCTAGCGGGGCCGCTCGCCGCGCGCCGTCCGCTCGGCGGTCTCCGCGACCCGGGACTCCCGGGTCGCGGGCCGCTTGGCGGTCGCGATCCAGCCCAGGGCGGCCTTGCGCGCGCCGGGCGGCAGCGCCTCCCAGTGCTCCCGGGCCCCGGCACGCGCCAGGGCGGCGGCGAGGTCGTCGGGGACGACGAGGTCCTCGACGTCGTCCATCAGGGTCCAGGCGCCGCTGGCCTTCGCCTCCGCGACGACCGCCGCGCCGGCCGGATCCATCCGCCCCTCGGCCTCCAGGCGGGCGACGCGCTCCTTGTTGTTCCGCGTCCAGACGCTGTCCCTCCGCCGCGGCGAGAACCACTGCATCGTGCGCCGCTCGTCCACGGGCCGCTGCGTCGAGTCGACCCAGCCGAAGCGCAGCGCCTCGACCACGGCCTCGTCGTAGCCGACGGGCCGGTCGGCGGCCCGCCGCGGGCTGACCAGCCACACGCCCGGCGCCTCCGCATGGTGCGCCGCGAGCCAGGCCGACCACTCGGCGACCCCCGTCGGCTCGACCTGCTCGCCGTCGTCGAGCACACCCACGCCCGCCGCCTCAGCCCTCGCCGGCGTCGTAGCCCACCACGCCGGACTCGTCCGCGTAGCTCGCGAGGGTCGGGTCGAGCACGTGGTAGTCGGACGCGTGGGCCGTCCACCACGCCGCCGTGGTGCGCAGGCCGGTCGGCGGGTCGAGCGGGCCTGCGGCGATCGACGTCCAGCCGGGGTTGGCGTCCGAGCGCCAGAAGAGCGTCGAGCCGCAGGTCGAGCAGAAGCCGTAGAAGACGCCCGGCGCGGGCTCGTACCAGGTGAGCGTGGCGTCCGACTCCACCACGAGGTCGTCGTCGGCGGCGCCGGAGGCCGCCATGAAGTGCCCGGTGATGCGCCGGCAGCGCGGGCAGTGGCAGTTCACCACCCCGCGCATCGGGCCGGTCACCCGGTAGCGCACCCCGCCGCAGTCGCAGCGCCCCGTCCGGTCCACGCGGCGACGATAGCCGCGTGGACCGGACGGGTGGGAGCCCTACTTCACCTCGGTGCGGCGGACCAGGACCAGGCCGACGGCCAGCGGCAGCAGCAGCCAGCCGGCGCCGGAGGCCGCGAGCTGCGCCCACGCCTCGCCGGTCATCGTGCCGTCGTAGAGCGGCCCCGTGGCGAAGTTGAAGTCCAGCCACGCCTGCCGCTCGGCGAACCACGCCTGCGTCGCGGCGAGGACGCCGAAGATCGTCGGCAGCACGAAGGCGTAGACGAAGTAGCCGACGATCGCGCCGGCCGAGCTGCGCAGCAGGACGCCGAGCATGAACCCGATGAGCAGCGTCAGCACGTACGCCGTGACGAGGCCCCCCACCTGTCCCCACGAGACGTCCCAGACGGTGGGCACGCCGGCGATCGCGGTGCCCACGACGTTGCCGAGGGCCCCGATGGCGAGGGCGACCGGGGTGGCGACCAGGCCGACGGCCACGGCGACGACCAGCTTGGCCGCGATCACCCGGTCGCGCCCCGGCACGAGCGTGAACGTCGTCAGCCCCGTGCGCTGGCTCCACTCGCTGGTCACCGACAGGATCGCGATGATCGGCAGCAGCACGGCCAGCGGCACGCCGATCGCCGTCCCGAACGTGTCGTAGGTCAGCAGGGCGTCGGGCGCGAACGCGACGACGGACGCGGTCGCGACCAACGCGGTCACCGCCACGCCGATCAGCAGCCACAGCCCGGCCCGGGTGTCGAAGGTCTTGCGGGTCTCCACGGCGACCAGCCGGCCGAACCCGATGCGTGCCGGCGCCGGCCGCCGCCGGGGGGCCTCCGACTCGGGTGGCGCGTCCGGGCGGGCTTCGGGACGGGTCTCGAGGGTGGTCGTGGGCGCGTTCATGCCGCCGCTCCTTCTCGCTCGGTCTGGGCGCTGCCGGTCTGGGCGCGCTGGGTGTCGGCCGTGAGCCGGAGGAACATCTCCTCGAGGCCCGCGCCGTCGGCCGGGCGCAGCTCGGTCAGCGGGACGCCGGCCTGGTGGGCCAGGACGCCGACCCGGGCGGGGTCCGCGTCGGTGCGCACCGCCCCGCCGTCGTGGCCGTCGCCGGCGGCGTCCGCCGTGTGGCCGGCGGCCACCAGGGCGCCGGCGAGGCGGTCCGGCTCCGCGCAGCGGACCAGGGTGCCGGCCGCGGCCAGCAGGTCGCCCTTCTTGCCGCCGGCCACGATCCGGCCCTGCCCGATGACGACGAGGTCGTCGGCGATGACCTCGATCTCGTGCAGCAGGTGGCTGGAGAGCAGCACGGTGCCGCCTGCGTCGGCGAAGTCGCGGAGCAGGTCGCGCATCCACCGGATGCCCGCCGGGTCGAGGCCGTTGGCGGGCTCGTCGAGCACCAGCACCTCGGGCTCGCCGATCAGGGCGGTCGCGATCCCGAGGCGCTGCCGCATCCCCAGCGAGTAGTCGCGCACGCGGCGTCCGGCCTCCTCGTCGGTGAGCCCGACGCGGGCGAGCGTCTCGGCGACGCTGGCCCGGGGGAGGCCCATGGTGCGTGCGGCCACCGTCAGGATCTCGCGCCCGGTGCGGCCCGCGTGCTGCGCGGAGGCGTCCAGGAGAACGCCGACCTCGCGGCCCGGGTTGGGCAGGTCGGCGAACCGCCGGCCGAGCACCGTGGCGGTGCCGCTCGAGGCGGGCGTCAGCCCGACGAGGGTCCGCAGGGTCGTGGACTTGCCGGCGCCGTTCGGGCCCAGGAAGCCGGTGACGCGGCCGGGCCGCGCCGTGAAGGTGACGTCGTCGACGGCCCGGTGGTGGCCGTAGGTCTTGATCAGGTGCGCGATGTCGATCATGGGTCCGAGCCTCGCGCCGCCGGCGCGGCCTGCGCATCGGGGAACGGTCGGCCGCGACCCCGGCCGGCCCCCGAGACGGCTCAGGGTTCACCCCTCGGGCGGGCTGGCAGGATCGCGGCGTGACGGCACACGGGGACCCTGCGGGGGACGCCGACGAGGCGACACCGCGCGAGCGGTTCCGCCGGGGCGTGCGGCTCGGAGTCCCGTACGCCGTCGCGGCGTTCTTCCTCTCCCTGTCGTTCGGCGTGCTCTCCCTGCAGGCCGGGTTCACGGTGGCCCAGGCCGTCGTGACCGCTTCCCTGGTGTTCGCGGGGTCGGCGCAGTTCGCGGCCCTCGCGGTCGTCGCCTCGGGCGGCACCGCCCTGGCTGCGGTCTCGGCCGCCGGGTTGATGAACGCCCGCTTCCTGGCGATGGGTATCGCCCTCGCCCCGTCGCTCCCGGGCCGCCCGCTGACCCGCGCCGCGCAGGCCCAGACCGTGGTCGACTCCTCGTGGGCGCTGGCCAACCGGGGTGACGGAACGTTCGACCGCTGGCAGCTCTTCGGGACGACGGCTCCCCAGTACCTGGCGTGGGTCGCCGGCACCGTCATCGGCTGCCTCGCACACGGGCTCGTGGGTGACACCGAGGCCCTCGGGCTGGACGCGATCTTCCCGACCTTCTTCCTGGCGCTGCTGCTGCTGGAGCTGCGCCACCGGCGCTCGCGTCCGATCGCCGCGGCCGGTGCCCTCGTGGCGCTGGCGCTGGTGCCGATCGCCCCGCCCGGGGTCCCCATCCTGGCCGCCTCCGCCGCGACGCTGCTCGCCCTCGGCCCCCGGGGGCCCCGCCCCGCCCGGGTGGCGACATGACGATCTGGTGGGTGGTCCTCGGCTGCATCGGGGTCACCGCCGTCCTGAAGGCGGCGGGGCCGCTCTTCCTGGGCGGGCGCGAGCTGCCGCGCTGGTTCATGCGGCTGGTCTCCGTGGCGGCGCCCGCGCTGCTGGCCGCGCTCGTGGCGACGGCGCTCTTCTCCGACCAGCAGGAGTGGTCGGTCGGCGCCGACACCGTCGGCGTCGCCGCGGGCGGGCTCGTGCTGTGGCGCCGCGGATCGGTGGTGGTGGCCGTCGCCGTCGCGGTCGCCGTCACGGCCGGCCTGCGGGCGGTGACCTGAACCATTCCTGACACACTCGGGCGAGTGGACACACGTGCACTCCTGGTCACCGGGGGCGGCGCCGGCATCGGCCGGGCGATCGCCCTGCGCTTCCTGCGCGAGGGTTGGACGGTCGGCGCCTACGACATCGACGCCGAGGCCCTGGCCCTGCTGGACGACGAGGCGGCCGGGCTGCCGGGGGAGCTCGTCACCGACGAGCTCGACGTGCGGGACGCCGCGCAGTTCGCCGACCGGCTCGCGGGGTTCACGCAGCGCACCGGCCGGCTGGACGTGCTCGTGAACAACGCGGGCATCCTGCTGGCGGGCCGCTTCGCCGAGCTCGACCTCGCCGCGCTCTCCCGCGAGGTCGACGTCAACGTCCGTGGCGTGCTGAACGGGCTGCACGCGGGGCACCCGCACCTTCGCCGTACGCCCGGCGCGACGGTGGTCAACCTCGCCTCCGCCTCCGCGATCCACGGCCAGGCGGAGCTCGCGAACTACAGCGCCACCAAGTTCTACGTCCGCGGCATCACCGAGGCGCTCGACCTCGAGTGGGCCCGCGACGACATCCGCGTCGTGGACCTGTGGCCGCTCTTCGTCCGCACCGGCATGCTCGACGGCGTGCGCACCGGCACCACCGACAGCCTCGGCGTCCGGCTCACCGCGCCCGACGTGGCGGACGCCGTGTGGGACGCCGTGCACGCCTCCCGCGCCCGCCGCCTGCTGCACCAGGTGCACTTCCCCGTGGGGCGGCCCGCCCGGGTCATGGCGCTGGGCTCGCGGTTCTCCCCGGCCTGGCTGACCCGGCGGATCAACGACCGGCTCGCCCGGCACTGACGGGCCCACCCGGGGCCCAACCGGGCGGAACGGCGGAACCGGGGGCGGAACAAGGGGCCGCCCCGGCGGTGTTGCCCGGGCATGCGCATCGAGATCTGGAGCGACGTGGTCTGCCCGTGGTGCTACATCGGCAAGCGCCGGTTGGAGCGCGCGCTGGAGGACTTCGCCCACGCCGACGAGGTCGAGGTCGTCTGGCGGTCCTTCCAGCTCGACCCCGGGGCGCCGCAGGTGCCGACCGAGTCGGTGGCCGAGGCGCTGGGCCGCAAGTACGGCGGCGGGCCGGAGGCCGGCCAGCGGATGGTCGACCAGATGGAGGCCGTCGCCGCCGAGGAGGGCCTGGTCTTCCGGCTGGGGCAGGCGCAGCGGGTCGGCACCGTCGACGCGCACCGCCTCCTGCACCTGGCGGCCGACCCCGAGCAGGAGGGGGGTGAGCAGCGGCGGTCGGCGCTCAAGGAGGCGCTGCTCGAGGCGTACTTCGTCGAGGTCGAGAACGTCGCCGACCACGCCACCCTCGCCCGCATCGCGGGCGGCATCGGACTCGACGGCGACCGCGTCGCCGAGGTGCTCGCCGGCGAGGCGTACGCCGACGACGTCCAGGCCGACATCGACCAGGCGCACGCCTTCGGCGCCGGGGGAGTGCCGTTCTTCGTCGTCGACCGCGCGTTCGCGGTGCCCGGCGCGGCGTCGGTCGAGGCGTTCGCCCAGGTCCTGGAGCGGGCCTGGGAGCGCTCCCACCCGGCACTGCAGACCGTGGGCGCCGACGGCGCGACCTGCGGGCCCGACGGCTGCGCCTGAGGCCTGGCCGGCTTCCCCTCCGCGAGCGGAGGGGAAGAGGCCCGCCGAGTCGGCTCGCGCGCGAAACTCCGTTAGAGTGGCGGGCGGCACAGCGTCGTGCACGGCCGGTCGTCCGGCCCCCTGACCCACCGCCACACGACACTGAGGAACCGCTGTGACCAAGCCCGTCGTACTCATCGCCGAAGAGCTCAGCCCCGCCACCGTGGATGCCCTCGGGCCGGACTTCGAGATCCGGCGCTGCAACGGCGCCGACCGCGAGGAGCTCCTTCCCGCGATCGCCGACGTGGACGCCATCCTGGTCCGCTCGGCCACCAAGGTCGACGCCGAGGCGCTCGCCGCCGCCACGAAGCTGCAGGTCATCGCCCGCGCCGGGGTCGGCCTCGACAACGTCGACGTCAAGGCCGCCACGCAGGCCGGCGTGATGGTCGTCAACGCGCCGACCTCGAACATCACCTCGGCCGCCGAGCTGGCCGTGGCGCTGATGCTCGCCGCCGCGCGCAACGTCAGCCCGGCGCACGCCGCGCTGCGCAACGGCGAGTGGAAGCGGTCGAAGTACAGCGGCACCGAGCTCTACGAGAAGACCGTCGGCATCGTCGGCCTCGGTCGGATCGGCGTGCTCGTCGCGCAGCGGCTGTCGTCCTTCGGCATGAACGTGGTCGCCTACGACCCCTACGTGCAGGCCGGCCGCGCCGCGCAGATGGGCGTCCGCCTGGTCGACCTCGACACGCTCCTCGCCGAGTCCGACTTCATGTCGGTGCACCTGCCCAAGACGCCCGAGACCCTCGGGCTGATCGGCGACGAGGAGCTGCACAAGACCAAGCCCGAGCTGGTGCTGGTCAACGCGGCCCGGGGCGGCATCGTGGACGAGGACGCGCTCTACTCCGCCCTCAAGGAGGGCCGGGTCGGCGCCGCGGGTATCGACGTCTTCGCCCAGGAGCCGTGCACCGACAGCCCGCTCTTCGAGCTCGACAACGTCGTGGCCACCCCCCACCTCGGCGCCTCGACCGACGAGGCCCAGGAGAAGGCGGGCATCGCGGTCGCGAAGTCGGTGCGCCTCGCGCTCTCGGGCGAGCTCGTGCCCGACGCCGTCAACGTGCAAGGTGGCGTGATCGCCGAGGACGTGCGCCCCGGCATCCCGCTGACCGAGAAGCTCGGCCGCATCTTCACCGCGCTCGCCGGCGAGGTCGCCCAGCAGGTCGACGTCGAGGTGCGCGGCGAGATCACCGAGTTCGACGTCAAGGTGCTCGAGCTGGCCGCGCTCAAGGGCGTCTTCACCGACGTGGTGGAGGACCCGGTGTCCTACGTCAACGCCCCGCTGATGGCGGCCGAGCGCGGCACCGAGGTGCGGCTGGTCACCGAGGCGGAGAGCCCCGACCACCGCAACCTGATCACCGTGCGCGGGACGCGCTCGGACGGCACCCAGATCTCCGTCTCGGGCACGCTGATCGGCATCGCGCAGCGCGAGCGCATCGTCGAGGTCAACGGTTTCGACCTCGACATCGAGCCGACCGACCACCTGGCGTTCTGCAGCTATGACGACCGCCCCGGGATCATCGGCGTGGTGGGCAAGGTGATGGGCGACGCCGGCGTCAACATCGCGGGCATGCAGGTCGCCCGGAGCGCCAAGGGCGGCAACGCCCTCGTCGCGCTCTCCGTCGACACCGCCGTCCCGGGCGACGTGCTGGCCGAGATGAAGAGCTCGATCGAGGCGGCCTGGGTCCGGAGCGTGAGCCTCGTCTGAGGCTCCGGCCGGGCGGTGACCGCCGCGGGGCGACGAGGGGCACGGCCGTAGGCTCGCCGCCATGGCCGTGCCCCGCACCCCCGTCGACCGGCCGATCGGCGGGCCCGACGCCTTCTTCACCACCCGGGACGGTCGCTGGTTCGCCCCCACCGAGCTGGCGCGGGGGCCGTGGGACCCGGACGCCTGCCACGCCGGCCCCCCGACGGGGCTGCTGGCCCGGGGGAGCGAGCGGGCGGTCCCCGGGCAGCCGCTCGTCCGGCTCACCGTGGACCTGGTCCGGCCGGTGCCGATGACGGGGTTTGCCGTCGAGGCGGAGGTGACGCGCGCGGGCCGCAGCGTCTCGACCACGCGGATCAGCCTCCAAGACGCGGAGGGCCGCGAGCTCCTGGCGGCTCACGGGTCGCACGTCGCCGACCTGCCGGAGCCGCTGACCGACCCGCCGACGGCCGCGGCGCCGGGCCCCGTGCTCGCCGACGCGGCGCCGGCCCGCTTCCCGATCCGCGCCGGCGGTCTGCACGGCTTCGTGGGCTTCACCTCGGCGATCGAGCCCCGGGTGCCGCCCGGTCACGACACCGCGCCGGGGCCGCGCACCCTCTGGCTGCGGACGCCGCCCCTGCTCCCGGACGAGGAGCCGTCGCCCTTCCAGCGGATCTGCCCGATCGCGGACTGCGGCAACGCCGTGTCGCGCAACGCCGAGCCGAGCGCGGAGCCCGGCGCGATCGCGTTCATGAACACCGATCTGACCATCCACCTGCACCGGACGCCGGAGGGCGAGTGGTTCGCGAGCGAGTCCGTCTCGCACTGGCAGGCGACCGGGCACGGGATGTCCGACTCCGTGCTCCACGACGCGCGCGGCCCGGTCGGCCGCGCCGTCCAGAGCCTGATCCTGCGGGCGACCTGAGTGCCGCTGCCGCGCGTCAGCGCCGCGTGGCGATGAGGGTGGCGGTGTCGGGTGCCGCCAGCACCTCCACGGTCGTGAAGCGCTCGTCGAGCAGCCACTCCTCGCGCAGGGTGTCGACACGCCCGTTGGCCATCGGGGGCCACGACTCGCAGGGCACGAAGTCGTCGACCACGACCAGGCCGCCGGGCTCGACGAGGTCGGCGACCTGGTCCACGCGGACGCCGTCCGGCTGGTCGGCGTCGAGGAAGAGCAGGGAGAACGGCCCGCGGTCCTGCAGCGTCGACCAGTCGGCGGCGAGCACCTCGACGGCGGGGTCGTCCTCGAAGATCCGGGCGGCGGCGTCGGCCAGCTTCTCGTCGAGCTCGGCGGTGAGGATCCGCACGTCGCTGCGCGCCCCGGAGCGCAGCCACGCCGTGCCGACGCCGCAACCGGTCCCGCACTCGGCCATCACGCCGCCGCGCGTCGCGGCGAGCGTCGCCAGCAGTCGGCCGGTCTCGTTGCGGCAGAAGGACACGTAGCCCGCCTGGCGCGAGACCTCGAACGCGCGCGAGACGATCCCGGGCAGCTCCAGCGGGGCACTCACGTCGGCGAGTGTTCCACGCGCGCGGGCGTCCCCGCCGCCGGAGCGCCGAGGTCCTTCCGGCAACATGGCCCGGTGGCCACCCCCGAGCAGCGCGAGCCCGGCCCCGAGCTCGAGATCCCGGCACCCCGCGCGCTCATCGAGGTCCTCGCGATCCCCGCCATGGTCGTGGTCGGCGCCATGGTCGCCGTCCAGTCCCAGATCAACGGCGACCTGGCGGGGAGCCTCGGCGACGGCGTCCGCGCCGGGGCGGCGGCCGCGGTGATCTCCTTCGGCAGCGGCCTGCTGCTGCTCTCCCTCATCGTCGCGCTGCTGCCCGGGCCGCGGGCGGGGGTCGGCCGGCTCCGCGCGGCCGTGCGGGCGCGCTGGCTGCGGCCCCACCAGCTGCTCGGCGGGGCGGCCGGGGCGCTCCTGGTCGCCTCCCAGGGCCTGACGGTCGGCACCATCGGCGTCGCGCTCTTCGTGGTCGCCGTGGTCGCCGGGCAGACCACCAGCGGCCTGGTCGTGGACCGCCTCGGGCTCGGCCCGTCGGGCCGGCAGGAGGTGAGCGTCGGCCGGGTCGTGGGCGCCGCGCTGACCCTGGCGGCGGTCGTGGTCAGCGTGTCGGGCCGGCTGTCCGGGGGCGCGCTGGCAGCCAGCGCGATCGCGCTGGCGCTGCTGCCGCTCGCGGCGGGCGCCGGCACCTCGTGGCAGCAGGCCATGAACGGCCGCGTCTCCGGGCTCTCCCACCCCCTGGCCGCCGCGTTCAACAACTTCGTCGTCGGCACCGCGCTGCTCGTGGCGTTCCTGGCCGTCACGCTGCTGGTGCCCGGTGACCTCGCCGCGCCCCCCGGCGAGTGGTGGCTCTACCTCGGCGGCGTCATCGGCGTCGTCTTCATCACCGCCGGGGCCATGCTGGTCAAGGTGCACGGCGTCCTCGTCTTCGGGCTGTGCGTGGTCGCGGGCCAGGTGATCACCTCGGTGCTCATCGACGCGGTCGTGGCCGACACCGAGATCGGGGTCGCCACCACCGCCGGCGCGGCGGTGGCCCTCGCCGGCGTGGTCGTCGGCGCCCTGGCGAGCCGGCGCTCGTGAGCGCCGTCCCGCATGGCGGGACGGCCGCGGCGACGGGGTCGTCTCGGGCCGGAGGTCCGCGTACGGTGGCGTCCATCATGTGGAGCGTGCTCGTACTCATCGGTCGCCGCGGCGAGGCCTGATCCAGCAAGGCCACCTCGCCGCGGTGTCGGCGACGTGCAGCGGCCTTGCGACTCAGACCTGACGCAGGAGACGCACCGATGTACGACATGTATCCCGAGTGGGGCCCCCAGGCCCACGACCCGCACAACCCGAACAGCGTCGAGGCGGTCCAGCAGGCTCTCGACCTGCGGGACAACGGCGGCGAACGCCCGGACGACAACTAGATTCGCCTCCCATGACGACCCCCACCTCCCCTGATCGCACCCCGGTCACCGGGGCCCTGCGCGTCGCGGTCATCCCCGGCGACGGCATCGGCCCCGAGGTCACCGCCGAGGCCCTCAAGGTCCTCGAGGCGGCGACGCCCGCCGGCACCGAGGTCGAGCCCACCCGCTACGACCTCGGCGCCGAGCGCTACAAGGCGACGGGGGAGGTGCTGCCCGACAGCGTGCTCGAGGAGATCCGCGGCCACGACGCGATCCTGCTCGGCGCCGTGGGCGGCCGGCCGAACGACCCGGCCCTGCCGCCCGGGCTCCTCGAGCGGGGCCTGCTGCTGCGGCTGCGCTTCGAGCTCGACCACTACGTGAACCTGCGCCCGTCGCGCCTGTTCCCCGGGGTGGCGTCGCCGCTCTCCGACGCGGTGCTCGACCAGGGCGAGATCGACTTCGTCGTCGTGCGCGAGGGCACCGAGGGGCCCTACACGGGCAACGGGGGCGCCCTGCGCGCGGGCACCCCGGCCGAGGTCGCCACCGAGGTCAGCGTCAACACGGCCTACGGCGTCGAGCGCGTGGTCCGCGACGCCTTCGCGCGCGCCGAGCGGCGGGAGCGCAGCCGGCTCACCGTCGTGCACAAGACCAACGTGCTGACCCACGCCGGGTCGCTGTGGTGGCGCGTGGTGCAGCAGGTGGCCGCCGAGCACCCGGGGGTCGCCGTCGACTACATGCACGTCGACGCCGCGATGATCCATCTCGCGACCAACCCGTCGCGCTTCGACGTGATCGTCACCGACAACCTCTTCGGCGACATCGTCACGGACCTCGCCGCCGCGATCACCGGCGGCATCGGCCTCGCGGCGTCCGGCAACGTGAACCCCGACCGGACCGCGCCGTCGATGTTCGAGCCCGTGCACGGCTCGGCTCCCGACATCGCGGGGACCCAGCAGGCCGACCCGACGGCCGCGATCCTGTCCGTCGGGCTGCTGCTCGACCACCTCGGGCACACCGAGGCCGCGGCCTCGGTGGAGCGGGCGGTGCTCGCCGACCTCGCCGAGCGCGGCTCCGGCGCGCGCCCCACCCCCGAGGTCGGCGACGCGGTCGCGAAGCGAGTAGCGGGCTAGGGAGCCGACCCCGGCCCCGGCACCGCCCTCGCCCCCGACGTCGCCGAAGGATTACGTTGATGTCCATGCAGATCAGCGTCACCCGCAGCCCCGATCCGGTCGCCGAGGACCGCCTCGCCGAGATCCTCTCCGAGCCGGGCTTCGGCACCCACTTCACCGACCACATGTTCTGCGCCGAGTGGACGCCGGAGGCCGGCTGGCACGACGCCCGGATCACGCCGTACGCGCCGCTCACCCTCGACCCGGCCACCGCGGTCCTGCACTACGCGCAGGAGATCTTCGAGGGGATGAAGGCCTACGGGCGCGAGGACGGCTCGGTGTGGACGTTCCGACCCGAGGAGAACGCCGCCCGGATGGTGCGCTCCTCGCACCGGCTCGCGCTGCCCGTGCTCGAGGTCGAGGACTTCGTCGCGGCGGTCGACGCGCTCGTCGAGGTCGACCGGCGCTGGGTGCCGGACCAGGCGGGGGAGAAGAGCCTCTACGTGCGGCCGTTCATGTTCGCCTCGGAGAAGTTCCTCGGGGTGCGGCCCGCGCAGCACGTGACCTTCATGGTGATCTGCAGCCCCGCGGGGGCCTACTTCAAGGGCGGCGTGCGGCCGGTCAGCCTGTGGCTGACCGAGGAGTACACGCGGGCCGGCCGCGGCGGCATGGGCGCGGCCAAGACGGGCGGCAACTACGCCTCCTCGCTGATCGCCCAGCAGGAGGCCACGGCCGCGGGCTGCGACCAGGTGGTCTTCCTCGACGGGCAGGAGATGCGCTACGTCGAGGAGCTCGGCGGCATGAACCTCTACTTCCTGCACCGCGACGGCCGCGTGATCACCCCGGAGACCGGCACGATCCTGGAGGGCATCACCCGCGACTCGATCATCGAGCTCTGCGGCAAGCTCGGGCACCCCGTGGAGGAGCGCCGCTTCTCCATCGACGAGTGGCGCGACGGCGTGGCCTCGGGCGACATCCGCGAGGTGTTCGCCTGCGGCACCGCCGCGGTCGTGACCCCGGTCGGCACGCTGAAGCACCGCGGCGGCCAGGTGCCGGCCCCGGCCGACACCGGGGAGTCCGGCGGCGACCTGACCCGCCGGATCCGGCAGGCGCTGGTCGACATCCAGTACGGGCGCGCCGAGGACGCCTTCGGCTGGATGCACCGCGTCTGCTGAGGCACGGTCGGGATGGTCGGGATGGTCGCGGGGAGAAGTAACCTCGACGGGTGAGCTCTGCCCCGCACCCGGATGCGCGACGGTCGGCCGGCGACGACGGGCGCCCGCCGGGGCCGATCCACGTGGGGGACTACCTCCTGCTGCACCGGCTCGGCGAGGGCGGCATGGGCGTCGTGCACCTGGCCCAGCGGCCGGGGGGCCCGCGGGTCGCCCTGAAGGTGCTGCGGCCCCAGGTGGTGGCCGACCAGGCCGGCCGCGAGCGCCTGGCCCAGGAGGTCGGGTCGCTCTCGCTGGTGCGGTCGCCGCGGGTCGCGGAGATCCTCGACTCCGACCCCTGGGGTGACATCCCCTACGTCGTCACGCGCTACGTGCCCGGCCTGTCGCTGCACGACCACGTGGCGGAGGAGGGGCCGATCACCGGGAGCGACCTCCGGTGGTTCGCCTGGTGCCTGGGCGACGCCCTGGCCGCGGTGCACGCCGCCGGCGTGCTGCATCGCGACGTGAAGCCCGGCAACGTCCTCATGGAGGGCCGCAGCCCCGTCCTGATCGACTTCGGCCTGGCCCGGGTCGCCGACGACCCGCGGCTCACCCAGACCGGCTGGCTGCTCGGCACGCCGGGCTACCTCGCCCCCGAGATCCTGCACGGCGACGACGCGACGCCGGCCTCCGACGTGCACGCCTGGGCGGCGACGGTGGCCTACGCGGGCACGGGGCGACCGCCCTTCGGCCGCGGCCCGACCATGGCGGTCATGGATCGGGTGCGGCGCGGCCAGCACGACCTCGAGGGTGTGCCCTCCCCGCTGCGGGACGCGCTCCACGCCGCGCTGGCACCCGAGCCGGATGACCGCCCGACCCTGCGGCAGCTGCACGGGTGGCTGCGCCGCCAGGTCGGGGGGCCGCCCGCGTCGGCCGTGCCGCCGGCAGCCCCGGCAGCCCCGGCAGCCTCGGCGGCGCCGCCGACGGCGCCCGTCACCGCCCCGGCCCCCGCCCCGGTGCCCGCGCCGGCTCCGCGCACGAGGCCGGAGGAGGTGTTCCCCGGATGGGGGCCGGCCGTCGACGCGCCGCCCGCGCCAGCGGCACCGCCGACGCGGGCCCAGCGGGCGGGGCTCTCCACGAGGCGGGCGGTGCTGCTCGGCGCCCTGGCCGTGGCCCTCGGGACCCTGGTCGCCGCGGCCCCGTGGCCGACCACGGCGGCGCTCGCCGTGGCGGTGTGGCTGCTGCGCGCCGTGTCGCTGTCGGGGTCCGCCCAGCGTTCCCGCCGCGCCGTGCGCGGGCCGCGCTGGTTCGACCCGCCGCTCCAGGTGCTCGCCGCTCCGTGGCACGTGCTCCGCGCGCTGCCGATGACGCTGCTGCTGCTGCTCTGGGCCCTCGGGATCGGGCTCGCCGGCATGCTCGTGGGCTACGCCGTCGAGCCCGCGGCGTCGACCGTGCTCGGGCTGGGCGGCACGGCGGCGGCCGCGGGACTCTGGTTGGGACCGGGCGCCAGCCGCGTGCGGCAACCGGTGGAGGTCCTGCTGCGCCCGCTGGCCCGGGCCACCTGGGCCTGGGTGGGGACCCTGGTCGTCGTGGTCCTCGTCGCGACCGTCCTCGGCCTCCGGGTGCGCAACGAGGGCGTCGACTGGGCGCCGGCCGAGGGTCCGCCCCTGCAGGGCCTGCGCAGCTGGATCGGCTGACCCCCGGCATGCGGCACCCGGCATTGGGGCACCCCGGCATGCGGCGCGGTGTCCAACCTCCCGGCGCCGTGGCACCATGGGGGCATGCACCAGCGCAGCCACGAGGTCGGCCCGGCCAGCATCCTCGTCATTACCTAGCGCGTCGCGCCCTACCCCGGGCCCGACGCGCAGACCTCTCGCCTCCGCGGGAGGTCTTTTTGTTTGCCGCACCGCCCCCCGAGCACGAAAGAGAACCCGATGGACCTGCAGGGCTCGTTCCACGTCTATGACACGACGCTGCGCGACGGCGCGCAGCAGGAGGGGCTGACGCTCTCGGTGGCCGACAAGCTGACGATCGCGCGGCAGCTCGACGGCCTCGGCGTCGGCTACATCGAGGGCGGCTGGCCGGGCGCCAACCCCAGGGACACCGAGTTCTTCCGCC
Organism: uncultured Actinomycetota bacterium; assembly: GCA_963832415.1. GTDB lineage: Bacteria > Actinomycetota > Actinomycetes > Propionibacteriales > Nocardioidaceae > Nocardioides. The sequence goes on along the minus strand of CAWHTZ010000013.1, from coordinate 21,688 downwards.
GCGCGCGCACCGACCTCGCGCTCGAGCACGCCGTGCTCGCCGCCTTCGGGGCCACCCGCCGCGCCGGGGTGGCCGCCGCGGACGACCCGCTGGTCGCCGCGCTGCGCGACTCCGGGGCGCAGGTGGTCACGCTGGTGGCCAAGAGCCACGACCGGCACGTCGAGCTCGCCCTGCGGACCACCCTGGAGGAGAACCTCGCCATGGTGGGCGACACCGTCGCCCACCTCGTCGCCGAGGGCCAGACCGTCTTCCTCGACGCCGAGCACTTCTTCGACGGCTACCGCGCGAACCGGGACTACGCCCTCGAGGTCCTGCGCACGGCGTACGCCGCCGGGGCCGAGGTCGCGGCGCTGTGCGACACCAACGGCGGGATGCTTCCCGGCTGGGTCGCGGACGTCGTCCACGACGTCGCCGAGACCACCGGTGGCCGGGTGGGCATCCACTGCCACAACGACACCGGCTGCGCGGTGGCGAACTCGCTCGCGGCCGTCGACGCCGGGGCGACCCACGTGCAGGGAACCATCAACGGATACGGCGAGCGCACCGGCAACGCCGACCTCGTCTCGGTCGTCGCGAACCTCGAGCTCAAGGTCGGCCGCCAGGTGCTGCCCGAGGGGCTGCTGCGCGACGCGACCCGGATCGCGCACGCCGTCGCGGAGGTCACCAACGTGCCGCCCGCGTCGCGCCAGCCCTACGTCGGCACGTCGGCGTTCGCGCACAAGGCGGGGCTGCACGCGAGCGCGATCAAGGTGGACCCGGACCTCTACCAGCACATGGACCCGGTGGGCGTGGGCAACGACATGCGCCTGCTCGTCTCCGACATGGCCGGGCGGGCGTCGATCGAGCTCAAGGGCCGCGAGCTGGGCTACGACCTCTCCCGGGACGGGGGCGCCGGCGACCGTGCCGAGGGGACCGACCTCGTCTCGCGGATCACCGACCGGGTCAAGGACATGGAGTCCCGCGGCTACACCTTCGAGGCGGCGGACGCGTCGTTCGAGCTGCTGCTGGTCGAGGAGGTCGAGGGCGCCCGTCCGGCCTACGTCGACATCGAGTCGTGGCGGGTGATCACCGAGACGCAACCGCGCGCGGTGCCGGCGCAGGACGCGGTCTCGGAGGCCACCGTGAAGCTGCGGGCCGGGGCCGAGCGGTTCGTCAGCACGGGCGAGGGCAACGGCCCCGTGAACGCGCTGGACTCCGCGCTGCGTCAGGCGATCGGCCAGGCATGGCCCGAGATCGCGAAGTTCGAGCTGATCGACTACAAGGTGCGGATCCTCGACCAGGGGCACGGCACCGACGCGATCACCCGGGTGCTGATCGAGACCAGCGACGGGGAGTCGACGTGGGTCACGGTCGGCGTGGGTGCCAACGTGATCGAGGCGTCGTGGGAGGCGCTGCTCGACGGCCTCACCTTCGGGCTGCGGCGGCACGGGGTGCGCCCGCCGGCGTGAGCCGTGGGCCACAATGACGCCCATGTCGTCGTTCCTGCGCACGCCGGACCCCAATCCCGGGTGGCTCTCCGACTATGCCCTCGCGGAGACCCGCGACCGCGTCCCGATCCTCTACGTCGAGGCGGTGCCCCTGCGGGTGGACGCCCTGGGCGTCGTCGAGCACGTCGGGGTGCTGCTGCGCGCCTCCGACACCGGGGCGATGACGCGGTCGCTGGTCTCGGGCCGGGTGCTGCACGGGGAGTCGGTGCGCGGGGCGCTCATGCGCAACCTCGAGAAGGACCTGGGGGCCAACGCCTTCCCGCTGATCCCGACCGCTCCGGCGCCGTTCACGGTCGCGGAGTACCTGCCGATCCCCGGGGTCTCGCCGCTCCACGACCCGCGCCAGCACGCGGTGTCCCTGGTCTACGTCGTGCCGGTGACGGGCGCCTGCGAGCCGCGGCAGGACGCGCTCGAGCTGTCGTGGCTGACCCCCGAGGAGGCCATGACCCCCGGGGTGCTCGCCGAGATGGAGGGCGGCCGCGGGCTCGTGCTCCAGCAGGCCCTGGCGCACGCCGGGGCGCTTCCCCCCCGGTGAGCGCGCGGAGGCACCGGTAGGTTCGGGGGCATGTTCTGGAGCACCGACGACATCCCCGACCAGACCGGGCGGACCGCCGTGGTCACCGGCGCCAACGGCGGGCTCGGGCTGGAGACGGCGCGCGAGCTGGCCCGCAAGGGCGCCCACGTCGTGATGGCCGCCCGCAACCAGGAGAAGGCCGAGGCCGCGCGCCGGGACGTCCTGGCCGGTCACCCCTCCGCCTCGCTGGAGGTCGTGGAGCTCGACCTCGGCTCGCTGGCGTCCGTGGCGCGCGCCGCCGAGACCATCGCCGCTGCCCACGACCGGATCGACCTGCTGGTGCTCAACGCCGGCGTGATGGCGATGCCGGAGGGCACCACCGACGACGGCTTCGAGACCCAGCTGGGCACGAACGTGCTCGGCCACTGGGCGCTGCTCTCGCACCTGCTGCCGACGGTGCTGCGCACACCGCGGGCGCGGATCGTCACGCTGAGCAGCGTGGCCCAGCACCAGGGCCGCGCGCTCGACCCCGACAACCCGCACCTGCGCGGGTCCTACGATCCGTGGAAGGCCTACGGCAACACCAAGCTCGCCATGCGCCACCTCGCGCAGGGGCTGCAGCGCCAGCTGGACGCCGCCGGCAGCGACGTCGCGGCGCTCGTCGCCCACCCGGGTCTGACCAACTCCGACCTGCAGGCGACCACGAAGCAGGCCGGCGGCGGCGGGGTCGGGGGCGCTGCCTCGGAGCTGGTGGCCGCGAAGGTCGGGATGTCGGTGACGCGGGGCGCCCTGAGCCAGCTGCGCGCCGCCACCGACCCCGGCGCGCGGGGCGGCCAGCTCTACGGACCCCTCCTCGTCGCGGCCGGTCCGCCGGTGCGCAAGCCGCTGGTCCGCCCCGGGGGTGGCGACGCGATCCGCCGGCTGTGGCAGGTGTGCGAGCGCGAGACCGGGCTTCGCGTCGACGTCGCCGCGGCCCGGACCGCCTGATCGCGCGCCATGCTCCACGACCTCACGGCGCTCGAGCTCGGCGCGCTCGTCGCGCGGGCCGAGGCGTCGCCGGTCGAGGTGGCGGAGCACTTCCTCGAGCGCGCGGGGGCTGACGCGGTCGGCGCCTTCGTCACGCTGGCGGGGGAGCGGGCGCTCGACGCCGCCCGGTCGCTGGGGGAGCGGCCCGCCGGCGCCGGCCCGCTGTGGGGCGTGCCGACCGCGATCAAGGACCTGCACCCGACCGCGGGCCTGCGCACCACCTTCGGCTCCGCGGCCTACGACGACTTCGTGCCCGAGCAGTCCGACCACGTCGTCACCAGCATGGAGCGGGCCGGGCTGGTCAGCCTGGGCAAGACCAGCACGCCGGAGTTCGGGTCGCCCTGCTACACCGAGCCCGAGGGCCGGCCGGCGGCGGTGACGCCGTACGACCCGTCGCGCATGGCCGGCGGCTCCTCGGGCGGGGCCGCTGCCGCGGTGGCGGCGGGGCTCGTGCCGCTCGCGCAGGGCTCGGACGGCGGCGGCTCGATCCGGATCCCGGCTGCGTGCTGCGGCCTCGTCGGCGTGAAGCCGAGCCGCGGGCGGGTGAGCGGCGCGCCGATGTACGGCGACCCCGTCGGCCTGGCCGCGCCCGGCCCGCTGGCGCGGTCGGTCCGCGACGCCGCGGCCCTGCTCGACGTGCTCGCCGGTCGGCTGCCGGGCGACCCCGCGTGGGCGCCGGAGCCGAGCGGCACCTTCCTCGGCGCCTGCGACCGGGACCCGGGCCGGCTGCGGATCGCGCGTTTCGCGGCGCCGATGATCGCGGACGCCACGGTGGACCGCGCCTGCCTCGCGGCGTACGAGGACGCCTCGGCCCTCCTGGAGTCGCTGGGTCACGGGGTCGAGGACGTGCCGGTGCCCCTGGCCCGCGACGCGGTGCCGGTCTTCGAGACCTGCTGGGCCGTGCTCACCGCGCTGTCGCCCGTGCCGCCCGGCCGCGAGGACCGGATCCGCCCCCTGACGCGGTGGCTGGCCGACCGCGGCCGCGCGGTCTCCGGTCCGGAGTTCGGGCTGGCGATCGGCGCCATGCGCCGGTTCGCGGCGGACGCGCTGACCGCGCTGGCGCCCTACGACGCGGTGCTGACACCGACGCTGGCCTCGCCGCCGCTCGCCGTCGGCGCGATCCGCGACGACGCGGACCCGGCCGCGGACTTCGAGGCACAGAAGTCCTTCACGCCCTGGACCTCGGCCTGGAACGTCACCGGCATGCCGGCCGTCTCGCTCCCGCTGCGCTGGACCGGCGCCGGCCCCGGCGACGGGCTGCCGGTCGGGGTGATGCTGGCCGCGCGGCCGGCGGAGGAGGAGCTGCTGCTCTCGCTCTCGGCCCAGGTCGAGGCGGCCGAGGCGGCCGCCGGCCGCGTCTGGGCCGACGTGCACCCCGCCGGCTGGTGAGGCCGGCCGGTGCGGGCTTGCGCCTCACGCGGCGTGAGGTCCTAGCGTCGCCGTATGGAACTCACGATCGGAGCCGTGGCCCGGCGCACGGGACTCACCGAGCGGACGCTGCGCTACTACGAGGAGGCCGGGCTGCTCGCCCCGCCGCGTGACGCCGCCGGTCGCCGGCGCTACGACGCAGCCGCGCTCGATCGGCTCTACCGGATCCGGTTGCTGCGCGCGTTGGGCACGCCCGTGGCGGAGCTCGACCCGACACCCGGTGATCTCGCGGCGCTGACGCGGCGGCACCTCGCCGACCTGGACGCCCGCCTGGCCGAGATGGCTCGCACCCGGGAGCGGGTGCGCGCCGTGGAGGCGCGGCTCCTGGCCGGCGAGGACCCGGGCGACGAGGCACTGCTCGACCTGCTCGCCGGGCTCGGCGGGGAGGAGCCGGGGCTCACTCGCCGCGTCACGCTGCTGGTCTACGCGGACCTGGCCGCGGCGCACCGCTGGCTGGTCGACGTCTTCGCCCTCGCCCCCGGGCCCGTGCACGCCGACGGCGACCGCGTCGTGCACGCGGAGGTGTACGCCGGCGACGGGGTCGTCTGGCTGCACCCGGAGTCGGAGCGGTTCGGGATGTTCTCGCCGGCCTCGGCCGGGCTCGTGACGGCGTCGCTGGCGGTGCACGTGGAGGACGTCGACGCGCATCACGCGCGGGTGCGCGACGCCGGCGCCGAGGTGGTCTACGAGCCGACGGACATGCCGTACGGCTTCCGGGAGTACAGCGCCCGCGACCTCGAGGGTCACCTGTGGTCCTTCCAGACGCCCCTCGCCGACCCGGCGGAGCAGGCCTAGGCCGCCCGCTCGTCGAGGTCGTCGGTGATCCCGCGCGCGTGCAGGGCGTCGCCGGTGGCGCGTGCGTGCGCGACCACGCGGAGCACCAGGGGCACGAGCCGGGCGCGGGGCGAACGCTCGAGGCCGCGTGCCACCGCGGCGTCGCGGGTCTGGTTCGCGAGGTCGAGGGTGGTCGGGATGGCGCGGAGCACCAGCGAGAAGGCCAGCGCGACCGGCTCGGGCCGGACGCCGACGCGGCGGAGCGGTTCCAGCGCGCGGGTGATGGCGTCCAGCACCTCGTCGACCGGCGTGGTCACCGTCACCACGGTGGCGAGGAGGACCAGGGCGACCAGGTCGGCCACCGTCTCGACGGCGCGTTCCCAGCCGTTCTGCCAGGCCTGGTAGGCGGCGATCGCGACCAGCACGAGCAGCAGGCCGCGGAGCGTGCGCAGCAGGGTACGAACCCCGGCCCCGGTCGCGACCAGGGCGGTGACGGCGACCGCGAGGAACCCCAGGGCCGCGACCGGTCCCGGCGTCGCGACGACCACGAGGCCGGCGAACAGCAGGCCGAGCAGCTTGGTGCCCGCGCCGGCGCGGTGGAAGACCGAGCGCCCGGGGTGGTAGGCGCCGAGCATGCTCACGGCGTCACCGCGGCCCGGTAGCGGGCGATCGCCTCGCCGGGGGGACCGTCGAAGGCGACTCGGCCGTCGTCCACGTAGAGCGCGCGGTCGCAGCGGGCGGCGAGGTCGAGGTCGTGGGTGACGAGCACGAGCTGCTGGCGCAGCGAGAAGAGGAGGTCGCCGACGCGGCGCGCGTTGCGCAGGTCGAGCAGCGTCGTCGGCTCGTCGGCGACCAGCACGTCGGGGTCGGTGGCGAGCACGCCCGCCAGCGCGAGGAGCTGACGCTGGCCCCCGGACAGCGCGTGCACGCTGCGGTCGCCGAGGCCGTCGAGGCCGTAGGCCGCCAGCACCTCGTGGGCCGCGCGCTGACGCTCGGCCTTGTCCCGGTGGGCGCGACGCAGCGACAGGGCGACGTCCTCGAGCGCCGTCGGCATCACCAGCTGCGCGGACGGGTCGGTGAAGGAGAAGGCCACGCGGCGACGCACCGCGCGTCCCTGACTGCTCACGTCGAGGCCGTCGACCGTGACGGTGCCGGTGGTCGGGTCGACCAGGCCGTTGAGCAGGCGGGCGAGCGTGGACTTCCCCGAGCCGTTGGGCCCGATCAGCGCGATCCGCTGCTCGGTGAGCGCGAGCGTCGTCTCGGTCAGGACCTGCACGTCGCCGTCGACGGTCGGCAGGCTGACCGTGACGTGGTCCAGCGAGAGCGCGCTCACCGGCTGGCGGTGTCCTCCGGGGTGTCCGCCGCCGCGCCCGCGGCGCCGGAGGCGGGCGCGGGGGCCCGGCGGCCGAGCAGGTCGGGGAAGGCGCGGTGCACGGCCGTGGCCACGAGCGCCATGCCGACGTTCTTCAGGACGTCGCCGATCCAGAACACCTTGTCGATGTCGAAGGCCGCCGCGAGCGAGATGTCGAGGCGCCACATCAGGCCGAGCATCCCGAGACCGTGGATGAAGATCGCGCTGCTGACGAGGCCGGCCAAGAAGATCATCGGGACGCTCTGCAACGCGCGGCGGGGCAGGCGCTCCACGATCAGGCCGCACAGGCCGGCGGCGAGCGGGAAGCCGATGAGGTAGCCGACGCTCGGTCCGCTGAAGACGCCGAACCCGGCGCCACCGTTGGCGAAGACGGGCAGGCCGGCCGCGCCGATCGCGAGGTAGAGCAGCACGGCGAGGAAGCCGCGGCGCGCGCCCAGGACGGCACCGGTGAGCAGGACGCCGAAGGTCTGCAGCGTGATCGGCACCGGCCCGGAGAGGTTGAGCGCGGGCGCGATCGCGCAGGCCGCGACCAGGGCGGCGAAGCCCGCGATGAGCGCGAGGTCGGTCGAGGTGCGGCGGAGGCGGGGCGTGGCACGGGTGCGAGGCATGGGGACTTCCTGGTCGGCGGACCTGAACGGTGGTCAGGTGAACGGCGTTCAGGTTAGGCTCGGGCCGCCGGATGGTCAACGCGGCGGCCCCGCCGCCGGTCAGCAGGAGGCTCCACGTGCACCACCGCGAGGACGTCGTCGCGCATGCGTTGCGCGTGCTGGACGAGTTCGGCCTGGCCGACCTGACGATGCGGCGGCTCGGTGCCGAGCTGGGGGTGCGTCCCAGCGCGCTCTACCACCACTTCCCCGACAAGCAGACGCTCCTGGCGGCCGTCGCGGACGAGATCCTCGCCCGCGGCCGCACCGCGGAGGCCGGGGGCGCGGGTGCCTGGGACGAGCGGGTCGTCGTGCTCTGCGGCGAGCTGCGCGACGCGCTCCTGGCCTACACCGACGGCGCCGAGGTCGTGGCCACGGCGCTGGCCTTCGGGCTGGGGGCATCGGCGCCGTACGACGACCTCGTCGAGGTCCTGGGCGAGGCCGGGTTGTCCGCGGCGCGGGTGCCGACCGCGGTGCGGGCGCTGCTGCACCTGACCCTGGGGCACACCTCCGAGGAGCAGGCGCACCTGCAGGCGGCGAGTGCCGGCGCCATCGCGGGCGGGCCGCGCGAGGGGTCGGACTTCTCCGAGGCGCTGGCGATCGTCGTCGACGGGATCAGGGCGCGGGTGCCGGCTGGCTGACCGGGGGATTGTGCTGGCGGGGGGTGAGGCTGGTGGTCCCGGTGGGGTCGACGCGGTAGCGGTGGCCGTGGGGGCTGGTCCAGATGAAGGTGGCCGGGTCGTGCGGGTCGCGGTGGTAGCGCCAGCGTCGGCCGTGGGGGTGGTCGGTGGGGGTGGGGTGGGTCTTGGCGCGGTGGTGGCGTCGGCAGAGGGGGGCGAGGGATCGGGTGCCGGTCTGGCCGGGTGGTCCGCCCTGGTCGGGTGGGAGGTATTCCTCGGTGTGGTCGAGGTCGGCGGATCGGGCGGGTCGGGTGCAGTGGGGGAAGGCGCAGGTCGACCGCTCGAGTCGGACGTGCTCGGCGATCCGGTCGGGGGCCTCGTAGGCGTCGACGGCGATCTGGTCTCGCAGGTCGATGACGGGCTTGAGGGTGATCTGGGTGCCGGGGTGGTTGAGCCAGTCGCGGAGGGTGTCGGCGGTGATCAGGCCGCGGGTGTTCTCCAGGCGGGCCAGGTGCAGGCCGCCGACGGGAGTGGCGCCCGTGGCGGGGGCGGCGCCGCAGGTGCAGGCGGCCAGGGCGGGGCCGTGGAGGGTTTCCGCGGTGGTGTGCACGTAGAGGGTGACCGCGCGCCCGGTCTGACCGGTCTGACCGGTCCGGCCGGTCTGGCCGGGGTGGGTGTCGCTGGTGTCGGGGGGCTGGAGGGTCTCGCCGCGGGCGAGGAGGCCGAGGGCCCGGGCGCGGCGGACGTCGAGGGAGTCCTGGCTGCCGTGGTCCTTCAGCGCCTGGGCGAGGCGGGAGAGGGTGCTGTCGAGGTCGAGGGCGTCGGGCAGATCGAGGGTGGCGGTGAGGTCGGCCTGGCCGGCCAGCTCGTGGCCGGGGGTGGGCCGGTGGATGGTGGCGTGCCGGGCCTCGGCTGCCTCGAGGGCGGCCAGCTCGGCCTCCTCGGGGTCGCACCGGGCGCGGGCCTCCTCGACCAGCCGGTCCAGCACGACCAGGCCGACGCGGTGGGCGATCGGGGCGATCCGGGCGTCCACGTGGTCGGCGGCGGCGGGGGAGAGGTGCTTGGTGGCCTGGGCGATCCGCCGGGCCCGCCACACCGGGAGGTCCCCGGCAGTGACCCGGGCGTGCAGCCGGGGCAGGCGGTGGCCGATCTCGAGGGCGTCGCCGACGTAGCGCCGCCCGGCGTCGGTGGACATCCCCAGCACCGCCGCGTACTCCACCACCGCCAGCTCGGAGACCGTGGGCGCGCCCGGGCCCGCGAGCTCCAACGGCTGGTCGGCGCCCCGGCGGGGGTCACAGCCCGCGCCGGACAGGACCGTGTCCTCGGGGCCGTAGGGGTCGACCACCACCCCGTCGGGGTGCAGCGCCGCCCACGCCAGCGTGGTCTCCAGCAGCTCGGCCTCGGCCCGGTCCGCCGCCTCCCGCCGCGACCGCGCACGCGCCAGGAGCCCGGCGCTGGTGGGGACCCCGGCTTCCATGGCCCGAGCCTAGTCGAACACGTGTTCGAACGCAAGGCCTGAGGTGCCTGCCTGGAGGGGCCGCTCAGGCCCCGTGGTCGGCGTCGACCGCGGCGCCGTGCAGCTCGGCCAGGAGCACGGCGCCGACGAGGTCCAGGCGCGTGCGCCGCAACCGGGCGGCGGCCAGGTCGACGCCGTCGAGCGAGGCGCCGCGGAGGTCGGCTCCGCAGAGTCGGGTCTCGCGCAGGCTGGCCCGCTCCAGCCGGGCGCCCCGCAGCACGGTGTCGGTCAGGTCGCTGCCGGAGAGGTCGGCGTCCCGCAGGTCGAGGCCGCTGAGGTCGAGCCGACTGAGGTCCACGTGGCGGGCCGTGATCGACTGCCACTGCCCGCCGGCGACGGTGATCGGCCGCAGCGTGCCGCCCTCGAGGACGGAGCCGACGAGCTTGCAGCCGGCCAGGGTCGCGTCGAAGAGGTTGCAGCGGACCAGGTCGCAGGCGACGAACGCCGTCGCCTCGTGGGTCGAGGAGTTGAAGCGGCAGCCCTCGAAGCGGCACTCCTCGAACGTCGCCCCCCGCGACGTGCTCTCGCTCAGGTCGACGTCGACGAAGGTGCACTCGGTGAACCGGGCGGCGCCCAGGTTCTCGGCGTACCAGTCCTCGCCGCGGAAGGTCGCCCCCTCGTGCACGCTGTCGGTCAGCACGAGGCCCACGCTAGCGGCGCCCGGCCGGGGTCAGCCGGCGGCGAGAAGCTCGGCCGGGATCCACTCCTCGATCGTGGCCCAGCGGCCCGGGCGCAGCTCGGCGGCATACGCGACGCGCCCCTCCCAGCGGCCCTTCTCGGCCTTGCGCCACTCGAGCAGCAGGCCGGGCCGGGCGGTGGGCCCGTCGACCGGCACGGTCACCCAGCAGTGGCGGGCGGGGCAGCCGTCGGCCGCCGGGGGCGGGTGCGGCCGCGCCGGGGCGGGCTCGGGCGTGGTGAAGGTGTCCTCGCGCGGCGCGAACGGCTCGGAGCCCGTGTGTCGCACGCGCTCGTGCAGCGGCACCCCGCTCCCGTGTCCGTAGCCACCGCGTGCCATCGACCCATGCTACTCGAACATGCGTTCGATATCGCCCCTGCTGCCCGCGATGTGATTGCATGCCGCCATGGCTGTCGATCCCCGCGGTGCCGACCTGAAGCGCTACCTCGCCGAGGACCCCGGCGGTCCCGTCGTGATGCTCAACCTGCTGCGCTGGGCCGAGGGCGGGCGCGCGTCGTACGACCGCTACGCCGCGGCGCTCTCGGACACCTTCCTGGAGCGCTACGGCGCCGAGGTGATCTATGCCGGTGACGGCTCGACCGACCTGGTCGCCGAGGACGGCCAGGCCTGGGACGCCGTGCTGCTCGTGCGCTACCCGTCCCGCGAGGCCTTCACCCGGATGGTGGCGGACCCGGAGTACCAGGAGGTCACGCACCTGCGCAGCGACGGCCTCACCGAGGCGGTCCTGCAGGCCACTGTTCCCTGGTCCGGCTTCTGAGCCGGGAAGCTCACGCCGACTCGGCGACCGCGAGCAGGCGCTCGCACTCCGCCAGCAGTCGCGCCCGGAGCGGCGCGCCGCGCTCCGCGAAGCGGGCCTGGGCCGCGGCGTAGGCCCGCTTGCCCTCCGGCGTCTCGACCGGCACGGGGTCGTACCCGAGGTCGCGCAGGTCGTACGGCGCCGCGCGCATGTCCAGCTCCCGGATCTCCCAGGCCAGCTCGAAGCAGTCGGCGACCAGGTCGGAGGAGACCATCGGCGAGAGCCGGTAGGCGTGCTTGTAGAGGTCCATCCCGGCGTGCAGGCAGCCCGGTTGCTCGAACCGCTCGCGGTCGTCACGCCCGGGGGAGACGGCGTTCAGCGGGCGCGCCGGCTGGGTGAAGAAGCGGTAGGCGTCGAAATGTGTGCAGGTGATCCGGTGCGACTCGACGACCTCGTCGGTGCCGGAGGGCCCGAGGCGCAGCGGCCAGTCCGCGTGCCGGGTCTCGCCCTCGTCGAGCCGATACACCATCGCCCACTCGTGCAGGCCGAAGCAGCCGTAGCTCGGGGCCCGGCCCGACGTCGCGCGCAGCAGCCGCGCGAGGGTGGTCAGCAGCACGCGTTGCGAGACGACGTACGACGCCGGCACGGCCGCCGCGTCGCCGTCGACGGCGTACCCCTTCCAGTGGGCCCGGTCTGCGCCGCCCTCCAGCCGCACGCCGAACCCCGGGTGCCACCGGCGCAGCTGGGCGGGGGAGTGCGCGTAGTAGGTGAACAGGAAGTCGTGCACCGGGTGCTTCACCCCGGCGCGGCGCCGCGCGAGGTGAGGCCCGGCACAGGCATCCACCCGCTCCGCGTGGGCCGCCGCCCGCGGCCGCCACTGCGCTGCTCGCACGGGTCGAGGGTAGGCGGCCCGGCGCCTCCGGGGCGGCCGCGGGTCGTTAGGCTCGGCCGGTGCGCATCGCAAGGTTCACCGCCGGGCAGGACCCGCAGTACGGCGTCGTCACCGGCGAGGTCGACGAGCACGGCCTGCCCGACCCCGACAGCGTCGTCGTGGCGCTCGCCGGCGACCCGCTCTACGTGGGCGTCAGGCTGCTCGAGGAGGAGCACCGGCTCGCCGACGTGCGCCTGCTGGCGCCCGTGCTGCCGCGCAGCAAGGTGGTCGGGATCGGCCGCAACTACGCCGCGCACGCGAGCGAGATGGGAGGCGAGCCGCCCGAGGAGCCGCTGATGTTCCTCAAGCCGAACACCGCGGTCATCGGCCCGGACGACCCCATCACCTACCCGCGCCAGACGCAGGAGCTGCACTACGAGGGCGAGCTCGCCGTCGTGATCGGCCGGATCTGTCGCGACGTGCCCCGGGACAAGGCGACCGACGTCATCCACGGCTACACCGTCGGCAACGACGTCACGGCCCGCGACCTGCAGCGCAAGGACGGGCAGTTCACGCGCTCCAAGGGCTTCGACACCTTCTGCCCGCTCGGCCCGTGGGTCGAGACCGACCTCGACCCCCAGGCCTTCGCGGACGGCGTCCGCCTGACCACCCACCTGAACGGCGAGCTGGTGCAGGACGGCAGCACCGCGGACCTGGTCTTCGACATCCCGTCGCTGGTCGAGCACATCTCGGGCGTGATGACGCTGCTGCCCGGCGACGTGATCCTCACCGGCACCCCCGAGGGTGTCGGGCCCATGCGGCCGGGCGACGAGGTCGAGGTCTCGATCGCCGGCATCGGCTCCCTCGCGAACAAGGTGACCAAGCCTCGATGACTCACGACCCGACCCCTGACCCGACCGCCGGCCCGACCCCGGGCGCCGTGCGGGTGCGCTTCTGCCCCTCGCCGACCGGGTCTCCGCACGTGGGCTTCGCCCGGGCCGCGCTCTACAACTGGGTCTTCGCGCGGCACGCCGCGAAGCAGGGGGCCGACGCGGCGTTCGTCTTCCGCATCGAGGACACCGACAAGGAGCGGTCCACCCAGGAGTCCTACGACGCGATGCTCGGCGCGATGCGCTGGCTGGGCCTCGACTGGGACGAGGGGCCGGAGGTCGGGGGGGCCTACGGCCCCTACCGCCAGTCGGAGCGCACCGGGATCTATCACGACGTGCTCGCGAGGCTCGCGGCGTCGTCCTTCGCCTACGACTGCTTCTGCCGGACCGACGAGGTCGACGCCCGGCGCCGGGAGTCCGGCTCGAAGCGGCAGGGGTACGACGGCTTCTGCCGCGACCTCTCCGCGGAGCAGCGGGCCGCCTTCGAGGCCGAGGGGCGCAGCAGCATCGTGCGTTTCCGGATGCCGGAGGGTGAGATCACCTGGACCGACCTGGTGCGCGGCGAGGTGACGTTCGACAGCGAGCACGTGCCCGACTTCGCCCTGTGCCGGGCGAACGGCGACCCGCTCTACACGTTGGTCAACCCGGTCGACGACGCGCTGATGCGGATCACCCACGTGCTCCGCGGTGAGGACCTGCTCTCCAGCACCCCGCGCCAGCTCCCGCTGCACCGCGCCCTCGTCGAGCTGGGGATCTCCGACGCGGTGCCGGACTTCGGGCACCTGCCGCTGATCATGGGCGAGGGCAACAAGAAGCTCTCCAAGCGCGACCCGCAGGCCCATCTCTTCGCCTACCGCGACGACGGGTTCCTCCCGGAGGGCCTGCTCAACTACCTCGCCCTGCTCGGCTGGGCGCTCTCGGCGGACCGCGACGTGTTCACGCTCGAGGAGATGGTCGACGCCTTCGAGATCGGTCGGGTGAACCCGCAGCCGTCGCGCTTCGACCTCAAGAAGGCCGAGGCCATCAACGCCGACCACCTGCGGATGCTCACCCGCGAGGACCTCACGGAGCGCCTGGTCCCGTTCCTGCAGGCCAGCGGCTCCCTCTCGACGCCGCCCACCGAGGAGCAGCTGGCGCTCCTCGACCGGGCGATGCCGCTGGTCGCCGAGCGGATGAACAAGCTCACCGAGGCGCCCACCATGCTCGACTTCCTCTTCGTCGACGAGGGGGGCTTCACCCGGGACGAGACCGACGTCGAGAAGGTGCTCACCGAGGACGGGCTCGCGGTGGTCCGCGCCGCGCACGCGGCGCTGGAGGCCCTGCCGGAGTGGGGAACCGACGAGATCGAGGGCGCGCTGCGCGAGCGGCTCGTCGACGAGATGGGCCTCAAGCCCCGCAACGCCTTCGGACCGGTGCGCGTCGCGGTGACGGGACGCCGTGTCTCGCCGCCGCTCTTCGAGTCGCTCGAGCTGCTCGGCCGAGAGCGCGGCCTCGGGAGGCTCGCCTCGGCCCTCGCCTGAGGCGTTGGCCCGATCGGCGTCCCGGGCTAGGTGCGCCGGTCATCATGGGGGCATGACGGTCGACACGAGCCCGCCGCCTGCGTCCCCCGGTGCCGCCCCCGGGCCGCCCCGGGACCTCTACCCGCCGCTGGAGTACCAGCAGACCCACCGCGCCGGCGACCGCGGCTGGTGGCGCCCGGTGCTCGGCGTCCTGCTCATGGTCTCGGTGATGATCCTGATCGGGCCGTTCGTCTGGCTCATCCCCTTCATCGTCTACTACGGCGCGACCGGCGCGCCCGTCGGCGAGTCGCTCACCGGGCTGCTCGACCTGGCGGACCTGACCCCGGCCGGGCTGGCCTACATCAATCTCGCCCTGGCCTCGCTGATCCCCGCCGCCTGGCTCGTGACCCGGTGGGTGCACGGGCTCAAGCCGCGCTGGATCACCTCGGTGGGCCCGCGCATGCGCTGGCGCTACGCCGGCGTCTGCTTCGGGCTCGCCGTGATCGCGCTGATCGCGACGCTGATGGTGGCCGCCGTGCTGCCGTCGACGTCCACCGGCGCGGAGCTCAGCGGTGACGCCAACGGGTTCACCACCGAGACACGCAACTTCCTCCTGGTGATCCTGCTGCTCACGCCGCTGCAGGCGGCCGGCGAGGAGTACGGCTTCCGCGGCTACCTGACCCAGGCCGTCGGCGGGGTCTTCGGCGGCTGGGCCGGGCGCGTCGCGGCCGTTCTGGTGCCGGCGATGGTCTTCGCCCTCGCACACGGCCTGGGCCAGAGCATCCCCGTCTTCTTCGACCGCTTCGCCTTCGGCATCGTCGCCGGCGTGCTCGTGATCGCGACGGGCGGGCTCGAGGCGGCCATCGCGATGCACGTCCTCAACAACTGGCTCGCCTTCGGCCTGGCCCTGGCCTTCGGGGACCTGAGCTCGGCCATGAACCCGGGCGAGGGCAGCTGGTGGAGCATCCCCGTGACGCTGACCCAGTCGCTGGTCTACCTCGGCCTTGCGCTGTGGGCCGCACGCGCGATGGGGCTCGCCCGGCGGTCCGATCCCGCCGCTTTGATCGGGTCGCGCGGGCGCGTGTATCGTTCGGTCCCGGTCCCGCACGCGTCTGCGTGAGGGGCCGAGCCATTGGGATATGGTGTAATTGGCAGCACGACTGATTCTGGTTCAGTTAGTCTAGGTTCGAGTCCTGGTATCCCAGCGAGATCGCGGTCCGCGGACCGCGATTTTGTGCGAGAACCCGGCTTCGCTAGGCTCTCGCTCGCTGTTCTGGAGGCCGTCTCGGCCTCATCCGGATGGCAGGCCCCCGTTGTGTAGCGGCCTAGCACGCCGCCCTCTCAAGGCGGTAGCGCCGGTTCGAATCCGGTCGGGGGTACAGGTCCGAAAAGCGGCCCTGACCAGCGGAAACGCTGGTCGGGGCCGCTTCTCCATTTCCGTGGAAATCGGTCTCGGGCAACACTGGGGCAACACGGGGCAACAGCTCTCGGCGCTGCCGCGCGGCCTCGCGTGCTCGATCCATGGCGTCCCCGACCTCGTCGAGCCGGTCCTCGAAGAGGTGGCCGTAGGTGTCGAGCGTCATGGTCGCCGAGCTGTGGCCGAGCATCTGCTGGACGACCTTCACGTCGGCGCCCGAGGCGATCGCGAGGCTGGCCGCGGTGTGCCGCAGCTGGTGCGGGTGCAGGTCGGGGACGCCGATCGCCCTCGCCGCCGCGCTGAAGGCGGTCCGGAAGGTGCTGACGCGCAGCGGCTGGCCGTTCCGGATGCCGGCGAAGACCAGGTCGTCCGGCCGCTTGCCGTCGATGTGCCCGGCGAGCTCGGCGGTGAGGAACCGGGGGATCGGCACCTCGCGGCGTTGGTGGGTCTTGGTGTCGCCCCACACCAGCCCCAGGCCCTGCACCGGTGTGACGGACTCGACGATGACGGCGCGGCTGCGGCGCAGGTCGAGCCGGCCGACCCGCAGGGCAGCCATCTCGCCGAACCGGACCCCGGTGTAGGCGAGGAAGAGCACGACCAGCCGGTACGTCCCGTTGACGCGGGTGTCGAGGCTGCTGTGCTTGCTCGGGTCGGCCGGGTAGCCGGTCGCGGTGGCCAGGTCGTCGACCTGGTCATGGGTCAGGTAGCGGTGCTCGTGCCTGCCGACGCGCGGGAGGTTCACCCCGTTGGCCACGTTGCGGGCGAGTCGGCCGTCCTTGACCGCCATGTCGAGGACCAGGCTGAGGATCCGATGGATCTTGTGGACGCTGGCGGGGGAGTGGCTCCTCGCCAGCTCGCTCACCCATGCCTGGACGTCGCTGTGGGAGACGTCGGCGAGCCTGACCCCGTCCCACTTCGCGTGGATGTGCGTGCGCAGCACCCCCTCGTAGCGCGACCGGGTGGTGGGCTTGAGGTGTGCCTGCCCCTCCAGCCAGCGTCGCGCCCACACGCCGACGGTCACCCGCGCGAGCGCGGGGTCGACGTACGTCCCGACGACCTTGGCGCTCTCGACGCCGGCGAGGAACCTCTCCGCGTCGACCTTGCGGGCGAACGTCTTGTTCCGCTGCGCGCCCGCCGGGGTGCGGTAGTGCGCCCGCCACGAGGTCTGCCCGTCCCGCACGCGCTTCTCGATGCTGGCCATGGCTCATCCTGCCTCTCGCGTCGCCCGGCTGTCGCCGCTCAGCCCCGGTCGTGGGGACGGTTGGTCTGCTCGGCGAGCCAGAGGGTGAGGTCGGCGCGCCAGTAGCGGACGTGGCGGCCGATCTTGAAGCTGCGGGGGCCGGCGCCGAGGTGGCGCCAGTAGCGCAGCGTCGCCTCGGGGACGCGGACGAGCGCGGCGACCTCCTTCATGGTCATCAGCTCGTCTCCCGTGTGGGGTCGGTCGGGCTGCTCGGCCCGGTAGGCGTTGCTCATGGTGGTTCTCCCTGGGGTGTGGCCGGCCCGTGGACGGGTCGGCGGATTCCGTTGCTCCTCCACCAGGTGTGCGAGCGGCTCCGCGCGCTCATCGATGGCCACCTTCGAGTGTCCTCAGCCAGCGCACCAATTTTCGCCCGTCCTGAGGCCGCCCGTCCCGCCGATTTCGAGGACGGGCGGAGCACCGGTGGGGGCGTTGGTGCAGGTCAGCGTGCGCCCCTCCGAAAGTTGAAGAAATGTCGGCGAGACCCCTTGCTGGGGTCTCCCAGACCGGGTCCCAAGGGGCCCATGTGATGTCTCGGGAGATCGGTGACAGCTCACCGGGGCCGATGCTGTGGTCGCGCCACGGAGGACGGGCGCAGTGGCCCAAGAGGCTGATAAGATCACCTTATGCCCTTGCTGGCCGAGTATCGCGATGCGCGCCGTGACGAGGATCTGGCGCGCCTGCGTCGCACCATCGCCCTGCGCGCAATGGTGGCCACCGGCATGAGCCAGCGGCAGATCGCCGAAGCGCTGGGCGTCTCGCAACCGGCGGTCAGCCAGCAGCTGAGGTTCGCACCGGACCTCGATGTCGTGCATCCCGGAGTCCTGATCCCAGCGGCGGCGCCCGTCCTCAGGGCGCTGTCCGAGGAGCGCGGCTACCAGAGGCTGGCCGTGTTCGGGTCCGTCGCCCGCCGCCAGGCTCGCCCTGACTCCGACATCGATCTGCTGGTCGAGGCTCCCGAGGGCACGTCCTCCTTCGAGTTCGTCCGGTTCAAGCAGCTGATCGAGCAGGTCCTGGGTCGCGAGATCGACCTGGTGTCCTACGGCGGGCTCAAGCCCACGCTGGACGATGACATTCGGCGTGAGGCGGTGTTGCTCTGATGGACCGCAAGGCCGCCAAGGAGTTGCTGCACGTCGAGGGTTGGCTCTTCCGGGTCGACGAGGTCGTGGCCCGCGGCAAGGACGCATACCTTGTCGATGGGCTCCTCCAGGAGGCCGGCGACTCGCTGATGATGAAGCTCGGCGAGGCCGCCAACCGGTTGTCGCGACTGGGAGTCCTGGCGCCCGAGGGCGTCGAGTGGGCCATCGCGGTCGCCAACCGGAACTTCATCATTCACCAGTACGACGAGATCAACCGCGAGCTGACGTGGGTGACCCTGTCGGTCGACCTGCCCGCGTGGCACGCCTCGCTCTCCGCGCTGATCGACGAGGCTCGAGCCGTCCTGGACGCGGGAGCCGAGTGACGCTAGAAGCCGATTCCGGGATGGCGCCCATGCTCTGGAACCGGGGCGGGCGATGAGGCGGTCGCCGGGACCCTGGCCGGTCTGAGCGGTCGCTTCCGGGGGACAGGGCGGCCGTGCTCCGCAGGGCGGGCGCGGGCGTACTTGGCGGACTCCGTGGCGGCGAGCCGGGCGGCGTGAGCGGGCCCGAGGTCGGCGCGGTCCCGGCTGAACGCCTCGAGCCAGAGGCGGCGGGCATCGTCGAGGCTCTCGGCCACCAGGTGGGCTGTGTTGTGCTCGCGTCCGCGAGTCATGCCGACGTAGGCCGATGCTGCTCCGGTGTGCTCGCCCATCGCGAGATGGGCCTCGGCAACGGTGTCGCCCTGGGCGCCGTAGACGGTGGTGGCGTAGGCGTGCTCGACGTGCCGCCGGGCGTAGGCGGGGTCGACCACACGCTCGGTGGAGGCGTTGGTCAGGTGGAGGTGGCCGTCGGGCTCGACGAGAGCCACGGTCCAGGTGTCACGGTTGGCGACGCCCAGCTCGTAGTCGTTGCGCCGGGTGGCGACCCGGTCGCCCGCGCCGATTCGTTCGCCGGAGTCGGTGAGGACCCCGCATCGATCGTCGACCCGGCCCGCGGAGACGAGCCGGTCGCGGATGGCGGCGTTGAGGTCGGCCACTTGTTCGCGGGTGTCGGCGATGACCAGAGCGCCGGACTCGGCGGCCTCGGCGGCGAGGGCCTCGGTGCGCTCGGGCTCGGTGGCGTGCACCGTGATCTGGCCCCGCCGGACCAGCTGGTCGAACACCGCCGCGGGGTCGTCGCCGGTGCGCATCGCCAGGGACAGCTGGGCGTAGGCCGGGTCTGCGAAGCGGTGCACCCGGTCCAGGGTGACCACGGCCGTGGGGTCGGCCCAGCGGGCCGCGAGGTCGAGGACGCCGCCTCGGCCGACCGCGGGCAGCTGGTGCCGGTCGCCCATGAACCCGAGGCGTGCGCCGGTCTCGTCGGCGATCGTCAGGAGGGCACGAGCCGTGTCCTGGTCGAGCATCCCCGCCTCGTCGACCAGCAGCAGGTCGTCGGGGCGCAGGGTGGCCTCGGGACGGGGAGTGGCGGCTTCCCGGGTCCAGTGGCCGTGCTCGTCCCACCGGAAGCCGTGCTGATGGGCCAGCCAGGCGGCGGAGAAGGCCTGCGTCCCGACCTCGCCTGCGGCGACCTGGGCGGCCTTCAACGTCGGCGTCACGATCATCGTGCGGTGACCCTGCTCCTCGACCACCGCCCGGGTGCCGGCAAGGGTCGCCGTCTTGCCCGCCCCGGCCGCGCCCTCGACCACGACGAGCCGGTGGGTGCCGGCCAGCGCGGCGACCGCGTCCTGCTGCGCCTCGTCGAGGCGGCCCGCGGTGATCGGCACCGGGCGG
Source organism: uncultured Actinomycetota bacterium (assembly GCA_963832415.1). Lineage (GTDB taxonomy): Bacteria > Actinomycetota > Actinomycetes > Propionibacteriales > Nocardioidaceae > Nocardioides. The sequence goes on along the minus strand of CAWHTZ010000013.1, from coordinate 2,112 downwards.
CCCGGGTGGGCGGCGCGGGCAGCCAGGCGACCCGTGATGTCAGCCTCGATACGCAGCACGTCCACCGAAGTGAGGGCCCGGATGTGCTCGGGAACCTCGTGGGGCAGCAGCGGGACGCAGACCTCGAGCACCCGGGCGGTCAGGTCCTCGGCCAGCTCCCGTCGCACCGCGGCGGTGGTGACGACGTTCGACCGGGCGACCAGCTGCTCGACCTCACCACGCACGTCCGCGGCGTTCCAGCCCGACCGTTTCGCACCCAGCCGCGAGACGACCGTGTCGACCGCTGCCGGCCGATCCAGCTCACCGGGCTTCACCGCACCCGGTGTCGTGCGGCGCCGCGGGACGGCGCGGTAGCCGAGGTGGTGCAGCTCATCGACCCAGTGATGCGTCAGCTCGCCGCCGTCGGTCGGCACCACCTTGTCGGGGCGGGCCTCGGCCCAGGCGCGCCGGTCCCAGGCTCGCAGCAGCTCGGGACCGGGTTCCTGGCCGGGATGCTCGGCGCGCCACGCGGCGTCGTAGCGGTCGACGTTGCGTCCGATCTGCCGCGCTCGCGCGGAGAACGGCCCGACGTAGGTGGTCAGCTCCTCGATCTCGCCGGTCTCGGGATCGAGGGTGAAACCCTGGTCGGCGAGCGCGGCGCGGAACTCCGGGTCGGTCATGACGGCGGCGTGGCCGATGCCGTTGATGGCCTCGATGCTGTCGCGCATGCCGAGCGTGTGCAGGCCTCGCCACCGGCCGTCGGCCCAGACCCGGGCGTTGATCTGGAGGTGCAGATGCCGGTGCGGGTCACCGGCCCGCGAGGTGTAGTGCCGCACCGTCACGGCCTCGAGCCGCTCGACGGGCACCTGCACCTGCCGACCCCGGGGACCCACCCGCGTCGTGGAGTGCTCGGCCAGCCACCCCACGATCTGCACGGCAGCTCGATCCATCGCCGCGTCGTAGGCCTCGGCCACCTCCGGGTGGAGCGCGGCGGCGAGCGACCACGACTTGGGACCGTTGACGACGACCTCGGCGAACCGGACCGCCTTGGCGTCGGTGCGGAGCCGGCCGCGGGGCTCGCCGCTCAGCGGATCGAGCCCCGCGACCCAGGCCTCGTAGCCGTCCCCATCGAGAGCGCCGGCCCGCTCGACCGAGGTGCGTTGGTCGAGCTGGTCGAAACCCGCGACGAAGCGCTCGGCCAGGCCAGTGCCCTCGGCGAGGTAGTAGTCATCGACGCGCCCGTGGTCGGCCTCGACGTAGGAGCGGGCGGCCGCGGCGTTCCCGCGGTAGATCTTCACGCCACCGTGCACGTCCCACCACCACCCACGACTTCCAACAACAGGCCCGAAAATGCGTCGTGGGCCGCCCGTCCTCGGGCGGCCCATCTACGGACCTTCGTAGCATGCGTGCCGCTTGGAATGGAGGGGTTGAGGGACCAGGCAGGCAGGTATTCGGAGGGGATTCTGGGGGCCGTCGATAGTCAATGGGGATCAACGACTCGGAGGTCGGTCGGAGAGGATGCAGGGGTCGGCAGCGGAGGGGGAGATCGTTGGCGAAACCGGGCCCGTAGGACGCCCCCTTCCCGGAGACGCCACCCGGACAGGGCATACGGGACGGGCGTCCAACGTCAGCCCGCAACTCAGGAGTGCGTCTCGTAGGAGGTTCCTCATGTGGTTCGATGCGCAGCGGCACAGGGCAACTTGATCAGCATCGAGGACCTCCTACCCGCGATGAGTCCCGAAGCGACCTACGCCGGCGGCCCGACACCACCAATCCAGGAGAGACGTGCGGACGATCATCGTGACCGAGCTCATCACCCTCGACGGCGTCGTGGACTCCCCCGGCGGCGGCGAGCACCCTCACGCGGGGTGGTCCTTCAAGGACGTCGACTTCGTCGAGGCGGCGTACGAGATCAAGGGGCGAGAGCAGGAGGACGCGGGCGCGATGCTGCTCGGCCGCCGCAGCTACGAGGAGTTCGCGCCTGTGTGGCCCTCGATGACAGACGAGTTCCCGCTCTACAACGCCATGCCGAAGTACGTCGTCTCGACCACGCTCAGCGAGACCGACCCGGGCTGGCAGCCCACGACCATCCTCCGCTCGCTCGAGGACGTCGCCGAGCTGAAGCAGGGCGAC